>DASZVE010000080.1:0-27060 GCA_035547095.1 Mucilaginibacter sp.
ACTCATAATCCTTGATCAACAGGCGATAAGTCTGTAAGTAATTCCGCTTTAATGTTAGGTCGTTGGTGTTGATTCGCATAACGTATAGCTTTATTCCTTAAAGCTAATTCTGTCATCGAATTATCTAACCTTTACAATCGCGAGGAACTGCGCAGGCCTGTGCCTTGGCGTGACGAAGCAATCTCGTGAATTGTAGCTTTGGTTGATTTAACTGCAAATTAATGCAAAATGCATTTTTAGCTCAAAAATGCATTTTGTCAATTGCAACTGATTGAAAAAAAGGGTGTTTTCACGGGTTGAAAGAGTTGAACTTTGCAAATACCTTTGATTTCAAGTAAGCCTCAACACTCTATTCAGGTGATAGCCCGGCCTTGAACAATTCACAATTTATTAAAAAATGGAACAGGAATATTCTGATGATCCTCCTAAGGCAGACGATGCTGAAAAAGAGGATGATAATGACAAGGACAATAAAGAGCCTGAAACTCAAAAAGAACCTGATGATAAGAAGAAGCCGGAGCCGATAAAAGCACCAAGCGGTGAAAGGATATCGGATTTCAAGCTGGACGAAATTCTTATTAAAAAAAAGGGATTTTTAATCACACTTTCAACAAGTCCAGCTCCACAGGAATTGCTGGAAGCTGAATTGGTGCTCATAAAAGAAAAATACAAAGATATTATTAGTGACCTTAAGAAGCTTCAACAGGAACGGATAGCTAATTATAATGATTGGTTGATCTTGATGGAAAAGCGGGGACATGAACTTGAGCATAAAAGACAGACTTACAGTGCTCGTATTGACAGTTTAGATAAGGAACGGGAAGAACTACAGGTGCGGCTACAGGACTTGTATCGCCAGGTCATCGAAACCATAAAACAACTAGGTATAGCAAAAGAAAAGATTGTTAAAACGAGTCTGGAAGATATACAACGTGATTTAGAGAAAATGATGTCGATTAACAGTGAAATGCAAAACCGACAAAATGACGATTTAGAACAAAAATACAAAAAGGATGAAAAATCCATTACAGAAAAGATCGAGTTCTGGAAAGGCATACTAGTAAAGCACCAAGAGCAATATCAAAAAGTAACAGAGCGCCTCAAATTACTGTCCAAGGATGGAGTTAATTCACAAACTGCACATTTTCTTATCGGTTTGGGAAGTTTGTCAGCATTGGTAAGTGGATGGTGGTTTTCCTTATGGACGGGGCCACAGGCGGGCGCCATAGCAGGAGATAATGTTAGCGGAAATACCAGCGTCAAGTTTTTTTTCCTTGATAATATCGGAAAGTTTCTTTCTGGGTATAGCCTAATAGGCATGATCAGTATTATTCTGGTATACGTTGCTATAATAGGAGCTATAAGTTGGATATGTCATTGGTCGCTTATTCGTTTTGGGTTTATTATTGACTTTAGCAAGGCACGCCAAAATAAAGGCAAGCCTTCGGATGAGGCAAATGATAATTTTGAACTTAATACGGATGACCAAGAGAACATGTTGCATGCAAAAATCCGCTCAACGGCATGGCTTGGTCTTTGGTTGAAAATTACCCCAATTATTCTTGCATTGCTCCCCATTTTAGGCGTGATATCTATCCAGATTTCAGAGGACATGAAGATCGCTGGCGCGGGAAATCATAATAATTTTCAGGGACTATTTGATTCATTGATCAACGAATTTATTGGAACCGCTATTGCAGCAATTTTCTCCGTTTTCACAATCCTTTATTTAACCAGAGTGTCTGAAAATGAGTACTACAAGCATGAGCAAGGTAGTGAGCGGACAAACCAAGGATTCAGGCCCAATATTCAATACATTGGTTTCTTGTTATTTGCGCTTATGATACTGGCTATGTTGTTATATCATTATCCTATACTATTTTTTGATGATATACGCCGGATAGCAGTGTTTGGTTTTATTGTAAGCTGCCTGGCGACTGGCTTCAGTATTGGCTACGGTTACATTTTCAACGGCCTTAAAAATAACTCAGATATGTTGCTGTTCTATATTGACAGCATAACTAACATAATTCAAAATCTTTCCAAACCTTATCGGGTTAATTATACAACCAACTGGAGCCTAAGAGCGCGGATATATCAATTGCAGCAAAAAATGTTTGACCTGATAGAAGGAAGGCAGGAACTTGCAAATGATATTTCTTGCGGCCGCGAGTCGTCCGACGCTATGGTCCTGTCAGTTGTCGTCCCTAGGAGCCAATCAAAACCCGTCGAAAAGGAAAACCAGTCGTCCAACGAAAAAGATAGGAACAATTATTGGGACAGGTTATATCACTGGATTTTCAGGAAGGACAAAAAGAAAGCAGATAAAAGCGATGGTTATCTTGATGATATGTCACTAAGTCAAAACGACCTTAAATATTTCTCTGAATCCGCTGCATTTCTAAAAGAGTTATATAACCAAATTCAGGAGATCAAAGAGCGCCAGCAAATCATTGATGAGGAGCAGGACAACCGTTTGATCAATAAAGGCAAGTGGCAATCTGCAACTGACCAAATCAAGAACAATGAGCAGGAGATAATACGCATCAAGCGCCAAAAAGAAGAGATTATACTTGAAGAAATACTGGAAGTAAATAAACTGTCCGGCCTTGAAACGAGAGAAATTACACTTCTTAAAGAAGGCTACTATACCGGTCTTTGGTTCAGAGATGCTGAAAAATTAACAGAATTAAGCTTAAACCCTTAAAGTTCAAAACGATGAACTGGAAATTAAACTTAAAAAGATCTGTACTAGAGAGCTTGAAAAAGAAGAGTAATGGTACTGTTGACCCTTCAATGCCTAGTAAGACCGAAGCAATAGCGGATGTCAAGGATGAAAAGGAAACTATAGACAAAAAGCTGTCTGAAATTTTAAATATATCAGGCAACGAGGAAACATTAATTGGAAACATACAGCTTCATATTATTGCCTACGGAAATTACTATGCTAATTTAGGGAATTATCATGGACGTTCTGGCGCTCGTGACTTTCATATAATAGAAACTGCCACCACTCATGCCACGCTCATAACGGATAGAGTGCTTTCAGGTCTTAGCGGGCATATTGAGGCGTTAAGATTTATGAGCCGAGAAAAGAATGAAAGTCTCCAAATTATAAAAGCGAATCATAAAAAGAATGAAAATGAAATGCAGGAGCAAATATCATTGTCCATGAATGACAGCAAACAGTTCAACTGGGTTAATGCTGCGATTTATGTGGTGGCCGGCCTCGCGATGATATTGGCCGATATAGCTGTTTCTCTCAATCTTGTTGCTTTTTTCGGCATCGGTCACCCTAAAGCAAACAGCTCTTTTTTTGATAAAGTATTTGATCTGGAATTATTTTTCTTTTCAATGGGAATCGCTCTTTGCACAATTTTTATCAAAATCTTCTATGATGAATATATTAATAGCAAATTAGGGTTTGTCCAGTTGCAGATTAGGCAGCTTGTGAGTAACGGCGCGGTGGAAAACGACCTAAAAAAGGAGATATGGATAAAGCTGACAGTAAAATTTATTATCCTGGTTGGGTTGATATGGTTATTGTACTATTTAGCTATCTATAGGACATATTTCACAGCATTCCAGAGTGAATATAGTACAATTATTAGAATGCAAGCTAAAGGACAGATAAACGACATTGTGTCTGTAATGTTAAAAAGCTTTATTGGCATTACAGTGATCATACCGGTCATTAGTGGTATCTCATTGTCAATGGGATTGAAAATATTTGCCAATATAGCTGCATACAAAATGGCCGAACGAAACCTGAAGGCGTCAAATGAAAATTGTTCCCTGGTTGAAGCCCAACTTCAACAGCTAACTTATAATCTTAAGCATCTGGAGCAATATCTAAATGAATGGGAAAATAAAGTTGAAAAGGTAAAGCTTGAATCTTCCTTTTTTGTCCAGAATTATAACCAGGGATTCAGAGTCAGTTATCGAAATAATCATGGGAATGATCTTTATAAACTGATTGAAGAATACCGAAACGAGGTCATCAATCAGGCATTCACAAAGCATATACAACAACTGTAATGAAACAAAAGCTACATTTTTTATTATTGCTATTTTGCATAACAGGAGTCATTTCCTGCCATTCCCGCGATGCCGCTAGCTCAGAGAAAAGTGGTTCGGGTTTGGTAAATGGTCGTCAAGGAGCCAATGTTATTGTTTTATGTGATGTATCGCCAAGTATCAGCAATATTCATACGCCAGATTCCGCTATGTATAAACGGCATATTGCTGATATGATTGGTCAGTGTCAGGATATCAGTCGGCATTATCCGCCAGGCTCACATATCAATTATTATCTGATCAGTTCGAATGCCTTTGAAAAACCATTTGTCCACTATGATGCACCGGAAGTTTACCAAACTGACAAGCAAAAAGTGTTGGATGATTTACATGCTCAAGATACCGTAATCGCGAGGTTTCTTGATTCTGCTTCTAAGAACCCTGAAAACCGGACTTGTATACTTACTTCCATCGAGAATGCCTACAATACGTTTGCGGCTTCCCATGAAGGCGTTGCCATGCATAATGATCTTATTATTTTTTCCGATATGCTGGAGCAATGTGAGAGTACACCCGTTGGACGCGTAATGATGCATCGGAATCCAAAGGTTGCCTTTTTGGACAGCAACGAAGCTAGGAAGCTTTTTCAGTATCATGGTAGCCCAGGCTGGGCAGATCTGCAAGTCAATATCAAGATTATTATGACCACGCCATCTATGGAATCGAAAGTCGCGCAAGAACTAAAAGAAACTTGGATTCAAGTGTTTAGAAATATAGGCTCCGAACAGGCGAAAAATGGATCCCTTTTTTTCGAGTCATCACCAGTTTTTAATGCCTTAACAGATTATAAAGAATAGAGCCCCACGCTGCCGCAAGCACCCATGAATGCTACCGCAAGCCTCCCGGCTTGTTGTCCGCATGCTAAGTAACGAACTATGCATTTACGGGTTATGAATGGATACCAGGATTCCGGTTCCGACGAAATTGCCATGAATAGCAAGCGGATTACCTATCTACGGGCCACTAGCCGGGGGCTTGCCGCAAACGTTTAGCGTTAGGTGCCTAAGATCCATCCCGAAGGATCAGGAAGGCTGGCCCCTCCGGAAAAACTTTACAATAAGTATATATGGTTTACAATCAAAATAATTAAATATCTGATTATCAATTATTTAAGTGCAAAAAAGGCTAAAAAGTGTAAACCATGTAAACCCTGTTCCAGGGCAGGAAATGGGTTTGTTCCAATCCGGTTGCCTTGCGGGCACACCCCGTATACCAGCCGGTTTGACGAGGCCAATAGGCAATCAACTTAGTCGCCCGAAAATCGTATTTTCGCTTGCCTGCTATTGCAGGTTTATAAACCAATGCGCAAAGCCGCTTATTTTACCATTACCTTTTGCATGCTGCTCGCCGGTACAACCCGTGCGGCCGACATCAAAAGCATCGGCGTGCCTTATGTGCAGAACTATACCAAGGCCATCTATCAGTCGGGTAACCAAAATTGGTCGGTTACCAAGGACGAGCATGGCATTATGTACTTTGGCAACTCGGGCGGCCTGCTTACGTTCGACGGCCGGTACTGGCAGTCGTACGCCATGCCCAACGGTCTTATCGTGCGCTCGGTAGCGGCCGATGGCAAAGGCAAGATATATGCCGGTGGTTTCGGCGAGTTCGGCTACTGGCAGAACGACAAAAACGGCGCGCTCAGGTACCATTCGCTTACGGCGCTGATACCCAAAAAATACCAGCCGCTGAACGAGGAGATATGGAAAATATACATCGACGACGGACAGATCATCTTTCAGTCGTTCGGCTCGATATTTATCTATGCCAACGGCAGGATCGACGTAGTGAAAGCGCCGAACCCCGCCTACCTTTTTCTGTTTAAGGTCGGCCGGCGTTATTTCGTCGAGCAGGTAAACGCCGGCTTATTCGAGCTGAAAAACAAAAAGCTGCAATACCTTGCGGGAAGTAATGCCTTAGGCAACAGCGGCGTGTTATCCATCTTGCCGTTTCCGCATAACAGGTACCTCATCGGCACAGCGCATAACGGGCTTTTCCTTTACGACGACCACAAATTCGTTTCGTGGAAAACACAGGCGGATAATTTTATCGAAACCTATCAGTTGAACAACGGCGCTGTTATACCGGGGAAGTATTTTGCTTACGGCACCATCCTGAACGGCGTTATCGTGATCGATACGGCCGGAAATGTGGTGCAGCAGATCAACAAATCCAGCGGACTGCAAAACAATACCGTGCTCAGCCTTTTTACCGACAATGAGCAAAACCTTTGGGCCGGTTTGGACAATGGCATCGACCGCATCGAGCTTAACTCGCCGCTGTATTTCTATTTTGATAAAACGGGGCGGTTTGGCACGGTATACTCCAGTATCATATTTAATAACAAGATATACCTGGGCACCAACCAGGGACTTTTTTACAGCGATTGGCTGACGGAAGGAAATAAACGGCTTTTTCAATCCTTCGACTTTAAGCTAATCCCTGGCTCGCAGGGCCAGGTATGGGAACTATCCCTGCAGGACGGTCAGCTGCTGTGCGGCCATAACGACGGCACTTTCGCTGTAAACGGCAACAGTATCTCCAAAATATCGTCGGTCAATGGCGGCTGGACCCTTAAAAAACTGAACGACCATCAATTGATACAGGGAACCTATACCGGTTTGGCGATATACAAGAAAAATAACGCCGGGGCATGGGTATTCGATCACAAGGTGGAAATGTTTGGCGAACCTTCGCGCTATGTGGAGCAGGATAGTAAAGGCCAGATATGGGTGAGCCATGCTTACCGGGGCATTTATAAAATAACGTTAAGTACCGACCTGAGCCATGCCACGGCGGTAAAATATTACGATAGCCATTATGGGCTGCCGGGCAGCTACAACATCAATGTCTTTAACCTTGAAAACAGGATAGTTTTCGCGTCCGACTCGGGTTTTTATGTTTATGACGACATCAGCGACCGCTTTTCCAGGTACCAGCAACTGAACCGATTGCTGGGCTCGTTCGCCACCTCGAACAAGATCATCCCGGCGCTGGGGAAAAAATACTGGTTTATTAACCACGGGCGTGTGGCGCTGGCCGATTTTTCGCAGCCGGGCAGTGTTAAGATCGACTCCAACAGGTTTAATGTGCTCGACGGCCGGATGGTTCAGAACTACGAGAGCATCAGCCGTATCAGCAGTTCGTTATATCTTATCAGTGTTGACGACGGATTCGTGATACTGAATGATGTTGACGCGTCGCAGCAGGAGCCTGTAAAGTTACCGCAGGTTATCATCCGGAAGGTGGAGAACATCACCGATAAAATAAAAGTACTATCCGAAAATGGTTCGGGAAATGATATTGAAATACCTTATTCGCAAAACAACATCCGCATTTCGTATGCTTTGCCTTACTACCGGCAGGGTAAAATAAGGTTTCAATATTACCTCGAAGGATATTCGAAGCAATGGTCCGACTGGAACGCACAAACGCAAAAGGAATTTACCAATCTCGACAGGGGCGCCTATCACTTCAGGGTAAGGGCCAAAATAAACGACCAGGATATATCGCCCGAGGCGGTTTTTGCTTTTACTATACTCCCGCCGTGGTATGCGGGTAAAATAGCTATTATCTGCTACGCGTTGCTGCTGATCGTTGCTTATTACCTGACCAGGCACTATTACCGCATAAAACTAAAGCGCCATCAGCAGCATATCCACGAGAAACTGAAGAAGGAACATGAAGAATTCCTGCGCCAGGAGTCTATAACAAACGAGCAGCGAATTGTAAAGATCAGGAACGAGCAACTACAGGCCGATCTGGCAGGCAAAAGCCGCGAGCTGGCCAACTCAGCCATGAATATCGTCTATAAGAACGAACTGTTGCAGAAGATAAGCGACGAAATAAGGCATTTGAAAGACAGTTCGGGTAAACTCCTTTCAGGCGACCAGTTAAAGAGGATACAAAAGGTAATCGACGAGGGGATGAACGATGAGCGCGACTGGAACCTTTTTGAAAGCAGTTTTAATGAAGCCCACGAAAGTTTCTTTAAGAAGCTAAAGGCACAACACCCTGACCTTGTTCCCAACGACCTGAAGCTTTGTGCTTATCTAAGGATGAACATGAGCAGCAAAGAGATGGCCTCGCTGCTTAACATTTCCCTCCGCGGTGTCGAGATCCGGCGCTACCGCTTGCGCAAAAAGCTTAACCTGGAGCACGACAAGAACCTGGTGGAGTTTCTCATGGAGCTCTGAACACTACATCATTACCTCTCATACGACCTTCATTTCCGGATGCCTGATACTTTTTAAATGAAGTACGTTGCGGATACACTAAGTTTTTTTAATTAATTAATTATCAATTATTTGCAATCCAATATTGTCGTTGATTGAGAAACTACTTTTTGAATGATGTAATAATGTAGAGTACCTTTTTTTGTTAAAAAAGTATTATCTCGTCAACTTAGCATAACCATTTGAGCCGAATTATTGTTTCAGATGGTGCAGATCAACAAACCAATTATTTCTAATCCTAATTATTGTATTACCACATGAAAAGAATCTTTACTATTTCAGGGTTGGTACTGCTTTGTTTCCTCTTTACCCAGCCGGTATTCGCGCAAAGCGCGACGGTTAAGGGCAAGGTAACGGACGCCGCGAACAATGAATCGCTGATCGGCGTCAGTGTGCTGGTAAAAGGGACAACGAACGGTACCCAAACCGATGTGAACGGAAATTTCACACTCAATGCCCCATCCAATGCCATATTAGTATTTAGCTACATTGGCTATTCCAACCAGGAAGTTCCTGTAAACGGGCAGTCGACCATCAATGTAAAATTAAATGCCTCGGCAAGTGAGTTGCAGCAGGTAGTGGTGATCGGTTACGGTACACAGAAAAAGATCGACAACACCGGCGCCGTGTCGGTTGTGAAAGGATCGGAGGTTGCCAAACAAGCCTCGGTCAATGTGGTCAGCGCCTTGCAGGGTAAGGTTGCCGGCGTCGAGATCATCAACAATGGTCAGCCTGGCGCATCGCCGACCATCAATATCCGCGGCCTGGGTACCGTATTTGGTAATACCTCGCCGTTGTTTGTTGTGGATGGTGTATGGTATAACGACATCAGTTTCTTGAACCCGAGCGACATTGAAAGCATTAGTATTCTGAAAGATGCTTCGAGCACCGCTATTTACGGTATCAAAGCCGCCAATGGTGTAGTATTAATTACTACCAAACGCGGGAAATCGGGCAAACCTACCATTGATTACAATGCTTATGTAGGCTGGCAATCCGTTACCAACCAGGTTAAAATGGCTAACGGCACTGAATATGCGACTGCGATAAACGAATTGTATTCCCAAAATGGTATCGTGCCGGCATTCAGCGATAACCCGGCCGCTTATGGTAATGGCACCGACTGGTACGGACAGATATTGCGTAATGCATTCGTAACCAATCACCAAATATCACTCAATGGCGGTACCGACAAGTACACCTACAACTACTCTTTCGGCTACCTTGACCAAAACGGTACTATAAAGACAAACAATTATCAGCGTTACACCGGCCACGCTTCGGGTGATTGGAAGGCAGCAAAAAACCTGAAATTCGGCTATACCTTCAGCTTGCTATCCAGTGGTTCGGATGATATCGATGGAAGTATATACCATCAATTGTATACCGCGGCGCCGATTGTGCCCGTTTATTACAATACTGGTAAATATGGTGACCCTGCTGATTACAGTATAGGCGGAGGGGCCAATTATAATCCCCAGGCTACTATTGACTTTTTCCAGCAGCATTCCAAAACCCACGACATTACTGGTAACGTGTATGGTCAATACACTATTATCAAGGACCTGGTATTTAAAACAAGTCTTGGCGGCCAGTTATCCCAGGAGGAAGTAAGGCACTACACACCGGTTTATGACGCCACGGCCGGCCAACAAAGCAATACGTCCACATTGGATTTGAACCATACCGAAAATCGCAACTGGATATGGGAAAACACGCTGACCTACGATAAAACTATCGGTAAAAACCATATTACCGGTTTGTTGGGTGAAGGCGCGCAAAGCAATGAGAATGATTTTGCAGATGCTACCGCCAAGAACGTTCCTTTTGATAAAAGCGGTAACCTGCATACGTCGTTTCCTGCCGGTACTAATGTGACTTATTTGAAGGCGACAGGGCCGGGTTCGCCCAACTTTGTAAATAGGGAGAACTATTGGCTCGGTAGGGTCAACTATGCTTATGCCGACCGCTATCTTTTGAACGCCTCTCTCCGTTACGATGGTGCGTCGGAGTTTTATCCTGCGCAAACCTACGGATGGTTTCCTTCGATAGGTGCCGGCTGGGTAATAACCAATGAGGACTTTATGAAGGACCAGCACGTATTCAGCACCTTAAAATTGCGTGGAAGCTATGGCCGCGTGGGTAATGCAAATGTAACCCAGGTACCGGCAGTGCAATTGGTTACAACCGATCCGGGGCAATACACGGCTGTATTTGGTAATCCGCAAGCCCCGGCTCCCGGAGCCAGTATTAACACCATCGCAGTAGCGACAACCTGGGAACAAGCGCAATCCACAGACTTCGGCATCGAAGGCTCCATTTTGAATGATCATTTATCATTCGAAGCAGGATATTACGACCGGTTAACCCTAAATGCAATTTTCCCAAGCCCGATCCTTGGATCGATAGGAGAGAGCGGACCGAATGGTGGTTTGCTGACAAATCAGGCTACAGTACAAAATAAAGGTTTCGAGTTTACGGTAAGCTGGAAGCAGCAGGTTAACAAAGATTTTTACTTTTCTGTAAGTCCAAACCTGAGCATTAATAACAACAAGGTAACCAAGGTTATTTCGGGCGATATTCCGCTTTATGGCGGCGGCAACGGTATAACTAACGGCGCCCTGGCAACCCGTACTATTGTTGGCCAGCCAATCGGCGAATTCTATGGTTATAAGGTGACGGGCATTTACCAGACGGCGCAGCAGGTGGCTAACGGAGCTGCAAGCGGCATCGGTCCTAACCAGCCTGGCGACTTTATTTACCAGGACACCAACGGCGACGGCGTGATTACGAGTAAGGACCGTGTAAACCTGGGTAATCCCAACGCGAAATATTACTATGGCGCAAATACCTACTTTAAATACAAAGATTTCGACCTTGAACTTGACTTCCAGGGCAGGGCGGACGTAAGTATTTATAACGCAAACCTGGCTTACCGCTTTGGTAACGAGAACTTTACCCAGGACTTTTATCAAAACCGCTGGCACGGTGCGGGCACATCCAACACTTACCCATCCGTAAATCTTGGATCGACCTATGACTCGGCCCCGAACTCATTCTATGTGACAAGCGGAGCTTACTTCAGGTTGCGTAATGCGCAGTTAGGCTATACGCTTCCGCAAAGCATTACCGGTAAATGGGGTATACGCAGTCTTCGCGTTTACGCTAATGCACAGGATGCGATCAATATATTCGGGTACAAAGGGTTCAGCCCTGAAGTGGGTGGCGGCCCTACCGGCATGGGTATAGATGCTAACGTCTATCCGCTGTATGCGACCTACAATTTTGGTGTGAATGTTACATTTTAATTCATCATTACAATGAATAATAAAAAATACTTACAGGGCGCAACGATACTCGGTGTAGTTATCGCCCTATCTTTTTCACAAAGCTGTAAAAAGAGTTTCCTGGATACGGCGTCCTCTAACGGCAGCGTCAAGTCGACGCAGTTCTGGAAGACCCAGGCCGATGCTACATCGGCTGTAAATGCCATGTATGCCGACCTGCACAACTGGAATGACATCGCTTTCGCACCTATCGCTATTGAAAGCATGGGTTCGGACGACGTAACCAAAGGATCGGTTCCTACTGATGCGACCTTTATGAACGAGTATCATAACTTTAGTGTTACCTCAGGCGAAGGTCAATTAGATGGCTTTTGGTCGGGTATGTACGCCAACATCAACTTTGCCAACCAGATATTGGATAATGTGCCGAAGATCAGCATGGATGCCTCATTAAAAGCAAGGTATCTTGCCGAAGCCAAATTTATTCGGGCCTACGACTATTTCAGGCTGGTGCGCGCTTTTGGTAATATTGTGCTGCGTGTTCATGTACCAACATCCGCCTCTCAGTACAATTTACCCCAGGTACCCGCCGCGCAAGTGTGGACCCAGATCGAGGCCGATCTGACTGATGCCGCTAATGTGCTTCCCACAACCTATGCGCCTGCCGACATAGGCCATGTTACCAAAGGTGCGGCCCTCGCGTTACATGCTAAGGTTGCTTTGTACCAGAAGAAATGGAGCGATGTGGTTAACTATACCAACCAGGTAACATCGCTGGGTATTTATTCATTGTTTCCCAACTATGAAAAAATGTTCAGAACGCAGAATAAGAACAATTCCGAATCGATATTCGAGATACAGAACATGCTGATACCGAACAATCCTGCCGCTTCAAACTCGCAGTATTCGCAGGTTCAGATGCCGCGCGTTACAGAAGCAGCCGGCGGCTGGGGCTTTAATGATCCAAGTCCGAACCTGATCGCCGCTTTCGAGGCTGGCGATCCGCGTCTGAAGGGCACGGTCATTTATACCGGCCAAACCACACCTGAAGGAGACATGATCGACGCTTCGGCTCCAAATCCCTACTATAATATGAAATCTTACGTACCCTTTGCGGAGTATGTTTCCGGTTTTAACCAGGGTTGCCAGCAGGATAAGATCGTTTTGCGCTATGCTGATGTATTGCTGATGAATGCCGAAGCCAATAACGAATTAGGCAACGCCGCACCGGCTCTGGCCGACCTGGAACTGATCAGGGCCAGAGCGCGCGGAGGCAACAACGCCATCCTGCCGCAGATAACCACTACCGACCAGGCTGCGCTGCGTACGGCTATCCAGCACGAAAGGCGCGTAGAGCTGGGAATGGAGTTCGAGCGCCATTTCGATGTGATCCGCTGGGGACTGGGTACGCAAATATTTGGCCCGCAGGGTTTCGTGGCCGGCAAGAGCGAACTTTGGCCTATACCGCAAAATGAGATCGATCTGAGCGGCGGCTTGCTGAAACAAAATCCAGGTTATAATTAATTGATTCAAATTGTTAAGAAAGATGAAAACATTTAAAAATATACTTATTGCCGCTCTTTTATCCGGCGCGGTTTTAAGCCTGGTACTTTCATCATGCCAGAAGGAATTTAATCCCAAATCATACGCACCGCCAAAACCGCCGCCATCTTTTAGCGGCTATAGTAAGTCGGTCGATATTGAACCAACGCACCTGGTAGCATACTGGCCGTTCAACGGCGACCTGAAAGACAGTATTTCAGGTACCGCCGGCACAGCAACCGGTACCACGAGTTTTGTTAAAGGAGTTGAAGGACAGGGGGTGTCATTTTCGGGCACTTCATATGTAATTTCGGATGTGCCGGCAAAGGTCAAATCGCTGCATAGCTTTACGATGAGTACCTGGGTGAATATGCCATTGAATTCCAATGGTGCGATCGGCCTCGTCGATATTGCACACACGCAGAATTTTTGGGGCAACCTGGATTTATTCTTCGACAACGGCGGCAGCGATACCAGCGGCGTGCTGAAAGTTCATGCCTACAACGATGCCACTTCAACATCGGGTGTCGATGGCTGGGAAGGCGGTTACCATGTATCGCAGCCCTGGGGGCATTGGACGCAGGTTGTAATTACTTACAACGATACCGATGGGACTTTCATCGTTTACTACGATGGCAACCCGGCGGGCAATAATACGCCGGCCAGTTTTACACCGCTTGATTGGACGGGACTGACCAAAATGGTGTTCGGTACGCTGCAGTTTCAAACCAACCCCTCGCTTACATCGGCTACGGGTTCGCAGGGTTGGGCGGGTTATCTCCAGGGAACGCTTGACCAGGTTAGAGTGTACGATGAGGTTCTTTCAGCTCCGCAAGTATCAGCACTGTATAATCTTGAATTGCTGGGAAGATAAAAGTTGATTGATTTAGTTGAGGTTGTTTATCCGTCCGCCGCATGGCGGACGGCGACAGCCTTTTTTAATGCCGGAAATAATATTGGTAATTTAGTGAGAAAGCCCGCGGGGAAATGAGAATATCGAAGTTTTGGCTTGCATTGATTGTGCCGCTCGTGCTTAGCGCTTGCAGCAAGGACAAAAAAACCGTTAGTCCGCCGCCGGTTACTACGTCTTCATTTGGTTTTGGGGGACTAAAGGTAAATGGGGTTTATAATGGCGCCGTGTATAAAGGGATCAATCTTAAGCCGGTTATCAGGATATCCTTTACAGCAGCTTTGAACGTTAACTCAGTTTCAAACAGCATAACATTTACCGGCAAGGATGGCGGCACGGTTAATTATACACCCGCTTATGACAATCACGACAGTACAGTAGTGATTACTACGCCTGCTTTGCAGCCGCTGACACAATATACCGTATCGGTTTCCACCAATCTTAAGTCGACTTCCAACACCGTTTTACAATCGCCTTTTTCGGTACAGTTGACAACAGCCATCGACTCGACGGACAAATTTCAGCGTATAAGCGACGACGCGCTTCTCGATCTGGTCCAGCGGCAAACGTTCAAATACTTCTGGGATTTCGGTCATCCCGTCAGCGGTCTTGCGCGCGAGCGTAATACGTCTGGTGATGTAGTGACGATGGGCGGCTCAGGTTTCGGCATCATGGCGATTGTGGCTGCAACAAGCCGCAACTTTATTACAAGAGCCCAAGCATTGGCCAGAATGCAAACCATAGTAGGGTTTTTAAAGAATACCGCGCAGACATTCCACGGTGCTTATCCGCATTGGATGAATGGCGCTACCGGCGTTGTAGTTCCCTTCAGTACGCAGGATGACGGCGCCGATATTGTGGAAACCGCATACCTGATGGAAGGCCTGCTTACTGCCCGGCAATATTTTAACGGAGCAAGCGCCGATGAAACTAACCTCCGCAACGACATCAATACCATCTGGAATAGGGTAGAGTGGGATTGGTTCCGGCAGAACGGGCAAAATACCCTGTACTGGCATTGGAGCCCCGACTATGGCTGGTCGACCGGTGTGCAGGTTAACGGCTGGGATGAGGCGTTGATCACCTATGTAATGGCTGCTTCATCGCCTACACATGCTATACCGAAAATAGTGTACGACAACGGTTGGGCGCTTAACGGTCAAATAAGAAACGGCAATACTTATTTTGGAATAAAGCTGCCGCTTGGCCCGCCGGAAGGCGGTCCCCTGTTTTTCGCACATTACTCGTTCCTGGGTGTCAATCCCAACGGTTTGACGGATAACTATGCCGCTTACGACACGCAGAACAAGGCCCACTCCATGATCAACTACGATTATTGCGTAGCCAATGTAAAGGGATATTACGGTTACAGCGCCGATTGCTGGGGGCTTACGGCAAGCGATATCAATGGCGGTTATACAGCCAGCTCACCCACAAACGATGTCGGCGTCATCGCGCCTACCGCAGCCATTTCATCATTGCCCTATACGCCTGCGCAATCCATGGCTGCCTTGAGGTTCTTTTACTATAAGCTTGGCGATAAATTGTGGGGGCAATATGGCTTTTACGACGCGTTCGACCTGGATAGTCCCTGGTTTGCCACGTCGGACCTGGCCATTGATGAGGGACCGATCATCGATATGATAGAAAACTATCGGAGCGGTCTTTTATGGAACTTGTTTATGAGCTGTCCGGAAATTAAAACCGGGATGAAAAATTTAGGCTTTCAGAGCCCAAACCTTTAATGATCGATATTAAAACAAAATGAAATTCTTTCTTACGATATTTTTTTCGGGTCTTTTCAGTATTTCGGTAACGGCCCAAAGCATTGCGGGTAAAGATAGCATTAAACCCGTGGGCATTATAAAAGGCCTGTCAGACAGCGCTCTGCTTGATGTGGTTCAGCGGCAAACTTTCGGTTATTTCTGGGATTTCGCCCACCCCGTAAGCGGCCTTGCGCGCGAACGCAGCAATGTGGCTTACGACTACGGCAACGAGGTGGTAACAACCGGCGGTTCAGGTTTTGGCATTATGGCGCTCATTGTGGCCGATCATCGGGGATGGGTAACCCACGAACAAGCGGTCGACCGGATGCTAAAGATGGTGGATTTTTTGGAGAAAGCTGATGAATTTCATGGCGTTTTCCCGCATTGGATGAATGGCGCCACCGGTAAGGTGATCCGCTTTAGCCGCAAGGACGATGGCGGCGACCTGGTTGAGACCTCTTACCTGTTCGAAGGCTTGCTGTGCGCGCGCCAGTACTTTAATGCCAATACGCCGAAAGAACGCCATATCCGCGATCGGATCAACGAAATGTGGAACGATGTCGAGTGGAACTGGTATACCCGCGACGGCCGCGATAACCTGTATTGGCACTGGTCGCCCAACAATGGCTGGGCCATGAATTTTCCGATACGCGGCTTCAACGAATGTATGATCACGTACATACTGGCTGAAAGTGGCGAAAGATATCCCGTTCCTGCCAGCGTTTATTTCAACGGCTGGGCGCAGAGTGATTTTTTCAAGAACGGCAAAACTTTTTATGGTCATAAATTACCGCTGGGCTGGGACTACGGCGGTCCGCTATTCTTTACGCAATATTCCTTTATGGGATTGAATCCTAAAGGGCTAAAAGACATGTATGCTGACTACTGGGAAGAGAATGTGAACTATACACTCATCGACCATGATTATTGCGTCGACAATCCGAAGCATTTTAAGGGGTATGGCGAAAATTGCTGGGGACTTACCTCCAGTGATAACTATGAAGGGTATAACGCCCATTCGCCGACAAACGACCTGGGTGTGATTACACCGACGGCCGCGTTATCGGCGTTCCCGTACACCCCTGAATATTCGATGAAGGCGCTTCGTCATTTCTATTATGACCTTGGCGACAAAATTTGGGGCCCGTATGGTTTTACCGATGCTTTCAGCGAGTCGCACAACTGGTATGCCAAATCATACCTCGCAATAGATGAAGGACCCATCGTAGCGATGATCGAGAACTACCGCAGCGGGTTGTTGTGGAAGTTGTTTATGAGCTGCCCGGAAGTTCAGCATGGCTTGAAAAAACTGGGTTTTACATTTGCGAAATAGTTGCATTGGTATCAAAGGCTAAACGCCGTGATAACAGCTACGGCTGCGTATCCACCGGCCTTCGATAATTTGACCGTGTTGCAACTTGTTAATCTAACAATTCGAAAATCCCCGCCGCGCCCTGCCCGGTGCCTACGCACATGGTTACCATGCCGTATTTTTGTTTGCGCAGCCTAAGCTCGTCAAAAAGCTGTATCGATAGTTTTGTGCCGGTGCAGCCCATGGGATGGCCTAACGCAATTGCGCCGCCATCGACGTTGACGATATCAGGGTTCATATCTAATCCTTTTATTACCGCGACGGCCTGAGATGCGAAAGCCTCGTTCAACTCGATGAGTTCGATTTGGTCCTGTTTCATACCGGCCTTTTTCAGCACTTCTGGAATCGCATACAACGGCCCGATGCCCATGATGCGCGGGGGGACGCCCACCAGGGCATAGTTAACCAGCCGGGCGATGGGTTTTAGGTTGTGTGCTTTCATAAAACGTTCGCTCACCACCATCACAAATGCCGCGCCGTCGCTCATCTGCGACGAATTCCCCGCTGTAACAGAACCATCAGGATCGAACACCGGCTTCAAATTAGCCAGCGCTTCGGGCGACGTATCGGAACGCGGGCCTTCATCGGTCTCCATCATTAATTCGAGCGTTGCCTCGTTACCGTTTTCGTCGGTATACATTTCTGATACTTTTACCGGAGCTATCTGCTGTTTAAATTTCCCCGTGGCTAATGCGCTAAGCGCTTTTCGGTGTGAATGATAAGCAAATTCATCCTGTGCTTCGCGGCTGATTTTAAATTCCCTCGCGACGGCTTCTGCCGTAAGGCCCATGCTCCAGTAATAATCCGGATGCGCCAGCGCAACCTTAGGATTAGGAATGTTATGGTATCCACCGATAGGTACCATGCTCATGCTTTCCACACCACCGGCGATGATACAGTCGGCGAGGCCGCTATGGATCTTGGCCGATGCGATGGCTATGGTTTCCAGCCCTGATGAACAATACCGGTTCACGGTCATGCCCGGCACCTTGTCGGTATCCAGCGCCATCAGTGAGATCAGCCGGCCCACGTTCAGCCCCTGTTCTGCTTCCGGCGTGGCATTGCCCACGATCACATCTTCAATTTGTTCTTTGCCGACATTGGGAACCGTAGCCACCAACTGCTTCAGCACTTCAGCAGCGAGCGTATCCGGTCGTGTGAACCGGAAACCTCCGCGCTTTGCTTTTCCTACTGCGCTGCGCCTGCCGGCGACGATATATGCGTTCATGCAATTTGCTTTAAAACAGATTTGTTAATGTCCAAAAATAGCCGGAAATTTTGCTTCGTTATAAATCTTTTTCTACATCACAGTCCGTTCGATCAAACCCTTATGCAAAACGAGGCAACTATTACAAAGAAGGAAATAAGCAGTACATACCGGAATTATGTCCTTGCCATGCTGACACTGGTGTATGTTTTCAACTTTATCGACCGCCAGGTGCTTGTCATCCTGCAGGAATCGATCAAAAAGAACCTGCACCTGTCCGACACGCAGCTTGGCTTGCTTTCGGGATTTTCTTTTGCGATATTTTACGTTACGCTGGGCATTCCTATTGCCCGCCTGGCCGATAAAACGAATCGAAGAAATACCGTCGCCGTATCCCTGGGCATCTGGAGCGTCATGACGGCCACCTGCGGACTAGCAAGAAATTTCATCCAATTGCTATTGGCCCGTACCGGTGTCGGTGTGGGAGAAGCGGGCGGCAGCCCCTCGGCACATGCCATGATCTCCGATTACTTTCCACCCAAAAAGCGCTCGACTGCGCTTTCCATCTATTCCGCGGGGCTTTATTTCGGCGTATTGATCGGGTTCTTAATGGGCGGTTATTTAAATCAGCACTTCGGCTGGCGATCGGCATTCTTTGTGGTGGGCATACCCGGTATTATTTTCTCGCTGCTGTTTTACATCACCGTAAAAGAGCCGCGAAAGGGCGCAACGGATCCGGGCGTTGTTACAGATCAATCGCCCTCCTTAGGGGAAGTGTTAAGCCGGTTATACGCCACAAAAACATTTGTTTTCCTGTCCACCTGTTCGGCGCTGAATGTGTTTTGTATTTACGGACTTATCAATTGGGCGCCCTCTTTCCTGCAAAGGCTCCACGGGCTAACGAGCACCCAAACCGGAGCTTTGCTTGGATTGATTTATGGTATCGGCGGCGGAATCGGGTCGTTTGCCGGCGGCGTTTTAACTGACCATTTCGGGAAGACGGATAAGCGCTTGTACCTCAAAATTCCGGCATATGCTATCCTGTTTACCATTCCGTGCGCGGCCACGGCGATCTTTCTGCACAATACGCTTTTTGCATTGATCGGGTTAGGCTTATGCGCGGGATTGCAAAGTGTTTACCTCGGGCCGTCACTTTCGGTAGCGCATAGTCTCGTGCCGGCCTCGATGCGGGCAATGACATCGGCTGTTTATTTCCTGGTGATCAACCTGGTTGGTTTAGGTTTCGGGCCGGTAATCGTTGGCTTTATCAGCGATCAGCTAAAACCAACCATGGGTGTCGAATCGCTGCGCTGGGCGCTGTCGATCATTATGCCCGTAGCCCTCGTATCAGCCATGCTCTTTTTCACGACCGCCAAAAAATTGGTAGCCGATTTGAAACTGGGAGATGAGACCAAAAATGAGTTACCGCGCAGCGCCACCGTCTATGGTGAGGCAGATGCCGCTAACGAATGAGGCCTCGTCCGAAGCAAGATACAGGTAGCCATTGGCGATATCCTCGGGTGCACCCCATCTGCCAAGCGGAATAAAAGGTAAACTTGCCTGGCGTACTTCTTCGGGCATCAGGTCGGTCATAGCGGTGGTAATGAAGCCTGGCGCGATACAGTTGGCCGTAATGTTGTATTTGCCGAGTTCCATCGCCCAAACTTTGGTCATGCCGATAATGGCCGATTTTGTAGCTACGTAGTTTGTCTGCCCGAAATTTCCGCGAATGGCGACATTAGACGAGGCCGAAACAATCCGGCCATAATTCTGCTCTTTCATGATCGGAGCTACCGCCTGTGTGCAGTTGAAAACGCCGGTCAGGTTTACCGCGATCACATCATCCCATTCCTGTTTCGACATTTTAAGCAAGGTCCGGTCCTTGGTGATACCGGCATTGTTGATCAGGATATCGATGCGGCCGAAATGCGCATGGGCTTGAGCAACTGCCTGCAGCACTTCATCCTGGTCTGTCACCGATACTTTTTGAAAGATGACTCCGTGCCCTTGCGCCTTTAACCCCTCAGCTACATTGTTGCCCTTATTGGATACGTCCCACAAAATAATTTTAGCGCCTTCTTTGGCGAAACGTTCGGTGGTAGCCAGGCCGATGCCATTGGCTCCGCCGGTGATCAGGGCAACTTTGTCTTTTAGTCTCATGTGTTCTCCGATTTAAGTTCGTGGGATTGCCGGAAAGATACCTAAAAAATACAAGCGAGCTGAAAAACCGATGGAATTTTGTTAAAGCCTTGCTTGATTGAACTAAATTTCTATTTTTGATAATCCAACCCAAAAGCCAATGAACCGTCATTTAGTTGCCTTTTTTTCTTTGTTTTCATTAATCGTTTTTGCTAACACCGCCCACACACAATCAAGAGTTTTGACCGAGGCAACCCCGGCTGCCGGAGGATTTTCGGCTACCCGGCTTCATCGATTGGATTCGGCCATGGATGCGTGGGTAAAACAAAAATGGGTGAACGGTTCGGCCGTTTTAATAGCACGCCACGGTAAGATCGTTTTTTACAAGGCGCATGGATACAACGACCCTGCCACGAAGGAGCTGCTTGATAAAACCGCTATCTTCCGCATCGCATCACAAACTAAGGCGCTTACAGTGGCTGCGGTAATGATGTTGTGGGAGGAAGGAAAGTTCTCGCTGGACGACCCCGTTGCCATGTACATTCCATCATTTGCGCATGAAAGGGTGCTGGCAACCTATAACCCGAAAGATACCAGCTATACCACGGTTCCCGCCAAGCGACCTGTCACCATCCGCGATTTGCTTACACATACCTCAGGCATAGGTTATCCTGCGATAGGCACACCGGCCGAGAATGCCATTTATGCAAAAAGCTATCTGACAGGAGGGGTCGGTACAAAAGGCCAGACGCTTGCAGATGCAATGAGTCGGCTGGGTAGCATGCCGCTCTTTTTTCAGCCGGGCGAGGGCTGGAAGTACGGCCTCAATATGGATGTGCTCGGTTATTTGATCGAAAAATGGTCGGGCATGTCGCTTGAACAGTTTTTTGAAAAGCGCATTTGCCAGCCCCTGGGCATGAAAGATACCTGGTTTAACCTGCCGCCTGAAAAAGGTAAGCGGCTGGTCAACTTTTTCGTAGGCGATTCAGCCAGAACAATAAAAAAGACCGGGTCGGTCTTCGGCGGGTCGCTCGATATGAATTATCCGCTTCAAAAAACCGATTATTTTTCCGGTGGCGGCGGCCTGGTATCTACCCTGCACGATTATGCGGTTTTTCTGCAGATGCTGTTGAATGGCGGAGAGTACAACGGTGTACGGCTGCTGTCGCGCAGTTCGGTCCGACTGATGACCATGAACCAGATCGGCGATCTGCATCCTAACATTGGCAGCCACGCTGATGTAAACAAGTTCGGGTTCGGCTTTTTCATTGTCACTAACGAGGGGAGCAAGTTCGGTCCCATCAACGCCGGTACCTACTCATGGGGCGGGGTATTTTCAACTTCCTATTGGGTCGATCCAAAAGAGGACATGATCGTGCTGGCGTATGAGCAAATGTGGGGCCCGTATGTGGCTAATACCGCTAAAGCGTTTGCGCCGCTGGTATACGGGGCGATAAATGATTGATGGGAGATATGAGCTTACCCGTTCGGGCGGGTATGCTCCTTATCATATTTTTCTCTTAGCGCCGATTTCAGAAATTTGCCTACCGACGTTTTCGGTATGGCATCAACCAGCTGATATTTTTCCGGTATCCAGAATTTGGCAAATTTGCCCGACAGAAATTCTTTGAGTTCAGCGGTGGAAACGCTCTTGCCCTCGCGCGGAACTACATAAGCAAAGGGGCGCTCCATCCATTTTTGATCGGGAACGGCAATTACCGCGGCCTCCAGCACCGACGGATGCCCCATTAATGCGTTCTCAAGCGCGACCGAACTGATCCATTCCCCGCCCGATTTGATCACATCCTTGCTGCGATCCTTTATTTCAATACAACCATCGGCGGTTATACTGCCAATGTCGCCGGTTTTTAGCCAGCCGTCGTCGGTGAATTTTTCGCCTGGTTCCTCTTCACCATAATACGATGCCGCCACGCATGGACCGCGTACTTCCAGTTCACCAACCGTTATGCCATCCCATGGGATCAGTCCATCCTCATTCCGTCCCCGGATTTCGATAAAGGGAATAGGAAAGCCTTGTCTTACCCGGTGATCATATTGCTCATCTTTTGAAGATTGCTCGTATTTGCTCGTCATAATGGCGGTACTTCCCAACGGCGAGAGCTCGGTCATCCCCCAAGTATTAAGTACGTGTATACCGTATCGTTCTTCAAAAGCCTGCACCATAAAGCGCGGCGCGCATGAACCTCCGATCATGATGGTGCGCAGGCGAAGCTTGTATTTGTGCGGGTCGGCATCAAGCTTATTCAGCAGGCCCATCATTACCGTTGGTACGCCCCCGGTAAGCGTTACTTTTTCGGTCTCGAAGAGCTGAAGCAAACTGTCCGCGTCCAGGTAGGGACCGGGGAACACCTGCGTCGCCCCGACAAAAGCACACATGTAGGGAAATCCCCAGGCGCTGGCGTGGAACATGGGTACCACGGGAAGAACCACATCTTGTTCGACGATTCCCACGCCGGGCGTACTGATGAGGGAGGCCATCATATGCAGCATAACGGAACGATGCGAATACAATATGCCTTTTGGCTTGCCCGTCGTGCCCGAAGTATAGCACATAAAAGCTGCGGTGTTTTCGTCCCCTTCGAAAGGCTCGAACATTGATTCGTCGCCTGAGGCCACCACATCTTCGTAGTTTAAGTAGCCTTCCGGCAAAGACTCGCCTGTTTGCGGGATGACCATAATTGTCGAAACATTTATCCCCGGTTTGAACTTCTCCAGCAAGGGCAGCAAAACCTGGTCGACAATAACAGCCTTGTCCCCGGCATGGTTTATAATATAACTCAGTTCATCAGGGCTAAAGCGAAGATTAAGCGGGTGTACAACGGCACCCATACATGGAACAGCATAATAAGCCTCCAGGTGCTGATAATGGTTCCAGCTCAGGGTCGCCACCCGGTCGCCCGGGCAGATGCCGAGCCCGTGCAATCCAACCGCCAATTTTTTTGTGCGCCTGCCGAGATCATGATAAGTATAACGATGAGTGCTTTTATCAGGAAGACGGCTAATGATCTGCTTTTCGCCAAATAAACTTTCCGCCCGACGCAACACGGCAGGTAACGTAAGCTGGTAATCCATCATTAGGCCTTTCATGGGGTCGGTGGTTTATACGCCGAAAAATAATCAAAAAGAAATAAAATAAGACTGGAATAAAAATGAAAGCGGATTGAACGGTTTTTAAGAGCAGCCCATACATTAACAAAAGAGTACTCACTCAGACAGCCGGCTTTAGTTGCGCGGCAAAACCAACTATTATCCAGTTCGCTATATAATTTGCTCAAAATCTTGCATTTATTTCCAACCTTGGGTTTGATTATTTCGTAAAAAGAAATTATTAATAGATAATTTAATTTTTAATTTAATCAATAATTACTTGAATCTTATCTACTTAGGCGGTTTTTTTTAAACGCTGCACCGCCAAAAATATTCCCTATTCCTTGAACGATATGTGTGATTTCTTGCTTATGAATTTTTATGACTCCCTTTCAAAAAAAGCTTTTTTGAAACGGTTACCAGTTGCCCTATTAACAAGCTCTTTGTTATTGATGTTTTCTGCCCGTTCAAGCGCCGGTTCTCTGGTGCGATACGAACTGTCGACCCGGCAGGATTCGTTGGAGATATTACAGCAATGTCTTGATCTGCCTGTTATTCAAAACTACTTTACCAGGCGAGCTGATGGCACGCCAAAACAGGTTTACGTCATGCAGTACCCGGTAAAATTTCCGGATGATCTCGCGGTAACCAAATTTGGACAGCCCGTGCTGTTTCGCTCCAGGCCGGACATACGTTCTGAAAAAGCCGACGTCTTCCTGATTTTCAAGGCGTTCAGCGTCGCCGGTGACGACGCATCGGTCAATTTTACGCTTAATTCCGATTACACCACAAAGCCCGGTATCGTGGAGGTCACAGTTCAGTTACACCGTTCAGGTCCGACCTGGGTCGTTAGTCAAAAGCAAATACGCCGCCTGATATGAACCGAATTTTACTTTTAAATAGCATGCCTTTGCGGGCAGAAGGGCGGTTCTTTTATAAAACCCATTTTAAAATAATCCTTATCCTGTTATTAACATTGGGCGGATATGCTATCTCTCATGCGCAGTCGCCGCTATGCAGTTCAGGGCCTACCATGTTTGGTTACGAATATGTTTCTTCCGTTACAATCAACGGCTCAACCGTGCAGGGAGCGACCGGCTACTCCGGTCCGGGTTATTTTGATCAAACGGGTTCAAGCCTAACTACACTTACGGCCGGGAACACTTATAACGTTAGCGTAACGGTAAACACAAATGGCGCTTACCAGGAATATGTCAAAATATGGATCGATTACAATGGCAACGGCGATCTCCAGGATGCCGGCGAATTAGTTTTTGATCAAAACTACACGTTTACCGGAACGCAGGTTTATTCCGGGACCGTGACCATACCAACAACCGCTTTCAACGGTCCTGTTTATATCCGCACCATACTCGTATATAGCAGTTCGCCTACCATATGCGGATCTTACGATTATGGCGCTACTATCGACTGTAAGGCAACGATCACCGGGGGCCTAACTCCGCAAAAACTTACCGTTGCTACGTCAGGTACCGGAAGCGTGGTAAGTAACCCTGCAGGCATCATTACTGCCTCTTCCTATAACTACGCTAATTTTGCGCAGGGTAGCAATGTTACTCTGACAGCTACCCCAGGTGGCTCGGAATCATTTGCCGGTTGGACAGGCAGCGTTACCAGCAGTAGTAATCCGCTAACTGTTACGATGGATGCCGATAAAAGTATAACGGCTATATTCGCGACCGCTCCGGTGCTCACAACTACTGCGGTCAGCGGAGCAACCGCTACAACAGCGACGAGTGGCGGTGACATAACGTCCGACGGTGGAAGTTCCGTCACAGCACGCGGGGTATGCTGGAACACCACCGGTTCGCCAACCACAAGTGACAGTAAAACCACCGACGGTACGGGTACGGGCACGTTTACCAGTTCTCTAACCGGATTGTCGCCTGCCACTACCTACTATGTACGAGCCTATGCCACAAACGGCGTATCGACAACTTATGGTAATGCTGTCACTTTCACTACGTCTGCGAACCCGCCCACTACTATTAGTTCTATAACGCTTACCGGCAGCAGTCCGACCAACTCGTCCAGTGTGCAATATACGGTCACCTTTGGGGCTTCGATTACCGGACTAACCGCAAGTAATTTTTCACTAACTACCGGCGGAACGCTTACCGGCACCGGTATTACCTCAGTAAGCGGATCAGGCACAACATACACCGTCACAGTAAATACGGGCAGCGGGGATGGTAACCTTACTTTAAATTTAGCCAATGCAACAGGTCTTACTCCTGGCATCAGTACAACATTGCCGTTTGCGGGTCAGTCTTATGACGTTGACCGCACCGCTTCGACATTGAGTATCACTAGTGATAAGTCTCAATTAAAAGCAGGCGAAACGGCAACAATTACTTTTACTTTCAGCGAAGATCCGGGAACAACGTTTGACATTACAGATGTATTGGTAGCCGGAGGCACATTAGGCTCATTGTCAGGATCAGGAGCAACACGCACTGCGGTTTTTACACCGGATGCAAATACTAATAACGGTACTGCAAGCATAACCGTGGCGGCGGGGTCGTACCAGGATGCTGCCGGAAATAACGGCGGAGCAGGTATTACGCCGGCGCTTAATTATGATACGCAGGTACCAACAGTAAGTTCGATCAACACGGCCGATGTCAATCCTACTGCCGCAACGTCGGTAAATTATACAGTTACTTTTTCCGAAGCCGTAACGGGTGTGGATGCGACGGATTTTACAGTAAGCAATACCTCCGGTACAGCGACAGGAACAGTTTCATCCGTAACCGGTACTGGAAATACCTACACTGTAACCGTAAATAATGTTACGGGTAGCGGTGGATTGCGTTTGGATTTAAATAGCGGCGGCACCGGTATTACTGACGCTGCAGGTAACGCCGTGTCCGGCGGATATACCACCGGCCAGTCATATACCATCGGTCACGGCCCCGCTTCGATCTCATTTGTGGCAATACCCAACAAGACTTACGGGGACGCGGATTTTGCCCCCGGAGCAACCAGCACCAATACCGGAACACCGATCACTTATACCAGCAGCAACACATCGGTCGCCACGATAGTGAGCGGCAATATCCATATTATTGGCGCCGGAACAACGACCATCACGGCTTCGCAGGCAGCAGGAAATGGTTATGATGCAGCCACTGATCAGCAGCAAACTTTAACAGTAAATCCTGCCGCAATCACGATTACCGCCGATGCCAAAATAAAAGTTTACGGACAAAGCGACCCGGCCTTAACTTACCAGGTGACTTCGGGAGCTTTAGTAGGTTCAGATGCTTTTACCGGCTCCTTAACCCGCGACCCGGGCGAGAACGTCGGCAGCTATGCCATTAATCAAGGCACGCTGGCTTTAAACAGTAATTACACTTTAAGCTACATTTCGGCCAACCTGTCGATCACAACCGC
>DASZVE010000081.1:0-26579 GCA_035547095.1 Mucilaginibacter sp.
GCCGCCCGGTATTATGAAATCGTTGGGCAAAGGCAGCAATGATGAATATTTAGATACCGTGTCGTGTTTTCGGTAAAGCACTTCCCACAAGGTGTCGATATGCTTACGAATACCGGTTGATATGTCGCTCTTAAAAAAAGTCTTTGGCGGACCGGGTATAACGAAGTTTTCGCTTACAAATTGCTTCAGGTCAAATCCGGCTTTGTCCTTTTGTGTATTATAATCCTGCATGATAAGTGCGGGATCGCGCCGCGGTGTGGCATCGACAAACGTTTTGTTGTCGGGAAATATATCAGACAACTGCACAGCTTCAAACAAACCCGGAAATAACTGCCTCGGCGTTTTTATTTGGGCCGACGCTGTGATGGTTACCAGGGTAATAAGCAGTGCTGCCAATATTCTTCTCATTCCGGATTGATTTAATTGAATGGAGCGGTTAAGACCTAAATATAAGCCGATTAAAAAGTAAAATGCGGATATTCGCCGTAAGGACTTGCTTTTTATAATGAAAGTATAGAAACAATTAGGACATTTTCACAGATAAATCCTTCATAATCAGCACGCAATAAAACAATTAGATTTTTATTATATATACATTTTTATAGTGCGGATATATATTAATATTTACCCAGGTACGCCGGCTGCATAAAACCTAACATAAATAACCCGCGATTGTCATAACTTCGGCCAGTTAAACTAACAACGCCCGGTAAATGAAACAAGGATGCGATTTGGAGAAATGCTTTCTTTGCCGCAACTCGCTGCCCGAGTGGCGTGAAGCCATTTGTACGCATAAAAAAAACCTGAAATTCAAAAAAGGCGAAAGGTTGTTTAGTGAAGGAGACGAGGTAAAAGGAATCTACTTCGTCTATTCGGGGATTGTAAAGGTTCATCAAAAATGGGGCGACGGTAAAGAAATGACCATACGATTCGCCTCAGACGGGGGAATCATCGGTCACCGGGATTTTTTCCCCGGAAACACTTATTCTGTTTCGGCTTCCGCTGTCGAGCCCGTTGTGGTATGTTACTTCGAAGTCGATTTTTTCAAAACATCGCTAAAAGTCAATCACCAGCTTACCTACAACCTGATGCTGTTCTTCGCCCAGGAACTTGGCGAAGCCGAACAGACCATGCGCGACATGGCCGCAATGCCGGTTAAAGAACGACTTAAAAAAGCGCTGATAAAACTTAAGCACCAATTTGGAACAGACGGGAAAGGCTATATCAACATAAAGCTTCCCAGGCAGGATATTGCCTATTACACCGGCACCACCTACGAGACTATATTCCGTACCCTAAATGAAATGCGCGACGAGGGATTAGTTGTAATGGATGGTAAGCGGATCGGGCTGTCAGACGATAAAATCAAGGCAAAATAAAATCAATATAATGCACTTGCCCGGACGCAACCTGACTTCAGAGGCTGCATCCGTATACTACAAATACTTTCCCGTCCCCCTGGGGACAGGTCACAAACATCAGAATGATATTTAATTCGCCGGCACTGTATTTATAATTCTTCTTTGAGTTTTTCAGCCATTTCGATAGTCGATGACTCACTATGACCATGGCCGCCGGGGATAGAAAACAATACCTCAGCTAATTAATTGCCCGGTCGATTTTGTTGCAAGGCAAACTAATATATGACATAAGTCATTTTTTGCAGTATGGTACCAATATACTTTTGGACTATGGGCTTGAAATGCATAGCTCACAAATACGCGTCGTTACTACCTTTTAAGCTATGTATAGCCAAGGGGGTAAATAAGTACGGCTATCAAACAAAAAAGCTATATAAAACTCCGGGTCGACGATGTTAAAGAAAAATCTGCATAATAAGTTCCATCTTATAGTCTACTGGGGTTGTGCGATATCCGTGTTGATCGTGCTCGTTGTCGGTGCGGTGTCGCTGCACTATGTTAATCAGCAGCAAAAGATGGACCAGTGGATGGACCGGAATTATAAAGTAATCGCCAGCATCAATCTTATGCAATATTCCCTGAATGAAATAGGCAGAACCAGGAACTCCCTGGCGGGAACATCTTTTAGCACAGATTCAAATCTCAATATCAGTAAAAATGGCGTAGTGAGTCAATTTAACGTTTTGTCCGACATCCTTTCGGCCGACACCGTGCAGAAAAGGCGTGTTAAATTGTTAAAAGACCGGATAGACCGGCTTTTTACGATGTCGCAAAGTGAAGATGTTGCCGACAGGTCGTCCGAGACAAATATATACCGGCAAACTATTCGTCTAGACGAAATGATGGAACAAGTGAGGAAAGTTATTAATGATATCAACCATACCGAGCAGCAGCTTTTGCTGAAGAAAAGAACGGAAAACCGGCTGTTGACCGACCAGATCAAATGGGTTACTATCTCGGCTACCGCGCTTATGCTCGCCGTTGTAATATCGTTAGTGGCTTTGATTGTCAATGAGTTGAAATATCGAAAATACGCGCTGGAAAGAGAACAGGAGACCAGTAAGCTTAAAAGCAATTTTGTTTCACTGGCTTCGCACGAATTCCGTACGCCGCTAAGTTCGGTTTCATTATCAGTAAACCTGATCCGGCGCTATTTGGAGAAAAACGATAGTCAAAATATAACGAAGCATTGCGATAAGATCGAGGGCTCGGTAAAAAATCTGATCACTATCCTGGAGGATTTTCTGTCGCTTGAAAAGCTGGAAACCGGGAAGGTACAGGCCACTTACCGGCCATTTGATTTGAAAGTATTATCGGAGGAGATCGTAAATGATATGCGCATTATAGCCAAGCCAGCGCAGTCTTTAAGCTGCCAGCATACCGGCAATGACGGGTTGGTCTCCCTGGACGAACATTTGATCAAAAATTCCCTTATCAACCTGGTATCGAACGCCATCAAATATGCGGGCGACAATGCAGAAATTGTCGTCAGAACAGAGAACCGTTCGGGGAAAGTTACCATAACAGTTAGCGATAATGGCGCCGGAATTTCCGAAAAAGACCAAAAGGGCCTCTTTCAGCCTTTCTTCAGGGCAAATAAAAATGCCACCATTCCCGGTACCGGGCTGGGATTGAATATTGTAATGAGATATGTGAAGTTAATGAAAGGCTCTGTTACGGTTTCAAGTATTCCTAATAAGGAAACTTCATTCACCCTATCCTTTCAGCATCCCTGAAAGCATGTTATTCGAGCTTTAATTTATCCAATTTGGTTTTGCCCGGAAATGGAAATTTCGATTGCTGCAAATAGTTCTTCCTGGGTAAAGGGCTTAATAAGGTAGGCCTTTATACCAATGTCTTCCGCCCTTTGTACGTCTTTCTTTTCAGATTGTGCCGTACAAAATAAAAAGGGGACTTCAGCTGTCCGCGGATTGCCTTTCAGTTCCGCTAAGACCTCGTAACCATCCATTTCTTCCATTCGGATATCACAAATAATCAAATCAGGCAAAAAGCCCGCAATTAAAGTTAAGCCACTCCGTCCGTTATCGGCCATACTTACCTCATACCCCGCCAATTCCAAAAGTTCGGCGGTGCTTTCACGGATTTCCGTATTATCTTCAATGATAAGGATCTTTTGTTTCATGTTCCGTTTATTGGCAGTTAAAAACCAAAGGTCTTTAAAAAGAACATCCACGGGGATTTAAAATTATCCTAATATTATAAATAATCTGTTATGATGCAATATTTATTAAAGTGAGAAGCCTTGAGGTCGGGTCATATGCCGACTTTTAAGCGCATTACAGCGGCAAAATGTCGTGCTAATCACTACTGCCGGTAATTAGATCACTGGTATGGCTTTGTCAATTCAACTTGTTAAGAGGACTTTCTTTCGGCCGCGCGGCCCCCAGGATTACACCCCACTGTTTGTATTTTTCCGAGCTGTCGAAGATAACCTTCAAAATCGAAAGTATCGGCATGGCCAGAAACATTCCCGATATTCCGGCAATGGCCCCGCCCGCAACGATCCCTACGATTGAAACCAGTGCATTGATCTTAACCTGGCCACCTACGATGCGGGGCATAAGGATATTGTTATCCAGGAATTGAACGACGACGATGGCAGCCAGCACAATTAAAATATCCGTCAGATTTTCAGACCCCGCCAGCGTAATAATAACGCCAAGGATATTACCGATAAGCGCTCCTAAATAAGGTATAAGATTCAGGAATGCGAATAAAAGGCCTATCAAAAGCGCGTTTTTAATGCCGAACAAGGCTAATGCGCCACCAAGCAATATGGTGATGTAGCCTATTTGAATGGCCAGGCCAACCAGGTAGTTTTTGACCATTTTTTCAATCTGGCGCACACTGTCCGAAACTTTGGGTTGCTCGGCAGGTGTAAACCAAAGCAAAATGAACTTCAAAAATATGTTCCGGTAAAACATAACCAGGTAGGTGTAAACGGGCAATAAGCCAAAGAATATTATTGCATTTGTGAGCGATCCTAAACTACTGTTAATTAATCCCTGCAGCCCGCTGAAAAATTTACTGCTTTGTTCGCTAATGAATTGAAGCTGATCTTTAGGGGTGAATCCGAATGAGCGGCTGATCCACATACTCAAGTGATCCAGGTGGAGCGCTACGTTCCGTTGTATTTGTGAAAGGTCGCTTAAGAGTGCGGCAACCCTGTCGGAAAACAACCAGATCACGGCTATGATCACTATTGTCAGTAAAAGTATTGGGAGAAAAATTGCTATCACTTCGGGTACTTTAAGCTTCCTGAAAAAACGGAAGAGCGGCATCAGCAACAACCCAAAAAAGAAGGCCATCAGCAGCGGCATAATTACCATGCTTCCCTGCGCTATGATTAGAACGACGAGGCATAATCCGAGCAACTCAACCGATCTGCGCACCGTTAACGGTAGTTCTTTCATCTCTTCGGGGTCTTGATAACAACAAACTTGCCCAACTGTATGAGCACTAGCGGCACAAGGCCGGCGGCAATACAAATAAGCCATAATTGCCCCGACATAAAGGCGAGGCCAAGCACCGAACTTATTTGAGGAACAACGTAAGCTAAAGCAATAATGACCAGGCAAAGTACGATTGCCCACCATACGAATCTGTTCCCGGTGACTTCATTTGAAAGTATCCGGGACCGTTCATGCGGCATATTGAATACATGAGCCAGTTGTGCAAACGTGAGTGTAAAGAAAGCGACATTATTCAGCGCAGCCGGAGCATATCCCAGCGTATTGCCATACTTAACTGCCGCTACAACCGTTGCCGTCATAGCAGCGGCGTACAGGATGATCTTTAGCCATTTGTCGCGGTGCAGAATTTCTTTGCCGGGGTCGCGCGGTGCCCGAAGCATGACATTGTGGTCAGCTTTTCCTACGCCTAGCGCTAACGCGGGGAATACGTCGGTTACTACGTTAAGAAATAATATCTGCAAGGGTAACAGTGTGGCAGCGGGCATAACAATGCCAAGCAATGTAATGGTGAGTATCTCAGCGAGGTTGCATGACACCAGGTAAACCACAAACTTTTGAATGTTCTGAAAAATTGTTCTTCCCTGCGCAATTGCTTCGGTGATTGAGGTAAAAGAATCATCCTTTAGCACGATATCGGCCGTTTCACGGGCTACCTGTGTCCCCCGAAGCCCCATAGCTATCCCGATGTCGGCTTTCTTTAGCGCCGGCGCATCATTGATGCCGTCGCCGGTCATCGCCACAATGTAACCGGCTTCTTTATAAATAGCGGCTATATCAAGTTTTTGCTGTGGCGTCGTTCGCGCAAAAACCTCCGCGTTCAGTATTTTCTTTTTCCACTCCGCCGTTATGTCCCTTACCGCTGGAAGCGTTTTCCCATTGATCACGTTATCGTCAGCTTCAGTTGCCAGGCCAACTTTACGGGCAATGTTTAAGGCCGTATGCGGATGGTCGCCCGTGATCATTACTACACGAATTCCGGCGCGAATGCAATGATGAATAGCCTCCTTAACATCGGCGCGGGGAGGATCGAGAAAGCCGGCAAGCCCTGCGAATATTAAACCATCCGAAAAACCATGATGGTCCGGCGGCATATCTTCCTTCCAGGCAAAAGCAAGTACACGCAATCCCTGCCGCGCCATGTCATCCGCCTGGCGGAGTATATGATCGTGATCGCCTTGCGTTAGCTTGTGCACCTGCCGCCCCGATTGCATTCTGTCGCATATCTTTAACAGTTGTTCGGCAGCGCCTTTAGCGGCAGTAAGATATCCGCCGGGGCCTTCGTGCAGGGTGATCATCATCATGGTTTCCGAGCTGAAAGGGATCTCCGTAATTCGCGGATAATCTCTGCGTATCTTATCAGCATCAAAACCGGCTCTTTGCGCCAGCTGCAGCAACGATGATTCCATCGGCTCAGCTATCGCATGCCGTTGACTGTGTGCATTATTGCACAGCACACCGGAACGCACTAATTTTTCAAGATTAACAGCACTTTTTTCAAATACGGGCATGTCCGAATCCCCTAAAAAAGTGAATGCTTCTTCAGGGAACGTCAGTGTATTGATGCTGATCTTATTTTCCGTTAAGGTGCCGGTCTTATCGGTGAGGATCACACCGACGCTGCCCAGGGTTTCCACTGCGGATAATTTTTTTACGATTGCGTTTCGCCGCGCCATGAGCAGCATTCCGGTGGATAGGGCAATGGTGGCAACAATGGGCAACCCCTCAGGAATAGAAGCAACGGAAAGAGCAACGGCCGTTTCCAAAATGAGAAAAAGACTCCTGCCCTGTATTGCCTCCGCAATAATGAACAAACCGGTGATCAGCAATGTGCCGATGATCAGCCTGCGTGTAAGCGTGCTCAGTTTTCTGTTTAGCGGTGTAATTTCCTCTCCTGATGCCTGCTCCACCAGCGTAGCGATTTGGCCCAATTCCGTATTTTTGGCAATTCCGGTAATGATAGCTCTGCCATTGCCTTTGACTACAGAAGTACCTTTGAAAACCATATTGCACTGCTCGGCAAGAATGGTATCTTTTGGAAGCGCCCGGATTTCTTTGAGAACAGGCTGCGATTCACCCGTTAACGATGATTCATCACACTGCAGTTGCAGCGCTTCGACAAGGCGGGCGTCTGCGGGTACCATATCTCCGGCTTCAAGAAAAAGAATATCTCCCGGCACGAGTTCCGCGGCGTTAATCACCGTAAGATAATCGTCGCGCAAAATTTTAGCGGTTATAATGTCCAGGTTTTTGAGTTCGTCCATGGAACTTCTTGCCTGGCGCTCCATGAAAAAACCGATGAGCGCGTTGACCAGGATAACTGCCAAAATGGATATAGCTTCCGGTGTATCCTTAAAATAGAAGGAAATAATTGCCCCGCCGGCCAGGATATAAACCACCGCGCCTTTGAACTGCCTGATAAAAAGGGTTATTAAACTTTGAGGCTTTCTGTACTCATAAACGTTAGCTCCGAACTGTTCGTGCCGTTTTTTGCCTTCCTGCCCGCTGAGCCCTTTTCGTAAATCGGCATGGAGTGCTGTCGCAAGCGCTTCGGGCTCTAAAATATAGGGTTGAGCTATAGGGTAAGTAATTAACATTTCCGGGAACAGCAGTTTTCAAATGTAATTATGGGAATCAAGGGAATATCTGACGCAAAACAACATCAATAATGATAAGGGTCATTATTTAAAGCCTGTACCCGGCACCAATCAAAACTGACTAAACTCACTATCTTTTATGATGGCTATCAGTACCTTATCCTTTCACCTCGTCTACTTTTAGGTCAAATAATGTTCGGCATGAGATTACATACAACATTAGCATTTATAACCTGCCTTTTTTTAAGAGCCGCCGGGCAGAATGCAACCGAAATCGTTAAAAAAGCTGATGATAAAATGCGCGGGAATACGATGCAGGCAGATATGGTAATCAGGACGATCCGTCCGACATGGTCGAGGGAGATGCAGTGCAAAACCTGGATGAAGGGTAATGATCTCGCGATGATCCTGATCACGGCGCCGGCCAAGGACAAAGGCGTTGTCTTTTTGAAAAGAAAAAAAGAAGTATGGACTTGGGTGCCATCGCTGGAGCGCACGGTAAAACTGCCCCCGTCAATGATGGGACAGAACTGGATGGGGACCGATTTTACCAACGACGACCTGGTTAAGGAATCGTCTGTTGTGGAAGACTATAACCATTCCATTGCCGGCGACACGCTCATACAGGGCCGTTCGTGCTATATCATTAATATGATACCGAAACCCCAGGCCGCGGTTGTATGGAGCAAAGTGATCATTTGTATCGATAAGAAGGACTTTATTGAATTGAATTGCCGCTTTTATGATGAAGACGGCAAACTGATCAATACGATGAACAGCTATGATGTAAAAATGATGGACGACAGGCTTATCCCTACCCGCTTTGAGATGATACCGGCCGATAAAAAGGGGCAAAAAACGGAGATGATCTACAGAAGTGTCCGTTACAACCAACCCATTGAAGACAGTTTTTTTACGGTTGAAAAAACACAAACCGTTTACTGAGATGTGGTTGGTCAAATTATCCTGGAAAAATATCTGGCGCAACAAAAACCGGAGCATGATCACCATTGCAGCGATCTTCTTCGCGGTAATTTTATCGGTAATTGCCAGCAGCCTGCAGGACGGCATTTTTAATAACCTGGTGAAAAATATTGTAAGCTTTTATACGGGCTATGTCCAGGTGCATAAAAAAGGTTATTGGGACGAGCAGGTGCTTGATAACAGTTTCCAGGCGTCCGACCAGGTGACACGAAAGATCCTTCAAAACAAGAATATCACGGCTGTAACTCCGCGCCTGGAATCATTTGCGTTGATTTCTTCCGGCGACGTTACCAAAGGAGGGCTTATCGTAGGAATCGATCCTGAAAAAGAAAATGGCATTACGCTGTTAAAGCAAAAACTGGTGCAGGGCAAATACCTTTCGGACAAGGACAGAAGCGTATTGATTGCCCAGGGCCTGGCGGGCAGGCTTAAGCTCAAACTAAATGACACCGCCGTGCTGATCGGGCAAGGGTATCATGGCGCTTTGGCTGCCGGCAAATATCCCATCCGGGGTATCGTTAAATTCGGGTCGCCTGACTTGAATGAACGTGTGCTGTTCATGCCCATCTCGACTGCCATGGACCTTTATGGGGCCGATAGCATGGCAACCACTTATGTCCTGTCCGTGCGCGATATTGCGAAACTTCAGTCGACCGCTTCTTCTGTACAATCCTCACTCGGGGCTGACTATGAGACAATGACCTGGGAGCAGATCATGCCGGAAGTGAGACAACATATCCAGGCCGATACTAATAGCATGAAATACATCCAGGGCATTTTATACCTGCTCATCTGCTTCGGAATTTTCGGTACGCTGCTGATGGTAATGGTTGAGCGGAAATACGAACTGGGAATGCTGATCGCCATCGGCATGAAAAAGAGCCGGCTGGCTATCCTGCTGATGCTTGAATCGATGTTCACGGTAGTTACGGGATGCCTGCTTGGTATTTTAGTAAGTGTTCCACTGGTATATTACCTCAACAGGTATCCGCTGAGGATAGGCGGCGAAACCGCCAAAGCTTACGAAAAATTCGGTTTTGAGGCGGTATTCCCAACCTCAACCGATGCATCCAATTTTATTACACAAGGGTTGATCGTTATGGGGGTCGGGCTTATTCTTTCCCTTTATCCTATATACAAGATCATAAGGCTGGACCCGGTGACAGCGATGAAACGTTAAGAAGATGATAGTGATGATGGCATGGCGGAATATTTGGCGCAATAAAATGCGGAGCCTGGTTATTATTCTGTCTATAGCACTCGGCCTCTTTGCCGGGATCGCGGTGCTTGGTTTATATAAGGGCATGATGAAAAGCCGGGTGCGCAACGTGATCGATGCGGAACAAAGCCATTTGCAGATACACGATCCTGATTTTAAAAAGGACTACGAACCTAAGTTCACGCTGCGGAACGGCGCTTCGCTTTTGAAAGCAATCAGCGCCTTGCCCCAGGTAAAAGCGGCCAGTCCGCGCAGCATAACCAACGGTATGCTGGCTACGGCGAGCGGAAGTTCCGGCGTACAGATCAACGGCGTTGTCCCCGACCTGGAATATAGGACGTCGCAGTTAAAGGCCAAGATCATCGAGGGTAAACCTTTTGACCAGGCGCGCAAAAACCAGGTCATCATCGGTAAAAAGCTGGCGACGAAGATGAAACTAAAGACCGGAGCAAAGCTGGTACTGACATTCACCGATACGGCGGGCAACCTAGTCTCGGGCGCATTTCGCGTCGCAGCAATTTATCGCAGCGACAACGCTCCGCTTGACGAAAGGAACGTTTACGTAAACATCAATGACCTTGACAATTTATTGAATATCCCGGGCGCGTTTCATGAGATAGCCATCCTGCTAAAAAATGACGAAGACGTTGGACCCGTACAACAACTGCTGAAACATAAGTTTCCGGGCTATCAAATTGAGAACTGGCGGGAGATATCACCCGAAACCGATCTGCTGGTTAAAACAACGGATCAATATTCTTATATCATTATGGTCATCATCATGTTCGCCCTGGCGTTCGGCATTATCAACACCATGCTGATGGCTATTCTCGAACGTACAAGGGAAATCGGCATGATGGTGGCCCTGGGCACAACACGTATCCGTATCTTTTTACTGATCCTGACGGAAACAATCTTTATAACCATTACCGGGACGCCGATCGGGATATTGGGCGGATGGCTCGTTATCAATTATTTCAATAAACATGGCCTGGATGTATCGGGCATGGGCGGTGAAATGATGAGCAGCTTCGGATTCGGCACGATGATATACCCTGAATTTCCAATCGACAAATTGCTGGGCATACTGGTAATTGTAATCGGCACAGCCCTTATTTCGTGCTTATTTCCAGCTATTAAAGCATTACGGCTGCGGCCATCTGAGGCATTAATGAGATGATACATTGGTAAAAATTATTTAACTAAAAATGGCAGACATAGCAGATATTCAAAAGGGGCCTGTAAAAAAGGAGACCGTTATAGACGCGCATAACATCAGCAAGGTTTATAATCCCGATACCATTCCCGTGTATGCGGTAAACAATGTCCATCTGCATTTGCTCAAGGGCGAATTTACCGCGCTTGTCGGTCCGTCCGGGTCGGGCAAAACCACCTTGCTAAACCTGATCGGCGGCCTGGATAAGCCCGATAGCGGCAATATTTATATTAATGGCGTCGATATCACGCAGTTGTCATCCGGCGAGCTGATCGATTTCAGGCTTAAGAACATCGGTTTTGTATTTCAGTCTTTTAACCTTATCCCGGTACTTACAGCAAAAGAGAACGTTGAATTCATCATGCTGCTGCAGGGCGCCGCCAGGCCGCAAAGGGACGAGCGGATAAAACAATTATTTAGCCAGATACAACTGGAAGATAAACTGGACAGCCGCCCTGCGCAATTATCAGGCGGCCAGCAGCAGCGCGTAGCCGTCGCCCGGGCATTGGCAAGTAAGCCCAGGTTTGTACTGGCGGACGAACCCACGGCCAACCTGGATTCACAATCGGCCTCAAACCTGCTGGATATTATGGACAAGCTAAATAAAGAGGAGAATATTACATTCCTGTTCTCCACCCACGACCAGCGGGTGATCGACCGGGCCAGGCGGGTGGTCCGTCTGGTTGACGGTAAAATAGTGAGCGATTCTGCGACGGTTTCCACCGAACATGCCTGAATGTATGAAAAAGTTGCTGCTTTTGGTGCTGACACTATCCGCCGCTTCGACCGCCCTGGCGCAGGATAGCATTGCTAAAGCCAGCAATTTTTTCATAAACGGCTACATTAAAGATATGCAGACCTTTAGTATAGACAGCGATTTTAGGCATGTGGAATGGGGAAACCTGGTACACAATAGGGTAAATCTGAAATGGAAACCATCAGAACAAATTACGGGGGCCGTGGAAGTAAGGTCCCGGATATTTTACAGTGATGCACCCGACCTGCCGGCGGGTTCAATCGCTGTAAGGAATGTGAATGAGTACCTGAACATGCAGGAGGTGTGGATCAATACCCATTCGATGGTTTTTACCAGTAATGTCGAAAGGCTGTACCTTGATTACCGTTCCGGCAAATTCAACTTCAGGGTCGGGCGCCAGCGCATTAACTGGGGGATGGCGACTACCTGGAACCCCAATGACATTTTTAACAGTTACAATTTCCTGGACTTCGATTATGAAGAGCGACCGGGTACTGACGGCGCGAAAATCAAGTACAGTGTGAGCAATACTTCAAACCTGGAATTTGCCTATGCGCACACCAGTATCAGCGGAGGCAATATCGGCGCGCTTAAATATGCCTTTAATAAATGGAACTACGATTTTCAAATCTTAACCGGTGTCTATTACAATAAGCCGACAGTGGGTGGCGGTTGGGCAGGATATATAGGCGATGCCGGTTTCAAAGGAGAAGCGCAATACTTTTTTGCCGGACGAGACTCAACCGGGCATTTGAACGTGACGATGGAAACCGATTATAAATTCGCCGGGGACTGGTATGTTAATTTTGGCTTATTATATAACAATTATGGCCTATCCGGGCCGGTCAATAATATAAATGCCATCGATCTGAACTTATCCCCCAAAAATCTGATGCCGACCAAGTGGAACCTCATCCTTTCCACAACCAAACAATTCTCACCCAGGTTGTCGGCCAGCACGGCGTTATTGTTGTCGCCGGGCACCAATCTGTTTATTCTGCTGCCGTCCGTTCAATACAACCTGGCGACAAATCTTGACCTCGACGCTTTCTGGCAGTCCTTTTTTGCTGAGGTGAACAACGATTTTAAAGCAATGCGGCATCTGGGCTACCTGAGGGTGAAATACAGCTTTTAACGTCTGCACAAGATCATGGCTTTATATGACCTGCATCATTATTCCTCAACCGAATTATAGGGAGATTTAACAAAGGAAATTGTTCCAGGAACCCTCAGCTTGTTGCCCGGGGGCGATAAATTAAGGACACTAATGATGTCAAAGCCTCACATTTTAATTCTCGGGTGCAATTTTGCCGGCCTTACCACGGCCAGGTACATTCACGCATTAGTTAAAGGTAAAGCATCCATTACGATCATCGATCGTAAATCTTTACTCACATTCGTTCCAAACATTCCGTTGCAGGTTTTGGCGAACGTGAATCCGGCGATCGACCTGCAATATAAATTTATGACCTTCCTGGAACACGATGGAAGCAATTTTATACAAGCGGAGGTTATATCTATCGATCCTGAAACCAATGCCGTAATTTATCAGCCCAACGAACGTGCGGGGCATCCGGTCCGGCGCATAAATTATGATTACCTGGTAATAGCGCTTGGAAATCGGCTGGCTTACGATACTATCGAGGGATTTAGCGAAAATGGCCATAGTGTAACCGATACGTTCCTTGGTAACCGCCTCAGGAAATACCTGCATTATGAGTACAAGGGCGGCCCAATTGTGATTACGTCCGATATTTTTCGCCAGGGCAAAAGCGATAAGCTGCCTGCCGGGTTGCCCATCGCATTAACCGCTTGCGAGGGTCCTCCGGTCGAGCTATCGTTTTCGATAGCTCATTGGCTGGAGAAAAATCAGAAAGGCAATGCATCCACCATTTATTTATCCACCCCGGCCAAAGTGATTGCCGAAGATGCCGGGGAAACAATCTTAAATCAATTGCTGCCGATGATGCAGCATATGGGGTATAACTATAAAGCCGATACATTAGGTATTAAAAAGGTGTATAACGACGGCATCGAATTTAATGACGGGACTACACAGGAAGCCGAGATATCGATCATTTTCCCCGATTGGCAGGCCCATTCGTTTTTAAAAGAACTGCCATTTACCGATGACCAGGGATTTGTAGTGACGGATTTGTATATGCGCAACCCGGATTACAGGAACATATTCGCAGTGGGCGATGCGGCGTCGGTTACCGTTCCCAAAATCGGGTCTTTAGGCCATATGGAAGCTGAAGTGTTATCGCAAACCCTGGCTGCCGAACTGGGACTTTTTCCTGACGAAATAAAACCTCTGGCATTTGAGATACTGTGCATGGGCGACATGGGAGGGATAAAGGGATTCTACATGCGCACAAATGAGTGGTGGGGTGGAAAAGAAAGCCACCTGGAAATGGGTTTTACACCATACCTGCTAAAGATGAGCTTTAAGCAGATGTATTATACGCTTGGCGGGAAGATACCCCATTGGGGGCTGGCATTGAGCGAGATACTGGGTGATCACGCAGTGATATAAATTTTGAAACATACCTTAATCAAGAATAACCATGAAATACTATATTAATAAAACAATAAACGGAAGTTTTGAAGAGGCTGTCCAAAAAGTCACGGAAGGCTTGAGCAAAGAAGGGTTTGGTGTACTCACCGAAATCGATGTCAAAGCGACTTTGAAAAAGAAACTCGGAGAAGACTTTTACAACTATAAGATATTGGGCGCCTGTAACCCGCCGTATGCTTATAAAGCATTGCTGGCCGAAGATAAGATCGGCACAATGCTGCCCTGCAATGTGATCGTACAGGAACGAAAACCCGGTAAAATAGAAGTGTCGGCCATTAACCCTATGGCATCCATGAAATCGGTGTTAAATAAGGATTTGCATACTATAGCGGCAGAGATTTCGGCTAAATTGAAAAACGTAATTAAGCAATTATAAGGCCCCCCTTTTATCCGCCAGGATAAGTTGGGATGCCTAAAATCATTTAATAAGATGACGGCTGTCATTGGGTGGCAAAGTGCAAACTATCAGCTTTGACTAATAACCTTCTTTAAAACAACCATCATGAAAAAGTTAATTTTCGGTTTTTTTGCCTTTGCCATTATCATTTCGTGCAGGCAAAGCAATAAAAATAAAACGCCGGTGCTGTCTAAACAATCGGAGGATTCCCTCATGCAATTGGCGCAAAACACTTTTAAGGTACTGCCTGCCACAGCCGACAGTAAAACCAATCCCATAACTCCCGAAAAAATTAAGCTTGGCAAAATATTGTTTTTTGATACCAGGCTTTCTAAAACTGGAAATAACAGTTGTAATTCGTGCCATAACCTCGAAACCTACGGTGTAGACAACCTGGCCACATCGGTGGGCGACGCAGGTAAGCATGGCGGCAGAAATTCACCCACCGTCTTTAACGCAGCCTTACAAAATATGCAATTTTGGGATGGCAGGGCAACGGATGTAGAAGAACAGGCGGGTATGCCGATTTTAAATCCGGTTGAAATGGCTATTCCTCACAAGGGTTTTTTAATTGACAGGTTAAGCTCGATCAAGTTGTACCAGGATATGTTTAAAGCAGCTTTCCCAAATGAGAAAAAGCCGATCACTTACAAAAACCTGCAAAAAGCGATTGGCGCTTTCGAGCGCACTCTGCTTACCCCGTCGCGCTTTGATAAATATATGGCAGGCGACACGAATGCGATAACGATGGAAGAAAAGCTGGGGTTGAAGGTATTTGCAGAGTCGGGATGCACCGGTTGCCATAACGGGGTAGGCGTTGGCGGCGGCGCCTTACAAAAGTTCGGCTTAGTAACCGATTACCGCACCCTTACGGCCAGCAAAATGAATGATGAGGGGAAAAAGCAAGTATCGCATAAAGCGCAGGATAAGGACGTATTTAAAGTACCCACGCTTCGCAATGTTGCGGGAACGTATCCCTATTTTCACGACGGGAGCATTGCCAAGCTGGACACAGCAGTTAAAATAATGGCTAAAGCACAGTTAAACAAAAACCTGTCCAGTCTGCAAGTGAAGCAGGTGGTCGCTTTTTTGCACTCGTTATCAGGTCAGATCAACCCGGAGGATAAAACATTTCCGGCAGAGTTGGCCAAAAAATAAGATATGCCATCATTCGAGCCATTCCATTAACCCGAAAACCAATGTACTCAGTCAACACTGAGATTATGAACTTTTCATTTCAAGCAGCTTATAGCGTCGATCCAAAATACAAGACCGCGGTGGCCTATTTCTGTATGGAATATGCAATCGACCAATCGCTGAAAACTTATGCCGGCGGACTGGGTTATCTCGCCGGCTCGTTTATGCGAAGCGCTTATGAGCTAAAGCAGAACATCGTCGGCCTTGGCATCCTATGGAAATACGGATATTACGACCAGGGGCGGAAACCTGACCAGGCGATGGAAGTCGTTTTCCGTGAAAAGATGTATCATTTCCTGGTCGATACCAAAATCAGGTTCACGATAAAAATATCAGGTCATGATGTATGGGTAACCGCTTTTTACCTGCCGCCCGAGATATTTAAAACTGCTCCCCTCTTTTTTTTAACAACAGATTTGCCGGAGAACGATCATCTTGCCCGGACCGTTTCCCACAAACTTTACGACTGTAATCCTGAAACCCAGGCTGCCGCCGCAATACTACTCGGTGAGGGCGGAGCGAAATTGCTTGAACAGCTAAACTTTCAACCCGAAGTTTACCATCTGAACGAATCGCATGCATTGCCGCTCATTTTTTATCTGTTCAGGAAATATCAATCTATTGCGGAGATACGAAAAAGAGTTGTTTTTACGAACCATACGCCCGAACCGGGCGGCAACCTTAAATCGGATATTTACCTGCTGCATAAAATGGGTTTCGCCGGTGAAATTCCTTTAGAACAAATGAAAAACATAACGCAAAGTAAGGATTACCTCGACCATACTTTAACGGCGCTTCGCTTTGCGGGTAAAGCCAATGCGGTTTCCAACATACATTTGAACACGTTGAAGGAAATGTGGAGCGGGTTTAGCGATGTGTGTGAACTTGTATCGATCACCAATGCTCAGAATTATTGGTATTGGGCGGATAGAGAAATGTACGAAGCGCTTAAAGCTAATGACGACAAGGCGTTAGCGGAAAGAAAAAAAGCCGGTAAGGTGGCGCTGTTTGATGAAGTGGCCGATCAATGCGGCGTTCTGCTGGACCCCGATGTACTGACGATAGTATTTGCAAAGCGATTCGCAGGATATAAAAGGTCGGAGCTTTTGCTGCACGACATGGATTTCTTTTATAAACTGCTGACCGATGAGATGCGACCGGTTCAAATGATCTGGGCAGGGAAACCCTATCCTATGGATTACCCAGCGATCGCAAGTTTTGATAAGATTGTAAACCTATGCAAGGCCTTTCCGAATTGTGCCATCCTTACCGGGTACGAATTGAAGCTGTCACGCTTGCTTAAACAGGGCGCCGATGTTTGGCTGAACACGCCCCGGTTAACTCACGAAGCATCGGGAACCAGCGGCATGTCGGCGGCTATGAATGGCTGTGTCAATGTTTCCATTCCCGATGGCTGGTTCCCGGAATTTGCACGCGATGGAGTAAACAGTTTTATAATCCCCAACACCGAAGTGACTGAGCACAAGTTTCAGCAGGACGAAACCGATGCCCATAATCTTTATAGATTACTGTCTGAGACAGTGATACCGATGTATTATGACCGGCCGCTGCAATGGGCCGATATAATGAAAAAAAGCATGACCGATGTAATTCCGCAATTTGACAGCAATCGCATGGCCGACGAATATTACACCAAGCTTTACACCGGTTCAGCGTCGGCATAGATTACGTTCGCCCGGGAATTTGTGGTAAAGGCAAATTATGCTGTCGCCGGGCAGGGCTCATCGCAAAAGGCCGTGCTCTGTTATACTTTTGACGATGAGCTGGCCATATTCATGCCCAAGGCTTTCGGAATCGGACGGGTTAAACGATTGCGTTTGAACTGAAAATAATAGTTTCTGCGTATCCATTTCGTATACATTGCTTTCCCAGAAATAGCGTGTGTTCGTTACATAATACCCCGGCTCGTAAATGCGCCTGTAAATGGCAGTGTGATATCCCCAAAAATGCCTGTAGTAATAGCTGTATGGCGAGTAATAATAAATGTGGCCTGGCACGTAACTCTTTTCCTTTTCTTTGTCGAGCAAAACGATGGTTATCACCGCATCTACGCCGCTGTTTTTTAGCTTATTCATCGCCGTCTGCTCATCCATGCCATCGAAAACCTTCGGGCCGTATTCCTGCAGCGACGATACAGCATTATATCCTAATGCACGCAAGTCTCCCACCATATGATTTTCCATGTTTTCCTGCAGCGTCCTGTCGGCAGTGCGGATCAGGCCCAATACCATGATCTTGTTGTAGCGCTGGGGCACGGCGTCGGGCGCTTTCCACGATGAAGTGATTTTCGATGTGGCACAGCCCATCATGAGCACCATGCTCAAAACGGCGAATGACAGTAAGGTTTTCATAATTGCCTATTTTTAGATTTGAATTGATCCTCGGGTAAATGGTGAAGCTGCCGTTATTACGAACAACAGCTTCGCCGGCAGGTGCTATTTGCTTTGGCGAACGCGTTCCACTTCGCGTATATCCCCGTTTTCTTCACGCACAAGCACCAGCAGTTTGCCGTACTCCACATTTACTAACCATATACTCCGGTTGTCCTGGTTTACCTGGATGGTGGTTGTTATATTACCGCCTTCATATTTGTTGTGTATCTTTTCCGTAATCTCGGCCGGCAGGTGTTTTTCGGTCCCGTACGCTAAATGATAATACAGATACCCGTTCTTATCATACAGCGCGTGATTCTTTTGATCGTTGGAGATAAACTTTACCAGGTAATTTTTATCGATCTGATACCAGGTATGGCTTACCACATCTTTGAATTTTTCATGAAACGCGTCGGTAACTTTTTGGTTCACATACGATTTGGCTGTGATTACAACCATAGGCAGAGTGTCCACTTTGGTCACTTCCTGGGCAAATGAGCCTTGCACCGACAACAAAGCCATCAGGGCGCCCACCGCCTGGCAATACAATAGTTTTTTCATGACTTGAATACTTTTTTAGAATGGTTACTCGAACAAAGTTTGAGCACAAAAGCCTGTTTTCAAATGATTTATGTCATTTAGTAGCCTGACTTGCATCATTTATCCGCTGTAAAACATCCTGAATATTTGTGACAGTAAATCATACTTCCGGGCTTTGATCATGGGGAATATTCTCGTTTTGACCGATTTTTCAGAAAACTCATTCCGGGCTGCGGAATGGGCTTTGTTACTTGCTGAAAAGAGCCGGGCTGCCCTGGTTATATATCACAGTTACCTTGGCGTTCCGGTAATTCCCTATGATACTTACACAGGCCAGCATTTTGAACCGGAGCCATTGGCGAGAATAGATGAGGAACTCAAAAAAACGCTTTCGGAATTTGCAAAACGCCTGGAAGATAAGGCAGTGCAAAACGATTCAAATGATTTTAAGCCGGTCATTGAAACCGAATTGGGTGAAGGGAATCTGGGAGTCAATGTCAAAGAATTGGTTGAAAAAAAGGACATTGAATTGGTTGTAATGGGATCGACGGGAAAAACAAGCCTGGGCCGCCTGCTTATGGGCAATCGGATAACCGAGGTAATCGAAAAAATTAAAGCACCCGTTTTAATCGTTCCCTTACAATCGCGGCCCGCTCAGTTGGAGAAAGTTACGTTCGCTGTAAATTTCGACGATTCCGAAATACAGGCATTTCACCTTCTTGCTCATCTTTCGGAGCGATTCAGGTTCAGTATCGAGATTGTCCATGTAATAACGGCAGGTGAAAATTACGACGATGAGTCAAAGCGGGCCCTTATGGAGAAATTACACAATGGTAAACGCATCGTCAACATGGGTTATCATGCCGTTAAAGGCCGAAGCGTGCTTTCGCGGCTTAATCGCGAATGCAAGAAAAATGGTTGCGATTTACTGGCTATGACGCACCGGCAGTATAGCTTACTGCAAAGGATGTTCCATAAAAGCACCACCCGTGCGGCGTTGCACGATCAGAAGCTGCCCCTTCTGATCTTCCCTTCCAGAACAGGAGAATAATTACAAAGAACATAGTTAAATAGGTTTAGTCATGAATGCCGCTCATTATCACTTATTGCTGAATCACTTACCCATCATTTTTCCGATAGCAGGGCTTTTGGTACTGATAGGAGGGTTTATATTTCGCTCAGAAATCGTAAAAAGAACATCTTTTGTCATTTTTATAATCGCTGCATTGTCTGCAATAGCGGCATCCTCAACGGGAGATGGCGCGGAGGAAGCGATTGAACATCTGCCGGGCATTAGTGAACGGCTGATCCATGCCCACGAAGAAGCGGCTGAAACTTTTTCGATAATTCTTTATTTGCTTGGAGGCTTTTCCGTTATTGCGCTTTGGGCAAATTGGAAACAAAAATCATATTCAGGTTTGCTGTCATGGTTCGTTATCGGATTTAGCGTAGTTGTGTTGTTCTTCTCCAAACAGACCGGTACATCCGGCGGCATTATCCGTCATACCGAAATCAGAACGGATACGACCGGGATCCAGGGCGGTCCGGAGCGAAACAACAACGACGACTGAAATTTGATTAGGAGGTTAACAAACCAAATTTGGATTAGGATAGTTATCGCTTTGATCTTCCGACACGTTGTCGAGGCACTGAAAGTCCTTTTCGATAAGTATATAAAGTGGTCCCTTCTGTTCGAAGCCGACAACGTCGGTTTCAATCCATTCATCAGCCCAACTTTGCGGCATAAAAACAACGATCCTGTTATCCGTAAACTCAGCCTCAAGCTTCTCGGCCGTGCTTTTTTGCAGCGCGTAAATCAGTCGCGATTTGCCGAAATCAACGGCCTCTTCTATATAGCCATCCCGTCCAAACCGCGCCACATCAGGCATCGAAAGCCTGTACCTCAACGAATTTCCTTTAATACGTACCTTCATGTTCGTCCATATTTAGCATATTTTTCAACTCGACTACGTACCCTATAATTATTATAGCAGGATGAGTCAATCTATTATTTTCGGCCATCGCCGCCAGATCTTTCACCAACCCCGATGCCGACTTTTGATGATTAAGCGACGCATGCTGTATAATCGCCGCAGGCGTATCTCCCCGGCCTTCATTGATATACGTATCGGCTATTGAAGCCAGTTGTTTCATACCCATATAAACGACGACCGTTGCATTGCTTTGCATAGCCAGGCGCAGATCGGCAGAAAGCGAGCCGTCCTTTTTCGTCCCTGTAACCACCCATATTCCTTCGCTCACCGCACGATGGGTAAGCGGTATATCTTCCAGTCCGCAGGCCTGCATACTGGTAATACCAGGTATAAAATGCGTTTTGATACCGAGCTGCCTTGCATAAACAATCTCCTCAAAACCTCGCCCGAAAATAAACGGGTCGCCGCCCTTCAGCCGCACCACCTTCCCTTTGGTAAAACAAAAGTGCTTTATCATCTCCAGGATAGATTCCTGCGGGGTATATTGTCCGTACGGTTGCTTGCCTACATATATTTTATCGGCCCATTCCGGGGCGATATCGAGTAATTCCTTATTCGCCAGGTTATCATACAGCACTACATCCGCCTGCTGTAGTATCTTATACCCTTTAACGGTAAGCAGTTCGGGGTCCCCGGGACCAGCGCCCAGCACAAACAACTCCGGCAAAACCTCATTTACATCCATATTCGCAATGATTGACCCCAAATTTTTGACATAAAACAACAAAATGCCATTAAAATTATCTATCAATACAAAAATAAGTTAATTAAAACCACATAAACCATGAAATTATCTAAAAACAGAAGCTATTTTACGGTCAATTATTATAATTATCATAAAAATTTCCAGAATAACGGAAAATAATGCCTGTTTTGTTGACAAATATCATAAAATTGCCTAACATTGCTATTGTAAATACATTTTTGGTCGCAACTTGGGTGTATTTACTGAAAAAATTGCTTTAACATTTAAAAATCAATATGTCGAAACCAACCATTATAGTAGTTGGCAACGGTATGGTTGGATACAAATTTTGCGAGAAGCTTGTATCCAGGTCAACAAGCTACAAAATTGTAGTGTTTGGCGAAGAACCACGCCGTGCATATGACAGGGTTCACCTGAGCGAATACTTTGCCGGCAAATCGGCTGATGACCTTTCGCTATCGGCGGAATCCTGGTATGACGACAACAATATAACGCTTCATCTCGATGATCCGATACAGGAGATCAACCGGACAGCGCAAACCGTTCATTCTTTAAAAGGACTAAACCTAAAATATGATTACCTGGTACTGGCCACAGGTTCGTCGGCTTTTGTACCTGATATTCCCGGGGTCGAAAAGGATGGTGTATTTGTCTATCGCACCATCGAAGACCTCGACCTGATCAAGGCCTACGCAACTGATGCAAGGAGGGGCGCCGTGATGGGCGGCGGCCTTCTTGGCCTGGAGGCCGCCAAAGCGCTGATCGATCTCGGCATCAGCGAAACTCATGTCATCGAATTTGCACCCCGCCTGATGCCCCGACAGATCGACTCGGCCGGAAGCGCCATGCTGCAATCCAAACTCAGGCAACTGGGATTAAACATTCACTTAAATAAAAGCACATCTCACCTGGCGGGCGATCATAAAATAAGCGCCTTGAAATTTAACGACGATACTTCTTTAGCAATTGACATGCTGGTCATCAGCGCGGGCATCCGCCCGCGCGACGAACTGGCTAAACTCGCCGGCCTGCAGACCGGCTCGCGTGGAGGCATCATCGTCAACGAAAAAATGCAATCAAGCGACCCGTCGATCTTCGCTATCGGTGAGTGCGCTTTGTACGAAAACATGATCTACGGCCTGGTTGCGCCGGGCTATGAAATGGCCGATGTAGTGGTATCGCAACTGATCGGAGGAGAAAAGTCATTCCACGGTTTTGATATGAGCACCAAGCTGAAGCTGATCGGTGTTGACGTGGCCAGCTTCGGCGATGCCTTTATAAGTGAGCCCGACTGCCGGACCATCATTTTCGAGGACACACATAAAGGCGTTTACAAACGTATCAATATCAGCAACGACGGCAAATACCTGCTTGGAGGCATCCTCATCGGCGAAGCTGATGCCTACAACATGCTGCTGCAGACCGTCAATAATAAGATCGTTTTGCCGCCAAACCCCGAGGACCTGATACTGGGTTCGCGCGGCGAGGCTGCAAACGAAGGCGCAGGTGTATTGAGCTTGCCCGACGATGCGCTGATCTGTTCGTGCGAGGCAGTGACCAAAGCCGCAATATGCGATGCGGTGAACGACGGCTGCACAACGGTTGACGGTATAAAAAAATGCACAAAGGCGGGTACTGGCTGCGGCGGCTGCGTTCCGCTGGTGAAAGATCTGATCGCAGGCACGATGAAGGCCAACGGTCAGTACATCAAGAACGTTGTTTGCGAACATTTTGACTATTCAAGACAGGAACTTTACGACCTGGTTAAGATAAATAAGCTGAAAAGTTACGACCTGGTATTGGATCATTTTGGCAATGGCGACGGCTGCGAGGTTTGCAAACCAGCGGTTGCCAGTATCCTGTCGAGTCTGTGGAACGACGTGATCGTTAAACAGGATACGATACAGGACAGCAACGACCGCTTCCTGGCCAACATCCAGAAGGGCGGCACTTATTCAGTAGTTCCGCGTGTGCCGGGCGGAGAGATCACCGCTGATAAACTGATCGTGTTGGGCCAGGTCGCAAAAAAATATGGCCTTTATACGAAAATAACCGGCGGGCAGCGTATCGATCTGTTCGGCGCACACTTGAACGATCTGCCCCTGATATGGGAAGAACTCATCGATGCCGGATTTGAAAGCGGCCACGCCTATGGCAAAGCGCTCCGGACGGTGAAAAGCTGCGTAGGCAGCACCTGGTGCAGGTTCGGTTTGCACGACAGCGTTTCGTTCGCCATCGAGATCGAGGAAAGATACAAAGGCATACGCGCCCCGCACAAGATAAAGGGCGGCGTAAGCGGCTGTATCCGCGAGTGTGCCGAAGCGCAATCGAAAGACTTTGGCGTCATCGCCACCGAAAAAGGCTGGAACCTGTATGTATGCGGGAATGGCGGCTCGAAACCGCAGCACGCGCAATTGCTGGCCAGCGATATAGACAAGGAAACATTAGTGAAGTATCTCGACCGCTTCCTGATGTTCTACATCAAAACGGCTGACCCGCTGACCCGCACCGCAACCTGGCTGAACAAAATGGAAGGCGGCTTAAGCTACCTGAAGAACGTGGTGATCAACGATAGCCTTGGCATAGGAGCACAACTGGAGGAAGAAATGCAATCGCTGATCGACAGCTATCACTGCGAATGGACAGAAGTGGTGAACAGCCCGGAATTGCGGAAGCGTTTCGCTCATTTTATCAACGCGCCGGAAGAAAAAGATCCGACCGTAAAATTTGAGCCGATGCGCGAACAGTTGAAAGCGAAATGGTGATTTTGCCATTGGGGCATTGGGTCATTGAGTCATTGGGTTTAGTTTATTAGAGTTTAGGTTTTAGAGTTTAGAAAAAAACACCATATGGAAACGTTAGCAGATATGAAATGGGTGATGGCTTGCTATTGCGACGACATACCCGAAAATGGCGGCGCTTGTGTGAAGCACGGCGATGAGCAAATTGCGATCTATAATTTTTCGCGCCGGGGCGAATGGTTTGCCACGCAGAATCTTTGCCCCCATAAGCAGCAAATGGTTTTGTCACGCGGCATGATCGGCAGTACGGGCGAAGCCTGCGAGCCGAAAGTAGCCTGCCCTTTCCACAAGAAGACGTTTTCATTGCTCACCGGTGAATGTCTGAGCGGGGAAGAATTTCAGATCAAAACCTATCCTGTAAAGATTCAGGACGGAAGAGTGTATATCGGCGTTGCTGCTTAATCGGCCGCCAGTTTTGCCATACCTTTTCGGTTGGTTATTGCGATGCTTTTGCCGGAAAGTTTAATGAGCTTCTCTTTTACAAGCTCGTTGATCATCCGAAAAACGGTTTCGTAGGTGGCGCCGGCGAATGAGGCCAGATCCTGGCGGCTCAGGTCGATGTTAATAAAGCCTTTCTCATCTTCGCCGAACAGTTCACTTAAATGGAGCAGGGCATCGGCCACCCGGCCTTTTACCGGCATATGTGCCAGGTTGCGCATCTTTCGCTCCGACTCACAAAGCTCCTGCGCGAAAAACTGCAGCAATTGCGCACTGAACTCAGCATTTGTTTTCAGTGTAGCCTCAAATAATTCGGTATCGATAAAACAAACCACACTTGGTTCAAGCGCCGCGGCCGATATGGGATAAACAAAATTATTACCCAATCCCCTATGGCCCAATATCGCGCCGTCTTTTGCAAAACGAACGATCAACTCTTTATCCTCATCCCACCTTTTATACACCTTAACACTCCCGGAATAGACGAAGTAGACTCCGGTTACGGGGTCGCCCTCTTTAAAAAGCACCTCACCCTTTCGGAGCTTTTGGTTCTTTTTACCCAAAGCAATGGCGGGTTGCCATGCCTTCTGGCAATTCCGGCACATAAAACAACTGCTTGCATCGCATATAGTAGCATTTTTCTTCATTTTCTATCGACAATAGGTGTAATATATACACTTTACAACAAAACAACCCGATTTATTCCGACTAAAAGTTATTTACAGATTATAAACGATCAATTTTAGCGCCATTTTCGAAACTTTTGTTCAATAACTTCCTTTTTTTAGAATGTTTTGTAGCAAAAATGCAATTAATATTAGATTTTTATCAAATACACGCCATGTTTACTATGTATTATTTTTTATAAATTGTCATTTTTCATCTTTCACGCCTTATTCAAATTCAAATTTTTATAAAAAATCAACTTTTGTATAATTTAAATCATAAAAATTACACTAAACAGCCGAATTAGTTGCCAAAACGCATTAATAACGGTATATTTATATCAAATCGACGACACAAACAGTACACACAGATAAAATTTAACGCCTATGGCCAAACCTGAATAAAGATCAAAAAAAAATCCCCGCCCGGAGGTCGCAGTCCAGGCAGGGTTAACAGTTTTTCTTGCTTTAACAATTAAAAAACTAAATCAAATGTACAAAAATGTATTAAATCAATACACTCCCGTTCTTTTTCTGTTTTTCGTCGGTTTATCTGCTCAAAAAGCGAAAGCGCAGTTATCGTTATCAGGTCAGTTGCGCACCCGCGGCGAACTGCGTGACGGCTACGGCACGCTTGAATCTGCAAATAACAAGGATGCAGCATTTATCTCGCAGCGCACAAGGATCATCTTCGACTACCGCTCAGGCAAATTAATTTTCCATACCTCGGTTCAGGACGTGCGTCTTTGGGGACAGGATGCTTCTACAACAACCATCACCGACGGCAATCGCCTCGAAGTTCATGAAGCATGGGCCGAACTCATCCTCTCCAATAAACAAGACACCGCCTTTAAAAAATCGCCCCTGGACTATTTAGGCATTAGGATTGGAAGACAGGAACTGGTTTATGATGATGAACGCCTGCTCGGCAACCTCGACTGGACCCAACAAGCACGCCGGCACGATGCCATTGTTTTTAAGGCGCTTCAAAGCGGCTGGCAATTTGACCTGGGCGCTGCATTCAATCAAAATACTGATGCTATTAATTACAACGGCACCTATTATACGCCGGCCAACGTTCCTGCAACCGTCAAAGACAGCAAGGGCGACCTGGTCAATACACCGGCCGGCCTGATCCCGCTGGTCAATAGCTCGGGCATCAGCGCGAAAAACGGCAGCCCGGCG
>DASZVE010000082.1:0-97992 GCA_035547095.1 Mucilaginibacter sp.
AGGTTTGGAGCGCCCAACCAGCTTTACCCATTGTACCTGGGTTATCCTTTCTATATCCGTGGCTACGAGGCGCAGACTTTTTACAATGGCAGTAATAAAACGCCGACGAACAATTTTACAATCGACGACCTGTCGGGCAACCATATAGCGATTGCCAATTTTGAGGTTCGCTTACCGTTTACCGGCCCCGAAAAGCTGTCACAGATCAAATCGAAATTCTTTTTTACCGAGCTGAACGCATTTTTCGATGCCGGCCTGGCCTGGAACAACAACGACAAGGTAGAGTTTAAAACCAACCCGAGCATACTTGGTTATACCCCCGTTATCGATCCAAGTACCGGCCAGCAAGCGGTTGATTCACATGGCAACAAGGTCTACAACCCGATATATTCAAAAGTTCCGGCGTTGAGCGCGGGTATATCATTACGTGTTAACCTGTTTGGTTATTTCGTGCTCGAGCCTTACCTGGCCGTGCCGTTTAACAGGACCGACATCGGCAAACCGGTATTCGGCTTAGGGTTCACTCCGGGATGGTAAAACTGGCTTGCGTATCCCTGTATTATCGAGATGAAAAAAATAACTTTAACCGTAATATTTCTTTTCAGCAGTTTGCTGGTGCTGGCCCAAAAAACCGATACCGCTGCACACGGGCCTTTTAAAACCAGGGATATCGGCGGTACGGTAATGAGTTCGGCCAAAAGCATTGCCGAAAATCTTTCGCATGCGCGCGATTTTTCGGTACTGGTAACAGCTTTAGACAGCGCCCGGCTGATGGAAAATTTAACGTCGGGCACTTTTACACTTTTTGCACCGTCGAATAAAGCGTTTGAAAAACTGGCCGCAGGCGTATTAGACACCCTGCTGCTGCCATCGCATAGAACCGAGTTGGTAAAATTGCTTAATTACCATATTATCGCGGGAAAACTGAGCTCAAAGGACATTGCCAGACAGATAAAAGCCGGCAACGGGCAGGCTTCGTTACAAACGCTTTCAGGCGGCACATTAACTGCCCATATTAACGAAAACCGCAATATTGTACTCACCGACGAACAGGGCGGTGAAAGCGTTGTCACACAATTCGATGTAGAGCAAAGTAACGGTGTACTTCACGTTGTCGGCAGCGTTTTGATGCCAAATACCACGCCTTGATCATGATAAGCCTTCCGGCAAACCGCGCCGGGTTTTCCTACGTAAATCCTGGTATGAAAAAGTTCAAAATATTTATCGCAGTAGTTTGCGCAATCCTGGTATCGGGTGCACAGATCAGTCGGGCTCAGTCAAAGAAGAAAACCGCTGCCGACTGGAAAAAGATACTTACCCCCGGTCAATATGAGATTATGGTCAATAAGGGTACGGAGCCTCCTTACCATAATGCGTACTGGAATAATCACGAAAAGGGGGTTTATGTCAGCGCGGCTACCGGCGAGGTTCTGTTTAGTTCGGATGACAAATTCGACAGCCATACGGGCTGGCCAAGTTTTGTAAAACCTGTCGACGCATCAAAGATCGCCATCGTTAAGGACTACAGCCTTGGAATGGAGCGCGACGAGGTGGTCGAGAAAAGCACCGGCCTGCACCTTGGCCATGTTTTCGACGATGGCCCCGCCGACCGCGGCGGCAAACGCTATTGTATGAACTCGGGCGCCCTGAAATTTATTAAAAAGTAACCAGTTTGCGTGCTGCGCTTACCGATGGGCGGATCATAGTTCTTGCCCTGTTATGATTTTCAAAATTCAGTCCGACGGTCAGGTCTATCCAGTCAGGGTTAACAGACCTGATCATCTTTTCTTTTTGCGGGCGTGTAAATGTACTTACGAACTGGAAACGCTCCATCGCCTGCTCTTCGTTATTGATTTCCTCGAAGTAAACCAGCCGGTTCAACTGCTGCGCGCTATCAAAAAATAACGTAGGCATTTGCTGGTAGAATTGCAGGGTCTTTAACAAATCGGAGCACAGTCCCACGTGCAAATTATTCCTGTTCCGGTCGGTTATGATATAAATAAAGCGTTTCATAGAAATAAAAATTTGGTGGATAAAAAATAATTACTAATTTTATGAGCATAAAGTTACTAATAATTTTAGCAATTCCAAATTTTATGTCAAAAATTTCGTCCAATATTAAATTCCTCCGGAAAAAGAAGGGATTGACCCAGCAACAGTTTGCAGACCAGATAGGTATCAAAAGATCGCTTGTAGGCGCCTACGAAGAAGAGAGAGCGGAGCCGAAGTATGATTTGCTAAAAAACATAGCATCGTTTTTTGATATAACCGTTGATGATTTCATTAACGAGACGATAGACGAAAAATGGGCGCCGAAACCCAAGGGTGATCCGTCCAACCTGCGCATTTTAAGCATATCGGTCGACAAGGACGACAATGAGAATATCGAAATGGTGCCGTTAAAAGCGAGCGCCGGCTACCTAAACGGCTATGCCGACCCGGAATATGTAGCGCAACTACCGAAATTTCATCTGCCGATGTTCAGAAATGGTACCTATCGTGCTTTTGAGATCAAAGGCGACTCTATGCTGCCGCTGATTTCCGGTACTATTATTATAGGTGAATACCTGCAAAACTGGAGCGACCTAAAATCGGGTGAAACTTATGTGGTGGTATCCAAAAACGATGGCGTGGTTTATAAGCGCGTAACCGGAAAATTCAGGGATCAGAAAAAACTTAAGCTGGTATCCGACAACCCTGTTTACGAACCGTATGAGATAAACGGCGAGGACATACTGGAAATTTGGAAGGCGAAAGGTTATATTTCAACGCATTTGCCCGAGCCCGCACCGGAACCGACAATGGAAAGCCTTACATCGATGATGGCGCAAATGCAGCGTTCGATCTCAAAACTGGAACAAGGCAACAATTAAGTTACACGGGTGCGTTTAAACTATAAGCCCATAACTTTATCATAGATAAAAAACTAAATGATGAAGAAATTTTTGTTGATATGCTGTGTCCTTTTGGGATTGACAGCGGTAAGCCGCGCACAAGGTGGCGGCATGAGAAGAAGTCCCGAGGATAGGGCGAAGCAGTTACAAACACAATTGAAGCTTACTGACGATCAGACAGCTAAAGTTACTGTTATTTACCGGGCGCTGTCTGCCAAAGTAGATAGCATACGTAATGCAGGCGGTGATTTTTCATCTATGCGCCCGTTAATGCAGGCCACTAACGATAAAATTAAAGCGATTTTGACATCCGACCAGGCTGCTGAGTACGATAAGATGATGCAGGAAAGGATGAACCGGATGCGCCAGGGCGGCGGAGGCAACTGAGGCCTTTTTTCGTCACAATATTTTAAAGCGGCCTTTGGGTCGCTTTTTTTATTTTTGACAAAATTCTATCTCGTTGGAGCGTCCGGAGGATATGATCAGGCAAAAACTTGCGGAAAGGCAAGCAAAAGGTACTTACAGGGCTTTAAAGCCTGAAAGCGGCCTTGCCGATTTTTGTTCGAACGATTACCTTGGATTTGCGCGATCGGCCATATTGAACCAGAAAGTCGAGAATGAAATCACGTCCCGAAGTACTGGGCTAAACGGTTCTACGGGTTCACGGTTATTATCCGGAAATTTGTCCTATACCGAAAATCTTGAACGCGACATAGCCAAATTTCATAACGCCGAAGCGGCACTGATCTATAATTCGGGCTACGATGCCAATGTAGGGTTGTTCTCCTGTCTCCCGCAAAAAGGCGATACGATTATTACCGACGAATTGATCCATGCTTCCATCATCGACGGTGCGCGCCTCAGCTTTGCCAATCGTTACAGCTTCAGGCATAACGACCTGCAAAGCCTGGAAGAAAAGCTCAGGAACGCCAAAGGCCGGTGCTATATAGCGGTCGAAAGCGTGTACTCGATGGATGGCGACAGCCCTCCCCTGCCGGAAATGCTGAACCTGGCCGAAGCCTACGGTGCAAGCGTTGTCGTCGACGAGGCGCATGCCGTCGGTCTGTATGAAAGAGGGCTGATTTGCCAACTTGAGGCCGAAGATAGCGTGTTCGCCAGGATCGTAACCTTTGGCAAGGCTTTGGGCTGCCATGGAGCGGTAATTTTAGGTACGAACCTGCTGCGCGAGTACCTGGTCAACTTTTCAAGGTCGTTCATTTATACCACAGCGGCGCCGTTTCATCAGCTGGCCGCTATTCGTATGGCTTATCAAATGCTGCCAAACTCCGGCGCTGAAGTAGATAAACTAAAAAAGAATATCGCCCGTTTCAAAAACAGCTTACGAGGCCTTACCGGGTTGAAATTACTGCCCAGCGACAGCGCCATACAAAGCCTTGTTGTAGGAAGCAGCGAAAAAACAAAGATGATGGCGGTTGAATTGCAAGCCGCCGGTTTAGATGTGAGGCCGATACTAAGTCCTACTGTTCCGGCCGGTACTGAAAGACTACGGGTTATTTTGCACTCGTTCAATACCAGCGAAGAATTGACTTTGCTGACAGATACTTTAATTAAAATCAGTTATGCCGGCTAATAAGCGTTTTTTTGTGACAGGGATCGGGACAGGCATCGGCAAGACGCTGGTTTCGGCAATTCTTTTAGAAATATTAAAAGCTGATTACTGGAAGCCTGTGCAGTCAGGCGACCTCGACAAAAGCGATACCTTATCGGTGAAAAACCTCACATCCAATCCCATAACCAGGTTTTACCCGGAGGCTTACCGGCTTACGCAGCCGTTTTCGCCGCACAAATCGGCCGCTATAGACGGCGTTGTTATTGATCCGCAAAATTTCGTTCTGCCCGAGACCGATAACACGCTGATTATCGAAGGAGCCGGCGGCTTGATGGTGCCGTTAGCAAAGAATTTTATGATCATCGACCTGATCAAAAATCTGGAGGCGGAAGTGGTATTGGTTTCAAAAAACTACCTCGGCAGCATTAATCATACATTGCTGTCGATCTTTGCGCTCGAAAAATATGGTATACCGGTAAAAGGTATAATTTTTAACGGGAATAAGGATATCTACACTAAAGATTATATCCTTGAACACACCGGCATTGAGTTGCTGGGGCATATACCGAATTATAAAAAAGTTGATAAAAAAACGGTTATCGACGCGGGCGGACACATCCATTTTGAGGTGTGAAGAATTTGCCTCACCTTAGCAGTACAATTATTCAAACCAGCTTTATGAAAAATATAACGGTGATTGGCTCGGGCACCATGGGCAACGGCATTGCACATACCTTCGCTCAAAGTGGCTTCAAAGTCGCCCTGGTCGATATCAGCGACGATGCGCTGCAGAAAGCACTGCACACCATTGCCGGTAATTTAGATCGGCAGGTTAAAAAGGGTGCCATAGACGAAAAAGTAAAGAATGATACATTAGGTAATATCTCTACTTTCACCGACCTGCAATCCGGCGCCAAAAATGCCGACCTGGTTGTGGAGGCAGCTACCGAAAACCGGGAAATTAAACTAAAACTTTTTCGCCAACTGAGCGACATATGCGGGAAAGATACGATCCTGGCTTCAAACACTTCTTCTATTTCGATTACCCAGATCGCTTCCGTTACCAAAGATCCGTCAAAAGTGATCGGTATGCACTTTATGAACCCGGTTCCGGTAATGAAATTGGTTGAGGTGATACGCGGTTATGCGACGAGTGACGATGTGACGCGACAGATCATGGATCTGTCGGGAAAGTTAGGAAAAGACCCTGTCGAGGTAAATGACTACCCGGGTTTTGTTGCCAACAGGATACTTATGCCTATGATAAACGAAGCCATTTATACCTTGTACGAGGGTGTCGCCGGCGTTCAGGAGATTGATACCGTGATGAAATTGGGTATGGCCCACCCGATGGGCCCTTTGCAACTTGCCGACTTTGTGGGGCTGGATGTTTGCCTCGCGATTTTACGCGTTCTGCACGATGGTTTCGGCAATCCGAAGTTTGCGCCATGCCCGCTTCTCATCAATATGGTTATGGCCGGCCATCTCGGTGTAAAATCGGGAAACGGGTTCTATAAGTATACTCCGGGCAGCAAAGACCTGGTGGTGGCCGACAAATTCGCTTAAACTTTTTGCATTTTTATTTGTCAATGCTTTATACTGCTTACAAAAACGTAATTATGAAAGCATTAACAAAATTGGGAATGATCGCAGCTTTGGGAGCATCTCTATTCCTGACGTCCTGCGCCGGGGAATATTATGTGTCTGATCAGCCCGCCGACGTTATTTACGATCCCGGCGCACCGCCTTACGACGGCGCTGTGTGGGTTGGTGACGACTGGGTTTGGAGCGGCGGGCACTATATGCATAACCGCGGCCACTGGGAACATGAACGCAGAGGGCGTACTTATGTCAGAGGCTCATGGGAACATAACGATCGCGGCTACCGCTGGCACAGAGGGCACTGGAAATAATTTAGTTAGCAGTGGGCGGTTTGCAGTTGGCAGAAAAATTGACTGCAAACTGCCCACTGAAAACTGTAAACTGACATCACATTCGCTCCGGTACTTCGATACCGAGCAACCGCATACCTTCACGAATGACTTTGGCTGACGCTGTTGAAAGCTGCAGTCGAAACAACTTCTTCACTTCATCTTCGGCCTGTAATATCGAGTGTTCGTGATAGAACTTATTATAGCCTTTGGCTACCTCGTACACGTAGTTGGCAATGATCGCCGGATTATGGTCCCTCGCGGCCTGTTCAATTACCGGCGGAAATTGATTTAACAATAAAATCAGCTCACGTTCTGCAAGAAACAAGCTTTCAGACTTCTCCTCTGATAAAACTTTGGAGCCCCTGCTTAGCACCGACTTAATCCGGGCATGCGTGTACTGGATGAACGGCCCGGTGTGCCCCTGGAAATCAACAGACTCATTTGGATCGAATAGCAGTCGCTTTTTAGGGTCGACCTTGAGCAGGAAATACTTCAGCGCGCCCATACCGATGATATGGTATAAATCCTGTTTTTCCGTTTCCGTCAACTCTTCCACTTTGCCGAGCTCTTCGGTGCGCGCTTGTGCGGTTTGTTCCATTTCATCGATCAGGTCATCAGCGTCCACTACCGTTCCTTCACGCGATTTCATCTTACCGGAAGGCAGGTCGACCATACCGTACGATAAGTGATAAAGTCCTTTCGCCCAGGCTTTGCCCATTTTTTCCAGGATCAGGAAAAGAACCTTAAAATGATAGTCCTGCTCGTTGCCCACCACATAGATCGAATCATCCATCTTGAAATCATCGTATTTAAGCTGTGCCGTGCCAAGGTCCTGCGTCATGTAAACGGAAGTACCGTCCGACCGCAGCAACAGTTTTTGATCGAGACCGTCAGCAGTCAGGTCGATCCAAACCGAACCATCGTCTTTTTTGAAGAACACGCCTTTCTTTAATCCTTCGTCAACAATATCCTTGCCTAATAAATAGGTATTTGATTCATAATAATATTTGTCGAAATCAACGCCGAGGCGTTTATATGTCTCTGCAAAACCCGCATCGACCCAAAGATTCATGGTTTTCCACAATTCGATCATCTGCTCGTTTCCGGCCTCCCATTGCTGAAGCATTTCCTGTGCCTCTTTTATGATCGGTGCATTCTTTTTAGCTTCTTCTTCAGTTTGCCCGAACGATTTCAGTTCGTCGATCTGCCGCTTATATTCCTTGTCGAACAGCACGTAATACTTACCTACCAGGTGATCGCCTTTTAAACCAGAAGATTCCGGCGTTTCGCCATTACCCCATTTCTGCCATGCCAGCATCGACTTGCAGATGTGGATACCTCGGTCGTTTACTAAATTGGCTTTGATCACTTCGTAGCCGGCTGCCTGGAGAATGGTTGCTACCGAATAGCCTAACAGATTATTACGTACGTGGCCCAGGTGAAGCGGCTTATTGGTATTGGGCGATGAGTATTCGACCATCACTTTTTTGCCGTTAGGTTTGAATTGGGCAAAATCGTCGGCGAGGATCTCAGAGTAGAATTTACCGAGCCAGTAAGCATCCGATAACGAAATATTCAAAAAACCTTTGATGACGTTAAAAGCCGAGATTTCCTCAACCTCATCTTTCAGGAACTCCCCTATCTCGGTCCCTGTTTGCTCGGGCGATTTGCGTGAAAATTTGGTAAACGGAAAAGTAACCAGTGTAACCTGTCCTTCAAATTCCTTCCTGGTTTCCTGCAGGTTTATATCTGCCGGGTTCAGGTCGGTTTGGTATAGCGTTTTAACGGCTTTTACAACAGCTTCGGTAATAAAATTCATCGCGCAAAAGTAATTAATAGAATCAAGAGTGAAGAACCAAGAGCCAAGTAGGCCGGAAAAAGTAGCTTTAACGCATTTAAACCCAATCAGCTTCGGTCTTGACTCCAGATGCTTGGCGCTTGGCTCTAAATAAGGTAGCTTTGTTCCTGATTATAGCCTTTATGACCAAAAAGAAGAGTGATTTTAAAATCGATGTGACGTCCGAGATCGGCGATTTACGCAGCCTTTTGATCCATAGTCCCGACAGCGGATTGGGTAAAGTAGTGCCCTCTAAGGCCCAGGACTGGCTGTTCGAAGATATCGTGCACCTGGACACCATGCGGCGGAACGAATACGACCATTATGTAAAGCTGCTGATGTATTTTCTCGATCCGGATAAGATCAAAGGCAAACTGAATGAGATTGATTCCGCTGAGATTGACCGGGCCTTTTTTAAGCCCGATAACAAAGATTTTCACGCTTCGCTCAAAGTGATCGAAATACAATCGCTGCTGGCCGATATACTGATTGAAGACGATATACGGAAAAAATTAGTGGCGTCAGTGTGTGCCATTGAAAACTGTACCTACCGCTTACAGCAAAAATTAATAGGTACAACGCCGGTCGAACTTGCAAAGATCTTCATTTCGGGCGCTATGGGTCACGACGAAATGATTTTCGCCCCTATCCCCAACCTGATCTTTTCGCGCGATATCGGCATTGCCATCAATAACTACATGCTATTGAACAAGCCCGCAAAGAAAGCGCGCGCACGCGAAACGCTTCTGGCAAGATACATTTTCTTTAATCATCCGTTATTTGCATCGTACCGTGATAATATCCTGGAGATACCGGAAATCGTACATCATTTTTTGCGCCCCGGCGAGGATCAGGACGGGAAAACTACGCTCGAAGGCGGCGATGTGATGGTGGTAAGCCCTAACCATGTGGTGATTGGCTGCAGTGAGCGCACTTCCATAAGCGGGGCTAACGAAGCGATGAAACTACTGTTCGATAATGATGTGGTAAAAAAAGTAACTATAGTAAAGATACCGCACAAGCGTGACTATATGCATATCGATACTATTTTCACGCAGGTAAAACGGAATGTTTGGGTAATGCTGGGGTCGCTTTCGGCTGCCTCAAACTCCGAAGACGACGCCGACGCTATAAAGTGGTTTACGGAAAAGAAATCGAAGGACAGAACCGAGATAGCCCAATTTGAAAAAGGCCGGTCGAAGCCAAAAGTGTTTAAGAGCCTGGAGGACTTGCTTTGCGATATTAGCGAAAACGATCTGCAAAGCGGTAAAAAAACCAAATTCATTTATTCCGGAAACGATAAGTTTCCTTATGATGCACGCGAGCAATGGACCGATTCGTGCAACCTGCTGGCATTAAAAGAAGGTGTGGTTTTAGGTTATGACCGCAATGACAAAACGGTGGATGCCTTTAAGAAGAAGGGCTTTGATGTCATCAAAGTAGCTGATCTGCTGCAAAAGTTTGAAAAAGGCGAACTGGAGCCGCACGACATGAAGGATACACTAATTTTAATGCCTTCATCTGAACTTTCCCGTGCCCGCGGAGGTTTTCATTGTATGAGTATGCCCTTGCGGAGGGACGCGATTATATAAGCAAATAGTTTATGGTTCATCGTTCATAGCAGGATCTGCAAATTATGACAAATGTGCCATGAACCACAATCTATGAACTATGAACAATCAGCAAACGACATCCACTATACTAATGATCCGGCCGGTGAATTTCGGTTTTAACGAACAAACGGCCGGCAGCAACGCTTTCCAGAGTCGGAATGCGGCGCAACAACAGGTACAGGACAAGGCGCTAAGAGAATTTGATCAGATGGTCGCCCTGTTAAGAGAAAACGGCGTTGAAGTGATCGTGATTGACGATACCGCCGAGCCGCATAAGCCCGATTCGATCTTTCCGAACAACTGGGTGTCGTTTCATGCAGATGGGACCGTATTTCTCTATCCCATGATGGCCGAAAACCGCCGGCTGGAGCGCCGCGAGGATATCATAACGCAACTGGAAGACGAATTTAAAGTAAGACACGTCATCGACCTGAGTCATTTTGAACATGAGCATAAGTTCCTTGAAGGCACAGGTAGCATGGTGCTCGACCGGGAGAATAAGATCGCCTATGCCTGTCTTTCCCCCAGGACCAATAAAGATGTTTTGGAAGAATTTTGCCTCGACAGCGGATACACAGCTGTTCTTTTTCACGCCGTGGACGAAAAGGGCACTGATATTTATCATACCAATGTGCTGATGTGCGTAGCGAGCAGTTTTGCAGTCATATGTATGGATTGCATCCAGGATAAAAAAGAAAAAGAAGCGGTTTTGACGTCATTCCAATCAACCCAAAAGCAAGTTGTTACTATCACTTTTGACCAGATGAGCCACTTTGCCGGCAATATGCTGGAGGCACAAAATAAAGCCGGCGAAAGGCTGCTCGTCATGTCAAAAAGCGCATGGGACTCGTTGAACTATGAACAGAGAGCAATCTTAAGCTCATTCTGTAAACCAATATATGCAGATATAAGCACCATAGAAGCGAACGGCGGCGGCAGCGCCCGGTGTATGATGGCGGAAGTGCATTTGCCGCGCACGTAGGCCGTGTGTCCATAGTTGATGGTTAATAGCTCATTACAAATTGAGCTTTCGATGAACGTATCTGCTAGGAACCATGATCCATGAACTACCAAATCAATTAACAATTTAATAATTTACAATTGAGCGATAAAATTTGTATTATCGCACCCCTGAATTATCCGTATTAAATGACATTTTTGCGAAAAAGTTAAAGAATGCAGAGCTACCAGGAATTTCTTGACCTGAGCGTGGGTTTTCCGCAGGACGGTTTCGAGATCATCGACGACGAATTATATTTCAACGACCTTAATTTAATGGAAATGATAGAAACGTACGGCACGCCGCTGCGTTTTACCTATCTTCCCATGGTATCCAAAAAAATACAGCAGGCCAAACTTCTTTTTCAGCAGGCTATCGTAAAAAATAACTACCGGGGCAGTTATAAATACTGCTATTGTACAAAAAGCTCGCATTTTAAGCATATCGTAGAAGAAGCGCTGAAAAATGACATCCACCTGGAAACGTCATCGGCATTTGATATGCCCATGATTGATGCGCTGGAGAAAAAAGGCGTGTTGAACAAGGATATGACGGTGATATGCAATGGGTTTAAAACCTACCAATATAAAACCTATATCGTGGATATGCTGCACGACGGGTTTAAGAACATCATCCCCGTGCTTGACAACAAGGAGGAATTCAACATTTACGATGATGAAGTAGAGTTAGATAGTCCCTGTAATCTCGGCATCCGCATAGCTGCGGAAGAGCAGCCTAATTCTCAGTTCTATACATCGCGCCTGGGTATTCGTATGGAGGATGTTATCGAGTTTTATACCAGCAAGATCGAACCGAATCCTAATTTTAAGGTAAAACTGCTGCACTTCTTTATTAATTCAGGTATTTCCGATACCCCGTATTACTGGAATGAACTGGAGAAATATGTAACGTTGTACTGTAAGTTCAAAAGGATCAATCCTGATCTCGATACACTCGACATCGGCGGTGGTATGCCGTTTAAAGATTCGCTGGTTTTCGATTTCGACTATGAATACATGGTGAACGAGATCGTAAGCCGCATAAAGGAGATCTGCGCGGAACATGACACTATTGAACCGGACATTATTACCGAATTCGGTAAATATACCGTTGCTGAGGCGTCTGGTATCTTATATAAAGTTTTGGGACGCAAACAGCAGAACGACCGCGAAAAATGGCTGATGCTGGACGGATCGTTCATTACCAACCTGCCGGATGTGTGGGCGCTGAACCAGAAATATATCCTTTTGCCCATCAACAACTGGGACTCCGAATACGAGCGCGTGAACCTGGGCGGTATTACCTGCGACGGACAGGATTATTACAACCAGGAAGCGCACATGAATAGCGTATTTATGCCAAAAACCCGCAAGGTGCAATACCTGGGCTTCTTTAACACTGGCGCATACCAGGAAGTGTTAAGCGGTTATGGCGGCATTCATCATTGCCTGCTGCCGTCACCTAAGCATGTGATCATCCGGCGCAACAGAGACGAAACGTTTAATTTCGAAGTATTCGGCGAGGAGCAAAACAGTAAGCAGGTGTTGAAGATTTTGGGGTATTAGTGATTCGGTAAGCTGTAATTAGTGACTGGTTAACTTGTGATTCGTGGTTTGCAACCTTGGTGTTAATTCCCAGTTAACTAATCACAAATCACTGGACACCAGCCAACTAACTATCGAATTTCTCCAGTAGCTTCAACAGCGTTTCAAAATCCTTTGGGTAAGGTGCGTGAATGGTAATTTCCCGGCCATCCATTAATCGAAAACTTACCTCGTAAGCATGTAACGCAAAACGTTTCATGATGGGCTGCTCCTCCTGGTCCTTGCCCAAGTGGTATTTGCGTTTGATGGCCGAAAGATAGACCGGTTTACCTTTGTACATATCATCCCCCGCTATGGACGCCCGTTGTGTTGCGAGGTGAATCCGTATTTGGTGCATGCGGCCGGTAACTGGCCGGCATTCGACTAAAGTATAGTGTTTGAAATACCTGATTGACTGGAACCAGGTCTCGGCGATTTTACCTTCCTGTTTACTGATGCTGACATTTCCCCTGCCGGAATTAAGTATAGGCAAATCGACCATCAGGTTGTCGAATACGTGTGTGCCGTCGATTATAGCATGATAAACCTTTTTAACCTGCCGCTTTTCGAATTGTATCGATATATTACGATAAGCATCAGGATTTTTGGCTATGATCAGCGCGCCCGAAGTTTCCTTATCCAAACGATGGCAGATCTGCGCATCGGACCAGTAGCCTTTAGCTAAGCGCAGCAGGTTGGCCTCCCCCCCCTCCCGTTCGTCCAGCGAGCTTAGGAAAGGCGGCTTATTTACCACGATCACATCGTCGTCCTCAAATAAGATCATGTCGGCAAACTTCGGGAACTTCATAGCCGGCAAAAGTACGATTTCTGCAACGCAGAAATCAAACAAATCGTGAGCGCTATCGTTTATGGACTATCATCTAACTATTAAAACCATGAGCACCAATTCATCTAAACCGGAAGAAAAGGGATTTTTCGAGAAGGTAAAAGAGACTATCGAGCATCTTTGGGATGGCACCAAAGAGACAGCTGAAGAAGTAAAAGATAAAACAGTTGAAACCGCTGAACATATAAAGGACAAAGTTATTCCCGGCAAAACGACGGCGAAAAAGCCGGCCTCAGTTAAAAGAGCGGTGCATGGGAAAACAGCGTCTGCCGGTAAGACAACTCAAAAAGAAGTTTCCGGGGTAAAAGCCAAGGCTGCACGCAAGATTAAGGAGATTGAATCAAAAGCTAAGGATAATACCGCAAAAGCTAAAAAAGCCGTAGCTGATGTAAAGGCTAAAGCATCCGAAAAAACTAAAACCATTACTGCAAAAGCCAAAGCCGAGAATACCGCTAAAAAGACACCGGCTACTAAAACAACAACTTCGAAAAAGGTAGCTGCGGCCAAATAGATTAACAAAGCGACCCTTTGCATGACAAGGTCGCTTTATTCTGATTGTTTTATTGAAGCCCTACGTCAACACACTTCGTGGTCGTATCGTCCGAACCCGGTCAGCCCGCGCTGCCTGAGCCACCGAACAAATTGCCCGGAGAGTATAATAATTTTATTGACCATACGGGTTACACCCATAGCTGTGCTATCTTCATAAATCGTTTCTGGTAGAGATTATATCCGGTAATGCTGGCTGGTCCTAAATTATAAGGATCAGCATCCACGCGCAATTTGAATCTGTCCGCCAAATATTGAGCTAATGATCGCAAATACTTATAAAGTAATTAATCTTCTCAGTATTGATCCTAACGCCGGGCATCGCTACTGGTTTGCCTGGCAACCCGTCCGCTTCCAAGGTTGATAAAGAGTCCAACTATCGTAAATAGGAGCGGATATGGAGAAAAATCTAAAAATAAGTGCTTGTTTTCTAAAACTTTAAAACAAAAGAGGTATCTTAGTTTTGATTTTGCTATTGATCGTACCATGTGCGCACAGCTTTCGGACCTATTTCCCCTTATCACGGAGAAGAAAAAGGATGGTTCACCTACGTTTAGGGAAGGACTTAACCCATACTTTTACCATTGGCCACTTTTTGTATTATTTATGCTCATCGCCGTATCCGGAGCATTTATTTATACAAAAATTTCAAGTTCAACAGTTTACGAGATAAAAGCAACCCTCCTTGTAAAGGATAGGACGAAGACACAAGATAACAAGTCAACACTTGATGAACTGGATGTTATGGATCCGCCCAAACTGGCCGAAAGTGAACTTGAAATTTTAAAATCAAGGAATATCATAGACCATGTAGTTAGCGACCTGCAATTATGGGTTACCTATCAGAAAAAAGATGGTTTAGGAAAAACCGATCTTTATAAGCGTAGTCCAATACTTTTCAGATTACTTGACTCCACAGGGACACTCCAGGGACACCGATTCGTCATTAAAATAAAGGACCTAAAGTCCTTCTATTTAAAAAAATCGGATGGCACCCTTAGACAATTTTCTTTCAATGACGTATTTATCAATGACTGGGGCAAGTGGAAGCTGCAACCGACAAATTATTTGGAAGCAGATACAGGCTCGGAAATTACAATAAGTCTCAGTGATCCTAACAAAGTTGCCCGCAAATACCAAAAGGACCTTGATGCTGTTCTGTTAAATAAATTGGCCCCGGCAATTGGACTGACTTTACAGGACAATGTTCAACAGCGCGGAAAGGACATTATTAACGATGTGATAGCGAATTACAAGGCTTATAGCATCACTGAACGAAACCTTAACGCGCGAAACACGTTAGATTTTATCGATAAACGAATTGGGTCAATTGCAGACGAACTGAACCATTCGGAAAGCGACCTGGAGAAGTACAGGAGCAGTAAATCACTTACTGATATTTCGTCGCAAACAAAGGCTTATCTTGACAATGTTCGCGATAACGGCGCAAAACTGAACGAGGTTAATGTTCAATTGAACGTCATGGATGGAATTGAAAGAAACATTAATTCTTCACAGAACATGCTCAATGTATCCGCCTCGTTGGGTCAAAGATATCCGGCATTAAATACTTTAATTGAAAACCTATCGAAACTTCAGTTGCAGCGGGATAAAATTTTGGCGACCACGCCGGAACGAAACCCGATTTTTGAACCGATTGACAGGCAAATAAGATCAACCAAAAACGACATACGGGAGAGCATCGAGAATATCAAAACATCATTGCTGGATGCCCGGAGTAAATTAGAAAATATTAATTCTGACGTCGAATCTTCGATAAAAGATTTACCGGGCCAGGAACGCGAATTACTTGACAAAACGCGTCAAAAAACGATAAAAGAAACACTATACACTTACCTCTTGAAGAAAAAAGAGGAAATATCCATGAGCTATGCATCAACTTTAACAAATGCCCAGGTAGTGGACTATGCATATGTTGCTACGATCACCTCGCAAAAACCAATGATCTTTGCGGTGGCTTTTATATTTGGATTGGTGCTTCCTGCGGGATTGATATCTGTGCGCAACAAATTGAATAATCGTGTTATCACGGCAAAGGAAATTGAGGACAATACTTCGTTGCACATATTAGGTGAGCTATCTTACGTAAAAAGTTCATCACCTCTTGTTATACTCGATAAGAATAACGTTGCGCTAAACGAAGAGTTTAGAACTTTACGCACTAACCTGAACATCCTGGTAAATAACAAACCGGGCAGCCTGGTTGTCCTGGTAACTTCCAGTATTTCAAATGAGGGGAAGAGCTTTGTGAGCGGTAATCTTGGCCATATTCTTGCTGCTGCGGGTAAAAAAACTATCGTTCTGGAGTTCGATCTAAGAAGGCCGAAAATAGCAGGAATGTTTGGCGTAGATGCGCAGGTGGGGTTAACAGAATATTTGAATGGAACCGTTCCGGTCAAGAAGATCATTCAAAAGTCGGGTGTTAATCCTAACTTAGATATCATAGGTTGCGGGCAGATTCCGGAATATCCAGCTGAATTGCTCGCGCTTGACAAAGTGGATGAACTTTTCATCTGGCTTCGGGAAAACTATGGTTATATCATAGTTGACAGTCCGCCTGTTAATCTTGTTTCCGACGCAAAAGCTTTATCACGTCTGAGTGATGTAACATTGTATCTTATCAGGCAAGCTTTTACGTATAAATCCTTACTGCCGTTTATCAAATCGTTAAACGCGGAGAAGCAATTTCAAAACATGCAAATTGTATTCAACGGTGTTATAAAGGAAAGGTACGGCTATGGTTATAATTATGATAACGAATACTATAGGGCAATAAATAAAGATATAAAACGACAGAGGGGTAGCCTAAAGGACTTCTTTGAGAGGTTCTAGCAGCGTGTGCGTGACCATGAAAAACATTATTTTGCTGATTCTATTGGTTTTTTCACTTAAAGTGAATGCCAGGAATTATTATTTCTCCACTCAGGATGGCGATGATAGACGGAGTAAGCAGCAGGCACAAAATCCTGCCACACCCTGGAAAACATTAAAAAAGCTAAACTCGTTTTTCCCCAGCCTCAAGCCGGGCGATATGGTATTGCTCAAGCGTAATGATGTATTTTATGGTCAAATAATCGTTGCAAAATCGGGTACAAGTAGTCGTCCGATTACTATCGGGGCTTATGGCGCCGGCGCAAAACCAATTGTTACCGGTTTTATTACAGTGGGTAAGTGGACAGCCCTGGGAGCTAACATTTGGGAAAGCACGTCGGCTGTATCCTCCTCTGCCGCCTGCAATATGGTTGCTATAAACGGTTCGAATACAGCTATGGGAAGATACCCCAATTCGGGCTATCTAAGTTACCAGGCGCACAACGGTGACAAATCGATCACAAGCAATGGATTGAGCGGTACAAACTGGACCGGAGCTGAAGTAGTGATCAGAAAAAATCATTACATTATTGACAGAAGCAACATTACATCGCAGGCCGGCAGCATACTGTATCATGGCCCCACATCAACCTACACTGCGCACGACGGCTTCGGGCTTTTTATACAAAATGACAGCCGAACCCTGGACACGTTAAACGAGTGGTATTATAACCCTGCAAACGGGAAACTAAGGGTTTATAGCTACGGCGCTCCATCGAATGTGCAAGTCAGTACCGTCGACACATTAGTTTATATGTTTCAACAGAAATATCTGACCTTCGATGGCATAGAATTCAGGGGTTCAAACGTCAACACGGTATATGCTTATTGGGTAAGCCATGTAATCGTACAGAATTGCAGTTTCAATTTCGCAGGCTCTGATGCTATCGGAGCCTATCTGTCGTCGTATGTCAGTATCGTAAAATCTTCCTTCAACAATACCAATAACGATTGTATAAAGATTACTTCATGGGATTATACCCCACTTCCCACCAACCACATATTAATAAGCGAGGATACAATAAAAAATACGGCCGTATTAGCGGGTATGGGAAACATGATGGACGACCAATCCGAACGATGCGCAATTTTTTTGGCTGGTTCAAATAATACCGTCGAAAAGTGCGTGATAGACAGTACCGGCTATATACCCATATGGTGGGCTGGAAACTCATCCCTTGTGCAAAATAATGTCATTACTAATTTTTGTTTTGTAAAGGATGATGGCGGCGGTATATGGACATGGAATAATAACATTCCCTTCGTTGTGTTTAAAAACCAGCGGGTGTTGAACAATGTGGTATTAAACGGTATAGGTGCGTTGCCTGGCAGTATACCTGATCTATTTACCGGTGCATCCGGCATATATTGTGATTGCAATTCCGCAAACATTGAAATAAGCGGAAACACAGTTGCCAACTGCAATCGTAATGGCATACTCATTCACGATTCGCATGAGATATCGGTGCGAAACAACACGCTATACAACAATGCCTTTCAAATTACTTTATTTTCGGACACTACGTATACCGATGATGCTGATAAAGTTTCGTTATTAAGAAATATTGTCGTCCGGGGGAATATTTTTGTAGCAAAAGCTCCTCAGCAAATGACATTGGCTGGTGTAACCTATAAAAACGACCTCAAGCTGATTGGCGCAATTGATAGCAATTGCTATGCACGTCCAATCGATGACAACCTGACCATTGAAACTGTAAATTCAATGCCGTTGTGGGCCGAGAAAACATTTGATCTGAAAAGCTGGCAGCAACTTACAGCTTACGATAATTATTCGTATAAATCACCAATAGCAGTAAAGGATGTGAGCGATATTGATTTTGAATATAATGCCACCGGCAATAGTAAAACTGTCTCTTTAAGCAATCCCTGCATTGACGTGAAAGGCAAAATCTATTCAGGTAAGCTTACTTTAGATCCGTATTGCTCTGTAGTGTTGCTTTATATGCGCCCCGGAAGTGACCGGGTGAAACAAAATCCGCCGAAATCGTCCGGTGGTCAGCCCGTTGTTTATTAGCGGGTAATCTCAATCTTAATTATTGAGCCTGATGGTTTTTAATTGCCGATTTATATATCTCCATCAATTGTGCATAGTGGCTTTCTTCGTCGAATTTTTGACCTTCGGTTAATAGTGCACGCTCACAAAGAGCGCGATATTCTTTTGCCGGGATTGCATTTGCCCTGTCTAATACGTTTAGCAAACCGTCCATAGAAAAAGCATCAAACAAGAATCCGTTTTTTTTATGCGTCACAACCTCGGGCAAACCACCGATATTAGCCGCTATCACCGGCTTGCCCAGGGCCAATGCTTCAACTGCCGACATACCTAAAGTTTCGTAACATTCAGATGGAACGACAACAAAAGAACTGTCGAGCACCAGGCTTTTCAATTCAGCACCTTGTACAAATCCGCGATATTCAATATTGTCATTTTTCTTTTTTAATACCTCATCAAGTAATGGACCTGCACCGGCGATTATCAATTTTAACCGGGGCCTTTCGTTAAACGCATTTACCAGATTGAGTATGCCTTTTTCTGATGATATTCTGCCGAGGTATAAAAAATACGCCCCTTTATTCGGGACAATGTCCTTTGTTGAACTTTTGGGAATAAAGTTATACAGCTGCACTGCTTTATCCTCCAGGTCTGGCCGATACTGCAGATGTTTTTTCATCGAAAAATCACTTACAAACGCAATATTATCAATATAAGATTTTGACGGATAAAAAATGTTACGGTAATAGGCTTCCAAAGCGAATAGCGTACTTACCACATAGCTTTTCTTAGCACACCTATTTAACGCACAATGGAAAAATTTTTTTCCTTTGCATTTTTCGCATATTTTGTTGTTACCGTCTAAAAAAACATAGGCCGGGCATACCAGGCGATAATCGTGGGCAGTAATGACCACCGGTATCCCCTTTTTTCTAAGAGCTACAAGTATAGAAGACGTAAGACTGCCATAAAATAAGTGGATGTGGGCTATGTCTGGTTTAACCTCGTCAATAAGTTGCTCGAGTTTAATCCGTGCGTCTTTGTTATAAAAGAAATTTCTGAAATTTCTTATTTTACCTTTTAATGGCAAATTATTAAAATCAAAACTATTAGTAAAAAATCGTTCTTGTGCATTGGGTGTATTTTTAGGAGAACACATTGCAAAAAAACTTACTATATGGCCTTTGGATTCAAGCAGTCGTGCGGTATTGAAGTAAACTGTTTCAGAACCACCCATAGGATGATGATATCTGTTAACCAATAATATTTTCATCTACTAAGTAGTTTAGCGTCAATCTGATATATGTTCGTATTTTAAATAATATGATAATACTCCGCCGCTATTAAATAAACAACTTAGGCACTCCAGCGCGAATGCAAATGGCAAAACGGTACCCAAGGCGAGAAGAAGTCTCTTATTTTTCTTAAATTTTAGATCCCCTATTAAAAACCCTTTATATCCCAGTAATGACATTAGTGATTGGGCCATCCCGATTATGCCCATGTACCATGAAAAAGTTCCTTTTTTTATAGTCTTCAGTCCACAGTCATTAACAAACTTTTCCAACGAATCTGCTGTAAAGTGATTGACATGCCTCGGTATGTCCAGGTGCAACCATCTTTTGCCAGCCCATCTGGATTGCCAGCTTCCAAAATTCGGAACTTCTATTACCACTATCCCGTCGGGTTTCAAATTGTCGTTAACAAGGTTCTTAAATAAGTCTTTAACATTCTCAAGATGTTCAAGAACGTGAAAAATGGTTATAATTGAGAACTTCCTGTTAAAAATTTGGCCTTTGGAATAAAAGTCTCTGTTCACTGCGATGTTAAATGTGTTGGCAGCATAATCGGCCCTGGGTTTAGAAGTTTCCACACCCGCTACCACAAAACCTTTTCTTATGGCAAATGATAGAAAGGTGCCTTTACCACAACCAAAATCCAGTAATTCTTTTCCAGGCGACAATCGATCTAATGTATTTAGTATTTTATTATTGTCGAGCGCCTGGATTTTATAATAAATACTTTTTCTTGTATCCCGAACGGTATAGTCTCCTTCATCGTAGTATTTGTTTAGTTCAACATCTGCATAAAAGAATGTAAAAATGTGACTGCAGTTACTGCATTTCCTCAATTCATATTTTAGTCTATCTACTTCAAGTTTTTCATATTTGGTGCTCACAGTTGTGCTTTCATGGTTCCCACATACCGTGCAGCTTTCAATTCGCATTTTCATTTTCTATATATTTTGCTGTGGAAAGGTCGTTCAAAAGGTCTACAATATCTTTGATGATTGACTTTGATTTCCATGCTTTTCCGTCAATCCTTTCATAATTTCAATGTTTGCCGCCAGGTAGTTAGGGCTAAAATAAGTTCGCGCTTCCTTTCGGGAAGGCACTAAATCATCGGGATGCTGCAAGTGCTTCAATATATGTATAGCAAACTCCTCCGGATCGCTGGTTGCGTCGAATGCTGCTTTTATTTCAGTCGGCAGCCCTTCAACAGCTTTCGGCGTACATACCACCGGGTTATCGAGGTGAAGCATTTCAATGGATTTTATATTTACGCCACTGCCTGCAAGTGTGGGATTGACCAAAACTTTTGAGCGCCCATACAGAGAGATCACATCCTCTGGATTCGCTAACAGGGTGACATTAGTGCTATGCGAGCAATAATTAACCAGGCTTTCTATCGGCCTGGAGCCCGCAACCAATACGCTTGCGCCGGGATACTTTGCATTCAAGATTGGCAGGACCTTTTCGAAAAACCAAAACAGTCCCTGGATATTATTGGGACTGTTTAAATTACCAATGTAGGCCACATCAAAAAGAATCGGGTCGATGTTGCCTTTTTCCGAAACCAGGTAATTGTTATAATATACCGGCGGCATCCAATAGCCATTGGTCAGCCCCTGTTCCTTCCAAAATTCAAGGTCGACGAGCGAAATATCAAAAAATGCATCTGCTCTTTTTAGCATATTCTTTTCATACTTTTTAAGATTAGCGCTCATTGCCAAAAAATGCAGTTTGGTTTTGTACGAACTGGCTATAGCTGCCATCTTCTTTATATAAAGATGTTCGATGTTATGCGATCGTACAAACACGGGCAAGTCTACCAGAGAGGCGTATTGATAAGCGAGCCTGGCTGCGTAAATATTGTCGACGAAAACTACGTCGGGCCTAAATGATTCCAATTGGCGCTTGAGTTCTGTTAATCCCTTGCGCGACAGAGAGCACCTGCTAACCAAATTTGGCTGGATAGTAAGTTTCACCAGCCTGGCTAATAGGTGGATAATACGGCTGACAATACTTTCGTCGCCTGAAAAGCAAATAACACCATCGATGGTGTCTTTTATATGCTGTATATTTTCTTCCCGTTTGTTATCCCTGTGCAGCGCCCAGCAGACTAAAAAAGCATCGTGTCCCAACTCTTTGAACGCCTTTAGCCTGTTATGCAGGTCAATTCTTCCGCCGTGAACAGGCGGCCAGGGAACATCGTGTGAGAAAACAACTATATTCATTTAATGATATGTCTGGATCGATTGCGTAAGATTATTTAAAAACTTTTCTTATTTTTTTAATAGTTAAATAGAGCATCAGGTAGCCATAACAACGAAACCTACTCAACTTGCCACCCTGGATCACAGCAATCAGGGTTATCCATTGCGACACAGAATCCCAACCATAACGTTCGATATGAATTACCATTCCCTGGACGATCCACCGGGTGGCACTAAACACCGAAAAAGGCAAGGGAGCAGATCTTTCGGCAAAAAAACCAGTCAACCACTTGTAAAAGTCCAATTCGGCCTTTCGTTTCCTTAGCGAAAGAGCGATATCTGTATTAATGGATGTTATATTAAAATCGCTGGTCCGCCATCTTACCTTCGTGTCCGTATCTGCGATGGTTTTAATATATCCATTGAAGGATAGCTTAAACCATGTTGCATGATCACTCCCCCACGCCAGGTCGAAATTTTTAAAACGACCCATCTGGTAGAAGTAGCCCTTATTGAAGATATATTCTACAACATAGCTTGTTATTTCGAAATTGATCAATTTATTTATGAAATCGGTACCCTTTAATATCGCCGGATAATCAGTCTCAGTTGCAATAACTTTACCCTCCTGGTCGATCCGGAGTACATTAAAATGATATAGCATCGACGGCGTACCATCGTTTAATTCTTTATAAAAATTTTCAACACAACTGGGGGCCATTATATCGTCATCTGAAAACAACCAGACCCACTCCTCCTCTCCAATCATATCAATACAGCGCTCCCAATTGGCCACGAGGTCGTCACCACCAAGATTTTTGTCAAAGCGTTTATATACGATATTGATTGTGCCTGAATAATCAGTGATCAGTTCCGGAAAATTATGTGGACTGCAGTCGTCGCCAATATACAGTGTAAAGTTTTTATTAGTTTGAGCGGCTAATGAATCGAGCGTCTCCTTAAAAAAATGAATTTTATAAGCAGGTATCACAACGGCCAATTTATTTTCGATATGATTTGCCACTATACTTCTGTTAAAAGGTCCGCGGAGTAGTTCAGCCTCGACAGTATGGTCTCAAATGGATTTAGCAATACTATGCCTTTGATTGTAATGCCCATCACTATCATAAAAACCGGGAATGAGCCCATATCGCCGGTACCGATAATAAATGAAAGGTAAGCTACCAGTAGTGCAATCCCCAGCAAGGATAATTTTTTTGTACCCCTGTTTTTAGATATGTTGTTTTTAATAAAAAAAATAAAAAGTGAAGCGAATAAAAATATGTTACCTATTATACCAAGCAACCCCTGCTCGATAAGAAGTTCGTAAACATAACTTTCAAATCCGTACAGGTCTTTGTCACTTTTGCTTTGGTTCCAATCTCGGGAAAATCCGAGTGTTTCTTTTATGTAATAAAGACCGTTGCCAGTAACAGGTTTTTTTTTGAAAAGATCGTAGGATGCCTGTAACTGTCCAATTCGCATGTCCAATGAGCTCCCTTCCTCATAGCTTTGTTCAGTAGACGTCAGTGCTGAAAAAGCCGCTGAAACGATTTGCCTCCCTTTTGGAATAAAAACCAGGCTTGAAAAAAGAACAATTACAAGGACGCCGACTCTAAGCTTATTGGCTAAGTTAAATTCCCATAAAAATAGCACCAGGAAACCGAACGCAAGGGCAAGCAACGGCGTGCGTGAATTTACCAATACCAGATTGACCAGCAATAGAATCAGCAAATAGACATATTTTGTTTTTTGGCCATACCCGCCGGAATAGACATTAATGAAAAATGCACATAACAAAATGCCTGTATTCAACAAAAACCCATAATAAATGGCATGCCACGCAAATGAGGAAATTCGGGGTCGTTCAATAGCGCCAAGCATGTTCACATTCGAAAAATCATACGAGCCGTACGTCTTACTCAACAGAAGGTAGTACACATTTTGATGCTGATAGTAATTAACTAACCCGAAAAGACCAAATATTATAAGTGCATACAAGACAATTTTATAAATCCGGAGCGCTTCTTCAGGCTTAGTTATGTAGTGATATGATATAAATAATAAAGAAAAATTTTCGCAAAAAACTGTAAAAGGCCGGTATATCTTTAAGAAAAAGCTTAGCCTTTCATCAAATAGTCCGATAAGCATTAGCATTGCCAGAAGTACTATCAGGCTATATTTAATGGGGAAGTTTTTGAAACTTTGCCACCAATCGCGCTTAGAGCATAGGGTATAAATTACGATGGTATAAATTAAAAGGCGTGGAAAGCTTATTAACACCGGCGAATCGATCAATACAATTGAAATTGGGAAAAATAAGATACCTATTACAAACCAGACCAATTTTTTATACCCTTGTTGGTAAATAATCTGGGAGCAAAACAGCAGAGCAATAAATGCAAAAAATACCTTAATCACTTTTTGAAATTTTCGAAAATATCAGGCATGCCTGGTCACCATCATTCACACTATTCAGCCACTTAGCATGTTTTTCCCACTTTTTTCTAAGCTGAGCATCGAATGTGATGTCTTCAAATAAAGTTTTATTCCTGATGTACTTTTCACTATTAAGAAATTGCCTTTCATCTGAGTCGTATCTAACACTCAGTAAACTTAAACCGTTGTTCCCGGCCAGGATAGACATACTTTTTATTGTATGTAAAAAGAAATGGCGCGGCGCATCGAGCTGGTACCAGGACACACCATATTTGCGCCAGCAAAAACAATCCGCGACCGGGACGCGGATCAATAGCCAGCCACCGGGTTTCAGTAGTTTATAAAGCTGCTCAAATGTTCTGCCTGGATTTGGCAAGTGTTCAAATACATGATTGAGCATGACCAGGTCGTACCGTTTATTTATGTCATCAATATTTTTTTTGAAAATGGTTACATCTTCCTGGTGATGAATGTCTTTTTCAACGTAAGGATCAATCCCGGTTAATTTTTCAAATCCATTTTTTTTTAATTCCAGCAGCAACAATCCTATTCCGGAACCAATATCGAGTATATCCGAAGAAAGTTTTAGCCCCTTTAATTGAGTTATCCATTTGTATTCTTTATTCCTAAGAAGGAACCGAACTGCGCATGAACTAAGCGCATTGTTTTTTTTAAGATAGAATTTTAAAAAAAACTTCCGTAAAAACAGAGCCAGTTTTGATTTGAAATTTTGTTTAGGCGTAGTTAAGCGGAAAGAGTAGTAATTATCAGCCGGATAATACGGCTGCATATTTTGAGGAGCTTCAGCGATTTGCAGGCAGCCACATTGTGAACATTGAAAATACAAAAATTGCTCACGCAAGCCAAGCATCATTTCGCGGGCTATATGCATTGTATTGCCTATGTTATTATCACATACACTGCAGCGAAAATCTTTCATCTATAATTTGATTTTAGCAATATTAAGCGCAACGATACGGGGCCGGATATTTAGGTCTTTTACTACTTCCCATGGCCATTTCCAGCCCTGGTACGCAAGGTCGATTACTAATGGGACTATTATCATGGATACAAATCCTAATTTCAGATAAGTAAAGGCGATAAAAAGCCCAATTATTGTGCAAAAGCCCGAAAGTATAGAGGCTTTGAAAAAAGGGACCTCATTTTTTGTAAGTAAGATATTCCCTGCCATAGACAAGTTTGTTTCCACTAATGAAAGCACCAGCGCTAAAGAAAGAAATCTGAAAGGCATTAACAGCGTTTTGCTACCAATCAGTCCAAGGAACCAATTGCCCATGAACAACAGTCCCGTAGCGCCGATGAGATATGTTAGTAAAAGAACAATCAGTCCTTTAAAGTAAATATCGCGTATTGCAGGTATACTTTTTGAGACACGCAGGTGAGCAATCTTAGGCTGATACGTTGATATATAGATGTTTGACAATGCAGCGATTACTGCAATGATCTGCATAGATATGCCATAAGACGCGATTTCTTTAAGCGTTAAATACAAAGCCCCAATAATTATAGCCGATTTTTGTACCATAAAGCCGCCGAAAGACGTCAATCCGATTTTTAGCGCATTGGGATAAATAAGCCGCAAAACTTCTCGTTTGCTGGCCGATTCTTCAACATCCAACTGTTGTTTGATCTCGGTTGTAAAAAAAGAGCGGGATGACAGCCAGCGAATGATGACCACCGACGACATCTGCGCAGAAACAATAGCGATCAAGCCATAATGACATATGATCATCAGAGCCGCAATGATCAAATAAACCAATTGGCCAATTATAACAATCTGCTTTGCACGTTTTATCAGCCCCTTTCCCTCAAGTAGCGAATCGTAATAAAGCGTAAAAATATTATAGGTATTAATAACACATAGCAGCGCCCACGCGATATAAACCTCCTGGTGACTGCCTTTATAATTTTGTAATATGCTATGAATATACCAGGTGCCTAAAGATGCAAGCAGTAAAAACAAAACCAAAGCCATGCGCAAATAGAGCCAGCGCATGGCTGCGATAACTCCTTTCAAAAGGCTGTAGTCCACGGACGCGTCATCGATTTGAACCGGTTCAAAGCCGGTAGTCTTTAATGCCTTTACTCCGCTGAAAATATAAGTTACATTCCGGGTGAAAGATGGATTAAAGCCAAAATCAAGCAAGGCCGCAAAGGAAGTGATGGTCATAAATACTGTCCAAATCCCGACCATATCTGTCGGCATCATCTTTAAAATAAGCGGAATAAGTAATACAGATGATGTGATCTTTAAGAATGTTGCGGCATAATTCCATAATATGTCTTTTCGTCCTATTTGCATTGCAGGCTATCTTTTTTAATAATTTTTTCGATCTGGTTAATTTGCCGGGAAATGACTGAAAGGTCGCTAAGCTTTTATTGTGATTAATCAATTACAATATACTCATTTCAGGCGACAAACTTGCGTTTACGCTATTACATATATTAAGCTTCTGAATTTCATTCGATATGATGGCATGATGGAGATGGGTTCTCATTATTCGGAATAATTAAAAAAGGCGGCGGTCAGCCGGGTGCCTATGCTTCGGCCAGGACGGCCGATTCATAATCTTCGATTTGCGGGTTGCTGGCCGATTTGCTTAGGATGAGGCTTTTATACTCATTACTAATATCTTTCCAAACATATACCCGTTGCGCCAATTCTTTCAAATTACTCCCCATATTGTGCAGTTCGTAAATATTACAATGGTTTACCAGGTATGCCAGTTGCTCGCTGTTCTCAAAATATCGGGCTTTATTAAGCGTCGTATGCTCATTGTAGCCCGAGGCAAATGCGAATATGGGCAACGCTAAATGCATGGCTTCCACAAGCGAGGGGTTAGTGCCTCCTGCAGAATGTCCGTGGACATATAAAGTACAGTTGCTGCGAAGTAAATCCAGTTTGCATCGATCATATATCGCATCCAATAAAATCAGGTTTTCCTTACCGTCGTATTTTTTTCGCAAATCGACGCCGTATGGCGACTGATTCCAGTTTCCAACTATTACTAATGGCAGACGACTATGTTTCGAAAACGCTTCAATAATCATTTCGATATTATTATCGGGTTGAATCCGGGCTACGGCAAAAGCGTATTTTTTTGACAAGAATTTAAAATCTGATTTTGCTTTTTCATCAATCTCCTGTTTTACTACCTGGTCGCCACCATAGGGTATAAAAGTGCTCGTTCTGTGATAATATTTTAGAATATATTTTTGTATGCCAACGTTGTCCGATATAATGGCCCCGGCATTTCGCATAAGTAACATTTCAGATATTTTAATAATCCTTTTGGCAAATGGCGACCATTTATTGCGTTTCCAATCCAAGCCCCCTATGTTCAAAATAATCTTACTCTTACTCTTCGAACTTAAAAATGGGATTGCATAGCCGCCTCCGAATCCGAGTAACAAAATTTTATCCGCTGTTTTTGCAGCATCTAATAAAGCCAGGCTATCATAAAGAATACCTTGTGCTCCATGTGACGAAACAGGAATGTATTTTAGCTTCGCTCCCTTGTACATAGTAAGCTTGCTGTTCATGTCCTTTGACGAACAGTAAACTGTAATGACGAAATCGTCGATGAGATTCTCAACAAGATATTCGGCCAGGGTTTCGAACCCTCCGTAGTTATTTGGTATTCCACGGATGCCAACAATCGCTAAATGCATATCGTATAATTTAAGTCTGATATTCAGGTTAATGCATGAATTTGGTTGGCTTCTGTTAAGCGGAATATTTGGTCTTTGAGGTGCTGTATTGCAAACCGGAGTTCTTTATTGGAATACCCTGGTGATCGGAGCAGTATTTCGCAAACGGGCAACCATACGGCCGTAATTCCCTTCGCTATTTTTTTATCTGCATATTTTTTGTCTATCTGCCGCAATAGACGTGATTTGAAAAGATAAATTTTTTGAGCCACTATATAGTATCGTCCGTCATAGACGTACGCTTCTATCACTTCCATAAATGCTTGCGCAAGACTGCCGCATGCACCAAGGACATGTTGTTGGTCAATATGATCGTAATCGGATTTTTGAAGGTGCTCTGTAATGACGCGGGTAATTCCAGCGGCGGTCAACACGTGGCCTGTACACAATAAGGTCGTTTCAGTGGGCATCACATAATCAATTAGGGTCTACGTCTAATCCTTCGCTCTTCGCGTCGGCGTTGACGTATTACTAAATTAGGATTTTAAAACCCGCTGATTTACAGTGAAAACACCCTATATACTCGATAGTAATAGTTAAGTATTGTAACTTTTAGTTATTTATTTTGAACAAATAGTTATTAACATTTTGAATTACTTAGGTCTAATAATCAGAAATATATAGACGGCAGGCTTGAATTTCGTGAAGAAATTTGTAAAGACCCAATTGTTATCCTAGAATACAGGCGGCGAAATTTCAGTAACATTGGTTAAAAACTTGTCGCGGCAGTTATAAAATAACTATCGTAATAATCAGCATTTTATGCAGATTATTTCAAGTATGCCCGACATTAATAACGTTAACTATCCGAGATTGTATTTAAGCGAGGTTACTCAGTCTCGATGATTTTGTACTTAATAGCGAACAATACAAGACCAACGCGGCTCTTGATATTCAATTTTTGAAATAAATGATCCCTGTATCCGTCTACGGTTCTGAGGCTCACATTCATCTGGTCGGCAATTTCCTTATACGTAAACTCTGAACTGGCAAGCCTTATAAAATCTATTTCATGTGGCTTTAAACTTTCCAGGTCGGTGTTTATTTCAACCGATTTATTTACGCTCTTAAGCAAATAATGCGTAACAAATTCGGGGTAGTATAAGCCGCCTTTGGCTACAGATTCCAAAGCCGCTTTAAATTCATCAAGTTCAGCATCTTTAAGCAAGTACCCTTTGACGCCGCTTTTTATTGTTTTCAGGATCGCTTCTTCCGAATAGTTCACAGACAATAAAATTACTGAGACCTCGGGGTAATTTTGTTTTAGCCACAAAATAGTTGAAGCACCGTCCATGATCGGCATAAGACGGTCCATAATAACTATATCAGGTTTCTCTCTGGTTTTAATCTTATGTATAAAATCCAAGCCATCTGACGCGGTAAATACAACCGTATAACCACGCAGTCTATTGATCATCACCTCCATACTGCGGCAAAACAAGGTGTGGTCGTCTACTATTGCAACTGCAATGGATTGTTTGGATTCCATACGATTATTTGCTCTTATTTTATTCCGTCAAAATCGGGTGTCTTCAGATTTTATTATTGATGTGATACATAATCAATCCTATTATTGAACCATTCCCCGGGCTGCTCTTAATCGATAGCCTTCCTCCGATTGTTTGAGCTCTTTTTTCCATATTGGTCAATCCAAGACCTCTTCTGATATCACTTTTGTTGAATCCCAAGCCGTCATCAGCTATAGTCAACTGAAAGAATTTATGGTTAGATTTTAATGTCACTACGATATTGTTCGCTTTAGCATGCTTTAAGATATTACTTATTGCCTCTTGAAATATGCGATAGATAGCCAGTTCATCCCTCTCGTTAAGTATACCGTCCGTCCAGCTGGCATGCAACGTGGCGTTAATCTCATTCGTTAAATTCAAACGCTCAATGTCTTTCGTTAACACGTCCTGCAGATTCCCATTTAGAAGCTTACCATAATACAATCCGTAGGTAAACTGCCTCAGGTCATAAATCACATCGTTCAATAGATTCTTAGCTTCCGTAACAAGTTGAGGAGTGCCGATATTTAAGTTCATTTTAATAACAGAAAGTGACTGTCCGATGTGGTCGTGGATCTCCCTGCTAATGTGCTGCCGCTCGGTTTCGGCTATGAGCGCCTTCTCGTATCGACTCGTTTGCTCATGAAGGCGTTTATTATAGTGGTCACGAATTATCGTCACAATAATGAAGAGAAATATAATAATTATTATGGCCCGGAACCACCAAACTTCCCACCACGGCGGCTTAATAAGAAAATCAATTGTAAACATTCTGCTCGAAAGGCCGGTTTGCGGCTTAATTGCAAATGCTTCAAATTGATAATAACCGGGCATTAACGACGCAAAATGGAAATCCCGTTCCCCAGGCTGACTATAATTCCATTTGCCAGGATTGATACCTTTTAACCGATATTTTATAATGATGTTTTTCGCACCGGATAAATATGGTGTGCCCAGTGAGATTTGAATATTATTATCCGTATAGGGAAGACGTATATTGTTTAAAATACCTGTGTCTTTTTTATTTATAATTAGTGAATTTAAGAAGACGTTGAGACTATCGGGCTCTCTAACCCGCTGTTTTATTCCATAAAGTCCATTGACCGAGACTAAATAGCACATACCATTGGACTCAATTCCATCAGTCACGGTCATTGCATAAATATCGGGCAGGGAATATTTGTTGATGAGCTTTAAAGTCGGCGCATCAAAAATCTGAACGGAGTTTCCGCTGAGTATCCACAGATCATTGCCAAATAGCATAACTTGTTTGACGTTATTCGACAACAGGCCGTTGTCGGCATTCAAAACAGTCACCGAATTTTTTCCGATAACCAATACGCCATTTGTAAATGTTCCGGCAATTAGTTTGTCATGATATGACGTTAAACATGAAGTAAATACCGGTGCGCCTTTATATAGCATCTGGGTAAAGCCTTTGGCATTGATCTTAAAAAGGCCATCCTTCAAAGCAATCCAGATTGTTTTATCAGATCGCATATAGCAAACCGCACGATTTCTTTTTTTGATGATTAAACAACGGTTTAACGAGTCCTTTAACTCATAAAATCCCTTAAACCGCGTTAAAAACCCGCTAGCCCAGTTGTGGAAGTCTGATGTCGTATCCCTGGCCACGGCACATAATCCGTCAGATGTGGCCAGTAATATCGCATTTTCGGTTGTGTCGATCTGTTTCACCGACCGAATAAGTTCAAACCATCGCAATACGTGATTATTAAGGTCGTATAAGAACGTATGGTGAGATGAACCTACCCAAAGAAGATGATTATTGAGAATCTTTATATAATTTATTCCGCCGTGGTTTTCCGGAAGCGACATTAGCAGCGACTTTCGTTTTTCAACAATATCATAAGCCCATAAATTTCCCGCCGATGTCGCCAAAAAAATAGAATTGCCGGCTTGCGCTATACTTTTAATGATATCTTTTTTTGGCAAATGAACGACTGGAAAATATTCGGGGCGATTGTTGTAGGCTGAATCCATAAGAAGTCCGTGCTGTAAACTTGCATACCACATGCGTCCCTCGTGGTCGCTTACTATTGAACTTAAATCGTACCCGGTAATTGAAGAAAAACTGCTATTTCCCCTAATACTTGCACTGGTAGTATTAATCGTATAGCCAGTCTTTTGGATACTTATCGTGTTTATAAAGCTCTTGAAAATCTTTTTACCGCAAAGCTTTACAGTATCACCTGATAAAAGCAGCTTGTATACGATTCCCGCTGGGTTTGAGAACCAGAATACCGTATCGTGAAAGGGTAGAGTGCATAAAGTGGAGCTGCTCGTTTTTATATCCTTTGTCGCATTATTTCCTTTAAAATAGGCTGGGCCAAGTCCTCTTTCCGGAGAATATATATACCATTTCTCACTTCCGTATAGTAGTGCCTTAGCGCCCACAATGCATAAAGAACTCGTGCCATCTGCCGAAGGCGACGTGCTTTTTTCGTAATGGCATTTTAAGGTCCTGGTGTCACAAACAAATACACCTTTTCTACTTGTAGCAATTATTTGGTCGCCTAGCAGGCCTATTCTCGGAAAATAATTCTCATCAGTGCTTTTATAGGCATTGAGCAAGGTCATATGACCATTTTCAATGTAGAATATCTGACCCGTAAAATTGCTAAACCATATACGGCCATATTTATCTTCCACCAAACCGGTGGTACTTAAAGATGATTGGAGGGGATTAGAAAAGTTGGTAAAGCGAATGCCGTCGTACTTAGATATACCAGCATTGTGCGCAACCCATAAAAAACCTTTACTATCAACTAAAAGGTCATAAATCTCTGATGATGGCGATCCTGGAACCGGCTTTAATAAATTGTCCTGTCCGTTTGCGCAGATGGCAAAGGATAAAAAAAACACAGGGAACCAAGTCCATAAGATTTTGATAAAGTAAGGCATTGTGATCTGAATGCTTATTTAAACACTCTCCAGTATTCTGGTATATCACAAAGTAATAGTTTCTTTTATATTTTTAAATATTTAACACTCATTTTTAAAAAAAACAGGGCTTTATTTCGTTATTCGAAAGGATTTGATTAACACGAAAATGCAAGAAATAGTGAAAGACGCTTTCTCCTATGTTCTCACCGATGGTACAGCCTATCGGAACCGGACGATACGGAGCTTAAAGTTCGACAAAAAGTTTAGGAAATTCGGCCCTGTATAGTTTAAGTCCAAAGATTAAATAAGATCCAGCAAATTAAATAACACCTAAGCCGGCGCAAATAAGAACGCCCCCGGTAACACGAGGGTGATAATCATGTTTCTTTTGTCGGCGGGCAGGATTAACATCGTTGATCCTGATGGGGGGCGTTACAAAGAAATCAAAGCCGTTCGCTATCTTCTTATTTATCTTTTTTAGTCTTCCGCTTATGCAAACTAAAAAAGCCTCACCCGTTTTCAACAGGCAAGGCTTTAATTTTTTTGTCGGGGTGGCAGGATTCGAACCTGCGGCCTCCACATCCCAAATGTGGCGCGATACCGGGCTACGCTACACCCCGAAAAGGTCTGCAAAGGTATGTTTTTAAAATCCCCCTGCAAATCTTTTTTCAGATTTAGCGATATATTATTGCGGCTTGGCCTTAGGCTGCCGCGTTTCCGGCACCAACCATCACCTCGGGCTTGAATATGATTTTCGACCGGATCGAATTAGATATCAGGCAAGCCGCTTCCGATTTTTGCAATACACGCATAGCCTTGTCGCGGTCTTCTTCCCGAGCTATCGTTAGCTGCGGAATAAGCGTTACCTCGCTCATCTGGTATTTGTTGTCCACCATTTCCAGTTTACCCAACGCCCGGGAGTTAAAACTTTCAAATTCCAGTTTGAAATTTTCTGCTATCGCCAAAAACGTCGTCATCAGGCAGCTATTCACCGCTGCGGTAAAAAGGTGTTCGGGCGACCATACGCCTGGTATGCCTTTGTTAAACTGCGGGGGTGTTGCTACTTTTAGTTCATCGTTCAATTCTGTTGAATTCATAAGGCCGAGCCTGTTGTTCACCCAATTTACGTCAACTTCATAAATATGCGTAGTATCCATGGTTGCTTGCTTAAAAAGTATTTGTAATGATTCTTTTGAGGTGGTCGGCGGGTACTACACCCGACTGTCTCCACTCCTGCTTGCCGTTCCTGAAAAGCATCAGCGTCGGTACTCCGCTTATTTTGAAGTTCCTGGCCGCCTGGGGATTTTTGTCGACATCGACTTTGATGATCTTTACCCGCTCGCCCAGCTCCCTTTTTAATTCCTCCAGTATGGGCTTCATCATTTTACAGGGGCCGCACCATTCCGCGGAAAAATCTACCAGTATTGGCACCGGTCCTTGTATGATCTCTGAAAAAGATTGATTGTCCATTTTAATTTATTTTATCTCCTCATATTCAATATGTTCACTATTTTCAGTATTGCCGATCTTCGGCGGGGAAGTGTAACAATTATTCATACCACAGCAGCCGACGCCGGCTATGGCGGTATATAAAAAGAAGGCGCCAAAAAGTCCCATTAAAACGTCGCGCGACTGAATCGAGAGCACAAGTATCCAAATGCTTATCGCCAGGCGCAGGATACGGGCAAAATGCCAGTTACTGAATATACGTTGTCTGATCGTGCTCATTATTCGTATTTTTTTAGATTAAGCCAGCTACCGCCGTTATAAACTTGCCTGAAGCCTTTGGACTTGAGCATAGTGGCTGCCGACCTGCTTCGCATGCCAGTTGCGCAGCAAATTATCACAGGCCGGTCTTTTTTCAATTTGCCCAGCCTGCTCTCCAGCGTGGTCAATGGTATATTGACTGATCCTTTTATGTGGCCCGAGGCATATTCGCCCGGAGTCCGCACGTCAATAATCTGAGCTCCTTCAGCAATAAGTTTTCCTAAATCCGCCTTAGGGCGCGCTCCAAAAAGTTTTTTTATAGCTTCGAACATTTTATTGCTTGTTTATCGTAATAGGCTGTTTAAATTAAGCCACGACCCCGCATCGTGACATGCAATACCGTTCTGCCGTAACAAGTTCAACGCCTTGTTGCTCCGGATACCAGAAGCACAGCAAACGATTACTTCTTTCGCGTTTTTCAATTCATTTAACCTTCCCGGTAATTCACCGAGCGGGATATTTATACTTTGGTCAAAATGCCGTTCCTGGTATTCAGCGGGCGTCCTTACGTCCACTATAATTACGCCCGATTCCAATAAATTCGAAATATTAGTCATCTGTTACAGTTTTATTAATGCAAAGGTCCGGGAGATTAAAATACCGGTCTGGAACATTTGTTGGATAAAGGGTTGTCGGCAGAAATAAAAACGCCCGGATGACAAAAACACCAGGGCGTTGACTGCGGGCTTGCACTTAGTTAGTTTTCTTTTTCCCGGTATTGATGCCGAAGGGGTAATAAAGCGGGCAGAAGCTGATAAAGCTTGTCAGTATAAATATGCCAGCGATTATAAGCAAAACAATAGCGGCCGTACCACTCAGTTGCTTTGTGAGATACAATACGATGATGATGGCAGCTGCGAGGAAACGTAATATCCTGTCGGCTGAACCCATGTTCTTTTTCATGGCCTGTCCTATTTTAATAAAATAAAGGTACTGGGCTTGCCAGGTATCTATGGGAACATATGTTCCCATTACTCGTTCAACAACTCGATAACATTCCGGCCCAGGTGAACCATGTTCTTTTGCTCCATGGTTCGAAGCAGCCGACTGATAGCTTCACGATGGGTATGCAGTTCGTCGGCTATCTGCTGATGAGTAATCTGGATGATATTTGAGCGGGCAGCTTTGGCGCGCTGGCTGAGGTAGTGCAGCACTTGCTTATCCATATTGCTGAAAGCGATAAGATCGATCACCTCCAGCAATTCGGCGAACCGGCTGCCATAGGTATTATTTACGAAAGCCCGCCACTCAGGATATTTAAACCAATCTTCGACCATGTTTACGGGTATCTGCAATACTTCGGTGTCATCTTCAGCAATCGCTTTCACCATACTTTCCCTGTTCGACTGGCAGCAATTGATCGCCATGGCGCAGGTTTGACCGGGATACAAATGATACAAAAATATCTCTCTCCCATCTTCGTTCTGCCGAACGATCCTTAACACGCCCTTCTGAACGATCGGTACAAAAAAAATTTTGTCACCGGGACTGATGAGCACATCGCCCTGGCGAATGATCCTGATCCGCGCATAATTGCTGATCTCGTCCCGCAATTTGGGATCCGTAAACAAAGTCGTATCCATTATAAAATGGGTGTAATTTAGCAATAATGCTATTACCGTCCTAAAACTTGTGTAGACGTACCAAATATGGTAATTACTGCCGCTCATATCGGTTTTGACAATTTTAGCAAGAAACGAGACGGCGCTATAAGACTCTTTCAATATGTCATTTTCATGCAATTATCTCAAAATAAGGCAATTAAGTAAAACAACCCGCGTTTTAATTAAAAAGATAAAACGGATCATATTTTGGTTTGTCGCACATCATTCACATAAACAAGGTAGTCGGTATTATGAAGAAGTTTTCCCTGATTTTAAATTTAAAAAGCGATGAACACCATACAGCAAATCGCAGCTGCGCTTGCAGTGATAGCGCTCTGCCTGATCATACATTATACTATAAAAGACTGGCGAATTATTTTTGAAGACCTTGGCTATTTTTTTAAAAAGGATCGGTCAAAAGAACATCGTGATGCATAAACTCAAGTAAGTCCGTGTTGAAGATAATGTTTTGCAATCCGGATTGCTAGTTGCCTTCCCGTTTAAGGAGTTCACCTTTCTTTGAGCCTCCGGATTCGCATCGGTCAAGTTGTAGACACGATTGACTATCCGTTTCTACTAATGTTCAGAGCGCAATTCTAATACAATAATTTCGCCTCATTTACACCCTCGGATTGTCGCAAATAGCATATACACTGGGCAAAACACGCCGTGTATCTTTGAGTTGTTATAAAAACTGACGCTATGCAGAACATCACTCCTTTCCTTTGGTTTGACAGTCAGGCCGAGGAAGCCATGAACTTTTATATTTCAATCTTCAAAGATTCCAAAGTAAACCGTGTTACCCGTTATGGCGAAGCAGGACCTGGTACACCGGGGACAGTGATGTCGGTCGAATTTACGCTGAACGGCACCGATTTTTACGCTCTGAACGGTGGTCCGCTATTTAAGTTTTCACCCGCAACGTCCTTCTTTATTCATTGCAAAACGCAGGAGGAGGTAGATCATTACTGGGAAAAACTTGGAGAGGGCGGCAAACCCAACCAATGCGGCTGGCTGGATGACAAATTCGGCGTTACCTGGCAGATAGTTCCCGACGCATTAGGTAGACTACTAAACGATCCTGACAAAGAAAAAGCCAAACGGGTAATGCAGGCTATGATGAAAATGACTAAATTGGATGTGGCCAAATTGGAAGAGGCTGCCTATGAGCAGGTATAACAGCACTGAACCGAAGAACATAGACGAATACATAGCCATGCAGCCTGACCAGTTTAAGCCGGCACTGCATGAGCTTCGCGCCCTGGTCCGTTCGCTCGTACCACAGGCAGAGGAGATGATCAGCTACCAGGTTCCTTGTTTCAAATATCACTACATGCTGGTTGGTATCGGCGTGAATAAGAAGTTTGTGAGCTTCTACCCGATGAGCAGCGATCTGACAAAAAAGTTTAAGGACGACCTAAAAGGGATAAAAATTTCGGGCACTACCTTGCACTTTTCACCGGGCGAGCCTTTGCCGGTACAAATAATCAAAAAGATGGTATTGGAACGGGTGAAGGAGAACGAGGCCAGGGCGATGCTGAAGCAAAAGAAATAAGAGTTAACATTATTTCCCTATTGCTTTCTTTTTTCACAACTTTACCACATCACAATCCAACGAAAATGAATTATTGGCTCGTAAAATCAGAACCTTTTAAATATAGCTGGGACCAGTTAAATAAGGACGGCCGCGCCGTTTGGGACGGCGTGCGTAACTTTGCCGCCCGTAATAACCTGAAAGCGATGAAAGTTGGCGATCTGTTGCTCTATTATCATAGCAACGAAGGCAAAAACATTGTCGGTATCGCCAAAGTAATAAAGGAATCCTACCAGGACCCGACCACCGATGATACCAACTGGGTAGTTGTGGATATAGCTCCTGTCGAAAGCCTGAAAAAACCTGTTTCACTGGAACAGATCAAAGCAGAGCCGATGCTGAAGGATATGCAGTTGGTTAGGTTGGGGCGCTTGTCGGTGTCAGCGGTAAAGCCGGAAGAGTTCGACAAGATCATGCAGATGGCTGATTGAATCAATAGTCAATAGTCATAGACCATAGCCGAAAGAGCCTGAATTTGTAAATAACTCCGGATTAACCATGGACTAGGACTTATTTCTGTTCTGCAACAAAAAGCGCCTTCAATTCTGTGGCATCGTCAGGTTTCATCTTTCCGGCCAGGATAAGCCTCAATTGCCTGCGGCGCAATGCACCGTCGTAAAGCATTTTTTCCTCTTCATTGCCAGGTTCCAACGATGGCACGGGTATGGTCCGGCCGGCCTGGTCAACCGCTACAAAGGTGTAATAAGCCTCGTTACTTTTGATTTTGGTGCCCGACGGCACATTTTGCGCCCATACATCCAGCCGCACTTCAACCGAAGTAGTAAATGCGCGGGTCACCCGGGCTTCGATGGTCACTACGTCACCTAATTTGATAGACTGTTTAAATGATACATTATCAACCGATGCCGTCACCACGATCCGATTGCAATGCTTTTGCGCCGATATCGCAGCGGCAATGTCCATCCAGTGCAGCAGCCGCCCTCCCATCAGGTTGTTTAGCGTATTGGTATCGTTGGGCAATACCAGTTCGTTCATAACGGTGTGGGAGTCTTTGGGCGATCGTGCGTTCATGCTTCAGGATTTTGCGCAAATATACGCATAAGCCACCAAGTGTCCGCTCCGCTTATTTATGCCTTTTATTGGTATGCTTACGTTCGTTATCGCGGCTTGATGTCTGATCCGAACGTTGTCCGCCGTTATTGCTGATGCCCTTTGATTTCATTTCGGTTGCATGGTCAGCAAATGCGCGGTCTGATGTTGGCCGGCCCTGGCCTCCCTTTATTCTCTCGTGCGATTTCATTGTCTCTCTGTTTTTAATGGTTTCTTTTTATAAAACATCAGCAGGCAGAGTTGTTTTATAAAATAGTAGAATTGCAGTTGAAATGAAAATATACCAGCAAGTCGTACGGCTGCGCGAGCGAAAACGGGGCTACCATTTGATCACCGATGAAGTGGTTCATGCACTGCCGCAAATTGATGAGATCAAAATGGGTATTTGCCATGTATTTATTCAGCATACTTCTGCATCACTTTGTATTAATGAAGACGCTGATCCAACAGTAAGACACGACTTTGAGACTTATTTCAACAAGGCGGTGCCTGAAAATGATCCTGATTATATCCATAATGACGAAGGCCCGGACGACATGCCTGCTCATCTGAAAGCCGCTATTTTAGGCAGTTTTGTTACAATCCCAATTACAAATGGGTGCCTGGCCTTAGGTACCTGGCAGGGAATATACCTTTGCGAACACCGCAATTACGGCGGATCGAGAAGCATAGTGGTTACGGCATGGGGCGAGTAAGCTTCCCTCCTGCTTTATGACCCACCGCGGCATAGTATAAAATGAACAAATAGATGATCAGTAAAATAGCGTAAGCATTATGCAGCGTGAACACATCGCCGAGATATCCGTACAACAACGGTATAACCGAGCCACCGGCTATGCCCATGATCAATAACGACGAACCCTTTTTAGTGAATTTACCCAGGCCTTTCAAAGCTAACGGCCATAGCGCCGGCCACATTAGTGAGTTGGCAAGCCCAAGGAAGGCGACAAAGAAAACTGAAACATATCCATGCGTGAATAGTATGGTAACACTGAATAGCAACCCTAATATGGCACACGCTACCAGCGCTTTTTGCTGCGAAATATATTTAGGAATGAGGGCGATACCGGCAAGATAACCCGCGATCATCGAGGCCATGGTACAGGTAGCAAAGAACTTGCCGGTCTTCAACAAAATATGTTGCGATGAAGCATAGCCGATGATCGAATCGCCGGACAACACCTCAGCGCCGACATATAAAAATAGCGCGAGTACGCCCAGCAGCAAGTGCGGGAACTGGAATATACTGGTCTTGCCTGTGTTAGCTAAGGCTGTGGTTTCGTCTTCCTTTTCTGTGTCGATCTCGGGCAGGGTAGAAAAATAGATCAGTACAGCAAGGACAACCAGCGCCACCACAATGCAGATGTATGGCACGATGACCCTGGATGCAAGTTCGTTAAGCAATGGTATCTTTTGCGCATCGGTAAGCATAGCTAATTTGGCTTTAAGTTCATCAGCATCGTTCAGCACAACCGAACCAAGAATCAAAGGCGCTATACCCCCTGCAATTTTATTACAGATGCCCATGATACTGATGCGTTTTGCGGCGCTCTCCATCGGGCCAAGCACAACTACGTAAGGATTAGATGCGGTTTGCAGAATGGCGAGGCCCGCCCCCTGCACAAAAAGGCCTACGAGGAAGACAAAATAAACGCGTGTAAGCGCTGCCGGTATAAAGATCAGGGCTCCGATGGCGATGAGTGCCAGGCCGATCGACATGCCGTTTTTAAACCCAAACTTTTTCAATACCCATGTAGATGGCGCCGCCATTACCAGGTAAGCGATATAGAAGGCCGAAGCAACAAGGAATGATTCGAAATTATTTAGCTGGCAGGCAATTTTGAGGTACGGCACCAAAACAGTATTAAGCCAGGTGATAAAACCAAATATGAAGAACAACGCGCCAATAGTAGCGATAGGGCTAACAACTGATTTTTTAGGAAATGAACCTGTGCTGGGGTTTAATTCAGGCATGTGGCCGGTTTTGTTTGCCGCAATATCAAAATAATTCTAATCATATCAGTGTTACGGATATACTAAATTTTTTTAAAATTTATCGTATGACAGCCTCATCCTTCAGTTCTGGCCCATTTTGGTCCTTGCCGGCATGCTCAGTTTGAAGCATTTCTGCGTCAACGAATAATTTCCGGTCTCGTTTCAAAGGCGGAGCCACGCCAATAACAGTCATACCGGTCACCGCCAGCAGCATAAACAGGATAAGCGCACAGATGCGCAATATTTTCTTAAATCGTTTCATTGGTTTTGAAATGCGGACGAACTGCAACTCGATGCAGTGCCATTCATGAATGAATACTATCGCATTATCGCGAAGAGAAATAGAAGGGCGTTTTATGCCAGGCGGGCAGGCTCATCATCTGAACCCTTGGGGATGGATTTCAATTGGTAAAACAGGATGGAATTAACGGGTCGAACATGGTTTTTACATTCGGTCCAGTGAGTCGTTGCGAGACGGTCGTGAACATTATACCGACCTGTCGCAGGAAATTTGATTACCGGATTGACAAAAGTTCGGCCTGGCGCCTGGGGGTGACATGTGGTTTCGCCAGACCTGGTTATCGATTTTGCTACCCAGCTCGTCTGCCTGGTATACTGTACAACCTGAACTGACGTAGCGGGCCCCGAAAAAGAAAAAAGCGTCAGCAACAGAACGATAGCTAACAGCGATTTCGAAAAACCTTTTCCAGGTTGATAATTCTTTTTGCGAACCATTTAAATAAAGGTACGAAAAATCCGCTAATACTCTATTTATCAAAGCGTGACAATCTTTGGTTATAAAAAAGCCCTGCGGATTTCTCCGCAAGGACTCAAGCTATTTAGATTCTTAAAACTCGCTTTACGAGAGCTGGAGATTTAGGCCAGACTTCCTTTCTTCAACTGCTTTACTGCATAGTCGGCAGCGCGGGCGGTTAATGCCATGTAAGTTAATGACGGGTTCTGGCAGGCAGTTGATACCATACAGGCGCCGTCGGTTACAAATACGTTTTTGGCATCCCAAACCTGGTTCCATTCGTTCAGTACCGAAGTTTTGGGATCGCGCCCCATACGGGCCGTGCCCATTTCGTGTATGCCGCGACCAAGTACACCTTCCATAGTATGGGTTTTCACGTTTTTCGCGCCAACAGCCTCTAACATTTCCTTAGCGTCGTTCATCATATCGACGCGCATTTTGAGCTCGTTATCCCTGATGATCGCGTCGATTGCCAATACAGGCAGGCCCCATTTATCTTTTACGTTTTTATCGAGCGTACACTTGTTTTCGTGGTAAGGCAATGTTTCGCCGAAACCGCCGATATTCATTCTCCATTCTCCCGGTTCACCTAATGCATCTTTAAAGTCAGCGCCAATGCTATATTCGGGTATGTTCCGGTTGAAACCTTCTCTCGACGCACGTCCCTGGTAGCCAAAACCACGGATATAATCTCGTTTTTCACCATTCAGGTTGCGATAACGCGGTATGTATATACCGTTGGCACGGCGGCCGAAATAATATTTATCATCGTATCCTTCAATATAGCCGCTTGCGCCCACACCCAGGTGATGATCCATCAGGTTGTGGCCCAATTCGCCGCTGCTTGATCCTAAGCCGTCCGGCCACACATCGGTAGCCGAGTTCATCAATACCCATGCGCTGTTCAGCGTAGAAGCATTCAGGAAGATGATCTTCGCATAAAACTCGTAGGTTTTATTGGTTTCAGCATCCAGCACTTCAACGCCTGTCGCCTTCTTTTTATCCTTATCGTACAATATCTTGGTCACGATAGACCACGGCCGTACAGTTAGGTTACCGGTAGCAACCGCCGCAGGCAAAGTGGATGACTGTGTGCTGAAATAAGCTCCGAATGGACAACCCAGCCAGCATTTGTTGCGGTACTGGCAATTTGTGCGGCCTGGCAGCGGTTTGGTGATATTGGCCGTACGGCCGATGATCATGCGCCTTGACCCTTTATAGTGTGCGTTTAGCCTTGCCGCAACATCTTTTTCGACGCAGTTCATTTCCATCGGCGGCATAAAGTTGCCATCAGGTAGAATCTCTACGTGATCCCTGTTGCCTGATATACCTGCAAAACCCTCCACATAATCGTACCAGGGCGCAATATCCTTATACCGTATAGGCCAGTCGACGGCGATGCCTTGTTTGGCATTTTCTTCAAAATTCACATCGTGCCAGCGGTAGCTTTGACGGCCCCACATCAGCGACCTTCCGCCTACATGGTAACCGCGGAACCAGTCGAAGCGTTTGATCTCAACATAAGGGCTTTCCTTTTCGTTTACCCAGTAATCCAGGTTGGTTTCGTTTAGCGGGTAATCCCTCTTTAAAACCGGGTAATCCTTTTCCATTTGCACCGTTCTGCCGCCTCTATGCGGAAATTCCCAGGGGGCCTTGTTCGCATTGACATAGTCTTTCACGTGAACTATATCCCTTCCGCGTTCCAGCATGAGCGTCTTCAGTCCTTTTTGGGTTAACTCCTTCGCTGCCCAACCGCCTGATATACCCGAACCTATTACAATCGCATCATAGGTATTCGTGTTATTTGCCATTTCGTTTTATTGTTGTTTATGTCGTCTAATTTAAATAAAATCATACGCAACAAAGCATCATTGCGTCATTGTTACACATTGCAGCCTCACCCCAACCCCTCTCCGGTAGAGAGGGGCTTTGAAGTCCTCCCTGCCGGGGAGGATTTAGGAGGGGCTTATGCCAGCGCTTTCGCTGCAAAATCACGGCATTTGATCACTTCTTTCACCGCGTCGGAGTCCTTAGGTATGTCGTATTCCAGTTCAATGGTTGCCGGGAACTTCCACTTGTTCTTTTTCATCAGTTGCAGCACTTCGGCAATTGGCGTATCGCCCTGGCCCCATGGCATATTCGGCCCGTCATGATATTTGCGGTCCTTCAAGTGTATGCTCATGATGCGGTCATGGTTCTTCAATATAAAGGGGACCGGACTTGAACTGGTGCCGGCAGTGTAGTGGCCGATGTCCAGGTTAATCGCATTCCATTGCGACTGCGACAAAGCGGTATCCCACAATGTAGGTGTGGCTTGCAGGTGAGCATGATATCCAACATGTATTTTATGTTTTTCAGCAAATTCGCCCAGGCGTTTGGTTTGTTCCGGATCGCTCGGCAATTCCACGGTGACATGCGTCACACCTAAAACTTTGCCGGCATTAAATGCGTAGTCAACTTCGGCATCGGTATTTTTTGGACCAAGCGCATTAGGCTTCCATGCATAAATGGTGATGCCGGCGCCGTTGTAAAGCTTGCGTAGTTCTTTAAACTTATCCATCGAAACGCTGGTGCGCCAGTCGGCCATCTTTTTCGCATGATCCGCATAACTTTCGCCGCTTACACGGGCAGGCGCCCCGGCAAACGCTTCGGCGGCATCGCCCATCAGTTCGATGGCGTTGATATTGCATTGCAGGCAGTATTGCAGCAATTGCTCGGCGCTGCTGGGCATACTGCGGAACGAATAGGTAATCACCCCTATTTGCACGCCGTTAATTTTCGAATTTGGCTTAGCCTGAAAAAGCGAATCTGCAAAAGCAAATTTTGAAGAAAATGCCACACCTGCTGCGGCCAGCGCCGTTGTGCCGATAAAACGGCGGCGCGAAAGATGCTGATCTTTCATAATTGGTAAATAGTTGGTTTGAGTTTCTAATTTACCAAGTTAGGCTTTGATTTCAAAAATTTGGTTATGCGATATGTAACAATGGTGTTTCAGTTACACTTAGTCTGCCTTTTTGCCTGTTCCAACCCACATCAGCGCGTCCAAAACCAGTTTAGCTTCCATAGGGCTATCGAAAGTATGTGACAACGTAGCGTTGGTATGCCCGTCATAATCCATATCGTTGTGCCCCATATTAAAATAGACCATCTTGTAGTTCTTGTTGGTCCATACTACCGGATAATAGCCGCTGTGCCATATTTCGGATTGCTTGGGGCCGTTGCCCAGCGGAAAGCTGGTGGAATCGATGGAAAAAAGTATCCTGATGTCCGGGTTTTGCCGGAGATCCTTTTCCCAGCGATACCATTCGTTAGGCGATGTTTTAAAAGTTTCGGGCATGTCTTTGGTCACCGGGTGAGTTTTCCCGGTCTCGTTCCTTAGAATAGCCGAAGTCGGATGCCAGGTGTTGCTTACATATTGTCCCGACCCAAGGAATTGGTAGTGGTACCAGTCCCAGTTGGAATTATATTCCGATGGTGTAAGCGCAAACGCTGCAAAATGAAAACCCAGCCAGCCGCCGCCGTTCTTCATATATTCTTCAAAAGCTTTTCGCTGTGCGGGATCTTCCGGCCGCGAATCTAAAAACAATACTACCTGGTACTTGGACAAGGTCTTTGCATTCAATTTACTCCAGTCTTTGGTTGAGTCGTATGTGAAATTATATTTCTTTGCCATCTCCGGAAAGAATTTATTGGCATCGTGCACAAAGCTGATGTGCGCCAGATCGTTATACAGATGATAAAATGCAATAACGTGGAAAGTTTTGTGCTTGGCGTATTGCGCCGAGGTACTAACTGCCGTAATGGATAAGACAAGCAGTAGTGCCGCAAAATTTTTGGCAAGGTTCATAAAGGTGGTGATTGACCGGCAAGGTAGAAATAAATTTCAAGAGCCCGGTATCCGCATCAGCCTCCTTGTGAATCCGCCGATCGTTAAACCCTGGACGAGGATGGAATAAACCACGATCACATAAGTGATCAAAACGAATTCGTCCCGGTGCATATTCGGTTCGAGCGATAGTGCCAGCGCTACGGATAATCCCCCTCTTAATCCGCCCCAGGTCAAAATAGCGACGGCATGACGTTCAAATTTCATCCTGTACCGCAACAGCGTTATCGGTAACAGCACCGAAACCCAGCGGGCCAGTAATGCAATCACGATGCTGATAATACCTACGAGTAAAATAGTAAGACTAGTTTTTATAACCAGTATTTCGATGCCGATCAGCAGGAACAGGACAGCGTTCAATATTTCGTCGATCAGTTCCCAGAATTTACCCAGGTAATCGCGGCTGGTGTCGGACAAGGCTTCGTGCCGGGTTTTGTTGCCTGTAATGATACCGGCTACTACCATCGCCAGCGGACCGGATACATGCAGATGCCCGGCGACGAAATACCCGCCGGCGACAAGGGCGAGCGTCACTAACACCTCGACATTATAATCATCTATCGAGCGAAGGGCAAAATAACCGCCGTAGCCGAGTATGGCACCGAAAAGCAAACCGCCTGCCGCTTCCTGCAGGAATAATTTGCCGACCAAAACAAAATCTACCGCCGAAACGCCGGAGTGCGCGGCGTCAAGCAGCGTTACGAAGATCACCACCGCTATCCCGTCATTGAACAGCGATTCACCTGATATTTTGATATCGAGGGACTCAGGGATATTGGCGCTCCTCAGGATCGCCAAAACCGCGATAGGATCAGTCGGTGAGATCACGGCGCCAAACAACAGACAATAGATAAAGGGTATCGGAAGATGAAATAACTGAAATATGGCCCAGGTAGCCGAACCGATGATGGTTGTTGAAATTAGCGTACCCAGGGTGGATAACAGCAAAACCGGCCAGGCCTGCTTTCTGAGTTTTTTGGCATCGATATGAATCGCCCCGGCGAAAAGCAGGAAGCTGAGCATAAAATTCATCAGCAGTTCGCGGAAATTGATAGCCGCAGCAAGTTCTTTAACCCACAGGGTAAACGCAGGGTAGAACTCGCCCAACAGCACCAGGAAAATCGAGGTTCCGAGCGAAAGCACCATAATGCCAATGGTTGGCGGCCAATGGATAAAACGGTGGTTGATGTACGCAAACAGCGCAGCAAGCATGAGGGTGACCGTAAGTATTTCGCTGATGCCCATAAACGTAATTTGACATGGGACAATATAGCGAAAAAGGCCGACTGCGCTATGCGCAGCCAACAGGTGCTGCTTTATTGCTTGTGCACCATCTTATATATTTCAGAACCGGCCAACAAGAACGCACCAACACCGTATGTTTCCGTGTCGTCGGCGGTTACTTTCTCGGGCTTCTCGCCTATTTGCTGTACGTAGCCCAGTTTGCCGTCCGATTGTACGCATCCGGTTAGGGTTGCCCAGGCCCTCGCTACCACAGGCCAGTACTTATTACGGCTGATCAAATGATGGTTGATGCCGTAAGCCAGTGCATAACAATAAAAACCTGTGCCGCTGGTTTCCTTTACCGGGTAGCTGGCCGGGTCGAGCAGGGCCGCATGCCAGGTGCCATCGGTATTTTGCAGCGAGGCTATTTTAGCAGCGATTTCTTTGTACAGGCCCTCAAATCGTTTCCGGCCGGGATAATTTTCCGGCATATTGTCCAGCATCCGAACCAACCCTCCCATTACCCAGCCATTTCCGCGTGACCAGAATACTTTTTTGCCATTGGCTTCTTTCTGGTTAAAAAAACGGCTATCGCGATAGTATAGGTTTTCATCCTTGTCGAACAGGTAATCGGTCGTTTTCCACCATAGCTTGCAGGCTGCGTCGAGGTATTTCGTATCACCTGTGGCTGTTGAAAGATATGCGAATGCCGGCGGTCCCATAAACAAGGCATCACACCAGGCCCATTCCCGGTTGGCAATGTTGTTTTTCCATTCCAGCGATTCCGTATGCGGCAGGGCTATGACACTGTCAGCCTGTTCCTTCCATTGTGCTATCATCACCGGCTGGCTGTACACCAGGTACATTTGGTCGTACATCTGGGCCACGCAATAATCATCGGCCATCGTATGGCGCGGACCGGTTTTCCATTGCAGTTTTTCTCCAATAGCTTTTATATCATCCAGGTAAGTCGAGTAGGTTGCCACTTGAGATAGGCCCATATAGCCCGCGTAACATGCGCCCATTGTCCAATCATAATAGTGGGCTTTTGGGCCGTGTTCCTTCCACTCGCGTAACTGCCATTTGGCAACTTTATTCATAACGGCCAGTACCGAATCCGGACTGATTTTTTGGGCAACGGCGGGTTGCAGCGTCACCATTGATAATAACAGGAAAATGATAGACTTCTTCACGGGTGCAGGTTTAAAAATCTAAAAGTAAATTAACTTGCGTTGAAATTGTAAAAATTCGCCTGAAAAACATGAACCTATCGTTTTGCTTTCCGGTCCGCGCGGCGCGGTTACACCACAGCGACTAATGAAGCGGCCAAAATATCTGCGGCAAGGTTTGGACGATGGGGTATTCAGAGTTACAGGCCCGGCATAAAATAATTTGCAATTTTGTCCGGTGTTGTCGGGGTTGTTCGTCATTCGGTCAAAAGCAAAAAATTAAAAACCATGAAAGAATTTGTTTTAATCTTCAGACTCGAAGAATTGCCGGAAATCAATTTCTCACCAGATGAGATGAACGCCAGGATGGCTGTATGGGAAAAATGGGTAGATGGTATAATCGCCAAAAATATCCTCGTCAGCAGGGGTAATCGCCTGAGCAAGGAAAGCCGTGTTGTTCGTGATAAGAAATTGATCACCAAAGGGCCCTACGTCGAACTTGGCGAGATCATTGGCGGCTACATCATCATCAGGGCCGCCTCGATCGACGAAGCCGTCGAAATTGTAAAAGAAACGCCGATAGTCGGGAAAGGAACTATCGAGGTACGGGGAATTTATGGCGATGAATAAAAATGACATGCCCTGTCCAATAAGCACGAAACTGATCGTCATTCAGTCAAAAAACTAAAATTTAAAGTTATGAACGAATTTGCATTAATCTTCAGGAACGATTTTCATCCTGAAACAGGGTACTCACCCGAGAAACTGCAGGAAATTATGAAACAATGGCAAACCTGGATGGGCGGAATGGCCGCCAAAGGACAACTGGCTAATCCCGGAACCCGGCTGGGCGGTGACGGTAAAACCATAAGGCCATCCAATGTAGTGACCAACGGTCCGTATGCCGAGATCAAAGAGATGATAACCGGGCTCATCGTTGTTAAAGCAGGAGATATTGATGAGGCAACGGAAATCGCCAAGGGCTGCCCTATCCTGAACGCGGGCGGCAACGTTGAAGTGAGAAACATTGTGCCAGTCAGGGCTAATTGAGTTACCTAAGATTTAAGTCATGAAAGAATTTGTAATGATATACCGCTCTGAGCCTATGGGCGAGATCAAACTTACGCCGGAAGGCAATCTTGCGGTATCAAAAGAATGGGAAAACTGGATGGGCGGCATCGCCGCGCAAAACAAATTGGTTTCGCCCGGTATGCGCCTGGGCAATGAAGGACGCACCGTTAAACCGGGGAACGTGGTAACCAACGGACCCTACGCCGAGATCAAGGAGATCATCGGCGGCCTCAGCATTTTCAGAGCCGAATCGATAGAAGAAGTTGCGGACTGGGCCAAAAACTGCCCTATTCTGAGTGCGGGCGGCACTGTTGAAGTAAGGGATGTTATGCAGATGAACGGTTAAAAGGAATCTTCAATAAGCTTCTGTCCGTTAACTTTACAGGCAGAAGCTTTTTTATTTTATGCAGGAAAAAGAGCTCATTCCACATTTATACCGGACGGAGTTCCGGAAGATAACGGCAGTACTATGCCGGTTGTTCGGTATCGAACACATCACCATCGCAGAAGACATTGTTGGCGATACCTTTCTGCTGGCGGCCGAGACCTGGGGTTTGAAGGGCATTCCGGCAAATCCTGCAGCATGGCTATATGTGGTAGCGAAAAATAAAGCACGCGATTTTCTGAAGCGCAGTACTATTTTCACCGAAAAGGTGTCGCCGGAAGTGCAATACTCCGCCGACCAATCGCACGAGATCGAGATCGACCTTTCAGCCACAAATATCAATGACAGCCAGTTGCAGATGATGTTTGCGATCTGTTATCCGGGCATCCCGCCCGAATCGCAGATCGGCCTGTCGCTGCGGATCCTTTGCAGCTTTAGTATCGACGAGATAGCCGATGCATTCTTGACGAACAAGGAAACTATCAATAAACGGCTATACCGCGCCAAGGAAAAGCTAAAACAGGATAAGGTAAGGATCGAAATGCCGCCACCTGCCGAAATAAGTAGACGGATTGAAAATGTATTGACCACCTTGTACCTACTTTTTAATGAAGGTTACTATTCAACTAACCGAAACACTGTTCTTACCAAGGATCTTTGCATTGAAGCGATGCGGCTTACACACATGCTCACTGAAAGTGAAAGCACGAGTAGGCCCGAGGTTAATGCGCTGCTTGCCCTGATGTGTTTCCATGCCTCGCGGTTTGAGGCCCGGGTGGATAAAAACGGCGAACTAATACTTTATGAAGACCAGGATATTTTGCTATGGAACAAAGAGTTAATAGGGCAAGGCGAGCACTATCTGAACAGGGCCGCAAAAGGTGAAGTGATATCAAGGTATCACCTGGAAGCCGCTATCGCCTATTGGCATACCGCTGAACGGGACAGCCCTGAAAAATGGGAAAAAGTATTGAGCCTGTATAATCGCCTGCTCATGGTTGAGTATTCCCCAATCGCTGCGCTGAACCGTACTTACGCACTGGCCAAAGTCTATGGGAATGAAGTGGCCATAACTGAAGCTGAAAAACTTGGGCTTGAGCAAAGCCAATTGTATCATAGCTTGTTGGGCGAATTGTACAGCGAAGTGAACAAACAGAAAGCCCTTGAACACTTTGCCATTGCTTTAAAGCTGACCAAAACTACCGGCGACAGGAAAGTTATCCGGAAAAAGATAGAGAAATTAAAAACGGACACTAATTGAAATAATCTTACATCTGCCATTAATATAATTCGACTAAATTCGTGTAATTCATTCCACCATGGCTTACGACGAAAAACTGGCCGACCGCGTGCGTGAGGCGCTGGTTGATGTTCCAAAGGTTACTGAAAAGAAAATGTTCCGCGGCGTTACTTTTATGGTCGATGATAAAATGTGCATCAGCGTAAGCGGCAACGAGCTGATGCTGCGTCTTGATCCCGATATGACTGATAAGCTGATCGAAGAAAACGGCACGAGGTCAATGGTACATGGCGGCAAGCGAATGAGAGGTTTTATTTACATCAGCCCGGAGCGATTTAAAAATCAGCGCGACCTGGAGTATTGGATAAATCTGGCATTGGAATATAATCCGACAGCCAAACCGTCAAAAAAGTGACCTTCGTTACAATCGTCACATTTTCAGCTTATTTTTTCTAACACCATCTAACTAACACGTTGCGATTACGTATACCGCCCGAAGAATTGTGACCAGTTCGGAACGTGACATGATAGAAAGCAGAAACAAACAAGGTTTTGATACCCCTATCCTGTTTGTAGTATTTAACCGACCCGATACTACCAGGTTAGTTTTCGAAGCCATTCGCAAATTAGCGCCACGCAAATTATATATTTCGGCCGATGGCCCGCGCGAGGACGTGCCCGCCGATAAAGAGAATTGCAGGCAGGTGTTGGAGATTGTTAAGAATATCGATTGGGAATGTGACTGCCGTACGCTTTTCAGGGAAAATAACTTTGGATGCGGCTTAGGTCCATCAATGGCCTTCGACTGGTTCTTCGATAATGAGGAAGAAGGTATTATCCTGGAGGACGACTGCCTGCCCGATCAAAGTTTTTTTCCATACTGTCAGGAATTGCTGGAAAGATACCGTCATGACACACGCATTATGCATATTTCAGGCAGCAATTTCCAATACGGGTGGCAGCACGACCAGGACGTTTCCTATTACTTTTCGCGCAATCCGCACGAATGGGGCTGGGCAAGCTGGCGACGAGCCTGGAAATCTTTCGACTTCCGTACCAAAAGCTATCCCGAGGTAATTGGAAAAAGATACCTCAAAGGGTATTACAGATCGTGGGTAGAACAAACGTACCGATTAAGCAAGATCAATAAAACCTATAATAACCCAAATGCACCGCACTGGTGGGATTTTCAATGGGCGTTTGCTATTAATATCAATTCCGGCCTTTCAATAACACCCAACATCAACCTGATTAAAAACATTGGGTTCGGCGAAAATGCAACGCATACCATAAGCGTAAACGACAGGCGCGCAAAGAACGAGCTGAAAAAAATGGAGTTCCCGCTGAAACATCCTCAATTTATCATGAATGACACCATTTCAGACCGTAAATATTTTAATTCACTGATTTTCCAAATCCTGCTGCGCAAAACCTATAGCCTTCTGATGATCGAAGGCTACGAACGTAACGGCTAACCGATTTATTTCGGACTTTCGGTATTATAAGTCAGTTCGGCCATGCCGCTGTTATCAAAACCGTAACGTTTGGCTATTGCCTTAATCGTCATACCATTGGTGATCCTGAACGGTTTTTTATATTCATTTGCTTCTACAAAAGCTGGTGTCGAGCCGTCTGTTGTGTAATATATCTTTACGTCAGGGGTTGCGCTACGCAGGGTGACCATCTTCCCTTTCAGGGTCATATCCGGTTTTTTGATAATATCGACATACTTTTCAGTACGCGCATCGTGAATAAGGCCCTTCCAGTTCATGCCAAATCCAAAATCCCAGGTATGGCCGTCGGCATCGGTATAGCAGGTCATGTCATGGGGAATATCCTCGTCCTGCAGTTCTACCGTTTTCATATTGGCAGGCATCTGGAATGGCAGTAAAGCCGACGGTTCAACGGCGCCACTTAAAATATCCAGTACCGCCTGGTTCTGCACACCAAAATTCGCTACGATCGCAGTAGCGTCCTTTTCAAACTCAGCCGGGATAGCTGGCTTGGACAGGTTTATCACCACGATAACCGGTTTACCATTCATGGCGACTTTGGTCTCTTCGATCGTTTTCAGATCAGCATAATTGCCGGCTGTAACGGTTTTACCTTTATAAGTCCGATCATGAACAGCAGGTTCCGATGGATCGCCTGCAGCAATGCTGTGCTCGCGGGCATAATCGGCCTTGTATTCGCCGTATTGCAGCGTAATGGGCACATAACCATTGCCCCCTTTGGCTACATCTTCGCTGTCGTAACCTGCGCCGCCGTATGGACTGCTCACAAACACAATAGCACAATCGGCTTTGGATGGATCGTCGGACGATTTGAAATAACGGCTCAATAATTCCGGCTTTACCGCTTCGTCCCATCTTTCCTTTGATGGCGGCCCGAAAAAGCCTTTCATGGATGGGGTGTATTTCTTTGGAACATATACGGTAATCCCCGTTTTCAATGGCAGCACATTGCCGTGGTTCTTTAACAGAATGATCGATTTCAACTGCGCGTCATAGCCTGCTTTCATAAAATCGGGATTACCCACTGTGGCTTTGGTTTGGGCGACATCCAAATACGGGTTTTCGAACAGCCCTGTTCTGAAAATATTGGTCAGCAATCTTACTGCCGATTGCTCGAACCTGGCACGCATAAAGGCTTCGCCATGGTCCCTGACACCCATATTATAAGCTTCGATAACCGGTTTCGAGTCGTTATTGCCGCCAAACTGGTCGACACCTGCCATCAGTATTTTATAGTGGCGTTCGGCTACCGTTTTGGTTTCCATACCCCACGATTTACCCAGGAACTCGTCCGGTTTTTTGCCTTCGTCGGCCGTTACACCCCAGTCCGTGCATACCACACCATCAAAATGGTATTTGTCGCGCAGCAGGTCGGTTATCAGGTATTTGTTGTAGCTGTTGCCTTCATTTTCTTTGTTCTTCGTGTCCCTGCCGTACGAAATAGTATAATAGGGCATTACGGCTGCGCACATTTTGGTTTCGCCCTTCAATTTCAGGGCGCCGTTCACAAACGAAATAAGGTGTTCGTCAAAATTGTTGCCCGGATATACGGCGAATTTACCGTAGGCAAAGTGGGCATCCCTGCCGCCCTCTTCAGGACCTCCGCCGGGCCAGTGCTTCATCATCGCATTTACGCTATGATATCCCCAGCCGTCTTTGATCTCGCTGTCGCCTGTGGACGTTTGGAAGCCATCGACGTAAGCGCGTGCCATATCCGCATCCAGTTGCGGGTCTTCCCCGAAAGTGCCGTTGATGCGTACCCAGCGAGGTTCCGAACCCAGGTCTATCTGCGGCGATAGTGCTGTGCTGATACCCAATGCCCTATATTCCTGCGCGGCGATATGACCAAACTCCTGCACTACAGCCGGATCGAAAGTAGCCGCCAATCCCAACTGGTCGGGCCACTGGGATATCTTCCCGCCGGCTCCGGCAGTATATTCTACGCCGGCATTGGTGCCATGACGGGGATCGGAGCTGTTGTTTGCCGGTATACCAAAACCAACGCCTTCAACCAGCGCCTGTACATTGTTATTCCAGCGGGCGGCCACTTCGGGTGTTTGCACCGAGGTGATCAGCACATGCCTTAGGTTATCCTTGATCAGGAAATCCTTTTGCTGATCGGTTACCTCAGCCGCATCCATTCCGGCGGCATAAGGCTTGCCATTGTAAGTGCCGGCGCCGAACCCACGCGGCGATGCGGCAGGAATGGCCTGGTGCGCACTGTACAGCATCAAACCGGCTATCTGGTCAATGGACAGCCTGGATGCCAGGTCCTTAGCCCGTTCGCTCACCGGCAGACGCCAGTCTTCATATTTATCGAGTTTGCCATTCCGGTTAAGGTCCTTAAAGGCAAGTCCGTCGATGGTCAATATTTTTACGCCCGATTTGGTCGAATATCCCAATGTAGGGCCATTCGTGTTTTTTACCAGTACAATGCCTGAGTTGTCGGGTAACGACGCAGTCCACTTAATGTTGACATTCCTTACGGTACTGCTGCTCAATGCTGCCGCAAAGGCCAGCAACGATAGCGAACCGACGGCATAAACTACCGGGCGGGTAATATTTCTTTTCATAGTTATTGAGAGAAAGAGAGTTTATAATCTATTGTGTAAAGATGACACAACTAAAGGTAAACATATAATTGGAAGAAGCAAAACAAAGCGGATAAACCGGAAGAATGTATAGACGGGAAGATGATTTTGGGCGATGAGCGGGTTTACCTGGAAGTCGGTAGTCTCAAGTCCAAAGTCGTAAGTCAAACAGGCCTAAGACTCAGAACTTACGGCTTGAGGCTTATCGCAGGTGTAGTGTATTTCAGGACAAGACAATCGTGTCAGCGGTTTATCCGTTAACGGGCTATTATGGAGAGATTTTTTTGGTATATTTCCATGTGGAAGTGGAAAAAATACAAAATCGCTATGCTTTAGCAGACAATTTGGAATGTCAAATTAATGGCCTTTAGATTCCGACGATGGAAGGGTTTACCCCGAATGGTCGTGCAGTATTTTCCAGCCCTCGTCCGTCAATACCATAACCAGCGAATAGCGGCCTGAGCGTTCGGGCAGGTTACCGCCTTTCAGCGTAAATTTCCCTGTCAGCAGGGCATATTTGCTGCCGAGCATGGTCACCTTCAATTCGCTGTAATAAAGGTTTTGCTTCGGCATTTTGCCGTTAAAATATTTCGTAGTATACAAATCCCGTATAGCACTCAAACCCACCGGACCGGTCGGGTACATCATCGTGGATGAATCGGTGTACATTTTCATGAAATTCTCCAGGTTGCCATTGTTCCAGTCGTTCTCGGAGTTTTTCATCGCCGCAATAATGGCATCCTGCGCGGTGCCGGTGCTTTGCGCTTTCGCCTGTATAAAAAATGCCGCAAAAAGCAAGGTAACAACTATCTTCATTTTGAAGGGGGATTTTATGCAACCAATATTGAAATTTTAAATCATCAAAGCAAGACTTTTACCAGCCGTCATTCATCTGCCTTGCCGGCGGGCAGCTCAACTATAAATGTTGTGCCCTGGCCCTGCTCGCTTTCTACACTGATTTTTCCACCCATGGTTTCCACCTGCATTTTTACCATAAACAGGCCCATCCCCTTACCCTCCACGCTGGTGTCGAACCGCCGGTACAAACCAAACAGGTTCTTGATATTTCTTTCGTCGATTCCTTTTCCATTATCCCTGAATATGAGATGCACGTTATTCCCATCGCGCTGAGTAGAGATCAGTATAACGGGTTCGACCCCGGGCCGGCTGTATTTTATACCGTTTAATATGAGATTGTGAAATATGCTGTGCATGTAGCTTTTTACAGCGACTATTTTTTCGGCGCCGGAAAAGTTGTGCTGGATGGTAGCATGCTCGCTTTCGATTATAGGCCGCATACCCAGTACAACATCTTCTATCAAAAACCGGAATGGAATAGTCTCAGCCCGTTCGCTCACCTTGTTGCTTACCTGCAATATCTGGTTAAGGTCGATGATCATGTTGTCTAACGCTGTTATCGAAGTGGCGAGCGCAGTTTTTATTTCCTGGTTTTCGTTAATGTCAAAATCAAAATTATTCAGCATGTTCGACAGGCCCAGGATATTAGCTACCGGAGCCCGTAAATTGTGCGAAACGATATAGGTAAACTGCTCCAGATCCCTGTTACGCTGCACCAGGTCGGCGGTTATCCTGTCGCGTTCAATATCGGCTATTTTCCTTTCCGTAATGTCTTTAAATGCCACCATAAACCCGATATTCTTGCCTTCGCCATCGGCGATGCCCACCCATTTAACGCCGTACCATTTAGCAGTCCCGTCCCTAAGCTCATAACTGGTTTCGTAGCTTACCATTTCATTATTCAATATCCGCTGCACCGCATTCTTCATATCAGGAATTTTATTTTTCGTGAAATAATTAAAAACGTTACGGCCCGTTTTCAATGTTTTGCCGAACTGCTCGATACACAGATCGTTGGCCTTACTGTTGAATGAAACTACCTTGTTCTGCACATCGCACAAAACGTACGCCATGTCCGTGTTCTCAAATATCGTTTGCAGGTTAGCCCTCGATTGCAGCATAAGTTCTTCGGCCTCTTTGCGGTCGGTTATATTCACATGCAGCACTACCGCGCCCTGGCTCAGGCGGTCCGTCAGCGGCGCTACGATCAGCCTGAACCAAATTTTCTTTGGCGACGAGTTGACCGAGTATTCCATGGCGAACTCGTTCGTTTTCCCGTTTATGACGTCCCATATCCCCCGGCCTATCTTCCTGGCGTATTGCGCGTCGACACCGATAGCCTTTTCAGACAAGGCCATATAGCTGTAGCCTATACCATATCTCGGCACGCCGAGGTTATTGGCGATGGTAAATTTTTTCCACGAATCGTTTACCGCTACTATCTTTCCGTTGGTGTTCAGCAGAACGACGTTGGGCGGTATCGCGTTCAAAATCGCTGCCTGCCTTTCGCCCGCGGCTTTCAGTTCTTCGATATGTTTTTCTATTTCTAACTGTGCTTCCTTCGAGCGTGTTATGTCCTGTACGAAGCCGATAATATCGGGTTGCCCGCCGCTTTCATTGGGTTCAAACTCGAACTGGCAATTCAGGTGCCTTATGCTTTCATCGCCATCGCCGCATATCCTAAAATCTACCTCGGCCTGCTCGGCATTCATAATAGCCTCATTGAATTTCCTTTCAAATGGCTCCAGGTCATCGGAATGAATGTTTTTGATAAAGTTGTTGTACGATGGCTCAACCTGGTCTTTTTCAAAGCCGAGCAGCAGGTGTGTTCCTGCCGACCAAGTGGTGGTGTTGGTTGCCAGTTCCATTCGCCACGTTCCGAAGCCCGCAAGCAGTTCGGCCTTTGCAAAAAGCGCCTCGCTTTGGAATATTTTGTTCAGGTAAACCTGCCGGTCGTTGTCCGACTGGCGTTTGGCGATGGCATTGTTAACGGCGCCGGGCAGGCGCTGCAGCCGGTCCTTCAATACGTAATCGGATGCGCCGTCCTTCATCACGCTTACCGCAAATTCTTCGGAAACGGTAGCGGTTATTAAAATAAAAGGGATATCCCTGCCGCTTTGTTTTAGTATCCTGAGCGCTTCCAGCGAGTTAAAAGCGGGCAGAGAATGATCCGAAAGTATCACATCCGGATTAAATTCTTCAAGCGCCTTCAGGTATTCGGCCCTGGTGTCAACTATAAGTTTTTCAAATTCGATGCCTGCTTTTCTAAGCGTCCTTTCAACCAGTTCAGCATCACTTTGAACATCCTCAATGTGTAAAATTTTTAGGGTTTGGGTCATATTATCTGCGCAGATGTTATAAAGTGGATTGATTGGTGATGAGCCAATAATACCCGAGTTGCGAAACTGCCTTGGCAAATCCTTCAAAATCGACAGGCTTTACCACATAGCTGTTTACGCCGATGTCGTAACTGGTAATGATATCCTGCTCCTCCTTTGAGGATGTCATGATCACCACGGGTATCGATCGTGTTTTTTCGTCCGATTTAAGTTGTCGCAATACTTCAATGCCGTCAACTTTAGGCATTTTAATATCCAGTAGTATAACCTTGGGTTTGTCGTCGATATTCCTGTCTGAATATGTCCCTTTTGAAAATATAAAATCCAGCGCTTCAGCCCCGTCCTTCACATGGATCAGCTTGTTGGCCAGGTTCACTTTTTTCAAGGCGCGGATAGTCATTTCGGCATCATGCGGGTTGTCTTCAACCAGCAGTATTTCAACTTTGTTATCTATCATGATTTGTTGTTTTTAGGCAGACTGAAATAAAATTTAGCTCCTTTGTCTTCGTCGGCTTCGGCCCATACTTTTCCCTTATGTTTGTCAATAATTCGTTTTACCAGCGCAAGCCCAACACCTGTGCCTTCAAACTCTTCCTGCGAGTGCAGCCGCTGGAACACGCCGAACAATTTGCCGGCATAAGCCATATCAAAGCCCACGCCATTATCTTTTACATAATATACGGTCTCGTTTTCATCCTCGCTCCCGCCTATTTCTATTTCCGGATTGGTCCGTTTTGAAGAATACTTTACCGCATTGCTCAGCAGGTTCATTAGCACCTGTTTTATCATGGCCTGGTCGGCCGTAGCCGGCGGCAGGGCGACGATGCTGATGTGGTATTTGTCTTCCGTTTCGTTGTGCAACAATTCGTCCGTTACCATCCTGGCAAGCTGTTCCATATTCACATTGGTTAACGCCAGTTCCTTTTTGCCCAATCGCGAAAAAGCCAGCAACTCGTCGATCAGGGTACCCATTATCCTGGCATTTATTATAATATTGTTGATGATCCGCAAGCCTTCGGAGTCTATCTTTCCTTCATAGTCTTCCTTTAGCATCACGGAATAGCCGCTCACTGCGCGCAGGGGCGTGCGTAAGTCGTGCGATACGGAATAGGAAAAGGCTTCCAGTTCTTTGTTGGATGCTTCCAGTTGCGCGCTGCGCATGACAACTTGATCTTCGAGTTTTTTGCGGACCGTTATATCGCGGGTGATCTTGGCAAAGCCGGTCAGTTTCGCCTCGTTATAAATAGGTGTTAAAACTACATTCGCCCAAAATTTCGTTCCGTCTTTTCGTACTCTCCAACCTTCGTCTTCCGCCCGGCCTTCTCTCGCCGCGCGCCTAAGCAACCCCTGCGGTTTGTTGTTCTCAGCGTCCTCGGGGGTATAAAACAAGCTGAAAGATTTGCCCAGTATCTCTTTCTCCTTATACCCTTTTATTCTTTCGGCGCCCCGGTTCCATACCAGCACTTTTCCTTCCGCATCGAGCATGATGATAGCGTAGTCTTTTATTTCATTGATCATCAGGTGATATCGCTGCCGCGACTCCCTCAAATATGCTTCACTTTTCTCCCTAAGCTTTATTTCTTCGCTAAGCGCCGCTGTGCGTTCGTCCACCATAGCCTCCAGCTCTTCGTAGGTTTGTTGAACGTACTGTTCCATAACGTTAAAAGCGCCGGCCAGTTTGCCCAATTCATCCCCCCGGTCGACCTCGACAGGAACATGCGAGGAATAATCACCGGCGGACATAGCCGTTGCCGCCGCAGTTAACTTGTTAAGCGGCCTTGTAATGCCCCTGCTGGTTAACCAGGCGGCAAAAACGCCTATGCCCAGTAAGATAATACCAAACAGGAATATCCACTTCATAAAATCGCTTATACCGTTCAGCAGGCTGTTTTCCGGGAAACCGATGACCGTCAGCCAGTCGCTATAGGCAACGGGCTGTACCGCTGCTATCATGTTTTGCCCGTCCGCGTTGCGGAAAGTAAAAGGCCCGCGTGTTGTTTTTGTATTTAAATGCAGCCCGCTGATGGGCTTAATCGTATTGGTCCAAAAGCTGCCGTCGCGGTTGCCGATGTATAGATTTGCGCCGCTACCCATCAATTGTGATAGCTGGTCGACCGCCTTTTGCGACGCCGGCAAAATTTTCCAGCACACCAGGTAGCCGATTATGTGTTTGTTCTTCGTTACCGAAGCTATGATAGGATAATAAGTCGCTCCCTTCACATAATAAAACTTACCAGCCCATGCCGAATCGGGCCCGATATGCGTGTATGCCAGCACGTCTTTTAAGCTAACCGGTACACCGGCTGCAGATTTGTCCGACCGGAGAATTGTTTTAAATGCGCTGTCGGCAAGCTCGGCTGTAATCCAGGTGCTGTCTTTGTGCAGCTTATTGAGCTCGTCCACAGTTTGTTTGCCATATTTTTTACCGCCCGTTGCGATCTATTGGGACACCTGGTCCGTATACGCGGTATTGTGCAAATATTTTACCGTAGCCAGTGCAGACTGGCCCAGCATGGAACTTATTTGCTCCGTCAGGGTGTTGACCCTTTCACGGCCGATCATAAGAGTCGCCTTTTTCAGGCTGTAATAATTAAGAAAACCATATATAATTATGGTGAACAGCAGTAAAAAACAGATCAGCAGTGGCAGCCGCTGCTGTATAGATAAACGGGACAATATAGGCTTGATCCTTTTCGGGTTCATGAATTGTGATTTTTAGTAATGAAGATGGCCTGAAAATGAATTTTTATCTAATTCAATTTAAGCCGGCGAACAATGTCCGTTCCCAGGGGCGGGTAAGCATGGTCGCACTTTAACAGTTTGATTATAAATTATTAAGGCTTTAAAAGGTACATGTCAATACATTAAAATATTAACGGAAAGCTTAAATAATTAGGGTCTATGTCAAATATTATAATTTATTTTCAGTTAAACAACCCCGTTTTTTCACCCATTTTTTAGCTAAAGCCAGGAAACTTTTTTTCACTTTAGGAAATGCTGTGCTTATTTATTTTGGTTACTATAATTACATTAAATATTATTTTAATACAGATCGCGTGTCATTGTAATACCATGAAAGGTTATTTTTTATTTTTTTAAAATGTTTTCTCCCGTGGTTCGTCCATACCTTTAAAGGAGAAAAAAATTGATCACCGCTGTAATGCCCGAAGAAAAGCAAAACCATATCATACAGGCTATCCGATCGTATGGTAAGGGATTGCTGGGATTTATTCGCAAACGGGTAAAAAGCGATGCTGACGCCGAGGACATCCTGCAGGATGTTTGGTACCAGCTTGCCGCGGTGGTAAACGCCGAACAGATAGAACAGACGGGCGCCTGGCTGTATAAGGTAGCCGCTAATAAGATCATCGATAAAAGCAGGAAAAAGACCGAGGAGCTTTTTGATCTGGCGCCTTCAGAGGATGACGACGAAGACAGCCCGGATTTCAGGGCGATACTGATGACCGAAGGCACCACGCCTGAGACCGAGTATATACGCAGTCTTTTTTGGGAACAGCTTTTTTATGCGCTGGACGAATTGCCGGCCGAACAACGGCAGGTATTTATCTGGCAGGAACTGGACGGTATCCCCTTTAATGAAATAGCCGAAAGCACTGGCGAGAATGTGCAGACGCTGGTCTCGAGAAAGCGTTACGCCGTGTTACACCTGCGCAAGCGGCTAAAACAATTGTATGAAGAAATAAGAGAATATTAAAAAGATTAAAAAAATGAAAGAGTCGGAATTTGGAGATCGGGCTTATACCCACAAAGCCCATTTCAGAAAGAAAATGATATTTATACCCTTCCTTGTACTGGCAGGGCTGGCATTGGTGAGCTACATCGTTATGCTGCTTTGGAATGCTTTAATGCCGGTTATTTTTCACCTTACCGTGATTACGTACTGGCAGGCGGCCGGTTTATTGATCCTTTGCAAAATACTTTTTGGCTTTGGTAAAGGCGGTCCGCGCGGCGCGCCGTGGATGCGCCACCGCATGAAAGAGCGCTGGATGAATATGAGTCCCGAGGAGCAGGAACGTTTCCGCGAGCAAATGCGTGAGCGCTGTGGCAAATGGGGCGGCCACCACGACCGTTACGGCTGGGGACGGCAGGCCGATGCCCCGTCCAGACCTGCCGAAGAAGCACAGAAACCTACCGAATAAAAATTTTAACGGGCATGTCCAATTCGGGCATGTCCGTTAGTCATTCACTTATAACCGGATAGCCATGGAAGTATTGGTTTTTAAAACGAACGTCAGCAACAAAAGAAAAGTCAGCAAAGTACGGCACCTGCTTGCTTCAGTGTCTGCTATAAAACAATGGAATTTCGACCTCGAGGACTGCGATAAGGTATTACGCGTAGAAACAGTCGGCCTGCGGCCGGCATACGTCGAGACACTTTTACAAAATGCGGGTTTTGATTGCAGGGAAATGGATTACTGAAAATAATTTATTTAGCCATATATCCCAGCGCGGTCAAAAAATCGTCTTCTTTTTTATGCGCATCGGCCATATCTTCGGCACTCGCAGTAAAATCTTTGTATTGTATTTTTAGGTTATGCGTCAGCAAATGCCCTACTCCCGGATACATATATAACGTGCATTTAGCACCTGCCTTGACAGCCTTATCCCGAAAGTCGCGGGCATCCTTCGCAAATACAATGCTGTCGGCTTCGCCCTGGATGATCATAGACGGAGGCATTTTTTTACTGATAAAGTCCGAAGGAGAATAGCTTACCGGGTCGGCCTTGCCTGCCATCAGGCTCACAAAATAGGGATCGTGTCCCATATTTAATGCAGGAGAATAAAGCAGCATCGCATTCGGCCTTGAGTTTTCCGAAACATTACGCCCTTTAACTACAGGCAAGGTAGCACAGGCTGCAACCAAATGTCCGCCTGCCGATACCCCATATCCGGCAAGCCGTTTTGTATCTACTCCCAATTCTTTCGCATGCTCCCTTGCCCAGGCAAAAGCAGCGCAGGCATCCTCCACACAATCAATTGGCGTAAGACCGTCATTAGCCAGCCGGTATTCAATTGAAATGGCCACCATTCCTTTTTCGGCAAATTCTTTTGCCCTGCCGCAGGTCCATGTAGCATCGCCAATACGCCAGGCGCCACCGTGAAAAAGCAATATCGCAGGATGTCGTTTGCCATCATCCCCAGGTCTGAACACATAGGCTCTCAGCGAAATATCTCCGACTTTACGGTAGATTAAAGTGTCAGCTCTTACGTCGGCGGAACTGGTATGAACACTTGCGAAGCCTGACATGCCCAGGCATACCAGTAAAAAAAGTAAAATTGAGGTTTTCATTTAAGTTGACAGGATTTTATCCAAACGACGTGGATTTAAACCGGGCGTTGCATGCTCTCATGGATAGCGCCGCACGCTGAGCATAATAACCGTTGCACATACCAATAGCATAGCGATGAAAAATACGATCATGACTGTGATGATTTAAGACTTACGAAGCTTTAAAAGTTTCGTAAGTCTGTTGGCAAAATCGGATTAGTTAAAAGCGTTATTGAGCTGGATATATTTGTTCAGATCCTTCGACACAAAACCTTTGGCTTTCATCTCTTTCACATATTGCGGGGTAATGCCGCTTGCTTTTAGCGAGGTGGCCTCATTAGGCGAAACTGCGTAACCCATGTCTTTAAATCCTTGTACAAAGGCAGGAGTAACGCCGAGCGCCCTTAACGAACTTAAGTCGTTTATGGAAAGCTGTTTGTAACCAACTGTTTCAAAACTTTTAATGTAATCTGCCGTGATATTTAGGGCTTTAAGTGATGAAAGCTCATTGAGCGATATATCCTTATAGCCCATCGCTTCAAAACCTTTCACAAACGATGGCTTAATACCAAGCGCTTTCAGTGAGGTAAGGTCATTTGGCGGTATGTTTTTGTAACCTATGTCATTAAAGCTTTTGATAAAGCCGGCTGTAATACCCAGCGCCTTAAATGACGACAATTCATTCGGCGAAAGATTCTTATAGCCCATATCGGCGACCGATCTTACATACTCGGGCGTGATGCCTTGTGCTTTAAAAGATTCGATCTCGTTAGCCGACAGGTTAGCATAACCCGTATTGGTCATCATTTTAACGTATTCGGGCGTAACGCCTATTGACTTGAACGATGTCAGCTCATTTGCCGACAAGTTTTTGTAACCTATATCGCTTAATTCTTTGATATATTCAGGTGTAACGCCGACTGCCTTCATGCCGGTCAACTCATTCATCGGGATGTTTTTGTAGCCTGCATTCTTCAATCCCCGGATATAGGACGAATCGATATTCATCGCCTTGAACGAACTGATATCCTCCGCGCGCGGCAAAACATCGGTTCTATCAGTGTTGCCGGCTTTTTTTGCTCCGTCATCAGCAATATTCAGGTTTGCCTTTTTCAGGCTGGCTATATATTTGCCATCGATACCCTGCGCTTTGAAGCTGATCAACTGGTCGAAACCGAGATGTGTGTAACCTGCGTTGTGAATTTCCTGCACGTACTCCCTGGTTATACCCAAAGCTTTACCCGAAACCAGTTGGTCGGTGCTCAGGTGGTTATACCCTAATTCCTTCCAAAATTTAATGTAGGGCTCATCAACCTTCAGCGCTGCCATAGATATCAGGTTGTCTTTTGAAAGATGAGTAAACCCGTTAGCCTTTAGCATTTCCACATAGGCCTTCCTTACATTGATGACGAAAAAGGCAAACTCGTCGTTGTTGTCGACGTTATCAATGCCTTCGCTTTCCAAATAATTTTTAAACGACTGATCGGCGGTGAATTTATAGTGGCCGTAGCCTTCATCGCCGTCGAACTTGCCGTTCAGCAGCATGGTTCCCGCATCGCGCTTCAGCGTAAAATCAGCTTTGGTATCCTTTGGCAATGCTGAAAATTCGCTAACCAGAAAGCTATCATTATCCGACCAGCCATGATCCTCGTCGTCGCTTCTGAATTCCATGCGTACCTTGTCGCCTTTGATGGTCGCGAACCAAACGCCCTGGGTCCGGTCTTCGTCGCGCCAGCTATGCTGCGACGATCTGTCGTGAGTTGCGCTTGCTTTGGCCTTGGATTGGCTGAAAGCCGTTTGGTTCAGCGCACAGGCCAGCCCGGCCATCAGCGGCACCAGGATAAAATATTTCCACATCGTATGGATGTTCGATCTCTTCGCGTTCATCATAACTATTCGCTTTTTAAGTAACGATTGGTTGTAATTAGTGGTAACGCTCAACGCCAGGTGCGGAGCCGAAACCTTAAGCAAACTCATCTGGTAGCTTTCCTTTTCAACTTCCAGGTTACGGCCGAGCACCTCCTCGTCAGTCAGGAACTCCAGGTTGTTTTCCAGTTCGCCGCGGTACAACCAGGCAAACGGATTGAACCATTGGAATACCAGGACCAGTTCGGCCAGCAGGATATCGAAGCTGTGCCCCTGCTGAATATGCACCTTTTCGTGCAGTAAAATCTGGTTGTAGGTGTCCCAATCATATTTTTCGGGATTGATGAAGATATTATTCCCGAACGAGCAAGGCGCCTTATCCCCTTTTATTTCGATGATGCGAAATCTGCCGTCCCTTATTACCGGGTTTGAATATGCCCTGACAAGCAACACCACCACCTGCAGCAGCAAATTCAACCCAAAAGCGGCTACGCCGGCCCAGTACAGGTAGAATAGCCATCTAAAAACTACCGGCCATATCGGTTTATCCTGCACAACTGGAGCCGCCTGCTCGCGCGATTTTACGGCTGCTGGTTTTGTTGTTGCCTGCGACAGGGGTTTAATGGTTTGTTTTTCTGCCGCCTGTATTTGTTTCTGCACCTGCGCCGCAATTTGCGGATACATTTCTGTAACCGGTCTTGGCTCTGCGCTAATCGTGGTTTGTTCGGGTGCGCCTCTCAGGGCCCATTGTTCCGGGATGGTTATCAGGGGCAGCGCGAACGAAAGGCACAGGCAAATAAGCAGCACTATGCGGTTAAGGCGGTAAAAGGTTTCGCGCTGCAGAAATATCTTGTAAAACAACAGGCACACCGATATAAGCAGCGCCACGTGCAGGACGTATGGTATCATTTCTTCGATGATTTGATGATTTCTAAAATTTCGTTCAGCTCCGCCTCTGAAATTTTTTGCTCTTTGGCAAAAAAGGCCAGCATACTCGGGTATGAATTATTAAAATATTGGCTCACTATATCTTTCATCGCGTGCTTCTGGTAATCTTCTTTTGATATGACAGGATAATACCTGAAAATGTTACCAACCGACTCGTGCGCCAGAAAGCCTTTCTCCTCCAGTATCTTAACCATCGTAGCCACGGAATTATAGTGGGGTTTCGGGTCGGGCAGTTCGGGTATGATCTCTTTAATAAACGCGTTCTCCAGTGTCCAGAACGCCTGCATGATCTGTTCTTCTCTTTTCGCCAATTTTTGCATAAAGTAAAATATTTTAGTCAAACATAATACTAATCGATTAGTATTGCAACTAATAGATTAGTAATTTTCAATAAACCATTGATTATCAACGCTAAAATTTTATAAGAAGGGATATGTCGCGTTAGAACACGGATCCAAAGCCAAACAAACAGCGGACTTACGTGTATTTATAAGTGACCCGAAAAATTGTAACAATTAGTCGTTTCCTCTCGTCAAATAGTCATATTCAGGTTACAATTAATTAATTTTAGCTTTAAGAAAATTTCATACTTGAATTATCTTTTTATTTTTGCACGCCGTTAAAACAATAAAGAATTGGCCCGATCGACAACTATAGCATTAAAAAAGAACTGGAGGAGAACCTGGAATTCCTCGCTTCAGCGTGCGCAAATTATTGTCGGCTCGGTGCTTATAACCATCATCTCGTGCCTGCTTCCATTCTTCTTTAAGCTGATCGAAAAACGGGACGGCGTGACGTTGAACGACTGGGTTTTGAACGCCATACCCGCGCACGACGTTTCGTGGATCATATTTACCATTATTTGGGGCATGGTTTGTTACGGCTTATGGCTGGGCATCCAAAAACCGACCATTTATATCAATTTTATCTGGTCGCTTATATTTGTTATGATCCTCCGGGTACTTGCGATAAGCCTTGTGCCGCTTGATCCGCCAAAAAACCTCGTCGTACTGACCGATCCTTTAACGGGTATATTTTATGGCAGGAGCACCATTACCAAAGATTTATTTTTTTCCGGGCACACTTCCGTCCTTTTCCTTATTTTCCTATGCCTTGAGCGCAAGGCCGATAAAATCATCGCATTACTGGCTACCATTAGTGTAGCATGCTTGCTGCTGGTACAGCACGCGCACTATACCATCGACATTATTGTGGCGCCGATAGCCACCTTCGGCGTCTATTTATTTGTAAGGTACCTGCTCAAATAAGCAACTCTTCTGTTATTTTTACGGTTGTTTAATTTAACCGCGACTGCAAGTTGACAGGCAAAAGGCGTTATTTACCAAGGGTTATCGTTAACTTGTACCGACACTATGGAAACACAGGAAATAGAGCGCCTGATAAGGATAAGTAAGGAGAAACCACTGCTACCGGAAACCTATGTACCCTGGGCGGATGAACTGCAGCCGGGCGAATATTTTCTGCCCTCGCATTTAACCTCGCTCGAAGGCCTGTCTTTATATCAAACGCTAACCGATAACCAAAAGCTGGAGCTTGGCCGGCACGAGGTTGTGCAGGTAATGTATTCCTACGCCTGGGGCGAAGGGCTGTTTTGCCTCTTCATGAATAAATATATCCTCAATCTGCCGCCCGATAACGTGGCATACCGCTTTTTGCTCCGGGAGCTGATCGAGGAATTCCGCCACCAGGAAATGTTTACCGAAACCATACTTCGGCTTGGCGGGAAACCCATACCAATCAGCCGGTCGCATAAGCTTATCGGGAATATTACCACTAAACTGCTGCCCACCGATTGCCTGTTCATGGGCAGCTTGTCCATAGAGATTGTATCCGACCGTTACGGAAATTATGGGCGAAAGGACCCGTTATTATACGGGGTACTCAGAAAAGTCTTCGAGTTGCACAATATTGAAGAAGCCCGGCATATCGTCTTTACCAAAAACCTGTTGAAACGGTATACTGATAAAGCGGGTGCGGTCAGGCGCACAGTATATAGCTTTGTGGTATTGCTGAACGTTTATTTCCTGCGGACGCTATATGTAAAAAAGGAAATATACCAACGCATCGGCATCGAAAACGCCGATATGGCTTACAGGCAGGCGTCTAAGAATTACAAGGCTAAATTTACCCAAAGCTGCCTGCAGGACATCATCGAATTTGTCGATAGCTGGCGCGGTTTTAACGTTGCCACCCGCTGGGCCTGGCGCCGGCTGATGGGCGCGAAAGTTTAATTAAGAGCCTGTCATCCTGAGGTTATCGAAGGATGCGGGGTAAAGGCTCACGCATGTACTTTAACAAGCTCCGTATGACATCCCTTTTTTAGTTCACTTCAACCTTTGCAACTTCTTCAACATCTCTAATTTCTTCAACTTTCCCCGGTCTCCCGTTCTTAAACGCGGCCCTTGGTTTCAATCCAAGTATCTCGAACATTGCCATATCTGTATCGAATGACGGGTTGGGCGTGGTCAGCAGTTTATCACCCGCAAAGATCGAGTTTGCCCCGGCCATAAAGCATAATGCCTGTTCTACGGTGGTCATTTCTGTTCTTCCCGCAGAAAGCCGTACCACGGTTTTGGGCATAATAATGCGTGCCGTAGCGATCATACGTACCATATCCCACACCGGTACCCGCGGCTGGTCGGCTAAAGGTGTACCTTGAATAGGCACCAGGGCATTAATCGGCACCGATTCAGGGTGCTTCGGCAGGTTCGACAACGTTTCGAGCATCGATATGCGGTCTTCCACCGTCTCTCCAAGCCCGATGATGCCGCCGCTGCACACGGTTATTTTAGCCTTGCGCACATGTTCCAGCGTTTTCAATCGGTCGTCATACGTGCGGGTGGTAATGATGCGTTTATAGTCTTCTTCCGAAGTATCCAGGTTATGGTTGTAGGCATAAAGACCGGCATCGGCCAAACGCTGAGCCTGGCTTTCGGTCAGCATACCCAGGGTACAGCAAACCTCCATATCCAGTTCATTGACGGCCTTTACCATATCGATCACCTTATCGAAATCCTTATTGTCCCTCACCTCACGCCATGCAGCGCCCATGCATAGCCTGGAAGCGCCGCCGGCTTTAGCTTTTTCAGCAGCCGCAATAACTTCGTCCCTGGGCATAATGGCATGTACATTCACACCGGTATTGTAGCGCGCAGCCTGCGGGCAATAGGCACAATCCTCGGGGCATCCGCCGGTTTTGATCGAGATCAGCGAGCTGATCTGTACCTCGGCGTAATCCTTATTCTCACGGTGTACCGTCGCTGCTTCATAGATCAGGTCCAGCAGCGGTTTATGGTATATTTTAGAAATTTCTTCTTTAGTCCAGTTGTTGCGTATTTCAGTCATATTATATCTATTCCCCAAATTTACAATTAATCCGTTATTGCAGAAGTTTAGTGGCGAACCAAAGGGGCAGCAAAAATCCCGCGCAGTCAGTAAACGTCGTTATAATAATCGAAGATGCTACGGCGGGATCTATTCCAACCCGCTTTAATATTAATGGGATGGACGAGCCTGTTAATCCCGCTACGATCAGGTTGCCCGTCATCGCAAGAAACAATACAATTCCCAGCTTTAAACTGGCGTCGTACACCAGTGCGATCGCAAACACAATCAGTCCATTAGCCGCACCGTTGATCATACCGACTAAAAATTCTTTTAAAACAGTACTGTAGGCCTGGTTGTCTGTCAGGTCGGTTAGCGAAATCCTACGCACGGTCACTGCCAGCGCCTGCGTTGCGGCGTTGCCGCCCATACCGGCAATAATAGTCATGTAAGCAGCAATAATCGGAATATTTTGGACTGTACTATCAAAATGCCGGATGATCGACGCTGCTAAATACGCCGTCCCCAGGTTGATAACCAGCCATGGCAGGCGGCTTTTTACGGCTGCTTTCCAATTACCGCTCAATTCCTCATCTTCCGATACACCGGATATCTTCAATATATCCTCGGTGCTTTCTTCTTCCATTACATCGATGATATCATCGACGGTAACACGGCCCAGCAGCTTCATGTGATCGTCGACCACAGGAATAGTTGTCAGGTTATATTGCTTGAACAGGTCGGCAACGTCTTCCTGGTCCAGATCGGCTTTCACGTATACAAAATCCTTGTTTACCAGGGAATCGATCCAGGTATTGGCATGGGCTTTAATGACGGATTTTAGCGAGAGTATCCCCTTCAACACGTTCTCATCGTCAACGGCATAAATGGTGTAAAATTCCTCCATTTCCTCCGACTGGCGGATTATCTCATCAAGCGCATCCTTTTTGTTCAGGTTAATGTTGACCTTAATTACATCCGTATTCATGATGCCGCCTGCCGTGTCTTCGGCATAGCTCATCAGTGCACGAATGTTCGTGGCATCTTCCTGGTCTATATCTTTTAGTATCTCCTTCTGCTCTTCCTCGTCTAATTGCGAAATGATGTCCGACGCATCGTCGTAATCCAGTTCTTCCACGATCTCCGAGCGTTTCTCGGGGTCAAGGTTGATCAGCAGTTCGCCGGGGTCCTGCTCCTCGTCCATTTCAGATATGACATCCGAGGCTTCTTCAGTGGGGAGGATGTTGATGATCCGCTCGCGGGCTTCAACCGGCAGGCGTTCGAAAAGTATAGCGATCTCCGAGGCGTGGTATTCGGACAATACCTGCTGTAACTCAGCATCATCCCCTTCAAGCGCGGTTTTGATGCGTTCCAGGTCCTCCTTATTGATCTCGAACGATTGCATACCCGACTAAAGTAACACAAATCCGCCGCAAGTGGCGACAAAAAAGTGAATTAAATAGATGGGAGAAATCCGGGAATTGTTAGGCGCTGTATTCGTATTTTGCAATAACGGAGGGTAATTTTTCAAGCTTTGCAAGCACCTGGTTTACGCGCATTTTTCGGATGGCGATTTTCATCATGCAACTGTTATCAAAATGCTGTTCCAATATTTCCAGGTCTTCATCTTTGACGATGCGCATTACTTCGTTCATTTGCAGGTATTCAAAACCAAGCGTATAAACATCATTTACGGTCTTTTCAACAACTTTTGCTTCGTTAATAGCCAACTCGGCGGCAGTTTTATAGGCATTGATCAGGCCGGGAACGCCAAGTAATGTCCCGCCGAAATAACGAACCGCAACCACTGCAATATTAGTCAGGTTATGCGAAAGCAGGGTGTTTAGTATCGGCCGCCCGGCGGTTCCCGAGGGCTCGCCATCGTCATTAACCCGAAAAACCGAGCGATCGGTAGTCCAGCGTATGGCCCAGCAATAGTGGTTGGCCTTGGGATGCCGGTGTTTCAAATCGGCTACAATGGTTTTGATATCTTGGTCAGAGCTAATTGGATAGGCATAAGCCAGGAATTTGCTGCCTCTATCCCTGAAAACACCCTCCGAAGGCTGTTCAATAGTCAGGTAGGTATCGTCAAAAAGCATCAGAAACGTTCAAACAAGTCGGGAAATGCGTTGATCAAAATGGCGACGATTCCTAAGAAAATTCCGGCAATATTCAGCCGGCTCAGTTTCTCCTTGAAAATGAACAGGCCAACAAACGCCCCCAAAACAATTACGCCGATATCCATGGTCGAAAAAACAGAAGCCGGTCTTGCGGCCAAAATCTGGTGAGCTTTAATATAGAACAGGATATTGCCAAAATTGGCTATGCCCAATATCCAGCCTATGATGATATGCGGCCACGAGAAGCGTTTTTGTTTGTTGAGCACCATGTAGATCAATCCTATCATAGAAACCACGAACGCTATAGCAAAAACAATGAACAGTGATTCGGTAAACGGTACATCTTTCGTTTTGGCAACCTGCTTAAGCAACACGTCAATCAGGCCCATCCCGGCAAATATAGCCACTAAATACAGCCATGAAAAGGTCGATTTTCTTCGCACGGCGCGTTTTTGTTTCCAGGGGATCAGGCAGATCAGCGCGGTAAAACCGATGGATAAACTGATTATTTTGGTAACATTCAAACTTTCGCCAAATATCAAAAACGCCGCCAGCACAGGGATAAATAACGACAGGCGCTGCGCCGCATCGGTGCGGACTATACCCGTTACCCTGATGGAAGCGGCAATGATGACAAAAAGCAACGGCAGCAATATGCCCAGCGAGGTGTAGGTAATAACCGGCGCGTTTTCCAGGTTGGCCATGTGGGGCCGGAAAAATATCCACGTAAGCAGTATCGCAGCCGAATAGTTCCAGGTGATGGCCTGGTAAACGTCGATCTGGTAACGTTTGGCCAGCTTAAGCAGTACGGATACTGTTACGCTGAAGCAAATGCTTAAAAAAATGTATAACATTTAGTGACACGGCTTTTGATGCACTATTTGCAGTTCGTCGCTGCCTATTGTAAATCGCTCCTGCTTAACTCCCGCAATATACGGTGCCCTGACACCCTGCTCCAAAACGCCCCGGCCGGTAAATATACGTGCTTCGTCCCACAGTCCGGCTGCTATAAAGCTATCGAGTGTCTTTGCACCCCCTTCGATAATAACCGACTGTATATCCTGCAAATAAAGCTGGTACAGGATGTACTGCGGCACAAAGCGATCGAAGTCCTCCAGTGCAATATACTTAATTTTACCCTCAATATCAGTTTTCACCTCATTGAATACCAGTGTTTCGACCGATTGGTCGAAAATATTCGTATCGCGGCCCAGCTCCAGCCGCCGGTCGATCACCACCCTTTTCGGCGATTTGCCGGGCCACAAACGCGTGCTGAGTTGCGGGTTGTCGGCTATAACAGTGTTCTTACCCACTAATACAGCGTCTTCCTCGCTGCGCCACTTATGTACTAATTTACGCGATTCGACGCCGGTTATCCAAAACTGGCTGCCATCAACCGGAGCGAAAAATCCATCAGTAGTTTGTGCCCATTTCAGTATGACATACGGCCGCTTTTCCTGCACACGGGTAAAAAAACGGTGGTTCAACCGGCGACAGGCGGCTTCCAATATACCGACTGTTACCTCAATGCCTGCCTCTCGCAGCCTTTCGGTACCCTTACCATTTACCTGTTCGAACGGATCGCGGCAGCCAACCACCACATGCCCTATCCGATGTTTAATGATCAGATCGGCACAGGGCGGTGTTTTACCGTAATGCGCACAGGGTTCCAGTGAAACATAAATAGTGCTGTTTTTTAGTAATTCTTCAGCATTATCGTATTTCGACAGTGCGTCATTTACCGCGTTCACTTCGGCGTGCGCCTGACCATATTGCCGGTGATAGCCCTCACCTATTATCTTATCCTCGTGCACAATAACAGCGCCTACCATCGGGTTGGGACTGACATTACCCATGCCCAGGGCGGCAAGCTCGAGACAGCGCTGCATGTATTGTTCGTGATCCGGCATGGCGTAAAGATAGAGATTAGTTAACTAGTGACCAGTTAATTTGTGGCTGGTATGCCCGATCACTGATCACCAATTAGCTAATCACCAAACCATTTTTCGTTTCTTTGCCTGAATGAATAGCCCCAAAGACGTTTTCCAAACATTCAGGCAAGCTCTTGCAAACCTCTACGATATTAACGAGACCGACTCGCTATCCCGCATGGCTATGGAGGAAGTTACCGGCTTTTCATCTTCAAAGATCAAGGCTTTTCCGGAACTGGAACTTTCCGAATCACAGGTTAAAGCGATTCAAAACACCCTTACCGAACTTAAAACCGGCAAGCCTATCCAGTACATCCTCGGCCATACTGAGTTTTATGGATTGACTTTTAAAGTTAATCCATCTGTTCTGATTCCCCGGCCTGAAACGGAAGAACTGGTGGAGTGGATCATTTCTTCAGTTGGCAGTTCAAAGCTGGCAGCTAGCCGAATTTTAGATATAGGCACCGGCAGCGGATGTATTGCTGTCAGTTTGAAGAAAAACCTGCCTGAATTTGATGTTACGGCAATAGATATTTCAGGAAGTGCATTGCAAACGGCTAAAGAGAACGCGGAATTGAATAAGGTTGATATCAAATTTGGTAAGGACGATATTCTAAACCTCAAATCCGAAATTGAACATTCGAAATTGCGAAGCCCTCTTGCGCACCTTGAAAAAACTAACAATAGCGAAAAATTCGACATCATTGTATCGAATCCTCCCTACGTTACCCTGGCTGACAAGCAACAGATGCACACCAACGTAACCGACTTCGAACCTCATACCGCTTTATTCGTCCCGGAGAATGACCAGCTAATATTCTATAAAGCTATTGCCGATTTTGCCTCCGGCCATCTGGAAAAAAACGGCCTGTTATTTTTTGAGATCAACGAAAATTATGGTGAACAAATAGTTGAATTATTAAATACTACATCATTTAATAACATTGAATTAAGGAAAGATTTGAGTGGTAAAAATCGCATGATTAGAGCTATCAGATAACCACTGCCACCTTCAAACTGCAAACTGAATACTAATTCCTCGGATGATACGATGTGATCACCTCCTTCAAATATTCCCTGTCTAAATGGGTGTAGATCTCAGTAGTCGTAATGCTTTCATGCCCGAGCATTTCCTGTACCGCGCGCAGGTCGGCGCCGCCTTCGACTAAATGCGTGGCAAAGGAATGGCGAAGAGTATGCGGACTAATGGTCTTTTTGATGCCCGCCGTTTCAGCTAGTTGTTTGATCAACAGGAAAACATACACACGTGTTAACCTGCTGCCCCTGCGATTTAAGAAAACCATGTCCTCTTCGCCTTTTTTGACAGGGATATGCACACGGACTTGTTCAATCCATATCGTCAGTGCTTTAATAGCCTCTCTGCCTATGGGAACAAGCCGTTCCTTGCTGCCCTTCCCTAATACCTTGACGAATTCAATATCTAAATAAAGGTTAGACAACTTTAGCTCCGTTAGTTCCGAAACCCGCAGCCCGCAGCTATACAATACCTCGGTCATAGCCTTATTTCTCGGTCCTTCGGGTTTCGACAGGTCGATGGCGGCAATCAGTTTCTCAATGTCCTGGTAGCTTAGCGTTACGGGCAGTTTTCGCTGCTTTTTAGGCGATTCTAATAATTCGGCCGGGTCTGTTTTGATGATGTCTTCTATCAGCAGATATTTATAAAAGGCTTTCACGCCAGACAGCACCCTCGCCTGCGATGATGGCAGCATACCCAACTCGTTTATCCAGGTAATAAACGATCTTAGATCGGTTAATTTAAAATCATCTGGCTTTAATTTATTTTCCTGTATATCAGAATATTGATTTAACTTACCTATATCATCGCTATAAGCAGAAATAGAATTATCGGAAAGTCCTTTTTCCAGTTTCAGGTATGCCCGAAAGCCTTTTATTGCCGATTGCCAGTCCATTTACGAAACACGAATTACATAAATTTGGGCGAATCGCACTAATTTCATTCGAGCTTATTTGTACAATTCGTGCAATTCGCGGGATATTAATTAAGTTTGGTTGATGAATATACAAATTATCAACGGCCCTAATTTAAACCTGCTTGGCGTACGCGAAAAATCTATTTATGGCGACCAGGGGTTTGAACAATACCTGGAACAACTTCGCAAGCGTTATCCAAACATCACCATAACTTATTACCAGAGTAACGTTGAGGGCGAAATTATAAACAAACTGCACGAAGTTGGATTCAGCGTTGACGGTATTGTGATGAATGCCGGCGCCTATACGCATACTTCAGTGGCTATTGCCGATGCGATTGCGGCCATTAAAGCCCCGGTAATCGAGGTACATATATCGAATGTCTACAAACGCGAGGAATTCAGGCACAAATCGCTGCTGGCTGCAAATTGCATGGGTGTGATCGCCGGGTTCGGGCTCGACTCCTATCGCCTGGCTATCGAAAACCTGGTAAACGAATAAATCTTTTTATTAGCTTTTGACAATCAATACACGACCGAAAAATTCTACCTCAATGAAAAGGGTATTAAAAGTAGCTCTATTAAGCCTGTTAGCGATCACCTTTTTATCAGCCGAAACAAGTTTTGCACAAGCCAAAAAGAAAAAGCCCGGTTCGCTGAGGGAAAGAGAACGAAAATCGATGCATTCACGCGACTCTCTTTTCCAGGCACTGAACAAAAGCGATACATCGATCAATAATCTCACTCAAAGAATATCTCAATATACCACCAATTTTAACCAGATCAATAATAACCTTGCGGAAGGCCTGGATACGGGCGACGTCAGCGAGCAATTGCCCGGCGTGGTTAGAAGAATAAGCCGTATTAAAACATTGGCAGGCAATAAGGGATCGAGTACGCTGCGTTATTTATTCGTATTGGCAACCAGTTTGGACCGCATGCAGGACGAACTGGAAGACTGGCAGGGCGGCCTGGACGATGTGAATAACAAACTCGTGCAAAACCAGCACGACCTGCTGGCCTTCAAAACCGATACGATGCTGGCGAACGCTATTCCGAGCGATACTGCTCTTCGTGATGCTTTTTACGACCGCCGGGCCGACCTAGGCGCGCTCTGGCATAAGGCCGACTCTGCCAATCGCAAAGCTTTGTTTAAGGTTAACCTGCTTCAAAATAAGGTTGCCGCCGGCTACACCAGTGTTTTGGATGCGACTGATTTTATCGATTCCAAGATCAAAAAATTTGCGATAAGGGCCGTTGGAGGCGAATTCGGGCCGATATGGAAAAAAGATACGCGATATAACCATATCGACTCGGCTATAAATGGTACCACCAGGCTCAATCAAATACAAATGACCTACTTCTTCAAAAACGAAGCGAATGTCAACCTGATCAGCCTGGCGTTTCTGCTGCTCGTAACCGGGTGGATATTGTATACCAAATATAAAACCGCCGGGCAATTTGAACAAAAGGACATCGTTGTCGATCATGCGCGATTTGTTTACCGGAAACCGATATTATCGGGCGTGCTGCTGGCCACCACAATTGCCCCGTATTTTTACGACCACCCGCCCGTATTTTTCGTGGAATGCATATTCCTGGTCAATATAGCGCTCGTACTGATCTTCGTACGAAGCTACTTCCCCTTATCCATGTTCAGGTTCCTTTTCAGGCTATCGGTTCTGACGGTTGTTTATTGTGTGAGCAATTTATTCGTGCAAATTAATGATACGGACCGGTGGGCGATCTTCGGCCTAAGCATATTGTCGATGGTTTTTGCCGTACTCTATTACCTGAGGCTTAAGAAAGAGCCCCAGGGACATCTTCGTTACACCAAATTTGCGCTTAAGCTTTTTATGGCTTTCCAGTTGGCGTCGCTGGTCCTGAACATCACCGGCCGCTTCAGCCTGGCAAAAATATTAGGGATAACAGCCGTGTTTAACTTATGGCTGACCATGAGCCTTTATTTTGTTATCCGCATCATCATCCAGATTTTGTACCTGCAACTGCATTCGCAAAAAGCCGAGAAAAGCTTTGTGAATTTGATCGATTATAACGTCTTGCAAAAGAAAACCAGGAATGTGCTGACTACTTTTTCAGCGCTTCTCTGGATATTTTTCCTGCTGCAAAATTTGAATCTCGACGACTGGGCGCACGACGTTCTAAATGACTTGCTGAACCAGCAGCGGAGTATAGGCGGAGCTTCGTTTACCTTCGGGGGGTTTGTGATCTTCTTTATCGTCATCTGGCTCTCGTCGCTGTTGTCGAGGCTTATCAGCTACATTTATGACATTTCCGTACAGCATACCAGTGATCTTTCAGCCCTAAAAAAGAAAAACCGCGCCTCCACCCTCCTGATCAGGATTGGCATACTTACGGTAGGATTTTTATTGGCGGTTGCTGCATCTAACTTTCCGATCGATAAACTAACAATTATCTTCAGCGCCTTCGGCGTCGGCATTGGTTTTGGTTTGCAAAATATTGTCAACAACCTGGTGTCGGGTATGATACTGGCCTTTGAAAAACCGATACAGATCGGCGATATCATCGAAGTCAATAACCGCACCGGTACGGTTAAAGAAATCGGTATTCGGTCGAGCAAATTGGCGACGGGCAACGGCTCGGAGGTGATTATCCCTAACGGCGACCTGATCTCGCAAAACGTGGTGAACTGGACGTTGAGTAATACCAACAGGCAAGTGGAAGTTTCGGTAAGCGTGGCTTATGGTACCGATATTGAAAAGGCTACCAAATTGTTAAAGGACGTGCTATGTAACCGGAAGGATATCATGACCACGCCGTCGCCCGAAGTATTCCTTAATAACATTACGGATAAGGCCGTCGAGTTCCGCGTGTATTTCTGGGCAGCTGACATCGCCGATTTTATGCAGTTACGCAGCCACGTGTTAGCAGATATTTATGAAATACTGAATAAAGAAGGGATCAAGCTGCCGGCCTCGTAAAGCAATAATTTCACCTTAATAGAAATCTTTGGGATCCAGGGCCGAAAACACGCGTTTTTTCTTAATGAAGAAATCCCATACGATACTGCGTTTATACATGCCTTTCAATTTATGCAGGTTGCTTCTCCTCGTGCGCCCGGCCGGCCCTTTACTGAAGATATGCCTTACAAAATTCTGATGCGCCCTGCTGACGGCCCAGGCATCCTTGCGTTTTCCTTCATTTAGGAACCGCGCAATGGCCAGCAGGTCGAGCCAGAAGCGGATAAAGATGACAAAACACGCCCGCCAGAACGAAAGATTATTTTTGAGCAGTAAAAGGTTATTCCGGAAGTTGAGGAAGGTTTTAAAAGGATTCTCGGTATTTAACGTGCCGCCGCCGACATGGTAAACCACAGATTCAGCGCAGTACATCACTTTATACCCCATGTTTTTTAGGCGCCAGCACAAGTCTATCTCTTCCATATGCGCGAAAAAACGGTCGTCGAACCCGCCTGATTCAACCCAGCAATGTTTTTTGATGAACATGGCAGCGCCCGATGCCCAGAAAACTTCATCCGATTTATTGTACTGCCCGTGGTCAGCTTCTATCTCGTAAAACATACGCCCGCGGCAGAAAATGTATCCGGTTTTATCAATAAACCCTCCGGCTGCGCCTGCATGTTCAAAATGATCCTTGTCGGCAAAGGATATAATCTTGGGTGCCGCGGCTGCTATCAGCGGATCTCTTTCCATTAGTTCAATTACCGGCGCTATCCAGCCCGGGTGAACCTCAACATCTGAGTTCAGCAGGATGAAATAATCGGCGTCAACCTTCTCCAGCACCCGGTTATAGCCGCCTGTAAAACCGTAATTTTTATCGTTACAAATAATGCTTACCTGTGGAAACTCTTTTTGCAGAAATTCAACCGAACCGTCCGTCGAGCCATTATCACCGACGATAATATCCAGGTTCGGCCACGAAGACGACAGCACGGACGGCAGAAATTGACGGAGATACTTTACGCCGTTCCAGTTCAGGATTACGATGGCGACCTTAGGTATTTGGTTCATTAATGGATAAAGCCGATAGCATGGCGCAATTGTACAGCTTTTTAAGCGAATTATATAACCTACGGGATATTAACCCCGTTCACGCCGCTATCGCCCGGCTTAAATTTCCATCGCTTATGCGACCACAACCAGTAAGCCGGTTCTTCACGTATTACTTTCTCAAGATATTGTACATGTGCCTTTGTTATTTCGTAGTCGGCCGTATTTTTCGGGTTATCAAACAATGGAATAAATCTATACTCGTAATAGCCCCTTTTTACACGTCTCAGGTCACAAAAAACGACCATAGCGTCGGTCATCTTTGCCATTTTTTCGATGCCCAAAAAAATTGCTGTGGGTTGGTTGAGGAAATTGATAAAATATTTGCTGTCTTCGCGTACCGGCGTCTGATCGCTCACAAGCACGCTGAATACCGCTTCGTGACGGTGCTTAGCGATAGTCCTGACCGCGTTTTTCATGCTGACCAGCGTCGCTCCGAAGCGCGAACGCATTTTCTTAAAGCTTTGGTCGAATGTTTCATTTGTAAGCGGCTTATAGACGATGATTTTTGGATTTGCCACAAGAGTGCTTAATTCGAGAGCGGCTATTTCCCAATTGCCGTAGTGGCCTACCGCCCCCACCATACTCCTGCCCTTAGCAAGCGCATCGATAGCCAGTTCGGTGTTCAAACCTTTAATGTGCCGTGCCAGTGTCTTTTCCGAAATGGTAAATAGTTTTATCGTTTCGACGATCAGGTCGGCCAGGTAGCGGTAGAACCTGCGCTGGATGGTACGGCGCTCGCGGCCGGTTTTTTCAGGGAAAGCATTGTTCAGGTTTTCCTTGACCACATCGCGCCGGTAACGGATGACATAATAAATGATGATGAAGAGCGCGTCGGATAAAAGATATAACAGCCAAAAGGGCAGCAATGAAACGAGGTATAAAAAGAATAATCCCACGTAGGAAAGGCCCTTATTTATCATTATAATATCGCAATTTTGCACACAAACATAGAATATATGATCGAAAAAGGCGCCGTGCTGCCCCTGTTTTATCTGCCACCGGTTGAATATTTCGCCGAACTGAACATTTATAATCCCAACTTTCTGATCGAGAAATACGAGCACTTTCCCAAGCAGACTTACCGCAACCGCGCTAATATTTATTCGCCCGACGGCGTACTGACGCTGGTGGTTCCGGTTGTAAAGGGCTCCAAAGCACATACGGCGGTAAAAGATGTTAAGATCAGTCACGATTTTAACTGGCAGCGCCTGCATTGGATGAGCCTGCAGGGATGCTACCGGCGATCGGCCTATTTTGAATATTACGAGGACGAGTTTGCGATATTTTATGAGATGAAGGAGCAATTCCTATTTGATTATAATGAAAAGTTGCTGCATATGCTGTTAAAGCTGCTCAAAATAAAAGCAAACCTCCATTATACCAGCAGTTACGAGAGTGAATACCCCGATATGCGGGATTTCAGACACAGCATACATCCTAAAAAACCATCAGCCTTCCCTCAGACTCCTTATTACCAGTTGTTTGAAGAAAGGCATGGGTTTATTAAGAATCTGAGCATTGTCGACCTGCTATTCAACCAGGGGCCGCAGTCGGTTAATTATTTGTAGGTCAGTCTAAAGTCCGCGTAAGTGTGAGACCATTTTATTGATGGCCTTATAGGGCTTGCGGACTTCCCGCCTTAAGCGAACTTTCGGATTACTTTTGAAACTCAGGTTTCAGATCAGCTTTCATCGCCTTCCTGAATTTCATCACCTTAGGTTCGGAGACCGATGTCAAATATGGATTTTCGTTTAAATGCAGCCGATAGTAGCCCTGGTGGTACTTTTCGGCGGGGTAAAATGCCTTAAATGGAACCACCTCGGTGACGATAGCTCCGGAATAATGTTTTGAAGCGTTCACCTTTTTGATCTCATCTTGCAGGATGGCCTTTTCCTCGGGCGTGCGGTAAAAAGCGATAGAACGGTAATCCGTGCCTTCGTCCGGTCCCTGGCGGTTAAGCTCGGTAGGGTCATGCGCAAAAAAGAATGCCTCGGCAAGCGTCTGGTAGCTGATCACTTTGGGGTCGTAATATATCTGCACCACTTCAGCATGGCCGGTTTGCTGCGTCCCAACTTCTTCATAGGTAGGATTTTTTGTCGTTCCGCCGGCGTAACCTGAAACAACTTTGTCAACGCCTTTTAATTCGGACATGGCCTCACTCATACTCCAGAAACAACCACCGCCAAAAGTGGCGACCTTCTCGGCCGCCTTAGGTTGAGGCACTGCAGCAAAATCATTGGCCTGACCGTTGGCGCAGCCGCAGTAAAGCACTGTCGCAGCTAAATAGATTAATATCTTATTCATGATCTGTATCTTGTTTTAAGTGACGTACGCAAACTTACCACCGCCGGTTGTTCGGTTCCGTCATTTACAGGTAATTTACCTTATTGCGTTTGAGATGATTTAACCAGCATTAGTATCTTATTTAGCCCGTTTATTTTGATCTCGTAGGTAGTAGACAGCAGCATGCCCATTTTGCCAGCCGGGAAGCCTTTATTCTTCAACCATTCCAAATAATATACCGGCAAATCACAAATCAATGTGCCTTTGTATTTGCCGAAGGGCATTTTCGTTTTAACGATGTCAATCAATACCTGGCGATCAGGGCTAACATTTTCCACGAAGTAAAATTATTCTAATTATCGGGTTTCGCGCCTGCCGAATTCAAACATCGCATAAAGGATGATGTTGTATTCAGTAAATTTGAACCTATGGAAGAACAATTTGAAGCTACTCTCACAGGGTCCGACAGCCCGATCGACGGCATTGTTACCTGCATTCATTACGCCAATTATGGCATGGCTTACGATTTTAAATCAATCGACGAAACTTTGCACCTGGTGATCGGCAGGGATAAACAAGGCCATTGGGTAAGGATCGACGGTACGGAACCTTATCTTTCGGCGTGGGTGGATGAACTGGCTGAACAAATACCCGCAAAATAGTCTATAACCTATGGAAAAACGAAAATTAGGCTCCTCGGGCATCTGGGTGAAGCCATTCTGCTTTGGCGGAAATGTATTTGGATGGACCGTGGACGAAAAAACCTCGTTTGAACTATTGGACGCCTATACTGACAATGGCTTTGATTTTGTCGATACTGCCGATGTGTATTCGAAATGGGTGCCCGGCAATAAAGGCGGCGAGTCGGAAACCATTATCGGCAACTGGGTGAAAAGAACGGGCAAACGGGATAAGCTGATTATCGCAACCAAAGTGGGCAAACCGACGGGGCCGGATGAAAAGGGCTTGTCAAAAAAATATATCATGCAGGCGGTTGATGCGTCGCTAAAACGGCTGCAAACCGATTATATCGACCTCTACCAATCTCACGATGACGATAAGGACACCCCTTTATCAGAAACCATGGAGGCCTTTACCGAACTGGTAAAACAGGGTAAAATACGGGTCATCGGAGCGTCGAATTACAGCGGGGCCAGGCTGAACGAAGCGCTCGACGTAAGCAGGCAAAATGGTCTGGCGGCGTATCAATGCATCCAGCCTGAGTATAACTTATACGCCCGCAAGGAATACGAAACCGATATCGAGCCTGTATGCATCGAAAACAACATCGGCGTTATTACTTATTATTCATTGGCCGCCGGTTTTCTTACGGGTAAATATCGTTCGGAAAAGGATTTCGGCAAAAGCAGCCGCGGGCAAAGCATGCAGCGTTACCTTAACGATCGTGGTTTAAGAATATTGGCCGCGTTGGACGAGGTTGCGAAGGAGTACGATGCCGTGCCCGCAACAATCGCGCTGGCCTGGCTGATGGCGAGGCCGGGAATCACCGCCCCCATTGCCAGCGCAACCAGCGTCGGTCAGTTAAAAGAAACGTTAAGGGCTGCAACCATAAGATTGAGCGAAGAGGCGATAGACCTACTGAACGCAGCCAGCGATTATTAAAATTAAGACATTGTATCAGCGTGCTGTCCTTTGGAGGGGGGTTCCTGACGTTTAATAAAAAAACCACCCGCATAATGCAAGGTGGTTTTCTCATTATATATATTGGGGAAAGTATTATCTCCAGTGCCTGTGGTTGTCCATTCCGAACCCTTCGCGACCACGAGCATAGCCATAGTTGTCGTGCCTGTCATTCCTGAAGCGATCACCATCGCGATCTTCAAAACGGCGATCTTCAAAACGGTGCTCGTCAAAACGGCGATCATTATGATAATAGTCATTGGCATAACCACGTGCATATCCACGTTCGTTCCATCCGTTAAAGGCTACTCCATTAAATTTTGCCCTGTAATAGTCGTCGTGCATGAACGGATGGGCTGCGCGTACTTCAAACCGGCGTGCGCTCCTCCAGTCATAGTCGCGGTATGCGCCCGGGAGGTAAGCTGCCGATACCCAGCTGCCGCCATCGTTGTAATAGTAACACTGTTCAGGAACGCTGTAATAAGCGTCAACGTCGGGCAGATAATAATAGTCATCACCATCGCCATCATAGCCGGCGGGTTCGGTATAAGCAACCGCAGCCGGCGAAGCTACTACAACCGGTTGTGGGGCAAAGTTAAAACCTAAATGGATCCTAAGTTGTGCGTCGGCGGTGTTGATCATCAACCCGCTAAGCAATATGCCTGATATAATAATTAACCTTTTCATATTATTAAAATTTATATACTTAGGACTATGCCCGATATGCAAGGTTTAATAATATGTCACCAATCATTGTAAAGGATATATTACAGAAATATAATTTCAGAAAATAGCTTTTTGCGGAATATAATTTTTGCGAAGATGAAGATTGGATGAAAAATTAGTCCTGAAGTCGGTAAGTCCGCGTAAGTCCGAAAGACATAGATCGTTTGTCATCTTTCGGACTTTCCGACTTATGCCGACTTTCGGATTACTTTAAATCTCCTCTATATAATCCAGCTCTTTATGAAAACTTTCCTTGAGCTGGCTTACCGCAAATAATGCAATAGCGCTTAAGATCGCTATCATAATATAAGCGCTGGTGATCATACCGTAAGTTGCCGAAAAGGCTTTAAAGGCGATACTGATAGGGATCAGGGATGCCCTGATAAAATTTGGGACGGTGGTTGTTACGGTGGCCCTGATATTGGTCCCGAACTGCTCGGCCGGTATGGTTACGAAAATAGGCCAGTAACCGACACCAATGCCCAGGAACAGGCTTAACCACATAAACTCAGTCGTCGTTATGCCTTTGGCAGATAAATAACAGACGACGCTCAGTGCCGAGATTAGTACGAATATGACTACAGTAAGCCGGCGCGAACGGGTGACCTGCGATAATAAACCCGCAAAAACACCTCCGATGGCTATGCCTATGTAACTATAAAACACCCCATCTCCTGCGTTGAGCGGCACTTTCGCGCCGAGGGCTTTACCAAACTCAGGCGAAAGCGTGATTAGTATGCCTATGATGAACCAATTGGCTGCACCTACTAAAATGCAATACAGGTATTTGATAAAACGGCTGAAATTGGTAAACAGCATCAGGAAATTACCCCTTGATACCCTGCGGTTCTCGACCTCTTTATATAAACCCGATTCATAGGTGCCCAAACGCAGCAACAGCAGGAATATGCCCAATATGCCACCCACATAATAAGCCCAGTGCCAGTCCAGGTTTTTCGCTACCAGGTTTGCGGCCGCAGCGCCGAATAGGCCGATAACAGAAACGATCATGGTGCCATAGCCCCTTTTGGTTGTTTTCATCGTTTCGGTAACCAGTGTTATACCGGCGCCCAGTTCACCAGCCAAACCAATACCGGCGATAAACCGGACTATGATATATTCATTTACTCCTGTTACCCTGCCATTAATAAAATTGGCTACTGAATAGAGCAGGATCGACCCAAAAAGCACTTTGATACGCCCAAGCTTATCGCCCATTATGCCCCAAACCAAACCACCGATCAGCAAACCGAACATTTGCCAGTTGAGAATAGCAATGCCAGTGTTTTTTATATCGGCGCTTTTTACGCCGATCGCCAAAAGGCTGGGCATGCGCACTATCGAAAAGACCAGCAGGTCATATATATCGACAAAATAACCCAGCGAGGCTACTAAAACGAGGAAAAATACGTTGCGATTGGTTTTGGAAGATGCTGCTTCAGCCATAAATTGCAATAATTGGTTCGGCTAATTTGACAAAATTTTCGGCATAAAAAAACCCCCGCACTATGCGGAGGTTCTTCCGTTTGATCAGAACTGTCTTATATCTTCTTCACTTTTACAGCCTGAGGCCCTTTTCTGCCATCTTCCACTTCATACTCCACGGAATCATTGTCCTTAATGGCATTTACCCCGCCCTGCACATCTTTGAAATGCACGAACAGGTCCTTGCCTTCATCGGTTATGATAAAGCCGTAGCCTTTCTGAGTGTTAAACCATTTTACTTTTCCAGTTTTCATATTATTGTTAGTATATTAAAAAGATTTTAGTCCGCACGGATTAAAAAAACAATGCCAAAACTGAAAATACTAAGGTATTATGGTTCAGATTGCAATATGTATTAACCCTATATTACCTCAAATATATAAATTTAATTGAGAAATAAAATAAAATTATTTATTAGGTTGTGGCGTTGTACGAAGATACGGTTTAATGATCTTGTGACCTTTAGGAAATTTGGCCGGTATATCCTCTGTTTTAACGGCTGCGGTTACTACCACATCTTCGCCTTCCTTCCAGTCAGCCGGGGTTGCTACGCTATAATTGGCGGTAAGCTGCAGCGAATCGATCACGCGCAGTATCTCCTGGAAATTCCTTCCTGTCGATGCCGGGTACGTAATGATCAGTTTGATCGTTTTATCGGGCGCGATGATAAACAGCGAGCGCACCGTAGCCGTCAGTGATGCGTTCGGGTGGATCATGTCGTAGGCCAGCGCAATCTCGCGGCTCTCATCACCGATGATCGGAAAATTTACTTCCACGTTCTGGGTTTCGTTAATATCGTGTATCCAGCCCTTATGCGACTCGACCGAATCGACGCTCAGTGCGAGCACTTTTACATTGCGCTTGTCAAATTCCTCTTTCAGCGCGGCAGTCCTGCCAAGCTCGGTAGTGCAAACCGGCGTGTAATCGGCCGGGTGCGAGAACAATACGCCCCAGCTATTGCCAAGATACTCGTAAAAGTCAATTTCGCCTTCTGATGTTTTCGCCCTGAAGTTCGGGGCTACATCGCCTAATCGTAAGCTCATGATGTTTTAAATTTATGGTTGATGAATATTCTGTTCAGTGTGATAAAGTTACATCCATTGTTTAAATAAACAAGCATAAAAATCAATAAACTACAAAGAAGGTATATTTTGTAGCAATTATTGCAAAAAGATTATAAAACACGATTTACAGGATCAAATGAATACCCATGACCCGGTGACGCAATGACCTAATGACCTAATGACTTAATGGCCTAATGACCAATTGACCTGATGCCTCAATGCCCTCCGGTTAAACATTATCAACCCTGCTTTGTTCAAACCAATTAAAGCGCTTAGCTGAAACACAATTATGGCAAGGCATACCTATCAAACCGGGATCATAGGCAACTGCGCCTACCTGGCGCATATCAATAAAAACACGAATGTCGACTGGCTGTGCTGGCCTAAGTTCGACAGCACGTTCATTTTCGGCGGGTTGCTCGATAAAAATAAGGGCGGCGAATTTTCCATTTTACCGGAAGGCGAATTTACATCTCGCCAGTATTACCAGGAAAATACCAATATCCTCGTTACCGAGATTACGCTGACTACCGGCGGTAAATACCGTGTAACGGACTTTGCGCCTCGTTTTTATAATTTTCAGCGTTATTATAAACCGCTGATGCTGATCCGAAAGATCGAGGCGTTGGAAAATTCACCACGCATCAGGGTCAAGTGCGAGCCGGTCTCTGAATACGGTGCAACACGGCTCGACGTGCATCGCGGCAGCAACCATATCCAATATATCGGCGGCGCCGAACGGATAAGGCTTACCACTAACATACCCGTGAGCTACGTTTTTGACGAGCAGTTTTTCGTACTTAATGAGTGTAAATACCTGGTGATGACTTATGGCGAGCCGCTGGAAGCTCCGCTAATCAGTACCGCGGATCATTTTTTGTTCGAAACGACGCGCTACTGGCAAACCTGGATCAAGCATTCCTCTATAGCCACGTTTTACCAGCCTTATGTCATCCGGTCGGCCCTGGCGCTTAAAATACACCAGTTTGAAGACACGGGCGCCATTATTGCCGCCAGCACCACCAGCCTCCCCGAACATCCGGGCAGCGGCCGCAACTGGGACTATCGTTTCTGCTGGTTGCGCGATACTTACTACGTGCTTACCTCGCTCAATCACATCGGCCATTTTGAGGAAATGGAAAAATATTTCGGCTATATAACCGATATTTCCGTTTCGGAAGATTTCCGCTATCAGCCATTGTACAGCATAACGGGTAAGAGCCAATTGACGGAGCATATATTGGACCACCTGGATGGTTACCATGGCAACAAGCCTGTGCGCATCGGCAACCAGGCTTACGAGCACATTCAGAATGATATTTACGGGCAGGTGATGATTTCATTGCTGCCGCTGTACACCGATCACCGCTTTATATTTTCGGAACGGAAAGATTCGGCGCGCTGGATTGGCTTTGTATTAAATAAAATAGAAAAGACGATCGACGAAAAAGATGCCGGTATATGGGAATTCCGCAATACGGCTAACATCCATTGTTACAGCAACCTGTTTCAATGGGCGGGGGCCTGCGCGGCCGAAAAAATGGCCAGGACCATCGAGAACAGGTCATTGATCCGACGGGCAATTTCGTTAAAGAAACGGGCTGCAAAACATATCGAGAGTTGCTACGATCCGGAACGCAGGGTCTATACCAATTCTGCGGGCAGCCCCAACCTCGACGCCAGCACGTTGCAATTGATCATGATGAATTATTTAAACCCAGCATCGAAGAAAGCGAAGGATCATCTTGCTGCTCTTGAAAAAGAACTGAAAACGGACAACGGCTTATTTTACCGCTACCTGTATCGGGACGATTTTGGCAAGCCCAAATCTACTTTCCTGATCTGTGCCTTCTGGTATGTGGAAGCCCTGGCTACGGTGGGACGTGTTGACGATGCCGTTAAGGAATTTGAAAACCTGCTGCAGTATGCTAACCACCTGTTGCTTTTTAGCGAAGATGTGGACGAAACCGACGGCAGCCAGTGGGGTAATTTTCCACAGGCTTATAGTCACGTGGGTTTAATGAATGCTGCTTACCGTATTGCGATGAAGATGGACCGGCCGATATTTTTATAACCGATAGTTCATGACCTGTCGTTCGTAGTCAGGCATCACAACCGCAAAACATCTCCTCGTCGCTGCTGAAAACTTTAAACGCGGATTAATCGACCGGAGTGGCTTATATACAGCTTATTACACGCGATTATTGCGCTTTTATAACCGTACTCTCTGCCAGGCTTTTCAGTAAGCTGCGGGCCTCTTCCGGGCTGGTCAGGTAGAATTTCGCCGCGGATACATTGTTTCCGATCTTGATCGTAATAGAGTTTTCGGGCAGTTCCTTAAATACGTCTTCATCGGTATAGTCGTCACCAAGCGCCAGGATGAAATCATATTCCTGGTTGTCAAGGATCGTTAACGCGGCCTTGCCCTTGTTCACCTCCACGTTTTTTATCTCGACCACTTTATCGCCCGGCAAAAGCTGCAAACCGCGATCGTTAGCCAGGTATTTCAGGTTATTCATCAGCTCGCCCGCTCTCAGTTCGCCAAGTCCTTTCGGAGCCTTACGATAATGCCAGGCCAGGGAATAAGTTTTTTCTTCGATAAACGAACCAGGTGTCCGGTCGATATACGTCTCTATAACAGGCCGTATCTCCTGCTTCCATTGAGCAGACAGGCCCGATAATTTATGCCAGGCCGCTTTAGGTTTTTTCATCCACGATCCATGTTCAGCCACAAGATCCATATCATAATCGCCGAACCATTTATCGAGGTTGCCATGTTTACGCCCGCTGATCAATACCACGTGGTTTGCCGGATCTTCGGTGAGCTGTGAAAGTAAATCGTAGAGTTTTTCGTCCGGACTTGCCTGCTCGATATTCGATTTAAAATCTACGAGGGTGCCATCGTAATCCAGAAATATAAGCCTGTTACGTGTTTTGACGTACCGGTTAATGATCGACTGCTGCGTAACCTGGCCCACGTACCGTGTTTGCAGGGAGCGCTGCATCTGTTTTACCTCTGTCAGCTTATCCATAAAAATTTTTACCCAATGGCCGATGTTAAACTTAGCCACCACCTGGCGCATTTGCTGCATACGGACGCGTTGCTCGGCCTTCGGCATATAGGCGGCTTTAATAATGGTTTTAGCTACCTCTTCCGTATTGTTCGGATTAACGATCAATGCATCAACCAATTCTTTAGATGCACCTGCCATTTCACTGATAATAAGCACGCCATCATCATTAACCCGACTGGCCACATACTCTTTGCTTACCAAATTCATGCCGTCGCGCATGGGAGTTACCAGGCATACGTCCGCGGTAGTATAAAGCGCCGAAAGCATCTCTATCGGAAACGATCGGTAGAAGTATTGGATAGGGGTCCATTCCATGGTACGGTGCAGGGCATTTATGTTTCCTACCTGTTTATCTATTTCGTCGCGCAGGTGGGCATATTGCGGTACGGTATCCCTCGACGGTACCACGATCATATAAAACGTGATCTTCTCCTTTGCCTCGGGGTAATGATTCAGCAAGTATTCAAGGGCCTGCAAACGCTGCAGGATACCCTTGCTGTAATCGAGGCGGTCAATGGAAAGGACTAATTTGGTATTGCCAAATGTATCTTTGATGAGCCTGATGTTCTTTTTCACATCAGGCTCGGACGGCTGCGAAGCGAACTTTTTGTCGTCTATCCCAATAGGAAAAGCCTCGGCCACGATGGTATGGTCGCCTTTGGTGAGCACATTGGCCGATGAGTTAACAGGCAATATTCTTGTCGCTGCGTTAACAAAGTGCCTCACATCGTCATAAGTGTGAAAGCCGATCAGGTCGGCGCCCAGTACGCCCTCCAGCAACTCGCTGCGCCAGGGTATCAGCCTGAACATTTCATACGACGGGAACGGGATATGGAGGAAAAAACCTATCGAAAGATCTGGTTGCTCGCGGCGAATCAGAGCCGGCAGCAACATCAATTGGTAGTCGTGCACCCAAATGGTGTCGCCGGGTTCGGCAATGCTCAGTACAGCATCTTTAAATTTTTTATTTACCTCGACGTAAAATTCCCAGTTCGACCGCTTGTAATTGGCGTAGGTCGACGCATAATAATGGAATACAGGCCATAAAACCTCATTCGAAAAACCCTCATAGTATTCGGATATCTCCTCGTGCGACAGGTATACCGGAAAAAGGCTCAGCTTTTCCAGGTCGGCTGTTATTTTTTGGCGGTCTTCTTTTTCGGTTACAACCAGGCCGGGCCATCCGATCCATAGATTGTTTTTTTTCCTGTAAATTGAGCCTAACCCGGTAGCCAGTCCGCCTTCACTTGGGGTCAATTCATATTCCCTGTTGTTTTCTGTAACCTTTACGGGCAGGCGATTGGATATTATGATCGTTTTAGGCATAAAACAAGATTATATCCCTTATAAAGGTCTGAAAAGCCTTTTTGTTTTTACAATGCGTTCAAAAGGCGCTAACAGGTTCATTTAACATCACTTTATTTTATCGGTCACACGCCTTTTTTAACAGTAAAAGCAAAATGTTCCGGCCCGGGAAGCGAAGAACGACGGACGGACAGAACGAGCGTGGTCAGCAACAAAAAAGCCGCCTTATCCGGGCGGCTCAGTGACAATTTTTTTCCTGGGAAATTACTTGATCGTTTTGAAAAGCTCGACGTGCAATTCGGGTGTGATCTTTACCAGTACTTCCTTGCTGCCGTTTTTCAGATCGACAAAATACGCGGTTTCGTCAGCATCTGGATTCAGATCGGTGTTGTTCTGAACAACGATCACGTCGTTTACATTGTAACCTTTGTATTTGTCAGCAATTTCCTGTTTGGTCTTTGCCGGGATGGCGGTCGCGTCAACATTTTCAGTCAAGGCTACAAATTCGCCCTGCAGGTTGTAAAAAGCTGTGGTCTTAACCCCGTTCATAATGAAATCAGCTTTTTGGAAATTCCTGTCAACCGTCCAGGTCACGTTCTTTGCGTCAATAAAATTCGCATTAAACTGGCTGGCAACACTAGTCGAAATATTAACGGTATTGGCAGCTTTTTTTGAGCCATCGGCAAAAACACTGGCGCTAAACAGTGTAGCAATTGCGGCAGTTATAAATAATTTTTTCATTGTCTTAAATTTTAAATCCGCAACAAAATTACCTATGTACTGCTAAATTTTAAAATTTGAGACGATTATTATAATATTTTAATAAAATATTGATTGTTTTTCGGTTTTTGTAAAAAACAAGGACAGTATTAAGCATGTTATTGAAAATTTTTCAACGATACGGCAGGGCACTTATTGTAAAACTAACACTAAGTATTTTTCTTAACAATTTCATTGCAATTTTATGACAAATGCGCATTTTTAACTAATTGAAGAGTTATGTAAGCGCTTATTTACATTGTTAATTTATGGCCGATCCCGCGATCTTGCCTCGGTATTACGACTTTTTACCCATTGTCAGCGAAGCCAGGGTATAAAGTCATCCCTCCGTCCATGAATATGGTCGTGCCGGTAATGTAATCGGCATCGTCAGACGCCAGCCAGGCAGCCAATTTGGCTATGTCCCCGGTTAAGCCTACCCTGTTATAAGGTATCAGGGTTAGCAGCCTGTCCAGTGCGGCAGTGGTATCCCAGGCAGACTCGTTGATATGCGTCTCGATAGCCCCCGGGGCGATACTCATCACCCGGATTTTGTGCGGCCCCAGTTCCTGCGCCATGCTTTTCATCAGCATCATCACACCGCCTTTGCTGGCCGCGTAATTTATATGGCCGCCCCACGGAATCACCTCATGCACACTGCTCATGCAAATGATCTTGCCTGCCGCCCTGCTAACTGCCGGCACTACTCCCCTGCGGATGAATTCCTTTGCCGCCTCGCGGGCGCAGAGGAATTGCCCGGTCAGGTTGATATTAATGACTGTTTGCCATTGGTCCAGGGTCATATCTACAAATTTCGAGTCGCGCTGAAGGCCGGCATTGTTTACCAGGATGTCGATCGTGCCATACTTGTCCAACATTTCGGCGAACATGGCCTTAACGTCCCCCTCGTTGCTCACATCCGCATGAATGGCGTACGCCTCACCCTTTGCGGCCGTTATCTCGTCGACCGTTTGTTGTGCCAGTTGGTGTGCGTCGACGTGGTTGATGATCACTTTGGCCCCGGCCTTAGCCAGTTCAAGCGCTACGCCTTTGCCTATGCCGCTGTCGGCGCCGGTAACCAGGGCGACCTGGCCCTGTAATGAGTAGGTATTCATGGGTATGTTGATTTATTATAAAAGTAAAACACGATCTATTGATTAAATAGACTACTCGTATGAATTGTTTGTTAAAAGCAGTTATGTTTAACTGTTATTTCAACAACTTCAAACAAAAATCCCATGTGCGCCGCCGCAACTCCCCGGATCAAAGGCATGAGCCCGCTGCTGATCGTAACCAACCTTGAACGCTCCATTACTTACTATCAGCAAAACCTGGGTTTTGACCTGGATTTCCGCTACGAGGACTTCTACGCCGGCATCAGCAGGGACGGCTATTCGGTACACCTTAAACTGGGAGGACCGTTCAGCGGAGAAAGACAGAACAAACCCAATAATGAAGACCCCGAAATTATTTTCTCAGTCGACAGGATCGCAGAATTATATGAAGAGCTTTCAGGCTGCTCGGCGGAGATCGTTCAGCCCCTGAGGGAAATGCCCTACGGTAAAGAGTTTTATGTGGCCGACCCCGATGGGAATGTTATCGCGTTTGTGGAATAACGGCGCACTTGCGGGCGCCCAAAGCGTTATTCCATTTTTACATACAGGCGACCAAGTTTTTTAAAACCGTAACCTAACTTCGCAGTTCTTCTAAAACAACATCAAACCACAGAACATGCAATTATCAGGCAATAAAATTCTTATCACGGGGGGCGCCAGCGGAATTGGCCTGGGTCTCACGGAACGTTTCATAAAGGAAGGTAACACGGTTATCGCTTGCGGCAGGCGTGAGACCGTTTTACAGGAGGCCGCGCGCAAACTGCCGGGGCTGCTCACCATAGTTTGCGACTTGTCTGATGAAGCTGGTCGCGTTAAGCTTTTGGAATGGGTAAAACAAAATCATCCCGACCTGAGCGTGCTGGTGAATAACGCGGGAATACAGAACTGGATGAAGGTGGATGATGCGGATTTTTTCGCGCGGACCAAACAGGAAATAGAAACGAATATTACCGCGCCTGTGCACCTGACGTCGTTATTCCTTCAATTGGTATCGCTGAAGACGATCATAAACGTTACTTCGGGCCTGTCGTTCGTGCCATTTAGCAAAGCGCCAGTCTATTCGGCAACTAAAGCATTCTTTCATTCGTTTACCCTATCCTTGCGGTACCTGCTGAAAGCCAGGGACATCCAGGTAATCGAGCTGATCCCTCCCGCCCTCAATACCGACCTGGGCGGCAAGGGTCTGCATGACCATGCCCCGCCTGTAAGCGATTTTATCACCGCCGTTTTCGAGCAATTGAAAGAAGGGAAAAACGAAGCTACATTCGGTTTCAGCGAGGAGCGTGCAAAAGCGGGTCGGGAAGAACTGCAGGCAGTATTTAACCGGCTCAACCCGCCTCAATAAACTAAACGATACGTTTTAGCAAGGCCCCCCCGGCAGTACGGAGCCCTTGTCTTTTATTCATTTTCGTTGTTTACATTCTTTACCAGCTTGCCATTGGCGGTGTAATAGAGCAGCCGGTCGTCAAACGACCCCAGGTTATCGTAGATCATCTTATTGCCGCTGTTATTGTCAACCTCGATAATAAACATTTCCTGGTTGGGCGTATGCATGCGCTTAACGCCGTCGATATGGTAGCTGGCATACTGGCTGTTCCGGATAGCCGCTTTGATGTCCGGCGAGAGGTTCTTTAAGTGTCTCATTACCACCTGGGTGCTCAGCCAGTCGCCGTCTTTACTGTAATAAGCTTCGCATTCACGGCCATTCATCTTAAAGTTGGCCACATACTCGTTATCACTCATTTTCCATTTATTTACTTCTACGCCCGGGTACTTCAGGGCAAAGTCGCCGGTAATGGATGATGGAACGGCGATATTTTTTTGTGCCATTGCGCTATACGAGATCATCCCCATTGCTGCAATAAGGATGAGGAATTTTAATTTTTTCATGTGATAGTTTTTTTAGCTGAAGATTTGAGCTTATCGCCATCTCCTCAGAAATTTAATAAATAAATTAATATGCCGATATGTTAGGACCGAAGGATTGGAGATGATCAGATTCGAAGTATCCGGTTTGACAGCCAGCAAAAATGATGATCGGGCAGGCGGCCGGGAGCCTGCCATTTGTTTTTTGTGAGCGCCGTTATGATGCAGGCAAAAGCCATATTATGGACCGCTCTATTTTGAAGCAGAACCTTAGCTGTGCTGCCCGTAAAAACTGCCCTGGCCCTGATTAGGCTGTATACGAGCTCAGATTTCGGTTTGGATATATTATTTTTTCCGTTTATCGGATTTTCATGAAATGCCGGGGCGAAAAATAAGCAGATCATAACGATGAAAAGATATAATATGCTTATAAGAAAAATGCCCGGATGGCTGCGCCGAAGTACCCTGCCAGCTTTCATATGCGAATCTGAAGTCGATATTATTTTCGAAATAATAACGCGTTGCGTTTTACCTAAGTTTTGGTTATGAAAAATTTAATATTGAGCATGATAGTTAACATTAACGTAATATTAATATTTCGTTAATATTACCTATCAGGCTGGTGCATTTATAACGCCCTGATATGATCCAAAAAGAGGTACAATGCTTTTTTCTTGTCTTCTGTCAGATTGAAGTCCAGTTTATGCATAAGGTAATCTTCCAGGTCAAAATCAGTGCGTAGCGGTAGTTCGTCCAACAACTCGGCGCGATGGTCGAGGCCGAACCTGAGCGACCTATTAAACTCATTAATAAACTGTTGCGGGATCGGCTTATTAGCTATCCAGGCAGCAAAAACGAACGGTAGACCGGTAAATTTATTCCACTCACCGGCGAGATCATAAACAAATGGATATTTATCTTTTTTGCCGAATGTACGGTCGCCGATCTGTACATGGGCTGTATACAAATCGTTTGACGATGCGTAATCCGGTGCATCGGTTACTTGTTGGGGGCTTGCCTTCCAAAAGTTTTTCAGTAATACCTTAGCCAGGTTATTCGACGTGCGGGATTGCGGATCGAGCTGCAGGGTCTTCACATCCCGGATGTCGCAGTTGCTGAAAATAAACACCGAATTTACCGGGCCGCTTGCGCCGATACAGTAATCTGAAACAATGTTCCATTCCGGCAGGCTGAGCGTGGCAGCTACCGGGATAAGGCCTATATCCACCTGATCATCGATCAACTTCTGGGCGCAGTCGGCTGGAATGTCAATGCTCAGATCGATCTGGTCAATGATCGGCGTATTTTGGATGCCGTATAAAAAGGGTTTGGTATTGGTGTAGCTTACAGCGGATATCCTGATCTTTTTCACTAGTGTAGATTAGTTATGGTATACATTCGAAATTGAACATTCGAAATTCGACATCATTTTAAGTGTGACGCATTGTTAAAGTCGACTATTTCATATTTAGAGCCGTCCCAGGTTACTTTATAAAGCACCAGGTTCTGGTGCGGGAAACTTTCCATTTCGGTAAGCGGCTTATTCAGCAGCACGCACATGAAAAGCCGCATGGCGCGTCCATGCATGCAGATAAGGACCGTTTCCTCCGCCGGGCGACTCATAATAGTGTGCAGCGCCCCCAGTTGTCGTGCTTTAACCTCATTCGGGCTCTCGCCGCCTTCGAATTTTTCGTCAAGGCGTCCGTCAAGCCAATGGCGTATCAGTTTCAGAAATGCCGACTTGTTTTCCGGCGTGCTTGGCTGTCCTTCCAGCACCCCCCAGGCAAGTTCGTCTAGCCCCGGTAGTTTTTCGTACGGTATGCCAAGGTCAATGAAGGGCTGTATACTCTGCTGGGTTCGTTTAAGTTCTGATATATAGATCTTGTCGAAACTAACGTGCTTGTATGATTCGAAAAATTGCTGAGCCTGGGCACGGCCCTCATCGTTCAGGTCGGTATCGCGGCCGCGGCCCTGTACAATACCCAGCCGGTTCAACTCGGTCTGTCCATGGCGGACGATATATAATGTTTTCAGAACCGGTGACCCCGCCGATTTGATATTTGATTCCACCGATTTACCCGTTTGCGATCTCATTAATGGCTTTAGTCTTTCTGCTTTTAGCTTTCGGCTAATTAATAACCGGCAACCGGTAAAACTGCGGTTTGGTTTCTTCAGCGAATTCGTAGTCGGTATAATCCGTTACTACATTATACAACGTGTCACGCTCGATCGGCTGCCTGCCGACCTGCTTGATCAGCTCGACCAATTGTTTGGTGCTCATACCAGGGTGTTGTTCTTCGGCGCCCGCCATGGAATATATTTTCGTGGTATCGTCCAGCGTGCCGTCGATATCATCGACGCCGAAGTTAAGTGACAATTGAGCCGTATTACGGCTGATCATGGCCCAGTAGGCCTTGATATGATCGAAATTATCCAGGTAGATACGGGCTATGGCATAATTGCGCAGGTCTTCTACTACAGTCGACTCCGGAACATGCGACATCTGGTTATCCTGGTTACGGAATTTGAGCGGTATAAAGGTCTGGAAGCCGCCGGTTTTATCCTGCAATTGACGCAGGCGTTCCATATGGTCCACCCTATGCCAATATTTTTCGATATGGCCGTACAACATGGTCGCGTTAGATCGCATGCCGAGCTTATGCCATTCCTCGTGTATCTGCAGCCACTGGTCGGCGGTGCATTTATCCTTACATATTTGATCGCGAATCTCTTCATGGAAGATCTCGGCCCCGCCTCCGGGTATGGATTCAAGACCCGCGTCCTTCATCATTTTCATGCCGGTGGCGTAGTCGATCTTCGCTTTTTTAAAAATATAGTGATATTCAACCGGCGTTAGAGCTTTGACATGCAGTTCCGGCCGGTGTGCCCTTATCTTACTGAACAGTTCGGTATAAAACGGCACGTCGTACTGCGGCAATACCCCGCCTACAATATGCACCTCGGTTACCGGCTCATTGTCGTATTTTTTCACCATGTCCAGCATATCGTCCATAGTATACTCCCAGCCTTCCGAACGTTGTTTGATCAGCCTTGAATATGAGCAAAATTTGCAGTCATAAACACAAAGGTTGGTTGGCTCGATATGAAAATTGCGGTTGAAGTAAGTTTTATCGCCGTGTTTCCTTTCGCGGATATAATTCGCCAGCGTGCCGACAAAGCCCAATTCACCTTTTTCAAAAAGCAATACGCCTTCATCAAAAGTAATGCGTTCGTTATCCAGAACTTTTTGGGCGATTTGCCGCAGGTCGGCTGAAAGATCAGGGTCGTTA
>DASZVE010000083.1:0-56038 GCA_035547095.1 Mucilaginibacter sp.
AAGCCCGACCTGGTTGGCCGCGAGCAAATATTCAAAGTACACCTGAAACCGGTTAAGCTGGCCGAAGGTGTTGATGCGAAAAAATTATCGGCGCAAACACCAGGCTTTGCAGGCGCGGAAATAGCTAACGTTTGTAACGAAGCGGCCCTGATTGCCGCGCGTAAAAACAAGGAAGCTGTGGACATGCAGGATTTCCAGGACGCTATAGACCGTGTGATCGGTGGACTGGAGAAGAAGAACAAAATCATTTCGCCCGAGGAAAAGCGTATTGTGGCCTACCACGAAGCAGGGCACGCCATTGCAGGCTGGTTCCTTGAATATGCCGATCCTTTGGTAAAGGTTTCCATAGTTCCCCGCGGTGTGGCCGCTTTGGGCTATGCCCAGTATTTACCGAAAGAGCAGTTCCTGTATACAACCGAACAATTACTAGACGGTATGTGCATGACCATGGGCGGCCGTGTTGCGGAAGACATTGTGTTTAGTAAAATATCCACCGGCGCGCAAAACGACCTCGAAAGGATCACTAAACTGGGTTATGCCATGGTTACCATTTACGGCATGAATGACAAAGTTGGCAATGTATCCTTCAACGATGCGCAGGGAGAATACCAGTTTAATAAGCCGTACTCCGAAAAGACATCCGAGCTTATTGACGAGGAAGTTCGCAACCTGATCACCAGTGTCTACGCCCGTACCAAACAATTGCTTACCGACAAGCGCGAAGGCCTCGAAAAACTGGCCAACAAGCTGCTGGAAAAGGAAATTTTGTTTCAGTCTGATTTGGAAGAAATTTTGGGCAAGCGGCCGTTTGATCATCGTACGACATACGATGAGTTTGTGAACGGGCCGGAAGGCGGCAACCAGGAAGCCGCAGCAGGCAACCTTATACACGAAGGCGTTGCCGACCATTCGGGCACATTTAACCGTAACCCCGAAGAAAAAGAAGCGAAATAGTTATAAGTCTGGGGTCTTGAGTCTTAAGTCAGTAATAGTGATTTAAGTCTCAAGACTTTTCATTTTATAGAATAAAGACTTAGGGCTATGGACTTAAGACTTTCGACTTAAAAAAATGAGGGACATTACCACATCAAAGGAAAAGCTGCTTAAAAAGATCCGGAAGGCCTTGCTGGAAAAACGGGACAACCCTTATCCCAACCTGGAGGACCTGCCACATTACCCGCCTGCCGATGAAATGCCTGAAGTTGTTTTTGCCGAGGAATTTAGTTCAGCTGCAGGGCAGTTCGTTTTTTGCGAGGATGAAGTGCAATTTATAGATTACTTGCTGAACCTGGCCGAAGAGCGCAAATGGCATAAGATATATTGCTGGGAGCCGCAATTGCAGGATATGCTCGCCCGTTACGATTATCCCTATTTTGAGACCGACAAAGATTTCGACCAGGCCGAGGTTGGTCTGACGCTTTGCGAAGCGCTCATTGCCAGGAATGGCAGCATACTGGTTTCAAATGCTGCCGCAGCCGGACGCCGGCTAAGTATCTACGCGCCCGTTCACGTCGTTGTAGCGTATACCTCCCAATTGGTAATGGACCTCAAGGACGGTTTTAGAGTGATTAAAGAAAAATATGGCAGCCGGTTGCCTTCGATGATCTCCGTCGTGACCGGCCCAAGCCGTACCGCCGACATTGAAAAGACCCTGGTAATGGGCGCACACGGGCCAAAAGAGCTGTTCGTTTTCCTGCTGGAAGGCTAAGCTGTATATTTTTCCACAAGTCCCATTCCGTCAACCGGCGTAAGCCATTTATTCCTAAAAACATATTCTGGGATGAGTTTTCCACAGTAAATACCGTTAAAAAACGGTGCGCTTTTATCTGCCTGTCTGATTATATTGTGTAATTATTAATTAAACCCTAACTACAAAATCATGGCAACAGTTATCGACCGCGGACAGGCTCAGAGCCTGATCCAGCAATTCCAGGCGGAAAATTCCGCCGTTGGGGGGCTCAACCTCCTAACGCCGGATGAAAAATTTTTAAATGGTTTTTTTATTGATGCTGATTGCATCAACAGCATTATGGCCGGCGACCCGAATATCGCCGGAATTCACGTATATTTCGCAAAACATCCGTTGTACGATGGGCAACCGGGCAGGTATTATACGATAATGGTTGCAGGTTCGGAAACGAACACGGCCCCCGGCGCTACAACGCCTTATGTAAGTAACGGAAATATCCTCGACATGAATCCTCCTTGTCCACCATATTGTAGTAATTTGGGATAAAATTCCGTGATGATTATCTTTCTTCAGTACATTTTTAACTTTCTACTGTTGGTCATCGCTTTTATCGGAATGGTGCGTTATAAAAAGCTAACCATTCCGTTTAAAATATTGGCTTTCTCTATGGCAGTTTCATTTATATTGTCCATAGGTTCTAAAATTGTTTCGATCAAGTACAAGAATAATGCTCCGGTATCCCACCTGGAAACTTGGACCAACTATGTGTTTTATGCCCTCGTTTATCTTTTTTTGTTTAAGAACAAACATTTTAAAACGTTTATTCGGATATCCATATTTTTAATCACAGCTTTCACAATTTTTAATGGGCTATTTTTACAACCGTTTGAGAGGATTTTTCCTACCAACGTGGAAATTGTTACGGGTATTTTGTTTGTAATCTTCTCGTTGATATTATTCAAACAGATGCTTCAATATCCGTTACAAGTCAATATAATAAAACAAAGTGTTTTTTGGTTCAACACCGCAATATTGTTTTGCTACGCAACCATGTTCCTGAATCTGGCACTTACAAATTATTACAGTCAGCATCATCTTATCACAATTGTATATTATTTTTGGTTGTACGTTAATATGATATTTAATTTGTTACTGCTAGTGTCGATCCTTATGGATAAAAAAGAAACACTAACCTCAAATGCAACACTCTAATGCAGGAATACAGGATGACAATATCGAAGTCATCATTCTGGCAACGTGTTTCTTCTTCGCTTTTTTGGCGTGTTCGGTTATCTATTTCGTCGTCTTATATCGTAACAAACAATTAAAAAATAAAAAAGAACAGGACGAGCGCGAGGCAGTTTTTCGCCAGGAGTTGCTGCAAACACAAGTTGAGGTACAGGAACAAACCTTTGAAAACGTCAGCCAGGAGATTCATGACAACATTACCCAGGTATTATCATTTGTAAAATTGAGCCTTGCAACGGTAAACAACGCCACTGAAAGTGACCGCCGGCTTAAAATAAATGAATGCCGCGAGTTGCTGGCCAACACCATATCCGATTTGCGCGATCTTTCAAAAAGCCTGAGCTTTGAACATATCGCATCGCTGGGTTTTGCCAAAACCATTGGAATGGAGGTCGACCGGATGAATAAAAGCGATATCATAAAAGCAACGCTGGAAATTAACGGCGACCCTTACCCGCTTGGCGAACAAAGCGAGCTGGTTTTGTTCCGTATCTTCCAGGAAACTTTAAATAACGCACTTAAACACGCTGGCGCTAAACATTTTAAAATCTTGTTGGAATATCATGGCGATTTATTTATTTTGTCCCTCGAGGATGACGGTGCAGGCTTTTCGCCTCAAGTGCCTGATAATAAAACAGGTTCGGGATTGCGAAACATGGTAAACCGGGCAACTTTAATAGGGGGGAACGCCACGATCGACAGCAAGCCCGGGGAGGGGTGCCGTGTAACCGTTAAACTAAACCCCGTTAAACCGCAATTTTATTCAGATGGACGCCCCCATCCAGATCGCATTAGTTGACGATCACCGCCTTTTCAGAAGCGGTATAGCTGCTCTTGTCAATAATTTTCAAAGGTACAGCATACTTTTCGAAGCAGGCGACGGAGAGGAAATGATGCATAAAATAAATCCAAAATTAAAGCCCGATATTATCCTGCTCGACATCAATATGCCAAAAATGGACGGCATCACTACTGCCAGGTGGCTGCGCAACAACCATCCCGACATTCGCATCATTGTGCTTTCTATGTACGAGGACGCCGAAAAAGTGCTAACGATGGTACGCATGGGTGTTAGAGGTTATTTGCTGAAAGATGCTGAACCTGACGAGTTTGAAAATGCGTTGTTAAGGGTATCCCAAAACGAGATCTATTATCCGCCGTTTGTAACTAGACATCTTATCAATGATTTTAATACCGATTTCAATATCTCCAAATTAAACAGCCGCGAGATTGAATTCCTGAAGCTGGCTTCCACCGAACTGACATATAAGGAAATAGCTAACCACATGTGCATCAGCTCGCGTACGGTAGACGGTTACCGCGACGCGCTTTTTGAAAAGCTGCAAATCAAAAGCCGCATAGGCCTTGTTCTGTTCGCCATAAAAAATAAATTGATCGATGTAGGGTAATTTGCTAATATTTTTAGCAAATTTGCTTTATGTCGCATGAAGAAAATCCTGAATTTTTTAAGGGCCGGGGCGCACAGGTAAACGTTCACAACAAGTTCCTGAAAAACAAATATGTGCTGGACCATATCGAAGAGCTGGATGAGCCTATGCTCGAAAACTCGGTAACACAGGTCTACGAGGAAACACCGAAAAAGATCGTAAGCAAGTCGGACAGTCCCGACCTGTGGCATATGTTCTCGATCAATCCATACCAGGGATGCGAACATGGTTGCCTGTATTGTTACGCGCGCAATACGCACGAGTATTTTGGCTTCAGCGCCGGGTTGGATTTTGAGCGAAAGATAATTGTGAAGCGCAACGCTGCCCAATTGCTGGAAGAATATCTGAACAAAAAGAATTATAAGCCCGTAGCCATGCTGCTTTCAGGCAACACCGACTGCTATCAGCCGCTCGAGCGTAAATTAAAGATCACCCGGTCCTTATTGGAAGTATTTCTTAAATACCGCAACCCGGTTAGCATCATCACGAAAAACAACCTGGTCCTGCGCGACCTGGATATTTTGGCGGAGATGGGCAAAATGCGCCTGGTGCAGGTAAATGTCTCACTCAACTCGTTGAACGAGCAGTTGCGCCAGAAACTGGAACCGCGTACCGTGACCGCAACCGGCAGGCTAGCCGTTATTCAGAAGCTGAGCGAAGTCGGAATACCCGTCCGCGTAATGGTGGCGCCTGTCGTACCGGGCTTAAACAGCAACGAGATACCGTCGGTGATCAAAGCCGCAGCGGAACGAGGAGCGCTCGGGGCGGGCTTTACCATCGTGCGACTAAATGGCAGCATCGCTGAGATATTTACCGATTGGCTATACAAGGCATTTCCTGACCGCGCCGAAAAGGTATTGAACATGATCAAAGCCTGTCACGATGGTAAGCTGAACGACAGCGAATTCGGAAGACGCATGGGTGGCGATGGTAACCTGGCCAATTCCATACACCAGTTGTTCCGCATGTCGGTGAACCGCTTCATGGGCGACCGGGTAATGCCGGAATTTGATTATAGTTTGTTCGTACCGAAGAAGGGGAGGCAGACGAGTATGTTTGACCGCTGATCAGTGTGATTTTCCTGATAGCCTTGATTTATCAGGAAAGTCATGGTATCAAACTCACCAGCGGTTCAGAAAAAAAAGCGCCTCAATCGAAGCGCTTTTCTATCTTTTAAGTCCCCCTTTAGGGGCTGGTGGGTTAAGCAGTCTCTACTTCCAGTGCCATTTGCTCGTCGACCAAAATACGGCCGCAATGTTCGCAAACGATGATCTTTTTGCGCTGGCGTATATCGGCCTGGCGCTGCGGAGGGATCTGGTTAAAGCAACCCGAACACGAGTCACGCGCAATGGTAACCACGGCTAAACCGTTTTTCGCGTTCTTACGCAAACGGGTATAAGCCGTCAGCAGGCGTCCTTCAATATTCTCCGATGCCTTTTCAGCTTCGTTATTAAGCTCGTTCTCTTCCTTCTCGGTTTCGGCCGTAATAGTGCCTAATTCAGCCTTTTTGGCATCCAGGTCGGCGCGGCGGCCTTCCAGGTCGGCCAAGGCCTTTTCGTAAACCTGCGTTTTGGTAGTTATCTCGTAACCGAACTCTTTAATCTTCTTTTCACTTACCTGGATATCCAGTCCTTGTATCTCGATCTCTTTCGAGATAGCGTCGTACTCACGGTTATTCTTAACTTCATTCAGCTGGCCTTCATACTTTTTTATGTTGGCCTGCGCGTCCCTGATCAGGTTCTTCCGGGTAACGATGGCATCTTCCAGGTCATCAAGTTCATTTTTTATTTTCTGGATACGGGTTTCCAGACCTTCAACATCATCCTCCAGGTCGGCCACTTCCATCGGCAACTCACCTCTTACCTGGCGTATCTTATCAATCTTGGTGTGGATGGTTTGTAGTTCGTATAAAGCCTTCAGCTTCTGTTCTACGGTTTGTTCCATTAAATAAAATATTTGACGGGGTTAGTATTAATCTCTGTTAAACGGACGGCAAAGTTAGGAAATTTTTTCCGAATAATATCATACAACAATTGCGCCGTAAATTGCTCACTTTCAAAATGTCCGATATCCGCTATAACGATCTTCCCTTCGGCGTCAAAAAACTCGTGATATTTGTAATCGGCGGTCACAAAAACATCGGCCCCTGTCGAAATGGCATTCTTTAACAGGAAGCCGCCGGCGCCGCCGCAAACTGCCACCCGTTTCACATGTTTTCCGCGCAATGCTGTATGCCTTATAACACGCGCCTGCATGTTCTGTTTCAGCACGAACAGAAATTCCTCTTCCGTTATCTCTTCCTCCAGCTCGCCGATCATCCCGGCGCCTACCTGGTTGTGCTGATTAGTTAATTCATACAGATCGTAGGCTACCTCTTCGTAAGGGTGCGCCAGGAAAAGCGCCATCAGCAATTTGCTTTCTATAGTTGCCGGGTAAACGGTTTCTATTTTTACTTCATCCTCGTAATGCCGTTTTCCCGGCTCGCCCACGTAGGGATTGGTATCCTCACCGCCTTTAAATGTGCCCTGACCTTCGGCGTTAAAGCTGCACTCGCTGTAATTGCCAATATTGCCGGCCCCAGCATGGAACAGCGCATTGCGAACCTGTTCAGCCTTATCGGCTGGAACGTAGGTGATCAGTTTTTTCAACAAACCGCTTTTGGGGGCCAGTATGCGGCAATTGGTCAACTCCAGTGTTTCGCAAATTTTAGCATTCACGCCATCCATTATGTTATCCAGGTTGGTATGAATGGCATAGATCGCAATATCGTTTTTAATGGCTTTCTCCACCACGCGCTCTACATAGGTTTTGCCGTTTAATTTTTTCAGTCCCCTGAAGACGATCGGGTGATGCGAAATGATCAATTCGCAACCTTTCGCAATTGCTTCGTCGACGATAGCCTCAGTACAATCCAGCGAAAGCAGGGCCTGGTAAACTTCTTTTTCCGGGTTACCGACGATGAGGCCGGAATTATCATAATCCTCCTGGTAAGCGAGCGGTGCCAGGTTTTCGAGATAAGCAGTAAGCTGCGAGAGTTTCATATAGACACGAATTTCACGAATTGGGGCGAATTTCGCGAATTAAAACTGCTTGAAAATTTGCGCTTTCGGGCCATCAACGCTGATTACAATTAATAACCTATTTTAAACGCGGCCGCATATTGCAATCCGTTTTGATTTTGCAGCGTTTGTGGAATGGCAACGGTTATATTGCCGTCCGTTTGAGCCCATTTTAGTTTATGTTTGACGCCGAGCAACGTCACAGACTTCACTTTTTCCGGGTTCGCCGTTTGAATGGTAATTGTTGCCGGCAAATTCACATTTACATCTTTTGACAACAAGAAAGCATACTCCGTCTTTTTATCGGCAGATTGGGTAAAAAATATGTCGCCTGCCGAGTAAGGTGCAACCGCTTTTGACGCATAAATACCCTCACCGTTTATTTTGATCCATTTCCCGATATCAGCCAGGCGCTTATACGCCTCCGGGTCCCAATCACCATCCGGCCCGGGACCAATGTTCATTAACAAATTTCCGCCGCGCGATACGATCTTGATCAGTAGCTGAACGATCTGCAGTGAAGATTTATAATGATCGCCGGGCACATAGCTCCAGGAGTTGCCCATGGTCATGCAGGTCTCCCAGGGATGGCTCAATGGCGCATCGGGCACTTGCTGCTCGGGGGTGGTGTAATTCTCGTATTGGCCGGTAACCGTGCGATCGACAATGATCAGGCCCGGCTGCTTAGCGCGGGCCATCGCGGCTATCTTTGGCATATCGATGTCCTGGTCGTACTTAATGCCTTGCTGCCATTCTACTTTGCGATCGACTGTTTTCAGCGGCCTAACCCAACCGCCGTCAAGCCACAGGATATCCATTTTGCCGTAACCCGTCATCAGTTCCTGTATCTGGTTGTAAGTGTAGTCCTTAAATTTCTGCCAGCGTTCCGGGTATTTGGCCGGGTCGTAGTTCACATTCCGGTCCTTAGGCGGAAAATAGGGCCACCAGTAATACGGACTATGCCAGTCGGGTTTCGAAAAATAAGCGCCGGTCATAAAGCCTGCTTTCCGAAAGCTATTGAATATCTCGAGCGCCACATTGCTTTTTGGGTTTGAAGAAAACGGCGTTCTCGGACTGGTAACTTTATAATCGGTTTGTTTTGTATCGAACATGCAAAAACCATCGTGGTGCTTGGTTGTAAAAACCACGTACTTCATGCCTGCGCCTTTAGCGGCTTTTACCCATTTTTCCGGATCGAAGTGCGTTGGGTTGAACGTTGTCTGCAAATTCTCATAGGCTTTTACATAGGTGTTGTAGTCGCTACTGTATGGCCCTTTGCGCTGTGTCCAGCCTTCATCTTCAGGGCAAATACTCCAGCTTTCCACCACGCCCCATTCGCTGTATGGCCCCCAATGCATAAATAAACCGAACTTCAGATCCTGCCATTGCGACAATTTGTGCTGAACAGCGGTATCGGCAGGCGCAATATAATCGTCGTTCTGCTGGGCGCTGACTCTAGTAAAAAATGAGAATATAAGTATACAGGCAAGTATATTTTTCATGAACCGAAGTTATTAAATTATTGTATTGGAAAATGAAAAAGCTCGGGCAACATCCGACTGCCTGAAATAAATCATCGCATAGACAGGTGTTACAATTGCGTCACTATTGTCGTAATATCAGGAGTGGCAATCGCAAGATTATTACCCGGCTTTATAGTTAATCACCAACGTTTTGCCGCCCTTGTTCGCCAATGAAAAAATATATTTTGCCTTTTGTCCTTATCGTGTTAGTCTGGTATAGCTGTTACCGCGCGTACCAGCCTGAACCACTTAAAAACAGCACTAACTACCTGGTGGTCGATGCACAGATCGGTGCCGATACCGGGTTCTATGGCAGTCCCATACGCGTCAGCCGTACCGTTCCATTGAATTCAAATTCTTTCCAGCCCGAAATAGGCGCGAAAGTGATTCTGCAAACCGACAAAGGCAGCATCGATTGTGAAGAAATTTATGATGGCTATTTTCTTGCTCCGCGAATGAATACGTTGTCTGGTAATTTTGTTTTGGTCATAACAACAACAGATGGTAAAGTCTACAAATCGGACGTGGTGCCGGCTAAAAATTCACCGCGCATGGACAGTCTTTATTATAAAATTGAGAATGGCGGCGTCCGGATTTATGCAGATACCCATGACGCAAGTAATACTTCGAGATATTACGAATGGGATTATACCGATCAATACGAAGTGTATTCCACCAACGGACCGTGCTATAGAAGCGATGCCTTTATTGAACCGGTTTTTCGTAATTCAGCAGGTTTGAGTAAAGATCTATTGTACAGGAACTCCATCGCTTTCATCAAATCGAATTCCGAGAAATTATTCAACCATTATTCAATGACAGTAACGCAGCGCGCACTGACAGCCGATGCTTATAAGTATTTCCAGGAACTGAACAGGAACAGCATCGGGATTGGCGGTATTTTTGGCCAACAGCCCAGCACGCGGTTGACGGGTAATATCCACTGTGTCAGCGATCCGTCGACATTGGCGATAGGCTATCTGCTGGTTGGCCGCAGATCAACTGCCACACTGGATATTTACAACCGGGACCTGCCGGCCTGGAAAATTGACTTACCGCCCGGTTGCCAGGTGGACCCGCCGGTCAATTGCGGTTGTGGAACCGTTTGGGGCGCAAATGATCGCTCACGCGTTGATTTGAGGTATGGTATCTCGTCATTGTTTTCTCCGGCGAGCCTCACAAGGACGCGCGGAATGACCGGAAAAAAATAACCGTTCCTCAAAGTAATTATTCGGTCTTGTGTTTCCAAACAACTTTTTGCACCGATTGATGTGGCTTTGCAATGATATCCCCGTATAGTTCCGGCTTTCGGGCCCTGATGTAGCGATACCCCCCGGCCTGGGTCAATTTCTCCGGAGTTATGGTGGCAATCACGATCTCATCATCAAAACTCCGGCATTCTGCTATGATATCGCCAAACGGATCAAGGATCATAGAGCAGCCATTTTTCAGCTGGTCGGCGTCCATTCCGATAGGGTTTGAGAATACTGCGTATATGGCATTATCATAAGCGCGGGCCGGAAGCCATTTCATCAGCCACGCGCGACCTTTCAGACCATCAAATTCCTGGCGTAAGCTTGTTGGGTCGGCTTCGCGGTTTTCCCAAAGTTTTGGGTCGACAAAACCCGCACCCGGGCGGGTTGACGGTGTACACATAGTCACGTGCGGCATGAAGACGATGTCGGCACCCAGCAACTTAACCGCGCGAACATTTTCAATGACGTTATTATCGTAGCAAATCAGTATGCTGCACTTCCAGCCTTTGATATCGAAGATAACATATTCGTTACCGGGATTGATATGATCATTTATAAACGGGTGCAATTTACGGTGCTTTGCTACCAGGCCGCTCTTGTCGACACAAACCTGCGGTTTGTATATCTTTCCATTTTCGCCCCTTTCAAAAAGCCCGGCTAATATCGTTATGTCATACTTCCCGGCTATTTCGATCAGCCGCTTTACACTCGGTCCGTCAGGAACATGCTCGGCCATATCCAGCATTTGTTGTTCCGAATAGGGTATAGCGTGTGTATAGCCGGTAATGGAACACTCGTGAAAAGCAATTACGTCTGCACCCTGCGCGGCCGCCCGGGCTGTTAATTTTTCGATCACCGAAAGGTTATACTCCTTATCGCCGCTTCTATTTTCAAATTGAGCGGTAGCAATTTTCAGGTTCTTCATTTTCTTTTTTCTCAAATGTAGCTCAGTCAAAAACCTTTGGATTGTACATTTCCGACACGCCTGAACATTATTCTATTGTAAGCAAGTTTACAGCAAGCGGATTACTGGCTGATAAGTATTGCGTTGGCGTTAAACCCGTCGCCTGCTTGAAATTGTGTATCAGGTGCGCCTGGTCATAGTAACCTGACTCTAAGCCGGCACGCGTGAGCGATACCGTATTACCCGCCGAGCGTATCAGCGATAAGAAGTAATGCAGCTTTACGATCTGGAGGTACCGTGCAGGCGATATTCCTATCGTAGTTTGAAACAGGCGTTCCAGTTTACGTTCGGTGAAGCCCGTTGTATCAGTAAGCTGTTTGATGGTTACTTGTCCTTTTGCCTGTATCACCGAACCCATCACCTGCCCAAGCTGTTCTGTATCGAGCTTTGGATTTTTAAGCAAGCTCTTAAAGTACTGTTCTATGAGGGTAATCGAGGCGGTGTATGATACATCCGCTCTCAAGTCATCATTCAGCGAATTGATCCGGTTGCCATAGATCAGGCTGGCATCTACTATCTGGCCCTTTACTTCATCGGCAGGCATGCCATATAACCGGAAGAAACCATAAGGATGAAATACGACAATGACTATTTGCGTATCCACAGCGCTGAATACATCACGATAATCCGTCAGTTGGCCGTAAATGAAAACGCGTGGCAGGTCGCTGGCGTCATCGCTGTTTTTCACTTTCAACTCACCGCTTACCACAAATACCATCCCTGTATTGCCGTCCGAGAACAGGCGCAAAGTTTTGCCCTGCGGGCATTTCAGGAACAGGTAATGTTTAATACAAAAAGACCAGGCCGGTGACGATGGGAGTTGCATGGCTAAATAGTTGTGTAAAGATAGTACTATTCGCCGCGAAGGTTAGTCAAATTTAATTGCTGTTTTGCAGGTTCAGCCCGGTTATTGCATTTAACTGTTCCAGGGTGCTGAGCCAGTAGCGGTAATCGTGGCCAACAGCGTTAGCCGTATTATCGACTATCCAAACCGTCCAGTGACCATCGGCATAGATGGCTTTCCATAAACGCTCAGGTATAGTCAAACCTCCTTTAGTGCTCTCGGGCATCGACCCCCAGCCGCCTGCTATAACATGTATCTTTCCTTTTACGGCAAGCGAACGTTCATATTCTTCGATGGTATGCCAATCGCTGTTATAGCATTTGATATTGACAGGCAATGCATTGCTCATATATAAGCATTCCGCCTGGTCGGTCGGGCTGCAGGCTGCATTTTTCCAGCCGAAAAGTAGGCCGGTGGTATATCCGGGACTGGTATAATCGTCCGGTTTGGCGCAAGCGTTTATTTTGGGATCGACCTTGAACGGCCCGGGTGTGGGAACATTATCGTTGGTTAACATAGTTGAAGTCAAGTCCCAGCTAACCGAATCAGGCTCGTGTTTGGATGCGTTGTAATATGTGGTATAACCGTGGTGATGAATCCGTTGGGCGATGGCCGGCACTTGCCATACGTTTATAATCATTATCAAAACTGACAACTTTTTCATGTGAGGGCCTAATGCGCCTATTCTTACTCAAAAATTAAGCCACTTCCATATCCTGAAGAGCAAAAATACCAGTAGATTGATTAGCAGCAGCGTGGTGATGGGAAAGTAAAACCTGAAATTTTCCCGTTCGATGCGTACGTCGCCTGGTAAATGTCCAAGCCATTTGAAGTTCCCGCCGAAGAAATAAATAAAAATACCCAATACTAATATTATTGCGCCTATCAGCACCAGGTATTTACCAACGTGGGCGTCCATTTCCGGGTATCAATTGCCCATTTTAGCTAGCTGGAAGCTCTCGAAAACCATTTTCTGGTTGTATTCGTTAGCGAGCGAACGATGATTGGCCAAATCGACGATCGAACCGATAAAACACAGGCCCACGGTAAAGAAATACAAAATACCCATGCCGATCTGGCCTAAAATAAATCGCTGCAAACCAGGCACCAGGAAAGTACCGATAATACAAAAGATTAATACATCCTGTGTGCTTTTACGCTTGGTGGTATAGGTCATGTAAAAATATTTCTGCTGGCTTTCCGTCAGTTGCGAATTGGCTTGCTGAATGTAGCCCAATTCTTCGGGAGTGATGCCCGGAAGGGCCATATAAGGGTTGTTATTTTGAAAGGTGTCCATAAGATTGTTTTTAAAGTTGGTATAAAACTAAGATAGGACTAAAAATATTGAAACACAAAATTGGCGGGAATGCCTGTGCTCCCGGTGAAACAGGGGATTTTAACGGTAAAATGGCGAGGTTATTTAGCTGACAAAGCCTTGCTTCCGGCATGCCTCAAAGTCCCTAAATGGTAGATTCGGTATAGTATAATCGCCGTGGCTGGAATACCCAGCGAATGGGCATGGAAAGAATTACGGATATCGCCGCGAAAAAGCCAGGATATCGAGTGTCCCAGGCCGCATCCCGGGCACCAGGTGACGCCCATTGCTTTCAACGGGCACAAACTGAAATGTACGGCACCTTCCGGGTCGGTTAAAGCAAGCGCGGTAAGCGCTGACAGCCAAAAAATAAGCTCGAAATATTTTGAAAATAATTGCTTAATCAACCTTTTTTCCGTGGGTCATTAACAGCAAAGATGACGAAAGCGCGGCTAAAACCCCAATGAGGAGCGCCGCAAAAATCCGTCCTGAAAAATCGGACCAGTTGGTTCCGGCGGTATCGATGTAATTGAGATAAACTATGCCAAGAAATACCACCAGCACGCCGGCTACAATGAGTATTTTAAAGCTCTGTAATAATGCTTCAAGAAAATTCATATCCCCTTTCAGTTCCTTATCGCGGTAATATTTTACGCCGTAATACAAGCCGATAACAGGTATTAATACGGAGACAAATTCAACGGGATGTACCGTATCATTAGTAAATGTGAGTCCCATTTTGCGCATAATGAATAGCCATACGCCGCTTAGAATGCCGATAATGAGCCCCGGTAATAGTGCGTTTTTCATAATCTATTGCTTAAAAGGTTCCACTGCGGAGAATATAAAGCCGTAGTGCTGTTTCCAGGTATTAAATGGTTATATAAATATACGTGTTTATTAAGTATAACATTCATAAAAGTGATTTTTGGCGCGGTTTGTTTTAATAGCTACCTATTTTCAGCACGAACGGTTGCCTGTTCGACAAAAAGCGTCATTTTTCCTATATTTGCAGCGATTTGAATATCCGTGATATCTTAGAACGTTATAAGGCTGATGAACGGGTAAAGGCATTGGCCGGGGCGCTGAATGCCGGTAAAAATCCGAGGGTTCAGTTACATGGTTTGGTCGGATCGGGCGATTCGGCGGTGGCGGTAGCATTGTATTTTCTGCAGCACCCGCACATGATCTTCGTCCTGCCCGACAGGGAAGAAGCCGCTTATTTTCAATCCGATATTGAAAACCTCACGGGTAAGGAAGTTTTGCTTTTTCCATCATCTTATCGCAAAGCATTTGAATTTACACAGCCCGACAGCAGCAATGTACTCGCGAGAGCCGAGGTATTGAACGAACTGAACCATGCTTCTGAATTCGGCAGGCTGATCGTTACTTATCCGGAAGCTTTGGCCGAAAAAGTGATCGACCGGGCATCGTTGGAAAAAAATACGCTTGAAATTTCGGTTAATAACAAGCTGAGCATCGATTTTATCAACGAATTTTTGGTCGAATATGATTTCGAGCGCGTTGATTTCGTATACGAGCCGGGGCAATTCTCCATTCGCGGCGGCATAGTAGATATTTTCTCTTTTTCGCACGACCTGCCTTACCGTGTAGAATTTTTCGGCGACCTGATCGAATCGATCCGAACATTCGAAATAGAGAGCCAGCTGTCGGTCGAACAGGTTAAATCCATTACCATAGTTCCCAACGTACAATCCAAATTCCTGACCGAGCATAACATATCGCTGCTGGAATACGTCGATCGGGGAACCCAGATTTGGATAAAGGATGTACAATTTACGCTCGACATTATCAAAAGCGGTTACAAAAAAGCGGTTGAATTATGGAAAGCGCTATCATCCGACGAAAAGCAAAAAAACCCCGAATGGATCGACCCCAAATTTGGCTTTACCGATGAAAAGCTGATTGCCGACCAACTGCATGATTTTCCCGTGGTTGAATTCGGTAAACAGTTCTTTTATCAAACCAACCACACCCTGGATTTTGATATGCGGCCACAGCCGTCGTTCAACAAAGACTTTACCCTACTGATCCATAATTTTAAGAATAACGAGGCCGAGCATATCGAGAATTACATCCTGACCGACTCGGCCAAACAGGTAGAAAGGCTTTATGCCATACTGGAAGACCTGGATAAGTCGGTAAAATTCACGCCGATCAATATTTCTATCCGGGAAGGTTTTGTCGACCGCGCGCAGAAAATAGCCTGCTATACCGACCATCAGATATTCGACCGTTACTATAAATACAAACTCAAAAAAGGATACCAGCGCTCACAGGCCATTACCCTGAAAGAGCTTCGCGAGTTAAAACCGGGCGATTTCGTAACCCACATCGACCATGGAATCGGCAAATATGCCGGCCTGGAGAAGGTGGAAACAAACGGCAAGATGCAGGAAATGATCCGCCTGATCTATGCCGACAACGACCTGCTGTATGTGAACATCAACTCCCTAAACCGCATCTCCAAATACAGCGGCAAGGAGGGCACCGTTCCTAAGCTGAATAAGCTGGGTACCGACACCTGGGAACGCCTGAAGAAAACAACAAAAAAAAAAGTTAAAGACATAGCCCGCGACCTGATCAAGCTCTATGCGCTGCGCAAAGCTAAAGAGGGCACGGCCTTTAGTCCTGATAGCTACCTGCAAACCGAGCTTGAAGCGTCATTCATTTACGAGGATACGCCCGACCAGGAAAAAGCCACTGCGGATTTTAAACGCGACATGGAGTCGCCGCATCCTATGGACCGCCTCATTTGCGGCGACGTGGGTTTTGGCAAAACGGAGGTAGCTATACGAGCGGCATTTAAAGCTGTGGCCGATAGCAAACAGGTCGCCATCCTGGTGCCTACCACCATCCTTGCCGCGCAGCACTACAAAACTTTTTCGGAAAGGCTGAAGGGTTTTCCCTGTACCATCGACTATGTGAACCGTTTTAAATCGAGCAGGCAGATCAAAGAAACGCTGGAAAAACTGAAGGACGGCAAAATTGATATTATCATCGGCACGCACCGCTTGGTTAGTAAGGATGTAAAGTTCAAAAACCTCGGCCTGCTGATCATCGATGAGGAGCAAAAGTTTGGTGTTACCACCAAGGAAAAGCTGAAAAGCATGCGCGCCAATGTAGATACGCTGACGCTGACGGCTACGCCGATACCGCGTACGCTCCATTTTTCGCTGATGGGAGCGCGCGACTTGTCGATCATTTCTACGCCGCCGCCCAACCGCCAGCCGGTGGTAACGGAGCTGCATGTTTTCAACGATAAGTTGATTAAAGAAGCTGTTGAATACGAAATAGGGCGGGGCGGCCAGGTGTTTTTTATACATAACCGCATTGCCGACCTGATGCAACTAGGCGGCCTCATCCACAAACTCGTACCGAAGGCCCGGATAGGTATAGCACACGGTCAGCTCGAAGGCGACGACCTGGAGGATGTAATGCTCAAATTTGTGAGCGGAGAATACGATGTGCTGGTAACTACCACTATTATCGAGGCCGGCCTGGATATACCTAACGCCAACACGATCATTATCAACCATGCGCACATGTTTGGCCTGAGCGACCTCCACCAGATGCGCGGGCGCGTGGGCCGGAGCAATAAAAAGGCATTCTGTTATTTGTTGAGCCCGCCGTTATCGACGCTGACACCTGAGGCCCGCAAGCGCCTGAGCGCCATTGAAGAATTTTCGGATTTAGGCAGCGGATTTAACGTGGCCATGCGCGACCTGGACATCCGCGGCAGCGGTAACCTGCTTGGCGCCGAACAAAGCGGTTTTATAGCCGAGATCGGCTTTGAGATGTACCACAAAATACTGGACGAGGCCATACAGGAACTGAAGGACGAAGAATTCAAAGGCTTGTTCCAGGACGAGAAACCCAGGCCGTTTATTTCCTTCACCCAGATCGATACGGATATGGAGCTGCTGATACCCGACGAATATGTGACCAGCATTGCCGAACGGTATAATCTGTACACCGAACTTTCCAAAATTGAGAACGAAACCGAACTGCAGGCATTCGAGCAGCAACTGAACGACCGGTTCGGCCCCGTCCCACCGCAGGTGGTGGACATGCTGAACACCGTACGCCTGCAATGGCTGGGAAAGGCCATCGGTTTTGAAAAAATATCTTTAAAAAAGAATGTGCTTCGAGGCTACTTTATCGCGGCGCAAAATTCACCGTATTTTGAAAGCGAGGCCTTCAAACAAGTATTAAGTTTTCTTCAATCCAACCCGCGAAGAGCCAATTTAAAGGAAGTTAAAAATTCGCTGCGCCTCAGTATCGACGGGGTAAATTCTATCGATGAGGCGGTGGAGATTTTGAGTGAGATTGCGGAACCGGTTAGGGTTTGACCAACTTAATATCCACGCCTTTTCTTAAAGTATTATGTATCTCCGCCATCCTGTCGGTATGAACAATTAATTCCTGTATAACTTCCGATGGTTCGTCCGAGAGCACTTTGGCCTTGTACTGAAAATTGGAGCCCGTCTCACCGTCTTTATCAAATTCGCTATCAAACTCGACCTCCACACCTGATACCTTAATATTTTGCTTAGCAGCCTCCCTGTAGATGTCATTGCAAAAACAGGTGGCCAGGGAAAGCATCAGCAACTCGGCGCCATTTACGGATGAACCATACCCGCTTGATTTGGGAGCAATAGTTATTTCTTTGGCGGAATCATTAGTCTTAACTACCACCGTATGCTTGTTAAATTCGTTTTTTATGGAAGCAGATATCTTCATACCTTTAAAGATAATGTTTTCCCGATTTCGGCAGCAGTACGAATCAGATTCTCTTTCGTATTCCGCATTGCCTCCGCAATATCCACTTGCTCCTTGTTGATTGAAATCAACTCATCAAAATACCTGTTCAACCCTTCGTCTTTTTCAACCTTACCTGCCAAACCGATCACCCGGATGCCTTTCTCTTTGGCTTTGACCGCCACACCGTAGGGCCCTTTGCCGTTCAACGTCTGCCGGTCTATACTTCCCTCGCCGGTTATGACCACGTCGGCCCGGCTGACGGCTTTATCAAAATTAGTGAGCGACAAAAAATATTCGATGCCATTTACCAGTTTAGCATTCAGCCAGGCGTATAAGCCGGCCGATGCGCCGCCCGCCGCCCCGCCATAGCGGATCTGATCCATATCCCGTCCAGTTTGAGTGCGTGTAACCGCCACGAAATTTTCCAGGAAGTTTTCCAATAATTTCACTTCTGCCGGCGCAGCCCCTTTTTGCGGACCGAAAACAGCGGCCGCGCCTTCGGGTCCCAGAAGTTTATTCTCCACATCGCACAATACGACTATTTCCGTTTCAAGTATACGTTTGTCGATTCCTGATGTGTCGACTTTGCATACCCCGATAAGATTTTCAGGAACGGCTTGCAACCGCTTGCCGCTTTTGCTCCAAAATGTAATTCCCAAAGCATTTAAAATGCCGCAGCCGCCGTCGACGGTAGCCGAACCTCCCATGGCGATGATAACCTTATTTACGCCTTTATCCAGCGCGGCTTTAATTAAATCGCCGGTACCGGCGGATGAAGCCCGCATAGGGTCCAGCTCCTCTTTTTTCAATAGCCTTAGACCGGACGCATCGGCCATTTCAATCACAGCGGTTTTGCCGCTTTCGATCAACCCGAATGAAGAGCTGATCAGCCGACCAAGCGGATTGTGTACTTCGCAAAAAATTCTTTCTCCGCCGCATCTTTCCACGATCAGGCTGCCGGTGCCATCGCCGCCATCCGCTATCGGGAAGCACTCCGTCGTACAAGCCAATCCGCTTTGCTCTAAGCCATGCTTAATGGCCTCGGCAACCCGGGTCGCATCCAGGCTGTTCTTAAAAGCATTCGGGGCGATGAGAATATGCATTACAGGATCAATGATAAAATGTACACCGTGGCTATCGCCGTAAGACCCATCAGTATGCTGGCAATGGAATACACACGCAGCATCGTATTCATTTCGAGACCGGACAGCTTGCTGATCACCCAAAAATAGGCATCGTTAGCGTGTGATATCATCATTGAGCCGGCACCCATAGCAAGCACGCACAGCAATTTGCCGTGTTCGTCGTTCAAGCCTAAGGCAGGTACGAGTGGTAAAACAAGCGAGGATGCCGTAATGATGGCGACCGTAGATGAGCCCTGCGCGGTCTTTAAAACCGACGTCAGCAAAAACGGGAAGAACAGGCCCAGGCTGCTCAATTCCATCGACTGGCTAAAATGCTCGCCTATCTTAGAAGCCGTCAATATTGCGCCGAACGCGCCGCCCATGCCGATGATCATCAGCACACCGCCCGCTTTTTCAACCGACTCTTGCAAAATCCTGCTTAATTCACTCTTTTTCCACGACCGCTTGCACAGAAACGCCAGTAACACACCCACCAGCAGCGCAATAACCGGGTCGCCTAAAGGAGCGATGTAGGATGACCATCCTTGCGGAGGCTTGCCGCCTGCAATTAAAAACGAGCGTACAGCGATCAGGATGATGGGTACAAATACCGGCAGGCAGGCGTTAAGCAAGGACGGCCCTGCGCCGGTCGTTCCTTCGTCCAGTATATCGTCAGCCAACACATCGTGTGTTTTCCCGCCGGCGTAAGCTGCCCACAGATTACCAACCACCATCACCGGTATGGCCACCAGCGAACCTACCAATAACAGTTTGCCAAAATCGACGCCGATGGTTGCAGCGGCAGCCGACGCGCCTGGGTGCGGGGGAACAAGACAATGCACGGCGTAAAGACCTGTTCCCAATGACACCGACATGGTTGCAAGCGAAGCGCCCGTACGTTTCACCATTGAATGATTCAGTCCGTTCAAAACCATAAAACCGGAATCGCAGAACACCGGCAGACCAACGATAAAGCCGGTAATGCTCATAGCCCAGTGTGCATGGCGGCTTCCCATCCGCTTCAACAGGAATGATGCCATTACCGCAGTACTGCCGGTATATTCGAGCAATACGCCAAGCGTGGTGCCAAATACGATGATCAGACCCAGCGACTTTAGGATATTACCAAAGCCGTCTTTAATGGTGTTCACTATATCTCCGGCCGGCATTCTGATGCCCAGGCCAACCACCAGGCAGGCTGCGAAGAGGGCAAAAAATGCGGGGACTTTAAAACGGGTGGTCAGTACGACGATGACCGCGATACCAGCGATTAACAGTATCAGTAAATAGGCTAAAGAATTGGTCATGATCTATAGCGGCGGGTCATAAGATTATTGGACAAGTTATCAAAAAGCATTTTTAATTAATACTTTAACTTGTACATCCGGCACAAGTATTTCAACTAAACCTTCCTGAAAATATCCTTCAAATTCCGGCCCTGTTCTTTATAGTCAAGTCCGTAGCCCACCACGAACTCGTTTTCGATCTCAAATCCGACATATTTCAGTTCATCGACGGGTCGCTCCAGCGCTTCCGGCTTAAGCAGCAACGAACAGGCAACGATCGAAGCGGGTTCATGCTTCCCGAGCTTATTGATCAGGTAATGCAGCGTATTTCCGGTATCGACGATATCCTCTACCACGATAATATCACGCCCTTTGAGTTCGGTTGCAATGCCAAAATCGTCCCGGATCGTGCGCGTGGTTGATGTTCCGCCGAAATAAGATGCCAGTTTGGTAAATGCCACTTCAATGGGTATCCGTATTTCCCTAAGCAGGTCGGCGGTGAAAAGAAAACTGCCATTCAGCACACCGAGGACAATAGGCGTACGACGCCTGTAATCATTATCGATCTGTTCGGCTATCTCCTTTACGCGCGCCGATATCCTATCGCTATCAATCAGCAGTTCAAAGTCAAGGTCGGCAACGCGGATTTTCACGCGCCAAATATACGACAGATGTTTTTAGTTATCCTTTACGAAACGTATCGAACAGCGGTCGCCGTCAATCAGGGTAAGCCCCAGGTAAATAAAGGGCTGGCCGTCAGGACCCGGACCGATAGTAAAAGCTTCATCGGGCGGTGTACCCGTAGTTAGTGAATGAAGAAAGGAGGCCCCGTTGCCCGAACCGTAGAAAACATCCAAATGATAAAATCCGGTGGGGAGGGCGTTGAATTTCGAGTAATTATTACCGCCGCCTTCCGACCAGCCGCTCTCGGCCATTAGCGATTGCGCCACATTAAGCCCGGCGGTATACGTGCCATCGCTTTCTTTTGTGGCCCCGCGGGCAATCAGCAAATTCAGGTAATCATTATACGTTGGTATGCGCCACCCAGCAGGCAGGGTTATCCGCGCAGCTTCTTCAGGCGTGTATAATTTCCCATCGAGCGGCGTCTCCAGCGGGTTTCCCGAATTAAAAACCCCGCCGGGACCGGTGTAATTTACAGAAGTCCAGCTTTGGGCGCCAATTTTCACAACAGGATAGGCGGCGCCACCGATGGTTACAACACTATCGGCGCCTGGGTTTGCAGGTGCAGGGTTAACGGCCTTTTTTGTGCAGGAGAGTAAGCCAAGGCCTACTGCGATTAACAACAACGGAAGCTTTTTCATATCAACACACTTATCGGTTATTGAATTGGCTCTTTTTCGCTTTGTTACGATCCCGCCGAAGCGGGGTACTAATTTAAAAATTTTTATGATAATCAATAAGCCCGGGATGGTTTTTCCGGTATGTGGCTTAGATGACCGAATGGCTGCTGAATTGCTTTGCAGAAGCGAATAGGTGGCGAAATCTACTTGGCGTAAATTATGGCTGTCGGACTTTCCGACTTTCGGTCTTTCGGACTCAAACCCCTATCTTTGCACCCCATGACAGTTGACTACCAGGTGCATACCTTATCCAATGGTATCCGTATTTTACTAAAACATTCGCCATCGCCTATTACGCATTGCTGCTTTGTGGTGAATGCCGGCTCGCGCGACGAGGCAGAAGGCAAGGAGGGCCTGGCGCATTTTATCGAACACCTGCTTTTTAAGCAAACCGAAACACGCAACACCAACCAGATACTCAACCGGCTGGAGCTGGTCGGCGCCGACCTGAACGCTTATACTGCCAAAGAATATACATGTGTACATGCCTCTTTTTTAGGGCAGTACCTTGAACGAACCATCGATCTTTTTGAAGATATTCTTTTTCACTCGACCTTTCCTGAAAACGAGATGGAAAAGGAACGCGGTGTGATCCTGGATGAGATCGCCTCTTATCTCGATCAGCCCGATGAGGCGATACAAGATGATTTTGAGGAGCTGCTTTTTAAAGATCACCCGCTGGGTAATAATATTCTTGGAACGCCGAAATCGGTATCGGCCCTGAAAAAAAACGACATCGATAGTTTTCTGCTCGCGAATTACAATACGTCCGAAATGGTTTTTGCCGTTATCGGCGATCACGATCTTAAAACGTTAATAAAACTGGGCGAAAAATATTTCGGCCGCATTCCCGAAAACCGCGCCGTAAAGGTTAGGGTGGCGCCGCCGGCCGCTTCAAGTGCATTACTCAGGGCGGCGCGGCCAATCGCACAAACGCACTGCGTAGTCGGCGGGCGGGCCTATCCATCTGCACATCACTATAAAAATGCATTGCTGCTATTGAACAATCTGCTTGGCGGCATTGGCATGAGCAACCGGCTGAACCTGGAGATCCGTGAAAAATACGGCATAGCCTATTCCATCGAGTCGAACTATGTGCCGTTGTCGGATACCGGTATATTTTCTGTTTATTTCGGCACCGATTCGGAGAAGTCAGACAAGGCTTTAAAACTGGTGCATAGGGAATTGAAAAAACTTCGCGATCAAAAGCTGGGCAGCCTGCAGTTACACCAGGCTAAGCAAAAATTTACCGGGCAGATCGCCCTTGCCGAGGAGAACCGGGCCGGGCTGATCATTTCAATGGCTAAAAGCCTGCTCGACTTTGGCTGCGTGGACACCCTGGAACAGGTTATAGCCAAAATAAACGCTGTTACAGCCGGGCAATTGCTGGAGATCAGCAACGAAATATTTGATGATAAGCTCACTACTTTGATTTTTGAGCCTAAGCAATAAACCCGTATTTTTGTAGAATGAAGTTACCTATCATCGCCTACGGAGACCCGGTACTGAAACGTAAAGCTACCGCCATCGAGCCCGACGAATACCCGAACATCAAACAACTGATCGACGATATGTTCGAGACGATGTACGGCGCCCGGGGTGTAGGCCTGGCTGCGCCGCAGGTTGGCCTTTCGATGCGTTTATTCGTAGTCGACGCGACGCCCTTTGCTGATGACGAGCCGGAATTGAAGGACTTCAAAAAAACTTTTATCAACGCTTGTATACTGGAGGAAAGCGGCGACGAATGGGCCTTTAACGAGGGCTGCCTGAGCATTCCCGATATTCGCGAAGATATTTACCGGCAGCCGCATATCCGCATATCCTACTACGATGAAGACTGGAAGCATCACGAAGATACCTTTCGTGGCATGGCCGCGCGTATCGTACAGCACGAATACGACCACATCGAGGGCAAGCTCTTTACCGACAAGTTAAGCCCTTTGAGAAAACGCCTGATCGAAAAGAAACTCAATGATATTTCGAGGGGTATGGTGAATGTGGACTACAAAATGAAATTTCCGGCGGCTAAGAAGGGACGTTAATTTTAGTCTTAAAATCGTAAACAGCAACTCGTAAGCTTTATTTGACTTTGGACTAAAGACTCCGGACTATTGACTTAATTCCCGTTCGCGCGGCTCTTGTCCCCGGCAGCTATCTGGTTGATCAGAGTTCCCCAGGCAATAGGATTAAGCAGCGGATTGGTTATGGAGTGGGAATTTACGATATTATAATGCTCGTTCTGAGCCCAGCTTGATTGTATCTCCTGTGCATCCCTCGGCAAGGTATTTTCCATGGTCGCCACCGAAATATGTTCGATGTTTTTCCTGGCTATCTCCAGGTCGTCGTCTGCTACCTTCATCGTCAGGAAATCCTTTTTGAACTCGTCGGTAGTCGCCCAGGGAAATACCCGGAATGCCGGAAGATTAATGGCCTGGGGCTTAATCATCACCTGCACTGTGTAACTCTTACTGGCGATATTAGCGGGGATGATTATCTCGGCGGAGGCAAAACCGATACTACTGAACACCAGAGTATCCTGCTCATGCGCCACGAACGAAAAATAGCCATTGTAATTGGTTATAAAAACCTGGTTATGAAACGACCGGTTGGTTACCGTCACATAAGGCACGATCACTTTCGCGCTATCGGCATTGTATACAATGCCGCTGAACTGAACCAACGGCCTTTCCTTTTGCTGGGCGCCGGCGCCGGCAGCTAAAAACAATAACAATATGCCGATAAGGCGCTTCACGATCCTGTTTTTCTATTTATACCTGTAAACGAAAAATTGGTTTCAACAAATTTTAAGACAAAAATAACGCATTGCAACCAATACTATTGCGATTTAACATTACTTAACAAAGTTATCGCACATTGGCGGGCAATACAGCATTCGGATCGTCAATATCCGTCAGGTTCGTCGCTTCAACGCCTGCAATCTCGGGAACAGCCTTTTTAATAGCTTCCTCGATGCCTGCCTTCAGCGTCATGATACTCATCGGGCAGTTGCCGCAGGCTCCCAGTAACTTTAATTTTACAATTTTATCAGCGGTGATCTCCTCCACCGACACGTTTCCGCCATCCGTTTCAAGATATGGCCGTATCGTATCCAAAGCTGCTTCCACCTGTTCCAATAAACTCATTCCTATTAAATTATAAAGTAAAATTACTAATTATTTACCAAAGTTTTATTATTGACCACCGCATTGCATATAGCCACTTGCTGGGCCACACGTTGTGCCATTTGGGTAAATGCATCGCTCATCGGATTTTCGCTATCGAGCACGACAGGCTTACCGGCGTCGCCGCTTTCGCTGATGCTCCTCACCAAAGGTATCTCGCCCAGGAAAGGAACTTCCAGTTGCGCGGCCAGTTTTTTACCGCCGTCTTTCCCGAAGATATAATATTTGTGATCCGGCAACTCGGCTGGCGTAAAGTACGACATGTTCTCCACGATGCCGAGCAGCGGAATATTGATCGCATTCATCATAAACATCCCAATGCCTTTTTTTGCATCTGCCAGCGCCACGTTCTGAGGCGTAGTTACGATAACTGCTCCGGTGATAGGGAAGCCCTGCGCTACGGTGATGTGAATATCGCCCGTACCTGGAGGGAGGTCGACCACCAAATAGTCTAGTTCGCCCCATTCAGCATCATTGAATAATTGCTTTACTGCCGTCGATACCATTGGTCCCCGCCATGGTACCGGCTGGTTGGGATCGGTAAAAAACCCGATGGATAACAGTTTAATTCCGTATTTCTCTATAGGTTCGATCCTGGTCTTGCCATCCACCTCGGTTCCTTTTGGCCGTGCGCCTTCAAGGCCGAACATGATCGGCAGCGAAGGACCGTAAATGTCGGCGTCTATCAGCCCCACTTTGGCCCCGGCATGCGAAAGGCTAAGCGCCAGGTTTACCGCAACAGTCGATTTGCCTACGCCGCCTTTACCCGAAGCCACGGCAATAATATTTTTTACCCCGGGCAGGCCGGCCGATTTTTGCGTGGTAACACGCGAGGTCATATTAATGGTTACCTCAACGTCCTTGCTGATGAAATGCGCGATGGCATTCCGGCACGCATTTTCTATCATTGCCTTTAGCGGGCAGGCAGGAGTGGTCAGTACAACTGAAAAACTCAGCTTATCGTCATCGATTTTTATGTCCTGGATCATGTTCAGGGTCACCAGGTCCTTTTTCAGATCGGGCTCTTCTACGTGGCCCAGGGCGTGTAAAACTTGTTCGCGGGTGATGGTCATCTGTAAACACAAATTTATTAAAACAGAGCGGTCTTGCTTTTGTTAGGCAAATAATTTAAAATACAAATCGTCTATTGCCGTTAAGATTTCTTTAGTTTTGGATATTATTGCCTGATGAAGCACCCCCTGCCTAAATATATCCGGATAACCGGGATCATTACTCTTGCATTGATCGTCCTGCTATCCATTGCGGGATATATTGCCTACGGCAAGCGGGAAGCATTACTCCAAAAAGCCATTAGCAAAGCTACCGCTAAAGCCAAAAAGGATTATAATCTTGACGTAAAAATAGGTTCTGCACACTTTACGGGGCTAAGTACGGTTTCACTGTCCAACATCAGCATTGTTCCGCAGAACCGCGACAGCCTGCTCAGCATCAAAGAGTTTGATGTTAATGTAAAGCTGATGCCCTTGATATTTGGCGACGTTAAATTAGCCGATGTAATGCTGAACGACGGCCACCTGAACCTGACAGTAAGCAAAGGCGTAAAGAATTTTGATTTTATTTTCAGGAAGAAAAAAGATACCACCGCAAACAAAAAGATAGACCTTTCAGAGGTAGCCTACAGGCTTGTCAACCAGGTTTTATATAAAATACCGGATAACCTGCAGCTTAATAATTTCCTGGTCACTTTCGCAGACGACAGCGCCAGCGTAAAGTTGCTGGCACAGACCGCGCAGATAAAAAACGGGCAACTGACGTCGACCATCAGGGTGGACAATGGCGCGGCGACCTGGCATTTCGCCGGTAAAATGCACCCGTCGGACCGGGATATCGCTATAAGCCTTTATGCCGACGGCGGCAAAAAGGTGGAAATACCGGTAATCGAAAAACGCTATCACCTAAAGGTTAATTTCGATACGATAACTACCCGTTTGCAAAAAGTCGAGAATAGCGATGACGTTACCAAAATATACGGGTTTTGGTCGGTACGCAACCTGCTTATCAACCACAAGGCGCTGGCATCAAATGATATTGTTGTTCCATATGGCTCGATCGATGCGAATATGTTCGTAGGGAAAAATTACGTTTCGCTCGACAGCTCTTCCCTGATCCACCTGCATAAGATCACCATAAAGCCATATCTTAAATACCAGCTTACCCCGGTAAAGATGTACACGGTGAAGATCAATACCGACTGGCTGAATGCCCAGGATGCATTCGATTCAATGCCACAGGGTATGTTCGATTCACTGGACGGAATACAGGTAACCGGGAAACTGAAATATCACCTTCACCTTTTCTTAGACACTTCAAACCCCGACCAGGTACAGTTTGAGTCGGCATTGAGCAAAGATGGTTTCCATATCAATAAGTTTGGCAAGACCGACTTAGCGAAGCTGAACAGGCCTTTTGTATACACGCCTTATGAAAAAGGCAAACCAATGCCTTCGCGTATAATCGGGCCGGCTAATCCTGATTTTACCCCCTTGCAGGACATCTCTCCCAACTTAAAATATGCGGTAATGACTTCGGAGGACCCATCGTTCTATACCAACCATGGTTTTGTTGAAGAATCCATCCGCCGTTCTATCGCTACCGATTTTAAACAAAAGAAATTCAAACGCGGGGGCAGCACTATTTCTATGCAGTTGGTCAAGAATACCTTTTTGAGCCGGGAAAAGACCCTTGCCCGCAAGATAGAGGAGATCCTGATCGTATGGCTGATCGAAAACGATAATATCATGACCAAGGACCGTATGCTGGAAGTGTATTTCAATGTGGTTGAATGGGGATACAACGTCTATGGCATCGGCGAAGCCGCTCACTATTATTTCGGCAAAAGCCCGTCGGAGCTTACTTTAGGCGAGGGTATTTATTTAGCAAGCATACTGCCGCACCCCAAAACAGGTTTGTATTCGTTTTTACCCGATGGCACCTTACGGCCAAGCCTGCAAGGCTACTATAACCTGATAGGCAGACTAATGTCAGTCCATGGCTGGACGCAGGCCGACAGTACATCCAGTTACGGATATTTTGCGGTACGGCTCAAGGAAGGCCTTCGCCAGGAAGTTGCCCCGGTTCCGGCATCTGTCGCCGACAGCCTGATGCGTCAGAATAACGACGACGAGGACGATGACAATGTGCCCATTTTACAGCAAAAGCCATCTGAACCGGAGAAAAAACCCGGATTCTTCCAGCGTTTGTTTGGCAAAAAAGATACTACAGAAGCCAAAAAGGAAGACCTCGAGGTTGATACCGTAGGGAAGACCAAAAAACAGATCAGGCAGGAAAAACGCGCGCTGAAAAAGCTAGAAAGGCAGCGCGAAAAAGAACTTCGTGACAAAGGGCTGTTATAACGTTTACACGCGAGTGACCCGGTTAAGTGTTTGAACATTTATTTTTGCAACAATATTAATGGCCCGTGACCGGTCGTGGGTTTGTTGTAGTCGAGATTTGAGTTTTCATAACGACCGGTCGGGCCATTATTTAAGACGGATCGCCCAGTTGGCGACATTTTCCCCTTCGATAAATTCAGCCTAAATTTTGACGCAAATTCAAATTTCCGCCGACCAGAATTCAGCCACCCGATGATTTACGGATAAATAACTTCGACTTCAGCACATGCTGCTTCTTGACTATCGGGCCGCGGTCTTTTTTTTCCAGTTCGTCAAACAGCAAAGTAGCAGCTTTGATTCCCATCTCATAAGCAGGCTGGGTGATGGTTGAAAGCGCGGGACAGAGCAGCGGCGCTATTCCCAGGCTTGAAAAGCTGACGATCTTGAGGTCTTCAGGAACAGATATATGCATATCGTTGCAAACGTAGTAAGTCGCAAAGGCCAAACGTTCAACCGAACAGAAAATACCATCGGGCTTCAGTTCCCCGATCATATTTTTAATGATCGCATAATTGATCTTTTCGTCCTGGCTGCAATCGATCACTAAATTATCATCGAAGGCAATTCCATGTTTTTCAAGGGCGTCGACGTAACCCTGCATACGCACTTTTCCAATGGATATGCTTTTGTTCACCACTAAATAGGCTATCCTTCTGCAACCGGTTTCGATAAGGTGTTCCGTAGCCTCAAAACTACTTTCATAGTCGTTCGTGGTCACCTTGGAAACATCGATATCTTCATAAACGCGGTCAAAAAATACCACGGGCACATTTTTTTGCTCTAACGCTTTCAGGTAGTTGTGGTCATTGGCCTCCCCTGATACCGACATAATGATACCATCGGCCTTGCCGTTGTTCAGGTAGTTGACAAACGATACTTCTTTTTCAAACACATCATCGGTGCGGTAAAGCAGGATATAGAACCCTTTTTTTCTTGCCACTTCTTCGATGCCGTTTATCGCCTGTGCAAAAAAATCGTTGGCAATCTCGGGTACAATCACAGCGATGGTCTTGGTTTTTTTGTCGCGCAGACTGCTGGCGTAATGGTTGGGCAAAAAATTATGCTTCCTGGCAAGAGCCAATATACGCTCCCTGGTGTCCTTGTTTATATCAGAACTACCGCTGAAAGCACGGGATATGGTAGAGGTCGATAGCTTTAGCTCTTTGGCTAAAACTTTGATATTGATCTTATCCATTTCGATCAGTCAATAATATAGCAGCTATCAAATGTAACAAATTGATTATAATGTAAGGTAAGCATTTTAAAATCAAGGCGCTTCTTTTGTAAATTATCGATAAAGTATGCAGGCGCTGGTCGCTGGAATGGTAAGTTTAGTGCCGCTTATGGTCCGTATGCCGGTTTCCTCGACGGAATGCCCGTTAACCGCGATTGTCCAGGACCCTGGCGGTATGGTAACTTTTTTGCCGGCCGTATTTCCGTTAAAGATAACGACAATGTCTTTCCATTTGTCGCCGCTTGCTTTTCCGTTAAGCTGATAAGCTATGATATTGGGACTGCCTGCATCTAAGAATTTCAGGTTCGCCCTTATCATCGGCGCCGACGGCATCCTGAATGCGGGATGATGCTTACGCAATGCTATAAGACCCTTGTAATAATTAAATACGGCCTTGTACCTGGCCTTACGGCTCCAGTCGAGCTCGTTAACGCTATCCGAGCTTTCGAAAGAATTGGCCACGCCACGCTTCGTGCGCAGCATTTCGGCACCGGCATGCAAAAAAGCTACCCCCTGCGAGGTGAGCACAATAGCGTTGCTTAATTCATCCATTTTGATCAAGTCAGCCTCCGATGCGGTCGGGTTGGATATTTTCAGCCGGTCCCAGAGCGTATTATCGTCATGGCACGACACGTAATTTATGGTTTGATAAGGCTGCGCCGCCCAGGCTGATTTTGAATAATTTACTTGGCTGTAATCAACCTGCGGATGCTGTATGGAGCCTACAATGCCAAACTTTACGCTCTCGGCCATGCCCGGCGCGCCGCTCACAAAACCTTTCGATTTTACATCGCTCCAGCCACCCTTGATGCCATCACGCATATCATCATTAAATACAGCGATCTTATCCAGCTTTGCTGCATTTGCTTTTACCGCCCGCAGGTTTTCCGCTATTCCGCAAGTGCCCGCCGACCATCCCTCGCCATAAATAAATATGCTTGGATCGATCTTGTGCAAGGCTGCGCTGATATCGTTCATTGTTTCGATGTCGTGCACGCCCATCAGGTCGAACCGGAAACCATCCAAATGGTATTCTTTCGCCCAATAACAAACCGATTCGATCATGTACTTGCGCATCATCGGGCGTTCGGAAGCGGTTTCATTGCCGCAGCCGGTTCCGTTGGAATATGCGCCTTTGGCTGTATGACGATAAAAATAACCCGGCACAAACTGGTTGAAATTGGACGACGTATCGGATGTATGGTTGTAAACTACGTCCAGTATCACGCGCAGTCCGCTGGCATGCAGCGTTTGGACCATTTTCTTAAATTCCCTAATCCGCACATCTCCGTCATACGGATCGGTCGAATAGCTTCCTTCGGGCACATTATAATTCAGCGGATCATAACCCCAGTTGTATTTTGCATCGGGTTTGGTTTCATCGATCGAGTTATAGTCGAACGAAGGCAATAAATGGATATGCGTCACACCGAGCGCCTTAATATGGTCCAGCCCGGTCGATTCACCCTGTGGTGACCTGGTCCCGGTTTCGGTCAAACCCAGGAATTTCCCTTTGTGCTTTATGCCCGAATTAGCGCTTTCTGAGAGATCGCGAACATGTAATTCATAAATAATAATATCGGTAAAGTTTTTCTGTGCCGGCCTTTTATCTTTCGACCATCCAACGGGATTTGTTGCACCCAGGTCGACAACCATCCCGCGCTTGCCATTGACCCCCACTGCTTTTGCATAAATATCCGGGCGTTCTTTCAGCCACCGCCCGTCGATGTTTGCCTGGAAAGTATAATAAGTGTTTTTCAGATCCCGGTCTATCGTAGTTTCCCAAACACCTTGACTTGCTTTCGCGAGGCTGATCGTATCAAGTGCCTTTCCGCCATCGCCGGCGACGTACAAACGCAGTTTTATCGCCGAAGCCGTGGGAGCCCATATCTTAAATACAGTCCGGGCAGGAGAATAATTGACGCCGAGATCGTTCCCGGAATAGGCTGGGTAATCATCATATGATGGTAATGTCCGCGAAGGTTTGAATGAGGTTGACAAAACAGTGATCAATATCAGGGTCAAAATAGTTTTTAGATTCATCGGCTGTAACTTGTTCCGTCTTAAAAGTAATTCAAATATGAAGTATTTTACCTAAGCAAAAACAATTTTGGCCTTTTTGATATTAAACAATTGTTTTTTAAAACGAGGCGTGAAACCTGTTTTTACAATTAAGTTTCTGGCGGTCAGCATTTTGCTGTTCCTGTTGTGTCCGCTCAAGTCGAAGGCCTATTCGGTTTTCGCACATATGGCGGTTATTGACGCAAGCTGGAAAACCAGCATAGTACCACTGTTGAAACAGCGTTTTCCCAATGCTACCGACGAGCAAATAAAAGAGGCGCATTCTTATGCCTATGGCGGCAGCCTGATGCCGGACATGGGCTATTTCCCTTTTGGCAGCGTATATTTTACCAACCTGGTACATTATGTGCGCACCGGTGACTTTATGGAGAACCTGCTTAAACAAGCGCGGACCATCGACGAATATGCGTTTGCGCTTGGCGCCATATCGCATTACCTCACCGACGAATATGGGCATTCGTTATCAACTAATATTGCCGAACCGATGGTTTACCCCAAGGTGGCTAAAAAATACGGCAAAATTGTTACCTATGAGGAATATCCGATCTATCACAGCCGCATGGAGTTTGGCTTCGACGTATTGCAGACTGCCCGCGGCAATTATGCCTCGCAGGCTTACCACGATTTTATCGGCTTTAACGTTTCAAAACCGGTTTTGCAAAGGGCATTCGAGATCACTTACGGCCAGAATCTTGACAGTGTATTTAAGGGAAAGCTCGATCTGAATATATCAACCTTCCGTTGGGCGGTCCGCAGTCTTTTGCCGGGATTAACACGTACGGCGTGGGCACTAAAAAAGCAAGAGATCATAAAGAATGAACCTGGCATGACCAGCCGGAAGTTCCATTTCAGAATGAAACGAAAAGAGTATTATCAAAAATATGGCCGCGATCGGGAAAGGCCAAATCTCCGAAATCGGATAACTGCTTTTATTATCACCATTTTGCCCAAGATCGGTCCGCTGAGGGCATTTAAATTCCAGGCGCCGGGGCCAAAAGCCGAAAAGCTTTTCATCAAGGCTTTCGATACTTCCCTGGTAGAGTACACCCACGTTTTACAAAAAATAAAAAAGCATGAGGATCCGGATCTTTCCGATATCGATTTTGATACCGGTATGCCCACAATTTTCGGAGAATATGGTTTAGCCGATCAAAGCTATAGCCAACTGGTAATTAACTTGGATAAGGATAATTTCCAAAATACCACCAGCCCATTGAAGCAAAATATCCTTTCATTCTTCAAAAAAGCGGATAGCGCCGCCGAGCCACCCAAATATTCTTTAGACTGGAAGAAGACCAATTATGCCCTTGTGCAACTTAAACACAAAAAACCTGTCAGGGTAGACGATCTGGTGTTCCCCCCAGATACTACGGGGCAGCTTGCGCAGCGCAAGAACGGTAAGTGATTTTTCCTATATTTAGGCTTTTAGTTCGCTATGCGCTTATACCGGTTTTTACCCTTAGCCCTGCTTATTATTGCTTGTCAGGATTCGTTTGCCCAAGGTACAGGCGACGCAGTTATATTCCATATCGCCTCACGGCATACCTCGTTTCCGGATACGGGCAGGGCGAATGGACATGTTTACGACAAGGTACTGTATGGTGTAGCCGATCACTATCGCGACAGCACGGTTTTGATCATCGCGCCCAAACACCTGGACGCCAAAAAACAAGTTGACCTGGTATTTTGGTTTCACGGCTGGCGAAATAACGTAGATACGGCAGCAATAAAATATCAGCTTACCCGGCAGTTCCTGGCATCGCACCTTAACGCCGTTTTGGTTTTGGCAGAAACCGCAAAGGATTCGCCCGACAGTTATGGCGGCAAGCTTGAAAACCCCGGCGTATTCAGCGCATTGACGGCCGATGTGCTCAACGGGTTACGGCTGCGGCACTTAACTTCCAAGAACTGTAAAGCTGGTCATATTTTGTTAGCAGGCCACAGCGGGGCTTACCGGGTAATGGCGCGTATACTGAAAAATGGCCAGATGCCGGTTGATGAAGTTATCCTGTTCGATGCCTTATACGCCGAAACCGAAAATTTTATGAATTGGATAAAGGAAGATCAGAGTCATCGTTTTATCGATATCTATACCGACCACGGCGGCACCGATGACGAAACCCGCGGTATGATGAAATTGCTTGATACGGCGCAATTAGCTTATGTACAAGCCGAAGAAAATAAGGTCACGCCGCAATTGCTTAAAGATAACCGCCTGGTTTTTATTCACAGCCTGAATGAACATGACAAGATCATTGCCAATCCCGACAATTTCCTACTGTTCTTACAAAATGAACCGTTTCTGAAAAAATTGAAAAAATAGAGCTTTTATCCCGCAACAGCGGTTGGTTTGCTGATGTGCTTCCTGATATCCGACAGCAGCTGCTGAGGCTGAAATGGCTTTAGTATACACGCCACGAAACCGCTCTCGATGAGTTCGGCAAGCATGTTCTGATCGACAAGCGATGCGGTAAAGGCGATTACAGGTATATCCGGGTAGTCTCTTTTTATTTTGAAAATTGCCTCGTAGCCGCTCATTACAGGCATTTCCAGATCCATCAGGATGATATCGTAAGCGCTATTCGCCGCCAGTTCGGCTATAGCCTCTTCACCGTTATAAACGGGCGTAACGTGTGCCTTGTAGCCATCCAATATTTTTTTTGCTACCATCATGTTCAACTGGTTGTCCTCGGCCAGCAGTATCTTTACGCCATCCAGGTTTCCTTCAACCTTTTCCCTCCTGCCCGATAAATGCATTTCCTTCACCCGTTCGAACTTCAGGTCGAAAGTAAATGTGCTGCCTTTGCCTTTTTCACTTTCTAACCTGAGCTTGCTGCCCATCAACTGCAGTAATTTTGAACATATTGTCAGACCTAAGCCTGTGCCGGCAAATTTTTTGGTATCTTCATGGTATACCTGGCCAAAGCTTTCAAATATCCTTTGCTGATCGGCCGCTGCTATACCCATACCTGTATCTTTCACGCTGAAATTTACCTCAACAGCCTGGCTGTTCTTGTTTTTACAATCGGCCTCCAGCCGCACAAAGCCGGAATCGGTAAACTTTAGCGCATTTGAAAAAAGGTTATTGAATATTTGGATCAACCGTACATCATCGGCCAGCACCAGCACATCAAGGCATGGGTCGACCTCGGTCTGCAGCTCAACGCCTTTTTCGGCAAAAAGTGCAGCAAATGGCATTCCGACGTTTAAAAGCAATTGCCTCAGGTTGAGCTCGATCGGGTGAATCTCCAGCTTATCGGCCTCTATCTTATTGAAATCGAGGATATTGTTCACCTGGTGCAGCATATGATCGGAGCAGTACTTCAATATCTGGAAATATTCCTCCTGTCTGACGGGGTCCTTTTCTTTTCTCAGTAAGCTGATGACCCCAATGATGCCGTTAAGCGGCGTACGCAGTTCGTGTCCCATGGTAGCCAGGAAGCGGGTGCGTGCCTCGATCACCCGATTACTCTGATCTACAAGTTCATTGATATACTTTTTCTCAAAAAACAGGTACGAAACGGCGAAAACGATCGTCGAAGCGATGGCTGTTATACGGTTTACAAAAGAAAGATGGCCGACCTGGTAATTCGTCATGTCCTCAAAAGGGTGAACGCTGCGCCCAAGAAGGACGCAGATCATGAACGACAAAACAATGATCGAGATGTACATGACCGATTCGAAGTACTGTGTTCGTTTGAGGTCGACAATTATCGGTACCGAAACCAGTATCGGGAAAAAATAAAGATAAGCCTCAGTTCTTAGGCCCTCCACCATCGTTATGGCGATAATAAGCCCGCATACGATACTGATGATGAATATGGTGAGATTGGCAATATAACCTTTGTACTTGAGCAGCATAACCATCAGTATCGAGAAGCAAAATGATGCTACGACGATGGCCGAGGCATAAGCACCGAGGACCGAACTGTAGACGGATAACCCCATTCCGGCAAGCAATGCCGCAATACCAAGCTGGTAAGTACGCTTTGCAACCTCCTTAATATCAAAGATCGGGGCAAGCAACCCACCTTCGGCGCCCAGGCGCCTATACTTTTGTGTGGCTTTCGCTATCGCTGGACTTTCCGGCGTATGGTGCTCATTATTAGCCATGTATACCTAAACCTCTCCCTTTTAAAAATTGTTTTTACGTTACTTTAACTGTAACGGCAGATTACCACCCAGTGGTATAATAGCTCTGAAAAACATACACTTATAGCAAAATCTGTTCCCGCGAGGCCTCAATACAAAATTTCGATCTGTTTCGCCGAAACTTTTGTATTTTTTGCAGGTTTGAACTCTAGACATGCCAATAGCTCTTAATCTCAAAAAAAACCCGGATTTTGAATAACAGAACGCAGCCTAAGATCATTTGGTTTTTGTGGCTCCAGGGGCTCGATGATTCGCCTCTTGTGGTTAAAAAATGTTACGCTTCCTGGGTGAAGCATAACCCGGGTTGGCAGGTTAATTTGTTAGACGCAAATACCATCGGCCAATATTTATCCGTTGATGTACCCGGTATTACCCGCCAGGCATTATCGGACATTTTGCGGATAACCTTGCTCCAAAAATATGGTGGCGTATGGGTCGATGCGACCTGCTATTGCAATAAATCACTCGATGATTGGCTATACCCGTATCTCAGCACCGGCTTCTTCGCTTTTGAACGGCCTGCGCCTGACCGTATGATGTCAAGCTGGTTCCTCGCATCGGTAAAAGGAAATTACATCGTATCAGCTTATAAAAAAGCAGTAGACAACTATTGGAATGAAAACCCGCGCCTGGTTTTCTTCGAGAACTCGCGGTGGTATTTTTTAAGAAAGTTGCTGAAGAATAAACCGCCGCAGTGGTGGTTTGGAGTCATAGCCACAAAAGTGCTTAAGATTTATCCCTATTTCTGGTTCCATTATTTGTTTGAGAGCGTTTATTTGCGCGACGGTGAATTTAGGCGGCAATGGGATGCTACTCCCAAAATAAGCGCGGATATTCCGCACAGAATCCAGTATGCGGGCATGTTTAGCCCGGCGAACGATGATATGAAAACGGAAATCTGCAATAAAACCGCCCCGGTTTATAAGTTATCGTGGAAATATGATGCCGCAAACTACCGGGCAGGCACCCTGATGTATTATCTGCTCGAGCGTGAAGATTAAAGTTTAATCGCGATAATATTCCTAATTTTATCGTTGATATGAGCACAACTCAAACAGAAAAGGCCGAGCTATTCCGTTCACTGCATGCACGGAACGGTGTATTTGTGATCCCCAACCCGTGGGATGCAGGTTCGGCGAAAATATTGGCAGGATTAGGGTTCGAAGCGCTGGCGACCACCAGCGCCGGGCTTGCATTTTCGCTGGGGAAACCTGATGGCGAAGGTGCGATAACCCGTTCCGAGGCCTTAAGAAACGCGCACGAGATCGCTATGGCCGTAAGCATACCCGTATCAGCCGACCTGGAAAACGGATATGGGCATGAACCCGAAATATGCGCTGAAACAGTTTTCCTTGCAGCGGAAAACGGCCTTGCCGGCTGTTCTATTGAAGATAATAACGGCAACCGCAAAGACCCCATATACGAGTTTGATCACGCGGTTGAACGTATTAAGGCTGCGGTGCAGGCCGCGCGCGGCTTACCTTTCCCGTTCACACTAACGGCCAGGGCTGAAAATCTTATTTGCGGGCGGCCCGATCTGAAAGATACTATCAGGCGACTGGAAGCGTACGCCGATGCAGGCGCGGACGTCCTGTTCGCACCGGGCCTAAGAACAAAGGACGAAATAAAGGCTGTGGTGCGCGCTGTCGCCCCAAAACCTGTGAATGTAGTGCTCGGCCTCGGTCAAACCGACATGACGGTTAGCGAGCTGGGTGATCTTGGTGTAAAGAGGATCAGTCTTGGCTCGTCATTGGCCCGGGCAGCTTACGGGGCTTTTATGCAGGCTGCAGACGAGGTTGTCAAAAAAGGCACCTTCAATTTCACACTCGGAACGACCGCCTATGGCGATTTTAACGACCTGTTCAGAAAATAAAACGTCGCATTTTTTCCCGGAGTTTTTAATTATTTGTCTTTCTGTTTCCTGTTTTGCCTTGGCGGTCTTGGCTGGCCTCCCTGTCGCGGCGGGTGCTGTCGTTGCGGACGGAACTGGCTTCCCTGCTGGCGCTGCCTGCCATTGTTAGCGTTACCGCCATTGGCAGGTTTAGCATTAAGGTTCCTGGCGCCACTTGCGGGCGCTGTGCCGCCGGGGCGCGTGCCGGCTGCGCCTTTGCTATCCAAGTTTCTATTTCCGGGTGTGCCGCGGTTGCCGGTATTGCTTCTGAAATTAGCCGGTGCAGGATTTACCTTAGCCATTGAAGTAACGGCAGGGCGACCATGGTTAGCCGATGCAAACTGGTTCCTGTTGTCGCGCGACTGCTGCTGGTGCGCCAACTGATCATTCGTCGCCCTGAAATGCTGCTGGTGCATTGCTGCCTGCTCCTGTGAATTTGGTCTTGCATTAACACCGCCCTGGCCGTTAAAGCTCGAACGGTTTATTACTGTTGTATTGTTGATGACGGTTCTATTGATATAAGTATTATGTACTACCGTAGTATTCACATGTACTACGGCTGTATTATACCTGTATACGCCTCCGCGCCATTCGCCGCCTACAAACCCAACACCCATATAGCCAAAGCCATAGTGTATACCACCATAAAAGCCAACTGTAACACCCCAATATCCCGGATGGTACCGGTAAACCCCGCCAACAAATCCCCAGTAACAGGGCGTCCACAAAAGGCCTGGTCGCGGCGGCGCTACCCATACCCCGGGAACCCAATAGTAATCCACGGCAGTACGGCTCCATGCCCAGTAACCCGGCTGCCATAAATATCCTTCGACGGGGCAAGGCGGTTGATCATACTCGGGCAATTCAGGAGGCGCTGCAGCGGCTGTTATTTCCTCGTCCGACAGCGTGTCCAGGCCGGCCTGCATCTCCGTTGTGGCATCATCCTGCTGCGGGTTAGCGGTTACCGAAAGATCGGGGGCCTGCTGCTGTCCGTTGTTTACCGAAAGGTCCGGCGTACCCTGCTGCTGGCTATTGAAACCTGCATATTGCCGGCAGGCGTCAAGGTTAGCCGCATTTTCGCCTTCAATGGTCACATTTACCCAATCGCGTACACCAGTGTCGTAAAAAAACAAGGCGTTCTGATCGATATTATAATAGAAGGTGCATAACACCCGCTGTTGCTGGTTTTCCCAGGTTAGCTGGTAGCCGTTAAATCTTTGCGGATCGACTTGTTTGATCACCGCTATTTTCTTTCCCCGGTTCATGTGCAGTACCAGGCGCGCCTGGTCGGTATGGTTTACCAGGTTGATAAATGCATCCTTAAAAAGAATGGCTTGCTCGCTGTTTACCGGCTCCTCCTGCCCGCTCTGGGAATTAATGGCATATATCTGCGCGGCGGGATGCGTATCGGTAACCTGCGCCCTGCTCAACTGGAAAGCGAGCAACGGCAGAATAGCCAGGGTAAATTTTTTCATATCACCGTTTGATTGGGGTTCGATCAAAAGGTTTAACTGATGACCCCGCGAAGTTATTGTTTTTTGTAGTGGCAATTCGCTAAGTGAATGCGGATTGGCATGATTTTATTTTTTCCGGCCCGGCATAAAAAAACCGGATCGTCGGAGACTCGGTTGCATTGTTCATTTGCTGTTTTTTTAATGTGCGTACAAATAAGCTATTTCATCATCCGTAAGCGGCCGGTTGTACACCCTTACTTCATCAATAGCAGAATTGAAGAAATACTGAGGGTACCTCACTTGATTATATCCGATTCCTAATCCGCTTGAGAAATGGGCCGGCCCAGGGAAGGGCGGGGTTAGCGAGGAAACCTTCTTTCCGTTAATATACATAGTTAAAATGGAATTGCTATAGTTTACAGCGACATCTACCCACGAATTTTTGCATAAAGAAGGTAAGGTGCCACTCTTGAGGTCAGCAGCTAATTGTCCGGTTGCAGGGACATCTTTAAAATAGTCGTTCCATATAAATTCTACATTATTTCCATTAGATTGTAATGAAAAGCCTGGTTCATCCGGGTACCAATTGCCTATCGTTCCAGAGCAAACTAACCCACCAATACCGTCACCTTTGTAACGTACATACAGGCTAAATTGCGTTTGTGCCTGTTTAGGGTCGAAAACTGAGTTTGTTGAATTTACTTCATCCGAAAGACCATCGAATTTATACGCTTCATTAGCGATACCATACTTATTGGCTGTTAAAGTTGGCGGTACACCCAAGTGGTCAAAAAAAGGCGCCGGGTAGCCAATACTGTACCCCTCAGCGGTATGCCCATGCCCGCTGACATCATTAAAGTTTCCATGAAAGGGATAATAATCGATCATACCCAGGTTTACGGTGTAGCTTAAACCCGAACCGCCGGATAACGTCTTAGTTCCGAATTTTGAAGCCGAAGCCGGAGTTTGTGCTGCAGGCGCCTGGCTGTCTTTCTGGCAAGAGCTTACCAAAACCGCCAAAAATAGTGTGCAGGTAAGTAAAGAAAAGGTTTTCATAAGACTTGGTTTTTATAACTGAAAGTTAGTTAATTACAAACTTAACCTAAAGTAAAAAGATGGTTACAATAGAGAAAAAGATGGGGTTCTTGTATATCGGCACAATGTGTGCACGACAGGTATGTTTGAAGCAGCGAACTTTATAGGGGAGAATCAGATCCCGGTCGGGGTTGTAAGCAAATTGTCCAATACTTCTGATCCGATGCGAGCTGGAAATCTGCCTCACAATTTTTGTGGGGTAACCCTTATAGATGATAAACGCAGGCTACCAAGCCCGCTAAAGTGCTATCTTTAGCCCATGAAATACATTCCCCTGCTCACACTGATTATAGTATTGTTGACCTATAAGGCGGATGCCCAAAAATTCTACGTCGGGTGCCCGCAACAAGTCGTTACAAAGCCCAATGTTGGCTTCCTGGACAAACAGCCCGTGGATCTTGTTGTATTCGATAACCGGGCGGTACCGAGTAATGCCAAGGTTGAATGCCAGGGAGCCGATATCGAACAAGTCTTGAAAAACTTCCTGCGATCGGAGTTCCCATCTTGCAAAATCACGCTCTTGCCCGATACGTTCTACAACAAGGCGTCAAAGCCAAACAGGATAACGATCAAGTTAGCTATCACTAAGTACCAGGCGAGCCAGAGCAAGCTTGAATGGACCGCATCGGTCAATTACCATGTAATGATTTTCGACGACCGAAATGGAAAGGTGAAAAAAGTTTCTGAAGATATAAGCAATGATACCACAAAGCCGGGTGTCTGGGGATACAAAACAGCAAAAACATGTTTGATGACCAGCTTTGATAAATCTAACCAAGACCTCATATCCTTCATTCAAAACTCACTGCAATAGGGTGACCCCTATTTAGCTATCGATCAAAAACAAAACGGAAAACTCCGGGTTGTTAAGCCTGCATTGTGATGGTTGCGTGGCGTAAACAGAAAGAGAGCACGTCTAAAATCCAAAATAAGACTTTAAACATGCTCTCAGTAGTCGGGATGGCCGGATTTGAACCGACGACCTCCAGCACCCCATGCTGGCGCGATACCGGGCTACGCTACATCCCGAAAAATGCAGAATGCAAATATAGAATTCGTCGCCGGATTTTTAAAATCCGGTGTGATTTGCCTGGGATTACACCGGCTCTACCTGGGCTTCGGCCGTGATCATGTCCCGCTGGCTTCTCAATCTCGTTTTTTTGAGATAGCGAAAATGCAATACACCAATTGCCAGTGCGCAAACGCCTTCAGCCAAAAGGGTATCAGGCGTACCGATCCATTTGGATACCGATCCGATGAGCAAACCGCCAAGCGGCTGCATACCAAAGAAAGCCATGGCATAGAAACTGATGACGCGGCCGCGCATGTTGGAATCGACCGTGGTTTGTATTACCGTATTCGTTATCGTAACCTGCGACATCATACCAAAACCCGCAACCGTAGCGAAAACGAGCGCAAGCGGATAATTGCCTTCGTGTGAAAACAGCACGAGGCCCGCTCCGAATATGAGCGTATTGACCGCCAGGATCCTCTGAAAATTCGCCCCGGGTTTTAATGACGCCAGGTAAATAGCGCCGCATAAGGCGCCAAGCCCGATAACACTGTCGAGGATACCGAACGTGGAGGCTGTTCCTTTAAATATGTCTTTAGCATAAACGGGAAGTAACGTAGTATAGGGCAGCACGAGCAGACTGACCAATCCCAGCATCAATACCAAAAAAGCGATGCTCGGTGTCCGCTTAAGGTAACCCAAACCTTCGCGCAGCTCGCCGAATACATTTTTGGTATGCAATTCTTTTACATATTCAGGCAGCCGCATCATCAGCAGCGATACGATAACTGCCAGGAAGCTGACGGCATTTAACAGAAAACAGGTACCGTCGCCGAGCTTCTCGAGCACAAACCCGGCAATGGCCGGGCCGATCAAACGCGAAAGGTTTACCATCGACGAGTTAAGCGCCAGCGCGTTGGGCAGGTATTGTTTATCGTCGATCATCTCATATACCAGCGATTGACGGGCCGGTACATCGAATGCATTGATTATACCCAGCATGGCGCTAAGCGCTAAAATTTCCCAGACTGTATAATGGCCCATAAGTATAAGCACGGCCAATATAGCGGCCTGCACCATGGAGGCAATTTGCGTCGTCAGCAGTACTTTAAAACGGTTATACCGGTCGGACACAACGCCGCCAAACAGCGAAAACAAAAACGATGGGAACTGACTGGAAAAGAGAGTAAGTCCCAGCATAAAGGTCGAATGCGTCAGGGAATAGATTACCCAGCTAACCGCTGTTTTCTGCATCCATGTACCGATAAGCGATACCGATTGCCCCGCGAAATATAGTCGGTAATTTCTGCTCTTAAATGCGCTAAATGTTGTTATCTGCATATCTCCCTATCACTCAAAATCAATCATTTTTGCAAGTATCTCAACCGCTTGCCGCAACACCGCCTCTTCCTCCTTCGAGCATTTTTCAGCTATCGCCCTGGCCAGCCAGGCCGCACGTTCGCTGCGCATCTGCAAAAGCGTTTTTTCACCGCTTTCAGTCAGCGATATAAATACCTTACGTTTATCGGCGGTTGATGTTTTGCGATTGATATAACCGATTTCCGACAGGTGGCTAAGGATCTGCGACATCGACTGGTTGGTTATCTTTTCCATTGAAGCGAGTTCGCTCGGCAACAGTTCCTTATTCGGATAAAGAAGGCCCATGGTCGATCTTTCGGTCAGCGATAACTGCTGGCTGGTGGCCGACTCCCTGCGAAGTTTTTTTACTATTCTTGAAAGTACCGCCCGCAAGTCGGTTGCAAGCTGCATGGTGGCGTTTGGCATAATCGTATAATTAATCAGTTAAACTTATAAGTTTACCTTACAAAGGTAGCCGATAGCGTGTTCGTTTGTGTCAATTAATTATCATTTAAATATTATAATTTTGGGTAAAGAGATTTCGTTTACTCTCTTACCGGCAAGTTGCCCTGAAAGTTATGCGAGCGCAGGAAAATTATGAGCTGCTGATCCACAAGATCGATTCATTTATCCGCAAGTATTATTTCAATAATCTTTTGCGGGGGTTGATCTTTTTTGGCGCGGGCTTGTTTTCGGCTTACATTATCGTTACGGTAAGCGAGTACTTCTGGCAGTTCGACACCTCGTTCCGCACCTTCCTGTTTTACTTCTTTATTTTGCTTAACCTGGCGCTTACCGCGTGGCTGGTATTGCCGTCGCTGCTTGCATGGTTAAGGCTGGGCAAAACGATAACGCACGACGAGGCCGCCGAAATCATAGGAAAACACTTTGGCGAAGTAAGCGACAAGCTGCTGAACACGCTTCAATTGAAGAAATTAGCAGAATCGGACGAAAAACAAAAAGCGCTGATCGAGGCCAGCATCAATCAGAAAATCGAGACCCTAAAACCCGTAAGTTTTCCTTCGGCCATCAACCTCGGCGAGAACCGCAAGTATGTCAAATGGGTTATTTTTCCGATAGCGGCTATCTGCATCATCGCATTGGCGGCGCCATCCATCCTTACGGAAAGCACCAAAAGGCTGATAAGGCACAATGAGTATTTCGCACCGGTGGCGCCTTTCAGATTCGTGCTCCTGAACAGGTCGTTATTGGCCGTCCAGGGTGAGGACGTAAAGATCGATCTTAAAGTGGAAGGAGACAGGCTGCCCGCAGACGTTTACATCGAGACGGGAAACAACACTTTTAAGCTGGATAAGGAAAATATCAGCCACTTCCACTACCTGTTTAGTAACCTGCAAAAGAATACGCCATTCCGTTTCAGCGGGAATGGTTTCGAATCCGGCCTCTTCGAAATAAGGGTTAACCCTAAACCATCATTGCTGCACTTTGACGCTGCGCTTACTTATCCGTTATACCTGCATAAGCGAAATGAAACAATAAGCAACGCGGGCGACCTCACGGTCCCGGCCGGAACATTGGTGAGATGGGAATTGCATACCCAAAATGCCGACCAGTTGCTCTTCAGCATTAACAACAAACAGTACAAGGCGCAGGCCATAGGCGATGGCGTGTTTGAGCATAGCGAGCGCTTATACAAAAATACTTTTTATAAGATACAGCCATCGAGTTCGTCCGTAAGCCAGGGTGATTCGGCTTCGTACCGCGTTGATGTGGTGCCCGATGAATTCCCGGGCATTACTGTCCAGGAAAAATCTGATTCGGTGAGCAGCAAAGCGATCTATTTCAACGGAAAAATACAGGACGATCACGGATTCTCGTCGCTTACCTTTAATTACAAGGTGAACGTTCCCGGCAATAACGCGGCCGAGCGCCTGGTTAGCAAACAGGTGAAAGCCGATCTGGCCAAAACGCAGGCTGACTTCTTTTATTTTTGGGACATGAAACAGTTGGGCTTTAAGCCTGGCGACGCGGTAAGCTACTACTTCGAGGTGGCCGATAACGACGGCGTTTCTGGTCCCAAAAGAGTCCGTTCGCCGGAGCGGACTCTAAACGTCCCGGACCAAAAACAAATGGATGAACAATTAGAGAAAGGAACGGAGGCAGTAAAACAGAAAATGGAATCGGCAATAAAGCTTGCCGGGCAGGTAGAGCATGATGCGCAAAAGCTAAATGAAACACTGTTGAACAAAAATTCGCTTTCTTTCGACGAAAAGAAACAGATCAGCGACCTGTTGGAGAAAAAGAAGGATTTGGATAACCTGATCAAGGATATACAGGATGAGAACAAAAAGAACCTGTACCAGCGCCAGGAAAATGAACAGCAAAACCAGGAGCTGCGTGAAAAGCAAAAAGAAATACAAAACCTGTTTAACAATGTACTGGACCAAAAAACCCGCGAGTTGCTGGAAAAATTACAGCAGATGATGGACCAGGAGCAGAAAGACGAGACGCGCGACCAATTAGGTAAAATGCAGATGGACAACAAGTCGCTGCGCAAGGAACTCGACCGTATACTCGAATTGTATAAAAAACTGGAGTTTGACCAGAAATTAGACCATAATATTAACCAGCTTAACCAACTGGCCGACAAGCAGCAAAAATTGTCCGACGAAACCAAACAGCCAAACTCGGATGCAAAGGACCTGCAGCAGCAACAACAAAAGTTACAGCAGGATTTCCAGGATATCAAGAAGTCGCTTGAGGATCTGCAAAAGCAGGATGAGGCTGCCGAACAGAAAAACAATTTTGAGAACCCTAAAACCGATGAGCAGCATATTGAGCAGCAGATGCAGCAGAGTTCGGAAAATTTACAAAAGAATGATAAAAAGCAGGCAGCCCAGGCACAAAAGCAGGCTGCACAGCAAATGCAGCAATTAGCCGGCAAAATGCAGCAAAAGAACGAGGAGGAAGAAGATTCTCAGAATAATATCGATATACAGCAACTGCGGGAATTACTTAAGAATTTGATAAACAGTTCGTTCGAGCAGGAAAAAGTAATGGAAACATTAAAAAATACTAACCCTGTTGATCCAAATTATACTATATTAGCGCAAAAACAGAAAGACATAAAGGATAACTTAAAGACAGCCGAAGACAGTCTTTATGCATTAAGCAGGAAGGTTCCGCAAATACAATCTACCGTAAACCAGGAGATCAGCAGCATCAATACGCATATTGATGAATCACTGGCCAATTTAGGCGAACGCCATACAGCGGAGGCGAACCTGAACCAGCAATATGCGATGACATCGATGAATAACCTGGCCCTGATGCTGAGTGAAGCCCTGGAGCACATGCAAAACTCCATGAAGAACGGCAAAAGCGGTAAGGGAAAACAGCCTTCACTGTCACAGTTAACCAAAATGCAGCAGCAGCTGAATCAAAACATGCAAAAAATGCGCGAGCAGCTGCAAAAGCAGGGCAATATGTCGCAGAGCAAGCGCAGCGGCATGAGCGAACAGCTTGCAAAAATGGCGCGGGAACAGGAAATGATACGCCAGGCGCTCGAAAAGATTGACGCCGATGATAATAAAAACGGACAGGGCGGAGGGGGCAACCTGGATAAAATTTCGAAAGAAATGGAACAAACTGTTAACGATATCGTAAACAGGAGAATAACTGACGATTTGCTTAAGAGGCAGCAGCAAATCCAAACCAGGCTCCTTGAAGCTGAGAAAGCTGAACAGCAAAGGGACCAGGACCAGCAGCGCGAAAGCAATGCCGGAAAAGATTTGCCTCCGGGGTATATCAAGGCTTTACAAGACTACCAGCTACTAAAGGAAAAACAGACTGAGCAAATCAAGACGGTATCTCCGGCACTTAATTTGTATTATAAACAAAAAATAAAATCTTACTTTGATCAACTTAATGCTAACTAGTATGACCGATGCGAATGTACAAACCAGCGAGCTTTATACTTTGCAGCTTCCTTCAAAACCGGAAAGCATAGTCTTGCTGGAAAATTTGATAGAAGAAATAGCCGACAAGCACCAGGTTAGCGAAGATACATTTGCTAATATGATGACTTGCCTGAACGAGATCGCTATAAACGCTATTGTACATGGCAACAAGCTCGACGAAAGCAAAAAAGTGATTATCAATGCAGAAGTTGAGCCGAAACGCATCACCTGGACGATAACCGACGAAGGGGAAGGCTTTGATTACGACCATCTGCCCGATCCTACTGCCGAAGAAAACCTGGAGAACCTTACCGGCCGCGGCGTTTTCATTGTAAAACAGCTAGCCGACCAGTGTATTTTCAACGCTTCTGGAAATGAAGTGGAACTTCACTTTAAGATATAATGCCTTCAATCAATTTTTTTGAAGAAGACATCCATTTCGATCTTAAAAACAAAGTCAAGGTAAAAACCTGGGTTAAATCTGCTATCCGGGCTGAAGGCTTTAAGCTGCAGGATCTGAATTACATCTTTTGCTCCGACGAATACCTGCTCCAGATCAACCGGCAATATTTAGATCACGACACTTACACGGATATTATCACCTTTGATAACTCGGCCACAGATGGCCTTATCGAAGGTGATATTTTTATCTCCATCGACCGCGTCCGCGAGAATGCGTCAAAATTCCAAACCGGCGAAACCAACGAGCTGCACCGGGTCATCATTCACGGCGCGTTGCATTTGCTCGGCTATAAGGACAAAACCCCCGCAGACAAAACCCTGATGACCGAAAAGGAAGATCAATACCTGGCCCTGCGGGACTTCGCCTGAATGTGGCATTTCGGGGCATTTACCGGGCCCATTTGGCGCACTTTTTGACCATACCGGAGCACTTTAGGTACATTTTTTAACACCTCCCAAATACAAGTGCCCGCTGTATCATTTTCGCTGAAATTCAAAATAAAGTAAAGATAATCGCGACTAAACTGGTAGATTAGTTTTTCGGCTCCTTATCCGGCGGTAATGATAAAAGCTCGGTACGTCTTATGTTCATTGGCTCTTGTATTACTATTGCTGCTTCACTGCCGCAAGCCATATTATCCGCCGGCGATAGCATCTTCCGGCAGCTACCTGGTGGTCGACGGGATCATTAACTCGGGCAACGACTCAACCATTTTTACGTTGAGCCGCACCGTTAGCGTAAGTGCTAAAGCAACCCAAAATCCGGTATCGGGCGCCGCTGTGCTTATTGAAAGCGATGCCGGAAGTTCCTGGCCTTTAATCGAAGGCGGTAAGGGGAGGTACGTTTCGGGGCCGCTTGGTTTGTCGTCTTCCCCAAAATATCGTGTACGCATACGCACAAGCGATGGCTTGCAGTACGTATCAGACTTCGTTCCGGTAAAACCGACACCGGCGATAGACAGTGTCGGGTATGTCATAAAAAATGGGGATCTGCAGGTTTATGTCAACACGCACGATCCAGCCAACGCTACGCGTTATTACCGCTGGGATTACGCCGAGACCTGGCAGTTTCATACCGAATATCCATCGTCCTTGAAAGCAGATACCATCAAGCATAAACTGGTATACCGCACACCGGACCAATATGTGTTCGACTGTTTCGGAAATGACAAATCAACCAATGTTCTTCAGGCGTCGACAACAAATCTGAGCAGCGATATCGTGTATCAAAGTCGCTTAACGCGCATTGCGCTTACATCCGAAAAACTGGAAAAGAAATACAGCATCCTGGTAAAACAGTATGCGCTTACCGCAGATGCCTATCAATTTTATACTACGCTCAAAAAAAATACCGAGCAATTAGGAGAACTGTTCGGCCCTCTGCCTTCGGGCCTCACCGGCAATATACATTGCATAAGCAACCCGGATATTCCCGTTCTTGGCTACATTACCGCTACGGACATCCAAAGTAAAAGGATATTCATTTCAGCAGCGGATCTGCCGCCAGCGGCGACCATCTATCCCTATAATTGCGAGCTTGATTCAATAGCTTCCCCAGATATTTTTTTCACTTATCCCGGTGTCTACGTCCCGATCGCGTCAGGCCGCAAAATATACTACAGTTCAAGGGAGTGCGTGGACTGTACTATAAGAGGCAGAACAGATACGCCTTCTTTCTGGAAATGACTAGCTATAATAAACTACATTCCCGCGAGGAACGGTCTAAGCTTTGCGGCGTGGGCGAAGAAGCAACCTCTCGAATGTTGCGAGCAGACTTGTGGGCTGCATTGTGCAGCGAAGCATCGCGGATTTGCGTGGCGGCGAGGTTGCTTCTTCGCCCCCCGCCGCCAGTCACGTCCCTCACTGCGGTTCGCAATGACATGGTTTTTTATCATTTTTGACTATCCCCGCATCTCACAAATTTTACACAAATCCGATAGACGAAGTAAAAGATTAAGGCTAATTTTACCTCATATCTCTCTGAAACCAAATTTCTTAAGTCATGAAAATATTATTAGCATTCGTATTTGCCTTGCTGTTCGTCGCGTCGGCCTCGTCGGTTTATGATTTTAAGCTGACCAACATCGATGGACAGCGCTTTTCTTTAGAGCAGTACCACGGCAAAAAGATCCTGATCGTAAACACCGCTTCCAAATGCGGCTTTACACCCCAGTATGCTGAACTCCAAAAACTGTCCGAAATGTATAAGGACAAGTTGGTGGTGGTAGGCTTCCCGGCCAATAACTTCGGCCAGCAGGAGCCCGGCAGCGCCGACGAGATCAAGAGCTTTTGCAAGGAAAGGTACGGCGTTACTTTCCCGCTGAGCGAAAAGGTGAGCGTGAAGGGCGATGATATATGCCCGCTGTTCAAATACCTCATCAGCGCACCGAACCCCGAAGGTATTACCGGCGATGTGGGATGGAATTTCGAAAAATTCCTGGTCGACGAAAACGGCAAACTGATACACCGTTTCCGCTCGAAGGTGACCCCGTTATCGCCCGAGATCACCCAATATCTGAATTAACCACTATTTTTGAAGATAAGAAAACGGCCCGGAAATCCGGGCCGTTTTCTTATCGGGAACGCTGTTAGAGCCGGGGATAATAAGTGAGATTGCTTCGTCGCCACACAAGACTGCGCCTCGCAATGACGTTTTTTTTAAAATAAACCACCGCGTCATTGCGAGCGAGAGCGAAGCAATCTCTGCACACACTAATCGAGGATGTCGTTCAAAACCGGGTACGATTGAGGAGATTGCTTCGTCACCCCATCGCACGAGTCCATCTCAGTTCTTCGCAATGACTTTTTTTTGATAAACCACCGCGTCATTGCTGTAAGCGAGAGCGAAGCAATCTCTGCGCATGCTAATCGAAGATGTCGTTCAAAACCGGGTACAATTGACGAGATTGCTTCGTCGCCACACAAGGCCGCTCCTCGCAATGACGAGTTTTTTAACAAGGTCTTTTTATATCTTGCAGTATAGTATTCATACGAGGTGGCTGTATTTACATCATGACCAACAAACGACATAGCGTTTTATATGTCGGAGTCACTTCAAAACTCGTCAGCCGTGCCTGGGATCATCGTAATAAAACAGACCCTAAGAGCTTTACTGCGAGGTACAATTGTGTCAAACTGGTTTATTATCAATTTTACCCTCATATCGAAGAAGCTATTGCCGCCGAAAAAGCATTAAAGGGTGGCAGCAGGGACCGTAAAATTCAGCTTATCAATTCAATGAATCCGGACTGGTTTGATCTGTATGACTCACTTATAAATGAATAGCATATTGACGAGATTGCTTTACCATCCTGCCGCCAGGCCATTTCAGTTCGCTGCCAGCAGGCAGGTCCCGAATGGAAAAATGAATGGCGGATGGCCGAGGGTAATCCTTAATGCTTGCCCTTAACAGAATCCTGCTTCGCCTTTTTGATCGAATCTTCCTTCGCCTTTTGCTTCTTTTTGAAGAAGCCCCTCAGGAATATATTGTGCTGCGCTGCTTTCAGGTCTTCATTAAGCGTACCAGTTGTTTTATGCACCGTCGCTATGGTCGTTTTGGCCTGTTTTACGGTAGCATCCAGGTCCTTCGCCATCTTATCGTTATTCAGCAGCCGGCCGATGCTTCCCTGGCCGTGATTCACTTTATTAACGATTTCTGATAACCCTTCGATCAGGTTACCCGCATCATCCGCCATTTTGGAGGCCCTTTTAAGTATCTTGTCAATATCATACGGGTTCACAGCGGTTATTTCGTCGCCGCCTTTAACCGTCTGCGTAGTTTGCGCGCCTCCCGGCGAGATCAGGATCAGCTTATCGCCCATCAGCCCATCGCTGCCGATGCTCATTTTAGCATCTTTTTTGATGAATTTGCGAACATAATCATCCAGGGTGACGGTAACTTTTACGGTGGTATCGTTCATAATCTCTATATCTTCGACCACACCGATATTGATGCCTGCGAAACGTACATTATTGCCTTCCTGCAGGCCATTCACATTTTTAAACATCCCGTGGATACTGAATGTGGAGGTAAAAAGCCCCTTTTTATTGCCGATCAGGAATATGGCCGCGACCAGTACGAACAAACCCGCCAGCGCGAATCCGCCTATTTTTATTTTTTGTTCTGCTGTTGTTTTCATAGTGTAGGTTTTAAAAGAACGAACAAATCAATTCATCGTCCGAGTTCTTAAGTTCGTCAAAGGTTCCCTCGGCAATGTATTCGCCCTCGTGCATGATCACCACGCGGTCGGCGGTGATGCGCGCGCAATCCATATCGTGCGTAATGATGATCGAGGTGGTTTTATACTTTTTTTGCATTTCGAGAATAAGCTTGCTGATCTCGCGCGACGTCAATGGGTCCAGCCCTGTCGTCGGCTCGTCGTACAGTATAATTTCCGGCTTTACCACCAGCGTGCGCGCCAGGCCGGCGCGCTTGCGCATACCTCCCGACAGGTCGGCGGGCATTTTGTCTATAGCCTCGGTAAGCCCTACTGCCTCCAGCACCTCTTCCACCCGTTTATCTATCTCTTGCTGGTCTTTGAGCTTCAATACCCGCGTTAGTGGGAATTCCATGTTCTCGCGCACGGTCATGGAATCATATAGCGCCGCTCCCTGGAACAAAAAGCCTATCCTGGTACGCAGATCTTTTAATTCTTCTTCGTTCATAGCGGCCACTTCCTGGCCGAAAACGGTCAGCTCGCCTTCGTCGGGCGCCAGCTTGCCTACTACGCATTGGATGGTGACTGACTTGCCCGATCCGGACCGTCCCAAAACCACCACGTTTTCGCTCTTGTGTACATCCAGGTTTATATCCTTCAATACTTCCTTATCGCCGAATGACTTTTTAAGCCCCTTGATATGGATGACGATTTCCCCTTTGTGCGCCGCCGGCTTCTTCGTCTTTGGTTTGCTTGCTGGTTTTGCTTCCATATCAGTTTAGTAAAAGCACGTTGCTGATTTGCACCACGATAGCGTCGATAACGAATATCCACAGCGACGCGGCAACGACCGCCGAATTAGCAGACAGGCCCACGCTCTCTGTTCCGCGGTTGGAGTTATATCCTTTATAACATCCTATAAAACCGATAGCGAAGCCAAAGAAAATGGTTTTAATAAAGGCGGGAAGGAAGTCGGCAAAACCGAGTGCGCCGATACATTTATGAAAATACAACAGCAGGCTTACCTTGCTTTGTATGTTAATGGCTAAAAAACCGCCGGCCAGGCCGATCAGGTCGCCTATGAGGGCCAGCAGGGGCACCATACAAGTCGTCGCCAGCACACGCGTTACTACCAGGTACTGCATCGGGTTGGCGCCCGATATATCCATGGCGTCTATCTGCTCGGTAACCTTCATGCTGCCCAGCTCGGCGCCGATCCCCGAGGCTATCTTACCCGCGCAGATAATAGCTGTAATTACCGGGCCGATCTCGCGTACGATGGAAACCGCCAGCGTTCGCGGCAGCATGCTCTCGGCGCCAAAATCAACAAGGGTCGGCCTTAGCTGCATGGCTAAAACCAACCCCATAATGAACGCTGTTGTAGCGACCAGCGTTAATGATCTATATCCTATTTCATAGCATTGGCGTATAAACTCCGACCATTCAAAGCCGCCCCGGAAGACGTTTCTGAAAAATCCTTTCAGGAATAATGCCTGGTCTCCGCCCTCTTCGAGCCATCGTTTCCACGCCGGTGCTGCCTGCTCTTCCATTGGTAAAATGTTTTGCCTGATATAAACAATTCAAAATCAAATTGTTTTGCCAGCCCAAACCATCTCACCAGGAACGGGCGCGTTATCTCATCGGGACTTCCATGATCAATATCCGCGAGTGCGACTCGGTTTCAATGGTAAATGAACTTGTATCATAAACACCCACAGCGTCCCTTTTGTTTAAAACCGTACCGTCGACAGAGGCCTTGCCCTCGATCAGGAAGATATAGGCGCCGTTCCCGGCGATCTTAATATCGTAGCTGATCTTTTGCCCGGCATCAAAATCGCCCAGGGAAAAAATAGCGTCCTGGTTTATCCACAGCGCTTCACCGTCTTTATAGGGCGATACCAGCGTGGTTAGCTGGTTCGGCTTCAGCACATCTGTAAAGTTCTTCTGGTCGTACCTGGGCTCGATGTTCATTTTCTTCGGAAAAAGCCATATCTGCAGGGTATTGGCAGCTTCCGTTTTGGAATGATTGTACTCGGAATGCTGCAAGCCGGTACCTGCCGACATTACCTGCACTTCGCCTGCCGAGATAACGCCGTGTCCGCCCGTACTGTCGCGGTGTTCCAATGCACCCGAAATGGGAATGGTAATAATTTCCATGTTATCGTGCGGGTGCGTGCCGAAACCGGCTCCCCCTGCGATAGTATCATCGTTCAAGACGCGCAAGGCGCCGAAATGAACCTTTTCGGGGTTGTAGTACGGCCCAAAGCTAAACGAGAAATTCGCCTTTAACCAACCGATGTCGTTGTGGCCCCGCTCACTGGCAGGGTGAAATACTTTTTTCATTGTTCGTTTAATAGTCTCCTTGACTGTTTTAGAATTACATGTTTAAACATGCAATCTTCATTCCACTCCGTTATAATCCGTATTTTTGTTCGAATTTAAACAAGATATGCCAGTTAATCAGGAATATCGGACTAATTGACAGCATTTTATTTTAACCATTGTGACTACTTTAATATCAGCGGAAAATCTCGGCCATTCCTATCACGATAACTGGCTATTTAAAAACCTTACGGTAGGAATCAACCAGGGGCGGCGGATAGCGCTGGTCGGCGTAAACGGCGCCGGGAAATCGACCTTGCTGAAGCTTTTTGCAGGTAAGTTCCTGCCGACGGAAGGCAAAGTGGTACAAAGCCGCGACCTGCGCGCCGGGTACCTGGAGCAGGACCCATCGTTTGACAAGGCTTATACCATCAGCGATTATATTTTCCATTCGGATAATAAGCAGCAGCAGTTGATCAGGAAGTACGAGGAGTTGCTGGAGAATGACCCGGGTAATACCAAAGCGATCGATAAGGTAACGGAAGAGCTGAGCAACAGCAATGCCTGGGAATACGAATATAAGATCAAAACCATTTTGGGGCGACTGGACATCCACCACCTGAATCAAAGTATCGATACTTTGTCGGGCGGTCAAAAAAAACGCCTGGCTTTGGCCAAACTGCTGATCGAGGAGCCGGATTTATATTTATTGGACGAGCCTACCAACCATTTGGATATCGAAACTATCGAATGGCTGGAAAAGTTGCTGACCGAAGGTAACAAGACCATCTTGATGGTTACCCACGACCGTTACTTTTTGGATAACGTGTGCAACCAGATCATGGAGATCGACAACGGCAAGATATTTTCTTATAACGGCAATTACGGTTACTACCTGGAAAAAAAGGCCGAACGTGAAGCTGTATCAGAAGCCGAATTTCAGAAGAACAGCAATTTGCTGAGAAAGGAGCTGGAGTGGATGCGCAGGCAGCCACAGGCCCGGGGCACCAAATCGAAAGCAAGGATTGATGCCTACTACGATCTGGAGGAGAAGACAAAAAACGCAGGTCCGAAAGCTAAGGTTGAATTGAGTGTTAAAACAGCAAGGCAAGGCAATAAAATATTGGAACTGCATCACCTGCAAAAAGCGTTTAACGGTCACGAGCTGATACACGATTTTAACTATGTTTTCAAAAGGGGCGACCGGATAGGTTTGGCAGGGAAAAACGGCAGCGGCAAATCGACCCTGCTGAATTTAATAACCGGCAACCTGCAACCCGACAAGGGCGAGGCTGTAAAAGGCGAAACAACGGTTATGGGCTATTTTCACCAGTCGGGCATGGCGTTCAAGGAAGATGAGCGTGTGATCGATGTGGTAAAAAATGTAGCGGAGTTCATCACCATGGCCGATGGCAAAACTATTTCGGCCTCGGCCCTGCTTACCCTATTCCTGTTTCCGCCCAAAAGGCAATATAGCTTTATAGCCAACCTGAGTGGCGGCGAGAAAAAGCGCCTGCAATTGCTGCAGATATTGATGAAGAATCCCAACTTCCTGATCCTGGACGAACCCACGAACGACCTGGACATCGATACGCTAAATGTCCTGGAGGAATTTCTAACCAACTACACCGGCGTACTGATGCTCGTGTCGCACGACCGGTATTTACTGGATAAGCTTACCGACCAGCTGTTCATTATGGAAGGCAATGGCAAGGTGAATATCCACAATGGCAATTATTCATCGTGGCGATTTGAACAGGAAATGCTTAAACAGCAGATTAAAGCGGACACGGCTGTTCAGAAGAAGGACATCCCCGCCTCGGCCAGGAAAAGTAAACTTAGTTTCAAGGAACAAAAAGAACTTGAAACGCTTGAAAAAGACATCGCCCGCATTGAGATCGAAATAAAAACTCTGACGGAAAAACTTAATTCAGGGTCCGTAGACCACCAGGAATTAGCGGAAACGGCCCGCCAGATAGAACAACTAACTCTCGGCCTGGACGAAAAAAGCCTGCGCTGGATGGAGTTAACCGAACTTAGCGAATCATAAATGAAAGCTTCAGACATAGTCGCATCCATCGGCGTAATTGTTTTGCTGATCGCCTTCATGCTTAACTTATACAAGAAGCTACCGACAAGCAGCAGAGTGTACAGCCTGATGAATTTTATCGGCGCGGGTATTTGTTGTTACGCTTCTTGGATGGTGCGCTTCTACCCTTTTATCGTTTTAGAGGGCGTTTGGGCGTTTGTAGCATTAATATCATTATTAAAAGTTCCACGTGGAACATCGGGCAATTGAAGTAAATTTGTACGTTCCACGTGGAACATGGAGGATGAATGTTTAGGAAATACGATGTTATAGTAGTTGGCGCAGGGCACGCGGGTTGTGAGGCTGCGGCC
>DASZVE010000084.1:0-6390 GCA_035547095.1 Mucilaginibacter sp.
ATTAACGAAAAGAAATCCATCCTGCCTGAAGCCGTGAATAACGATTATATTCTTTTTTTTGAACACGACCCGGTGAATGAGTGTTGTACACTACAGCAAACCGAAAAAGGCATCCGGATGAGAGAAACGTTCAGTCTCAGCGAATTGTAAAAAAGCTAAAAAACAGTGACTTCGGCACGGAAAATGCCGTCCTGATAATTAAAATGTAAAGATGCATCCGGTTGCAATTTTGTAATAACAATTTTGTACCTTTGCACGTTCCATTCTAAAGTAAAGAATCGAGGTAAATAAATTAAATGAGACAACTCAAAATAACCCAATCCATTACCAATCGTGAGTCCCAATCACTTGACAAATATCTGCACGAAATTGGTAAGGTTGACCTGATTACAGCCGAAGAAGAAGTAATATTAGCCCAAAAGATACGTGAGGGAGATCAGGCAGCACTGGAGCGGTTAACAAAAACAAATCTTCGTTTTGTTGTTTCGGTCGCAAAACAATATCAGAATCAGGGACTTACGCTCGGCGATTTGATCAACGAGGGTAACCTTGGCCTGATCAAAGCCGCTAAACGTTTCGACGAAACCAAAGGCTTCAAATTTATATCGTATGCCGTGTGGTGGATCCGTCAGTCCATCCTGCAAGCTATTGCCGAGCAGTCGCGTATCGTACGTCTGCCTTTGAACCAGGTAGGTTCGTTAAGCAAGATCAGTAAGGCATTCTCCAAACTGGAACAGGAATATGAGCGTGAGCCGTCGCCTGAAGAATTGGCAGATATGCTCGAAACCACAGTTGACAAAATATCCGATACGCTGAGCAATTCGGGCCGCCATGTTTCTATGGACGCTCCTTTTGTGCAGGGTGAAGAAAATACACTGCTGGATGTACTGGAGAACCAGGAACCCAATACCGACTCGATACTGATCAACGAATCGCTGTCGGAGGAAATTAAACGTTCCCTGTCGACCCTAACGGAACGCGAGCGTGAGATCATCGTACTGTTCTTCGGACTTGGTACCAATCATCCGCTTTCATTGGAAGAGATCGGGGAGAAATTCAACCTGACCCGTGAGCGCGTACGCCAGATCAAGGACAAGGCGCTGCAGCGGCTGAGACATACTTCCAGGAGTAAGATACTCAAATCGTATTTAGGTTAATCCTTTAAGCCCCGGTTTTCACCGGGGCTTTTTATTTCCCGAAAACTGTCACAATGGCTTTTTCAGGGCGTCTTTTGGTAAAAATCATTATCACTCAGGATGTCCAGGGTCTATATGCTGCTATTAGCTTTGTTCTCAGTATTATACTGCGAGAACGGCTTTAGCCTGGATAAAAAAGGCGCTGGTAAAATTATCCATCTCAAAAGTCTGCCCGCCGACCCGGATCCTTATGGCGATTTCAATACCCTGGTTGTCCCCATAAAAAGAGCCGGGAATCTTATTATCGTGGAGGCGCAGGTTGATACCGTCGAAGGTAATTTTGTGCTGGATACCGGCGCACCCTACCTGGTGCTGAATGCCACATATTTCCGTAATGCGCCGCACATCAATGAACAGGAAGCGGGCGGAGTAAATGGCGAATCATCGTCGGAGACTTTTACAACCGCGGTAAAAAACCTTTCCATTCTCGACCTGCATTACCCGCGACTAACCGCGGACGTGACCGATCTTTCCGCCATTGAGAATCAGCGGCATATCAAAATTCTGGGTCTGCTTGGCACCCGCTTGTTCTCGAAAATGGCTATTACAGTCGATCTGCTGCACAACGAACTTTATATTCACAAGCTCGATGAGCATGGCAATATTCAGCCGGGCGAACAGCAGTTTGATCACCCTCAACTGAAAACTTCATTTAAATACCTCAATGATATCATCTTTTTAAAAGGTGCGATAAACGGCAACAGGCCGATGTGGTTTGCTTTTGACTCGGGGTCCGAAGTAAACCTGATCGATCATAACTATTCAAAAAAGGTGCTTCAATCATTGCGGGTAGTAAACAGGCTAACTTTAACAGGAGTTGGCGGCTCGACTTTTGAGGTAATCAATGCCGAATTCGGTAAACTGACGATAGCCGATCAAACGTTTTTAAATGATCATATTTTAATAACTGATCTCGAAAAAATGGGGCACTTTTACGGGCAATCAATAGATGGCGTGTTGGGGTACGACTTTTTCGCGCGAGGGGCATTTACCATAAACTTCGTAAAAGAGGAATTTGAAATGTACATTTATAACAACCAATAATGACAAGGCGCTGCGGATATATCATAGCCGGTTTGATATTACTCTTGAGTAATATCAAACCGGCTATGGCCCAAAGCCGCAATACGCTGCGTATTACTAACGACAACCACCTGTTATTGCAGCTCGATCTGCAATCCTCAAAAAAGACGCTCGACAGTATATTGAGCATTGCCGGGGTTAACGCCAAACCTGAACAACTGCAAAAAGGCGATTTCAGCGCGCTGATCAAAGATCACTGGCGGTTGGTTGAGCGCCATGAAAACATTGTGCGCTTTGATCGCTCGCTGAACGAACTGAATAATAACCCGCCTAATAATCCTTACGAAGTCAGCCTTTATATACCCCAGGTAGAAGGCAAGCCGGGTTATCCTGCTGACGTAAAATACGGGGTCAATAAGTTTGCAAACATCACCGTTTACGAATTGCCATCCGGGTTTACAAGGTTTATTCTTCCCGGCCATACCAATGCCAAACGGGTGTTCCTGGCCGGTAACTTCAATAGTTGGAGCACACTGAACAGTCCGATGCAAAAAACCGACGGCGGCTGGATCATTGATGTTAAACTTGAACCAGGCGTTTATCAATACAAATACATCATCGGCGGACGTTGGAGTACCGATCCAAATAATCTGCAAAACGCTGATGACGGCGCCGGCAATACCAATTCTGTATATTTTAAATACAATTATACTTTTAAGCTAAAGGGGCATAACGATGCGCACCGGGTAACAATCGCAGGCGATTTTAACAATTGGATCGGGAACGATCTCATTATGGATAAAACAAGTGATGGCTGGCAAAAAGAATTATACCTGGGGTACGGAAAGCACGAGTACCGCTTTATTGCAGATGGCAATGGGATACCCGACCCGGCAAACCCCATACAGGAAAAGGATAATGATGGCAATATTAATTCCGTGATAACGCTTGGCGAAACTGTCCATTTCAAGCTAAAAGGATACAATGAAGCAAAAAAAGTATTTGTAGCGGGCGATTTTAACAAATGGAACCCGGAAGAGCTTCGCCTGAAAAAAACCCGGGATGGCTGGACTTTGCCGGTGGTATTAAGTCCCGGTAATTATGGCTACAGGTTCATTGTAGATGGAAACTGGATGCAAGATCCTCAGAATCGTAATAGCGTAGTTGAAAATGATAAGGAAAATTCATTGGTCAGCGTCAAACCTAATTATACCTTTCATTTAAAGGGACACACTGACGCTAAATCGGTTATACTGACGGGCAATTTCATCAATTGGGACCCTCGCGGCTATACGATGTCGCGCGATGGCGATGATTGGGTTATCAGCCTATATTTAAAACCGGGAAAATACCTGTATAAATTCATTATCGACGGGCAGTGGATGACCGATCCCGGCAATCGTTACTGGGAGCGGGATAATGACCGGAACAGCAACTCGGTACTCTGGATCGAATGAAATTAGTTTCACCGTTTTATCCCGCAAAGATCAAGTAATTCCGGCCGGAACCACATTGAATAATTGACAATTTAAAACTACATTTACCAGCTTAATACATCATTTATGACCATTCCGATTTACCAGGCTGATGCTTTTACCAATCGTCTTTTTGGCGGCAATCCGGCTGCTATTTGCCCATTAACCGAATGGCTGCCCGACGATACCATGCAGAAGATAGCCGCCGAAAATAATTTGGCCGAGACCGCCTTCTTCGTAGCCGACGATAGCGGGTTTAAGCTAAGATGGTTTACACCTGAATTTGAGATCGATCTGTGTGGACACGCCACGCTTGCTTCGGCGCATATCCTGTTTTCGGAATTGGGATACAAGGGCGATACGATCCATTTTGAAACCGTAAAGGCCGGGGTCCTAACCGTAACGAAGAATGGCGATAAATATACCATGGATTTCCCGTCGAGGCCGCCTATCGGTATCGAAATGCCGAACGGCTTGGTGGAGGCTTTGGGCGGAAAAACGCCCATAGCCGCCCTGCGCTCGCGCGATTATTTCCTGGTTTACAATTCGGAAGACGATATACTGGATATTACGCCCGATTTTTCGGCACTGTCCAAATTTGACACGGTTGGTTTTATTATAACCGCACCCGGCAAAAAAGCCGATTTTGTTTCGCGATTTTTCGCTCCCGGCGCAGGTATACCCGAAGACCCCGTAACCGGCTCGGCACATTGCAACCTTATACCTTACTGGGCGGCAAAACTGGGCAAAGACAAACTGCATGCCTACCAGCTTTCGGCGCGCAGGGGTGAGTTATGGTGTGAGCTGAAAGGCGAACGAGTTTTAATGAGCGGTAACGCGGTGACCTATTTAAAGGGAGAAATATTTGTCTGAAGGCTGAAAGGATAAAGGCGAAAGGTCAAAGGTTTTGATCCGGTTACCTTTCACCTTTTTCCTTTTACCTTCACCTAAACAATAAAATGCAGCTAACCAAATTAGAGATCAAAGGCTTTAAGAGCTTTGGCGACAAAATAACCATCCATTTTAACAAGGGGGTTACCGCCATTGTTGGTCCTAACGGTTGCGGCAAGTCCAATGTAGTCGACGCTATACGCTGGGTACTTGGCGAGCAAAGTACGCGGATGCTCCGTTCTGAAAAAATGGAGAACATCATCTTCAACGGAACAAAAGGCCGGAAAGCCGCCAACCTGGCCGAAGTATCGCTTACGTTCGATAATACAAAAAACATCCTCCCAACCGAATATTCACAGGTAACGGTTACACGTAAGCTTTATCGTGCCGGTGAGAGCGAATATCGTCTGAACGATGTACAATGCAGGCTGAAAGACATAACCGACTTGTTCCTGGATACGGGTATCGGGGCCGACTCCTACTCTATCATCGAATTAAAAATGGTCGACGAGATCATCGCCAACAAGGAAGGATCGCGTCGAAACCTGTTTGAAGAGGCCTCGGGTATTTCCAAATATAAACTGCGTAAAAAGCAAACCTTTAACAAACTCAAGGATACCGAGGCCGACCTGGAGCGTGTGGAAGATCTGCTGTCGGAGATCGAAAAAAATCTGAAAACGCTGGAAAACCAGGCAAAAAAAACCGAACGCTACTATAAGCTCAGGGATCAGTACAAGGCGCTGAGTATTATGCTGGCCTCGTTCAGAATAGCATCCTTTAGTGAGTCATTAAGCAAAATAGAAGACCAGGAGCAGCAGCAACACGCTGAAAAATTGGGTATCGCAACACAGATAGATACCCTGGAGGCAGCGCTTCAACAACAAAAAGCCGACAGCCTGGTAAAAGAAAAAAACCTGTCTGTACAGCAAAAAACCACCAACGAGTTCGTGACAAAGATCAGGGCGTATGAGAACGAAAAGAAAATAAAGAACGAGCAGCTTAAATTTCAGCAGGATAAAGAAGACCGCCTGGCCAAAGAATTGGAACAGGACCGCAACCAGCTAAACCATGTACTATATAATATCAAGCGCCTTGCAGAGGAAAAAAGCCAGGAAGACCAAACATTACAGGCCCTGCAAAAACAGTTGGCCGATCTGAAACAGGCTGTCGACGAATTAAGAGATCGCCAAAACCAGGAACGCACCGAACTGAATGAATTAAATTCAGTTAATAACAGCCTGCAAAACCAGGTTTATTCCACCGAAAAAGAACTCGATATACTGGGCATACAGCAACAGGCGCTTGAACAGGAAAGCCAGCGTAATATGGAAGACGCGGCCAATAAAGAAGCTGAGCTATCGCATTTTAACCAGGTTGTGGCCGAATTGCAGTACCGCTCGGAATCGATGGAAAAAGAACTGCAGTTATTGAACGATTTTGAACATACGCTGCAGGAACAAATAAAAAAAGCGGAAACAGAGTCGGGACAAATCAAAGAGACCGTCATACAGGAAAGCCGCAAGCTGGATGCACGGCAAAACGAATACAACCTGACCAAAAGCATGATCGACAACCTGGAGGGTTTCCCCGAGTCGATACGTTTTTTGAAAAAAACCGGAGGCTGGGCCAAAAATGCGCCGTTGTTTAGCGACATACTTTTCTGCCGTGAAGAATATCGGGTGGCTATAGAGAATTATCTGGAGCCTTTGATGAATTACTATGTTGTGGAGGATTATAACGAGGCTATCGCGGCTATCAACCTGCTCAGCAACGCATCGAAGGGACGCGCTCAATTCTTCGTATTA
>DASZVE010000085.1:0-43069 GCA_035547095.1 Mucilaginibacter sp.
CCGGCTTGAAAAGGAAACCGGGTATAGTTCACGCTGGCTGCACCGGAAATTTACTGAGCACCTGGGCACGGGGCCAAAGACGCTTGCCGAAATTATCCGGTTCAAACAATTTTACCAGGCGTATTCGGCGGGCGCCAGCCCGCAAAGCCTGAAAGAACAAGTTTACCAGAACTATCACGACCAGTCACATTTCATCAGGGCGTTTAAGCGGTTTACCGGGTCCACACCGACCGATCTTCAAAACAGCCCGAATGAGCTTGCCAACAAGCATTACAAAAGCTAAGTTCCGATTTGTACAATACCCGAAGCCGCTATCGCCGCATCTTTGATAAAAAACTTAAAAAAATGGCAACGAACGATTTCAACTGCAGTACGTCTGCAAAAATCAGCGCGCATGAGGCGATGAAAAAGATCAGCGACGTTCCCGCATGGTGGGGAATATCCTTTACCGGCAGTGCCGGCAAACAAGGAGATGAATTTGTGGTAAAGATGGGCGGCGAGTCTTTCTTCAACTTTACTGTAACGGAGTTGATTCCCGGCAAAAGAATTGTTTGGCTGGTTACCGACTGTAACATGCCCTGGTATTCTGACAAAAAGGAATGGGCTGACACCAGGCTCATCTTCGATCTGGCCGAAAACGAAGATGGTATTACAGACCTGACTTTTACGCACGAAGGCCTTACACCTGACGTAGAATGTTATAAGGATTGCGAGCCCGGCTGGACGCATTGGATCAAAACAAGTTTATTTTCATATTTAACCACCGGGAAGGGCGTTTTCAGGGCTCCTACTAAATAAAGAATGGGTAACAATGAAAGATCAAAATTTTACGGCGACGATTACCGTTGCCGGCAGTCCGCAGGAAGTATTTGAATGTATCTGTGACATTCCCAAATGGTGGACCAAAGATTTCCAGGGAGGTAGCGCCAGGCTTGACGATGAGTTTGTGATCTGCCATCCCGGCGCTCATTATTCAAAGCAGCAAGTGGTTGAGGCTGTTCCCGGCGAAAAGCTGGTGTGGCTGGTGACTGAAAGTGAGCTAAGCTGGCTCGAAAAAGATAAATCAGAATGGACTGGCACCAGGATGATCTTTGAATTGGCGGCTGAAGGCGACAAAACACGGCTTGATTTTACCCACGAAGGCCTTGTGCCTGGTAAAGAATGCTATGACATGTGCGCGCAGGGCTGGAACATGGTTATTAGAAACCGGTTGTCGAACTTTATTATCGGGCAACTGGCCGATTATACCGTATCGATCGAGGTCGCTAAATCTCCGGGCGATGTGTTCGATCATATCGTGCGTGATGTTTCCAAGTTCTGGCCGGAGGATTTTGAAGGAGAAAACTCTAAGCTGAACGACGAGTTTGTTTTCAGTACGGGTGAAGGCCATTATTCGAAAAACAAGGTGACTGAATTGGTGCCCGGTAAAAGGATTGTTTGGCTCGTTACCGAAAGCATACGCAAAACGGATGATTTCGATTGGACCGGTTCAAAAATGATCTTTGATTTAATACCAAAAGGCGACCATACCCTTATCGAATTTACTTACGACGGGGTTGTTCGCAAAGGTGAATATGACCGATTGGCTGAAGTATGCGATTGGGTGATCAAAGACAGGCTGTACAGTTTCCTAACTGACTAACCGGCAAAGTAAGATTTACATCCTATACAGAACTGTCCCGAAAGCACCAACAAAAAAGCCGTCTTTTATAAGACGGCTTTAAGTTATATGTTGCAGAAAGCGTGGCTCATTTGCTTTCCCCTGCGGCTTGTTCGTTCACCGTGCTTTCGGCCAGTTCGGTTAAAAGTTCATCGGTCTTTTTTTCCTCATTCAGCGTTTGCTGCAGCAGTTCCTGCGCATCGCTGTAGCCCAACTGCCCGGCCAATGTTTTCAGCGTGCCGTACGAGGCAATTTCATAATGCTCAACTTTTTGTGCAGCCGAGATCAGCGCTGCATCGCGTACTTCGGTGCCTTCATCCGTACTTTCGATCAGTTCTTCAGCCTCTTTCGCGAGCCCGGCCATCGCTTCGCATTTTTTGGCCGTTGCCTTTTCGCCAATGGCCTCAAATACTTGCTCAAGTCGCTTAACGTGCCCTTCAGTTTCGGTTAAATGGGTATTGAACGCCTCCTTCAGTTCCTCTGATGTCGCTGCTTTAGCGAGCTTCTTTAGGTTTTTAGTCAGGTCCTTTTCAGCCCAAAGCATGTCTTTCAATTCATCGACAAATAATTCTTTTAAAGCGCTTCCGCCTTGTGAAGCTGTACTTTTGGTTGTTCGTGCCATAAATTTTTATAGGATTTTGATGTATGAGAAGTACAACCATATCGGTGCAAAAGTTTTGAGAAATAAGAATAAAATTTAGGTCTTAGTTAAAATTTGAAAATATTAACACTTTTTTTGGCAGACTAATGAAAATCACGGCCGGTTTTAAAAAAGAATTCCGTATACAGGCCGCCTTGCTTCGTTTTTGGCCGTTTTACACTGGTAGAAAGCGGTTCGAGGTTATGGAATATGACCACCATAACGGCTGCTACGCCGCGCAGTCCGTCTAAAATGGGATAGTGCGGTTTACCTGGCAGGGCGTGGTGCTGCATGTTTAGGATTTATAATTTGAGCCAGTATAATCAAAATGCGTTAATTCCAAAACATTTTATTGTATCAGAATAATCCATTAAGAATAAGCGACTGAAAGTGTTTTCTATTTAAAACGGTAGCCCAGGTTTATGGCGGCGGTCCGGTTGAAAAGCTTATCATCGGGACTATAGATATTTTTCAATCCCAGATCATAGCTTAAAAACACATCGATTTTTTTAGTGATATTATATCCTGCATTGATTATCAGGCCGTAATCCATCCTGTCGAAGTCGGCATTACTGCCAAATTTAAGGCTGCCCGACATCGACTGGCCCTGGTAAGTACCCGAGTAATGACCGAACAACCCGGCAGCGGCATATATTCCAAGCCCGCCATGAAAATAACTGTCTCCCTGTACCTTATGATTGTAATTGATCATCACCGGAATTTCGAGATAATACAGGCTATTGTTAGTCGTACCGCCTTCATCAGTTTCCTTATATCCCTTCCCTATAAACTCTATTTCTTCCGATACTGTAAAAAAGTTATCCGGCAGTTCTGCGGGTTTTGACATCGGCATCGGCAGGAAATTATAGCTGCCATCCGATGGACCGCTGTTTAGTCCAGTAGGATCCGCCTGGTCGAATTGATTATTGGAACTGCCCGAACTGCCGATACCCATAGATATACCCTCGCTTGCAATGTAGCCGAAGTTTTCACTGGCGTGTTCGCCTTTTATTGTCATAACCGACTTGCCGTCAAAATAATTGTGGGATTCATCAAATGAGACCACTGCCTGCTGGTGCAAAACATCACAACCCGTTAATAACAAATCCGTTGAAAGTAAAATAGCGATGATTGGTAAAAGTTTTCTTTTCATAATAATAAGATTTAGATGTGCATTACAAGAAACTTCAGGGGCGGTTATTAAGGTAAAGGAGATATTAATCTGTATATCTACAAATTGTATAATTTAAAATTACGATATAGTTTTAAAAAAGCAACTATTTTCCGCAAAATCGCCCCAAACAAAAACCCGGCATGTGCCGGGCTTTTAAACTTTTGTGCAGGCTGCAATTATTGAGGGCTTACCACCAGAACCTGGAATGTTCCCGGTTTTAGTTTGGGGCGGAACTCCCCGGCTTTTTTTGGTTCAAATTCGCCGGTAGGCAAATAGATGAAGTGGCTCACGGGGTCGACGGCCTGCGTGCGTGCGCCCGCTTTGGTTTTAAGATTTTTGACTACTTCAAATTTATTTGCAGAGATCTCTTTGATGATCGTCAGTGTGCCATCGCCGTTGGATGAATAGATGGTTTTCAACGGTTTGTCGAACCCTACAGCATCGCATTCGTCGCCGATAGGCAGCGTGGTGATCACTTTGCCGTTAGTCGCGTCCATTACCACCAGCTTTTGGTTATCGCAGCCGGCAAAAAGGCGCATAGTTTGACGGTCGATAGCCAGGCCCGATGCGCTTTTGCCCGGCGCTATCGGCCAGCTATGAATTACTTTAAAAGTCTTCGCGTCAATCACGTCCATCTCGCTTTTTTCGGCATTGTTTACATAAATGCGTCCTTTGCCGTCGCTTGCGGCAGCTTCCGGCCAGCCGGTTAGCTGTATGGTTGCTACTGCCTGGTCAGTTGCCGGGTCGATCACGGTCATACTTTTGCCGCGGCCGTTGCAGGTGATCACTTTATTGGAGAAATCATCGTACAGAATGCCGTCGGCGAACTGGCCCGCCGGAACATGACCGAGTACCTTAAACGTTTTAAGGTCGAACACCACCACGCTATTGGCCGAGCCGTTGGTGATATATCCTTTGCCTGCGGAATGTACCAGGGCGATACCGTGAACGTCCTTGTCGGTTTGGATAACGCCGAGGGAATCTCCCGAAACTTTGTCGAGCACATTCACCTGTGTACCGTGCGATACGTACAGCCGGTTCGACTGGGGATCGACGGTCGTATAATCATAACCGCCGCCGCTTTTAATGCGGAATGTCTTGATGATGTGGTAATTCGACGTTTGCTGCGCATAGCTGTTGCCGGCGAACAAGGCAATCAGCAGCGGCGCTAGTAGAAGTGATCTTTTCATAATAAAAAATTTCAGGTCAAGTTATTTGGCTATTCTGTACAAATCCTGTTCGTTATTTTGACGTCCAGGCCAGGCCGTCCGGACCTTTTCCTACATCGATGTGGCCTGTAACGGTCAGCGTTTTCAGGTCGATCACTGCCACATAATTGTCTGGTGTGCAGCCTATAAAGGCTCGTGAGCCGTCCAGCTGCATCAATATACCTGCAGCACCGTGGCCGACATTGATCTTCTTTATTTCTTTATGTGTTGCGGTATCATAAACAACAATGTCTCCATTTCGCAGGCTCGAAACCAGGACCAGCTTGCCATCGGGGGTAAATTGCAACCGGTTAGCGCCGAATACTTTGGCATCGATCTTATCCACTACTTTTTTTGATGCCAGGTCGATAACGGCTATGGTACCATCGTTAGCAGCGGCCGTCCACAATTGTTTGCCATCGGGCGAAACATCAAATCCTTCCGAGCCTGTTGAAACCGATATTACCGTCTGTACCCAGTCGTGGTGTGGCTGCGGCCTCGGGCCGGCGGGCGGTGCGCCTGCTGGAGGGCCGCCTGCCGGAGGCGCGCCCGGCTGAGGCCCAAAGCCCTGGATGAGCGTATCTGCTAAAATACTTACTGTGCCTGAACTGACATTGGTGGTATAAACATGCTTCAGATCGGGTGTAACATAGATCATGTGCGTGCGGTTCTGACCGGTTCCCATCGCCCAGTCGAACGTATTGGCTGCGGGATCCAGCCGAGCAACACATTTGGAACCCTCGGCGGTAAACCAGACCTTACCCCCGGCGAACGTAATACCGTGCGGCCCAAAAAAGGGCCTGGTATCGATAGGTGTTAATGCTTTCATGTTTACAATATCGAGCACATCGATCTCGTGCAGGCTGCCGCCGCCGTAAATGGTCACATACGCCGTTTTTCCGTCCGATGATGCGATAACTTCATGTGGATCGGTTCCGACGGGCATTGTACCGATGACTTTCAGGGTCGATGGGTCTACAACTGCAAGCGTGTGGTTGCCTTTAGAAAGCGCAAGCAATTTTCCCGTTGCCGTTTGCGCCGCACACGATGTGGCAGAATAAACTAGCGCCATGCAACAAGCATTCGCTGCAAACTTTAGAAAGGTTGATCGGAGTGGTTTCATAGTGTATTGGTTTGGAGTGGCTTATATCAAAGTTACGTTAACCGGATATTGTTTCAATGAATAAAACAACGGTTTATTGCGCCAAGAATAAAACGAAATAGACGAGCATGTGGCAAGTATAGACTAATATGGGTTTACAGCCTATAAAGCGAATAAGAAAGATGCCTGGGGATTTACATCCACTCCAGCCTGGTAATATCGAAACCCAGTTCTGAAGCTTTAGAAAGAAAACGTGTACGGATACCTGCCGGGATGGTGCTTTCGCGCGAGATGATCCAGAGATAGTTCAAGCTATTGCCCGATACCAATGCATAGTTGTAACCTTCGTCGATGTCCAGTATGTTGTAATCGAGGTAGATGGGCAGAAAATAAGATACTTTCAGCTTGCCCAGGGTATCAGGTCCCGTAAACCTGGCTTTGCCGGTGGCCTCCACGGGTTTGTTTTTGTCGAAGTCGTAGGCCCTGGTAACTACTTTGATGGTACCGTCATCGTTAAGCGAGTATTCATCGGTCAGGTTTTTTAATTTTTTTTCGATGCTGTTTGGCAAACGGGCTATCTCGTTCCACAGGCCCATATACCTGTCCTTATCAAAAGGCTGTACAACTGCGCTTTTGGGAATCTTGTTTTTGGGCCATAAGATATAAGCTAATCCCGCTGCACCCACTCCGGCAGCCATGGCGACGAGCCATTTTTCTTTTTTCTCCATACAGGTATAAACGTGCGGACAGGTTATTGTTCTGCTAAAGATACAAACGAAAACTGTATCCCAATATTTTAAAGGTGATTGTGTGGAATAATCAATATTATTACCACGAATTACGCAACCAAAGATGAAACCTGTTTTACCCTGTCTTGCATTGATCCTGTTTTTTGGCAAAATATCTTTCGGCCAGCCCGGTAGCGCGCCGAAAATAATTGAGAGGGACGGCCGGCATGAACTGCTGGTCGATGGCAAGCCATTCTTCATACTGGGTGGGCAGGTGCATAATTCGAGCGCATGGCCGGGTATGTTGCCCAAGGTTTGGGAAGCGGCGGCGCAACTGCACCTGAATACGCTGGAGGCGCCGTTGTATTGGGAACAAATAGAACCGGAACCGGGAAAATTTGATTTTTCGGTGATGGATACTTTACTGATCCAGGCACGCCTGCACCGGGTCCACCTAATACTGCTTTGGTTCGGCACGTGGAAGAATGGCAGCAATCACTATATGCCGGAATGGATGAAAGAGGATGCCAAAAAATATCCGAATATTACCGGCAAAAACGCACAGCCTGTTGACTCACCGTCGCCGCACAGTGACGCGATACGGGAGCGAGACATGGCAGCTTTTGCCGCCGTAATGCATCACCTGAAAGAAACAGACCCGCAGCATACCGTCATTATGGTACAGGTAGAAAATGAAAGCGGATCGTGGGGCAGCGTGCGCGACTATTCGGCGAAGGCTCAGCCGCTATTTGAAGAACCGGTGCCCGCGCAACTGCTGAAGCCGGAAATACTAAAAGAATTAAACAGGCCGGCTTCATCCAAAGGAAACTGGACCGAAGTATTTGGCGACAGGGCCGACGAATATTTCCAGGCCTGGTCGGTAGCCTCGTTCGTGGGAAAGGTAGCAGCCGCCGGAAAAGCCGAATGCATGTTACCCCTGTATGTGAACGCCGCCCTGCGCGACCCGCTGACCGATCCGCCGGCTACTAACTACGAAAGCGGCGGCCCGACGGATAATGTGATACCGATATGGAAGGCGGCTGCCCCGGCCATCGACCTGCTGGCGCCCGACATTTATTTGCAGGGCAGCGAGCGAATATTGAAAGTGATCGACCTTTATAGCAGGCCGGATAATGCGCTGATGGTGCCCGAAGCGGGACTGGAACCTGAAAAGGGCAAATACCTGTACGAGGTATTGGCGCATGGCGGCCTCGGGTTTTCGCCTTTTGGGATAGACGATAATAACAGCGGCGAAAGTCAACAGCAATTGGCTGAACGGCTGGCGCCTTTTTCGGACGACTATGCAGCCCTGGGGCCAATGATGCACGAACTGGCGCAATGGGGTTTTGAAGAGAAGATAAAGGCAGTGGTGGAACGGGAGGATCATGCCCAACAGGTGGTTGGCCTTGGCGCGTGGCAGGCCGTGGTTGATTTTGGAACAGGCGACCGCCTGGAATTGCAAAAAAATCCCGCAACCGATGGCAGGCTGATGATCGTTCAATCAGGCGAAAACGAATTTTTAGCGATAGGAGCGAGGTGCCATATCATGTTCCGGCCCGCAGGTAAAAACACCGGGAAAGCCTGGCAATACTTAAAAGTGGAAGAAGGCAGTTACGTAAACGGCGACTTCAAGCCGTTGCGTATCCTGAACGGTGACGAAACCGACTGGGGTGGTCCGCACCTGGGTGTAAAGCCAGCAGTGTTGCGCATCAGCCTGGTGACCCGCTGACCGAACCAGCCCTGCGCCGACCCTCAAAAGGCGCGAAAATCTCCTTCGGATATCCTGTCAGAAAAAGACTGATGTCCTAAATACTTGTGACAGGCCTCATATTTTCAATGGGTACGTATCAGCAAATTTGACAATGTAAAAGACATGGATAAACAAGATACCTATCCTTGTTAATTAATCGTTATCAAATTAAGTAAGTGATGGGAATATGCTGAATACGGCTAATTTAGATACTCATCCTGTAAGGCGATCGCGGGCTGCTAAACAAACCGATGTGGAGACGAACCAAAACCTGCTGAAGGTGTTGAAGCCTGTTTACGACAAAATGCTGCAGGCCGAGGCACAGAAGGAAGAACTGTTGCATGCGCTTGGCGCCAGTCGGCGCAAAAGCGCCGTTAACCTCATCGATTACATGGCGCTCCGCTCGTTCAATATCGAGCCTGTACAGGAAGAACTGCATCGCTCCGGCCTTTCATCGCTTGCCAGCAGCGAAAGTCATATCAAGTTTCAACTGTTGCAAGTTATGCGGTGGCTCGGTAATGAAGGGCCCGAAACAAGCGAGGTTAATTACGACCGCGGTACAGAGCTGCTAAATGATAATATAACCATGCTGCTTGGCGAGGCCGACCATGGGTCCGTTCCGCCGATTATGGTAACGTTCGATACTAATTTTGCGGAGGACCCGGAATTGATCAGCGAACTGCTGCGGAACGGAATGAAGCTTGCACGCATCAACTGTGCGCATGATGATGAAGATACCTGGCTGAAAATGATCGGTAATCTTCAAAAGGCCCGAACGCAGACGGGACTTCCGTGTAAGATATACATGGATATTGCCGGGCCGAAGATCAGGACGCAGGTGGTGCGGAAAGGAAAGCATCAAAACAAATTGAAGGTTGAAGTGGGTCAGGAAATATTGCTTTCGGAACCCGGTAAGAAGGCAGTAAAAGGCAAGGTTTTTATTTGCTGCACTTTGCCGGGCATCGTACGTTACTTAAGAAAGGGCCAGCGGGTACTGATAGACGACGGCTTGTTCGGCGCCGTCGTAACGGAAACAGCCGGGGACGAAGCGCTGATAAAGATCACAAGAATATCTTCGGGCAAGCCGGTGATAAAAAGCGAAAAAGGGCTGAACTTTCCCGACACGGAGTTTGAGATAAATCCCGTTACCGAATATGATGTAAAATGCCTGCCTTTTATCGTAAAGCATGCCGATATGCTGGGTTTTTCGTTCGTTACCAGCGCGGCTGATATGCAATTGCTGCGCAACCGGCTGGAAAGTTTGAGTCGCCCGGATTTCCCCGTGATCGCCAAGATCGAAACCGGGCTGGCCGTAAATAACCTGCCCGATATTATCCTGCAGGGGATGAAGCAGGAGAAGTTCGGCGTAATGGTAGCGCGCGGCGACCTGGCCATCGAGATCGGGTTTGAGCGGATGAGCGAGATACAGGACGAGATCCTGTGGATATGCGAAGCCGCGCACGTCCCGGCAATCTGGGCTACGCAGGTGTTGGAAACCATGAACAAACGCGGCATTGCAACCCGCGGCGAGATCACGGATGCTGTTCATGCGGCAAGCGCTGATTGCGTGATGCTGAACAAGGGCGAGCACATCGTCGAAGTCTTGCAAACCCTGAACAATATCCTCGCACGCAGCCGGAAGAATAGCTTTAAGAACAGGCGGCTGTTCAGGAAGCTTTCGATAGCCGAAAAGTTTCTTGGATAAGGCACTTTGCGATGCCTCACATTTGCATCGGGCCGACCTTAAAATACGATTTGTAAGCAGCCAGGCGTTTCAGCAGGGCGGCCCCTTCCTTAACAATCCGGGCTTGCTCCGTCTTGCCTGTCGGCATAATGATAAAGCCATACGGCCCTTTCCTGTCGCCAAAAATGGCATTATCGGGGTTATTTACAAACGGACCGTTTTTAGTGTCGCCGCCTATATCACTATTGTCTAAGTAAGGAGCGTAAAACATATAGTGAGACATCTGCGCCGTAACAACTGTATTGTCGGGCGGGACGTGCGGGTATACGCGCATAACAGGCGCCAGCATGTAAGATATTCCCGATCTTGCCGGCGCTTTGTAAATGCCCTTACTGATCCGGTCCTTCACAATATCCCTGATCTGTGTGGCCGTATATTTCCCCGACGCTCTCATGGCAGCAACGTCCAGGGCAACGCGAAAGACCGTCCTGGCGCCTTCGGCATCGTAGCTGATGGGCGCCGCAACGTCGTTCCTGAATTCGCCCCATTCCCACGCCGTGCGTTCGATATAACAAACAAAACCATTCGTTCCCTTTTTGGCGATGTAGTAACCTTTCGCGGGGTCGAGCAAGTAAACAGTGGCGCCTGCCCGCAGGTGCGGCGGAAGCGCGCTCAGGGCGAAATCGCGCTCCAGGTCGGGCGGCATTTTTTCAAGTTTGGTAGCCGCTGTTTCCTGGCTGCGAGCCGTGACGGAGGACAGGGCTATCACGGCAAAAAGGAGGAAATTTCTAACTAATTGGGTCTGTGAAGTTTTCATACGATAAAGCTATCGTATAAAACCGTTATAGATGAGGGTGAAAAACGTCAATCGTAGGGTGCGTTTGCGACTGCGCGATCGCTTCAAAAACAAGGAGGCTGTCTCAAAACCGGGTTTACTAACAGGCGCATGATGGCAGTTTTACCATGCGAAATACACATGAACTACCACCACACACTCCGTAATGTCAATTTCGACACAGCCCCTGGTTTGCCCCGGTGACCGTTATTATTTATATGACATAGAACAGGATCATCGCAATATGGATAATGGTGCTGAATCCCGCCAGGAAGATCAAAACGTTGATCTTCGATCCGCCCATGCCCGCGATGATATTGGCAAAAAAGGTTACTACCGTAACAGCCAGCACCCATATAGGCGCATCGTAATAGTACATTAAGGCGGCAGGTACCGGTAAGAACAGCACGGATTGTGCGAGCAATGAGACCATAAACCACCCTAAGCGTTTGTCGCTTTGGGTAGCAGCAAAGCGGGCAAAGCGCTTAACGATAGAATCACTGTTTTGTGCGGTTTCTTTGTTCCCGAGTTCCAGGGATGAGTTTAATTCTATAGTATTCATGACTTGTATTTATTAATGATTTTTCTGTTTTTGTTTTGGCCCGTATGCGCGTCGCCTGTCACACCACAACTTTATTTGCGCCGCCGGCCATCGTTCCCAGGCGCGCTAAAAACATTTCGGCCATTATATCCGCCCTGTTTTTTGCATCGTCGGCTACGCGACCTTTAAAATATTTGTCTATCGTTTCGCCAAAAAGCAATAGCCATCGGTCGAAATGATCCTGCCATATGTTCAGCGGCGCATGTTTGGAAAAAGGGTTCCCTTTAAAACCGGCCACGCCAAACAATACCGCGTTCCAGAAGACGTACATTTTGTCGAGGTGCGCCTGCCAGTCGCCGGGAATTGCCTGCAGGAAAATGGGTCCTATTAACTCATCGCGGCGCACTTTGGCATAAAAGTCGTCTACAAAAAGCCTTATGTCGTTTATATCGCTGATGTCTTTCATTTCCTGTAACAAAGTATATTAATACCTTTTTATCTTTTATTTTAGTAATTTTTTTTACCTCTTCAGCGACCGGATACCCGATGCCAGCTCATCGTTAAATTTGCCGATCTCGGTAGTTTGCAGCAGGTCGTGTATGAGGCTGCGTATGGTCTTGAACTGGTTATGCAGCGGGCAGGGATTTACCTCCGAACATTGCTTTAACCCCATTGCGCAGCCGGTAAACAAGCCGTCGCCATCGATGGCCTCCACGATATCGGTGAGCGGGCGCTTAAGGGCCTTGTCATCCAGGTAAAAACCGCCATTCGGCCCCTTGGCCGACTGGACAATACCCTTCCGGCTCAGATCCTGCAATATTTTCGCCAGGAAGGCTTCAGGCGAATCGATGCCCGAAGCGATCTCTTTGATCCCCACCCTTCCGCCTGCAGCGGTTTTGTGAGCTATAAAGAGCACCGCCCTTATTGCATATTCGCACGTTTTTGAAAATACTCCCATTTCCGGTACAAAGGTAAGCATATTAATTTTAATAAAAGAGTTTTCTATCTTTTATTTGAATATTTTGCGGGCCCCTGCAGGTCGGGTGGGCAAAATCGAAAGCTGATTGTGCCTTCTTTGAGCTGTTTGTGGTTAAATTTTACCACGGAGTTCACTGAGAGCAACACAGAGGGCACTAAGGCAAATAAAATCCGGCGCTCTTAATAAAAATCTACTTAGTCTCCAATCATTTTCCGGACATATTAATTTTTAATCATTTTAAAACAGCTTCGCAGGAATATAAGCAGGAATATTTGGCAATTCCGCGGTTTACCGACAAAACACCCCACCTGGCCGAAAACCAATAGCGCTGCGAAATTACAGCGCTTAATTTGGCAATATGATAAACACGATCGCTTTACTGCTGCTGTTCTTAACCGTTACGTTGAGCATGGGCGGCGGACTCTATGAGATATTGGTCATCTATCCCAATTGGAAACACGATGTCGACCCATACACGCTGCGGGATAAACTAAATTCGTCCGGAATGATGAACGCGGCTAGACGTTTCTGGCCGCAGGTTTTGCTCTCGATGATCAATATCATTATGGCCTGTACCTATCATGGCGCGGGTCTTGCTTGCTGGCTGACCGCCGCGGTGCTCATCTTCCTTAATCGCATTTTCACATTCAGCTACTTTATCCCGGTTATGATCCGCCAGATCATGCAGCCGGAAAAGATCGAAGCCGGCCGCCTGAGCGCGATCGTGAAGCAATGGACCGCATTAAGCCCTGTGCGGTTAATTCCGGAGTTTGCTGCATGGTGCCTGCTGGTTGCGGCGTTGATGGGGATGTGATTTGATTGCTTGCAGGTGACAACACTATGCAAGGGGAGAAGTATCTGATCAGGGCCTATAGATAACTTAACCGAGTTGGTTTAGTATCTTTGATTTAACCAGTCCTTGTGCCTGAACTTATATTATGGAAGTTGAAATTACACAAACGCTCAAACCGCTTCGTTTGCTTTTCCTTACAAAGCCTTATAACAAACAAAGTTTCGTTAAGACGGTAAGAGTTTGTTCAGCTTATTTCGGTGGGAAATATTTTCCTATAATTCCGTTTTACCAAAAATTCTCATCGAAATTTAGTATTGAGCAAGGCGTTTATGGCCGTAAAATTGCTGGGTATTACAATCAGTTGATCGAGAATTATTCGGTCGATTTCGTGATATACGATGACAGCCTAGACCTTGAGAAAATCAAACCTTTTATATCCGGCAAGCAATTAGTCGCTTTGTCGATCCTTGAGAAGTCGCTTTGTACTAACGAACCTAGCTATGGATTTGCGTTGCACCAGATTATTCCCTGGTTACGCACCCAAGAATATAAATATGTTCGATCGGACAATAGACAAATCTTATTCAGCACGACTGAAGACACGGCTCTGATATGGAAAGTTCTATTTGGTGATGTGAGCAAGGATTATCGACAAGTACTGAAGCAAGAAGAAGGATTATCAGATGAAGATTTTGTTCGTATCGATGATAGTAATGGTATGGAATATTTACATACTGGTTATCAGAATATGCTTGATATAGGAAGTTATGGTATAAGCGCTGACGGTTACGATAGAGATATAGTATTTTGGTTAGACGAAACAGACCTGTTATCGATCAACAATTTTTGGAATCTCCGGGCGCTCGGCTGTAATGTAATTTGTGTTCCCTATAGGCAACTTGCTAACGGCATGCTTCAAGAGCGCTTGTCGAAAATACTCGCTAAATATCGTGAAAATCGGTTTTGGCATTTGATTATTCAGGGAGCTGGTAAAGACGATGATGAGCTGACTAAAAGCTTTAGAAACACACTGTTTTTATTGAATGAAAAGAGCCATAAGGGGGTCATGTATTATTGGTGGGCGTTACGTTATTGGGAAGATGAAATTTATAAGCGCGCTGACCATATCGGTGCGGCGAACTTGTGGATTTCAACGAAAACAACGGCCGTAGAGACAAGGGGTTACATTTCCTTGCCGGTTCTTAAGCCTGGCTTTATGAAAGGTTATTATCATTTACATGTTGATCCAGTTTATACAAATACACTTTCTGTACAAGTTAAATCTAACACAATGCATTTTGTAGAAGCCTTTCCAAAAGTGAAGGACAAGGACGTTGGTCTTCTCTTACGCACAGTCAGTAAGGCTAGCATATCTTCTGCCGGGTTAAATTTTTATCCTAACCTGCATGATACCTTTGTCGGTTTTACGTTGCCACAGGCTGACACATTGCTTGCACAAGTTTTTGCTGAGAAAAAAATGAAAATTAAGCAATCGTCTGCGGGCAAGCTTACTCGTGAGGTTTTAAAAAATCTTGGTGGTATTTATGGTGTCAACATTTTTAATAGCCGTTCGATGGTTGATTTGTTGTTAAAATTTCGAGGTGGTCAAACACTCAAAAAAAAGGCTCTGTTTGATTATTTGGAAAGGCATAAATTAAAATTCCATAACCGATATACGTCGAAAGAAAGGGTGGAGCAGTTAATCAAAAATAAATTTATTCGTTTAGGCGCTTCGATAGAATGTACTTATTGCAATCGCAGTTCTTTCTATCTTATGGATCAACTGGACTACGAAATGAAATGTAAGGTATGTGAAAATGTTTTCACAGTTCCTTCTGGTGATCCTGATTCTATCGTTTGGAGCTATCAGGGGGTTGGCCCATTTGCTTTAAACAACGCCGCTGAAGGTAGTATTTCCGTATTGTTGACATTACGCTTTTTTAAATCCTCGGTAATGACTTTTCGTTACAATACCACAATACTCGGAACCACTGTGTTGGAAGGAAAAGAAGAGAAAATGGAAATTGACCTTACATTATTTCAGCAGCACGACTGGTCAGCAAGTCGGTATCCAGATCTCATCTTCGGAGAGTGTAAGACGGATAATGAGTTTTTAAAAGAAGATGTGCTCAGAATGAGCGAGCTAGGCAAAATATTCCCGGGAAGTATTTTGCTTTTTTCGACATTAAAAAAACAACTTAATCGTGAGGAAAAAAGGCTTATCAAAAAGTTAGCTAACGCGTTAAGAGTAGGAAATCAATTTCGTCCTGTTAACCCCATCTTAATTCTCACGGGTAACGAGCTTTTGCCAGAGAATCCATTGGATGGGATGAAAAAGCTTGAACAGCATAAGGTTCAGGCATATCATAACGATGATAGCCTCGGTCATCTTTGTGAAATGAGCAATGCTGAATATTTAGGGTTAAAACCATATCGGCAGATAATTGAAAAAAGATATCAGAAGAAATGGAAACGAAGAGAGGCAATATTGAAAAAGTAATAGACTTCGACATCTGCGAAGTCCTCCCTCACGCCAGTACCAACCCCTCCTCCAACGCCTTATTATAAGTCTCTTCATCAAAACTATAATAGGTTGGTGAGCGGTGCGCGCCGATCTTCAGCTTTTCGTCGAGCTTAACGATGAGGCCAAGTGAAATAAGTTTATTGGGGAAATTGGATGGATTAAGCTGCTTGCCCGACATCACCTCGTAAAACCGTTTGATCTCTTTTAAGGTGAATTTTTGCTGCAACAGGTTTTTGCCGATGGGGAAGTGGTACAGGTGCATGCGCATGGTAAACAGCGCTTCGCGTACCATATCGTCGTGATCGAAGCCGAGGGGCGGCAATTTATCCACCGGGAACCAGCGGCATTCGCTGGAGAGGAAATCGGCTTTGGGCGTGGCGTTGGTAATATCGGTGATGGCGTAAAAGCCGACGGAAACAGTCGGACCGCTTAGCCAGCTGTCCTCGCCGATCTTCATGCCGGTTAGCTCAAAAAACTTATCGGCGTCGACCGAATGCGGATGGTTCCTGTTCGGTTCGCCGAAAGCTTTGAATTGTTTAAGGAATAAGTTTTCCATACCCGTGCGGTCGGCAGTAATGCGCGCGGCGGCCTGCGCCAGGTTTTCGTCCTTGCGTACATAGCCCCCCGGCAGGCACCATTTGGTAAATACTTTATTCTTTACCAAAAGCAATTGCAGCTCGCCATCATGGTATCCAAAAATAGCGCAGTCGACCGTCAGGTTAGGCCGGTGGTCAACATAACCTTTTCGAAAAAAATCCTGTATTTCCTGCAAGCCTTCCATGAATGAATCGCAACTAAGAATTTATTTATTAAATTTTAATAAATGTATAAAAAGTTTTACATACCTTCATTTATTAGTTTTTAACAAATAAAAATGTTGCGGCAATTTAAGCCGTGAACCAATTATAAACTATTGTAATCAAACCAATTATTTCGCATGAAGATCAACAAGACCTTATGGTATGCAGCGGGAACCGGCGTAGTGGTTGCCGCGTTTGCCTTTTCGCGGGGGAAAGCGAAAAATACGCTGCCCCAAACCGTGATGTCGCATTCCAGCTTTGTCCGCACGGATGGAAACATCACTTACATCGACCTGAACAAAAACGGTAAGCTGGACGTGTACGAGGACCCGACGAAGCCAGTCGAAGACCGGGTACAGGACCTGCTGAAAAAAATGACCATCGAGGAAAAAGCGGGCATGATGTTTTACGCGCCGGTCCGTGTAAATGCTGACGGTACCATCGAGGATAAGCCGGCAACAAACTTCCTGGCGAATATGTCGCCTGTCGGAATAAACGAGATCGATAAGCACCACATCACGCACTTCAACCTGTTCGCGGTGCCCGCGCCGGATACTTTGGCCATGTGGTATAACAGGATACAGAAATATGAGCAGGAAAAAACCCGGCTGGGCATCCCACTGACTATCGCCTCGGACCCGAGGAACCAGGGCGGAGCAGGAATTTTCGCGATGTCGGCCAAAACTTTTTCCATGTGGCCCGATCCGCTTGGCATGGCAGCCATCGGCGACGAAAAAGAAATGGAGAAGTTTGCCGACATCTCGCGCCGGGAATATTTGGCTACGGGCATACGGCAAGGCCTGCACCCGCAGGTCGACCTGGCTACCGAGCCGCGCTGGCCGCGAATTTCAGGCACGTTCGGCGAGGATGCCGAACTATCATCGCGCATGGCTACGGCTTACATCAAGGGTTACCAGGGCGAAAAGCTGGGCCCTAACAGCGTTGCGATGATGACCAAGCACTTCCCCGGCGGCGGCCCGCAAAAGGATGGGCTCGACCCGCATTTTAATTTTCAGAAGGGCGAGGTTTATCCCGGCAACAATTTTAAATACCATTTGATACCATTCGAAGCGGCTTTTAAAGCAGGCACGGCGGCTATTATGCCTTATTATGGCGTACCGATGGGTCAAAAAGGCATACCCGAGGTGGGATTCTCTTACAACAAGGCCATCATCACCGATCTGCTGCGCAAGCACTATCATTACGATGGCGTGGTTTGTACCGACTGGGGCCTGGTGACCGATGCGAAGATCGGTCCGGTTAATTTCCCCGCCAGGGCCTGGGGGGTAGAGAACCTGAGCACCGAGGAGCGCGTGCAAAAGATCATCGACGCCGGCGTCGACCAGCTTGGCGGCGAGATGATACCTGATGTAATTGTAAAACTGGTTAAGGAAGGGAAACTGAGCGAGAAGCGCATCGATGAATCGGTAGCGAGGCTGCTTCGCCTGAAATTTGAGCTGGGTTTATTCGATAATCCTTTTGTGGATGAAAAGAAGGCTGCAGCTATTGTCGGCTGCGATGAATTTATGAAAGCCGGCCAGGAAGCTCAGTGCAAGTCGATCACCCTGCTGAAAAATGACGGCCACACACTGCCATTGGCGCCCGGCAAGCTGAAGATCTATATTAAAAACATCAACCCTAAAATAGCCGCGGAATACGGCACCATCGTAACCGATCCCAAACAGGCGGACATCGCCATTATCAGGCTGCAAACGCCCAACTACCCAATACCCGAAGCCAAAGGGAATTTCATTGCAAGCATGTTCCACTGGGGCGACCTGGATTTCAAGGGGCAGGCGCTGCAGGATATCCTCGACCTGGAAAAAACGGTGCCGACGGTCGTTGATATTTATATCGACCGCCCGGCTGTTGTGCCCGAGATCAACCGTTATGCAAAGGCATTGATGGTAAACTTCGGATCGAATGACAGGGCTCTTTTAGACGTGGTTTTCGGGAAATACAAACCGGAAGGTCATTTGCCGATCGAATTGCCGTCGTCGATGGAAGCCGTACGCAACCAGAAGGAGGACATGCCTTACGATTCGAAGGACCCGTTGTATAAGTTCGGGGCTGGCTTGAGCTATTGATTGGAGCTGAAAGCGCAAAGCAGAAAGCATAAAGCGAAGAAATCAAACCAAATAATAACTATTAATTCAATCAAACATGAAAAAGATCAAACTAATCGTGGCGGGCCTTGCGGCTATGGCATTCTTCGCCGAAAAAGCGCCGGCGCAAACGGCGGATACAGCGAAAACCGCGCCGGTAACGACAGCAAGCACCACATCGGCCAACCTGGTGGGCAAATGGGACATCCTGTTCAAAGGTCTGCCCAACGGCGACACGCACATTATCTTCAATGTTACCGAACAGGACGGCAAGCTGAGTGGCACCTACCAGGACCTCGAAACCAAAAAAGATATACCGCTGACCAAGGTGGAAAAGGACGACAAAGGCCTGGTGCTTTATTTTATCGCACAGGGCTATGATGTGAATGTGAACATCGAGCGCAAGGACGACGACGACCATGTTAAGGCAAGTATGATGGGCGGCATGTTCGAAGGCGCCGGCGAACGGGTGAAGCAATAATTTCTCTTCTGAACAATAAAGCGCCCTGGATGAACATTTCAGGGCTTTTTCGTTTTGCTACGCCCGTTTCTATAAATTATCGCCTGATTAATGAATCGGCCAGAGGGGTGAGGCCGATAGCCATTCTTCGCAAATTTAAACTGTCGCGGTTCATTACCGGATACAATATAGCCTTCGAACCATTGTATTGTGTGCCGTAGATCTGTTTGCCGGTGTCGGATAAGGATAACTTATCGCTTATAGCCGCAAAATTTTTTGCATCTATTTTACCCTGCCTGAAAGCGGTTACAATAAGAGGATAATACCTTTTTTGCTCGGGCGCATCCAAGCGAAAAAAGATATAGACCAAGGCCTGACTACCATTTTTACCGATCTGATGCGGCCCCGGCCAGCTATATGTGTTGATGATCGACCTCAGTTTTAGCCTGTTTAGCGAATCAAGCCAGGTCAGCGAATCGCGATATGCCCTGAATAAAATCCAATTGCGCCCGGTATTGCTTGCCGTTTCCGCCTGTTTTTTTAATAAGGCCTCGCACTGCTCTTTCATGCCGATCAGCTCCGCTGACACAGGTGAATTAAATTGGCCCTTAAAAAATTCCATTTTTTGAAGCATTAGGGGCCACCTTTTATCTTTTTGTAAATTTTTTAGATCCGGATCATATAATATTTGATCAAACCCGGGCTGGCCGCCCCGGTGTATGAGTTCATACAGAAATTGGAAGGCACTGTCGTTGAGCCTCGCTTTCGAACAGGCTTCAGCAGCTTTAAACAGGTTCAAATCAGACCGGCTTGCAGTGTCATTTTTAAATAAGTTAAAATACTGCCGGGCAGACCTTCTATAAAATTTGTGATGAAAGAGCGAGTCGGCTATAGCGAGCTTTGCCTTATCCTTTTCCTTAACCTGGGCCATTGCGAGGCCATAAAAAGTGAGGAGGAAAAGCGCTGTGGTCAGTTTGTGATAAGTAACTGTCATTCCAGGACCGAATTGACAGTAAAACGTTATTTTGATACTATTCTTGTGCAGATGGCGGATAAACCCGGCGCAAGGAGCCCGATGATTTACTATTTCCTGAAAATCTTCCCTTCTTTCATTACAAAATTGATCGACCTGACGTTGGCAATGTCGTCCAGCGGATCCTTATCGACTACCAGCAGATCGGCGAATTTACCGGGTTCTATGGTCCCGTATTTATCATCTATATGCAAGGCTTCGGCTCCGTGCAGTGTCGCCGCAATTATCGCGTCGATCGGTTTAAACCCAGCTTCTTTTACGAGACAATCCAGTTCGCCCTGCACAAACTCGGTTTGGTCGTCGTCTGTTCCGGCGCAAATTTTTACCCCTGCCTGGTAGGCTTTGGCAGTTATCCTTTTGCCTAATTCATAGCTGCATTGCCACGATGAGCTTTCTTTCCCCGCCCGTTGATAGGTTAAAAGGGTTTCGTCGAGAATCGTGTTATGCTGCTTCATCAGTTCAAACAGGGCAGAAAGGTCGGGTGTAACCTTATCCCAAAATGCCGCGGTGTGTGTGCCCTTTTTCCAGGCCGACGGGATGCTGTCCATTTTCTCGTATACCATTAACGGCGCATGGGATACCGAACTTACGCCTGCATAGATCAGGTCGGAAGGCCGGGCTTTTTGGAGCCAGGCATGTCCCCAAACGATCATTCCCTGCTTGTCAGCCTCTTTTACGATCTTGTTCACCAGGCTTGCCGACAGATCAGCATACAATTTAATGCCGATAGCGCCGGTACCTTTGGCCTCAGCGATAGCGAGGGTCATGTTGGTCGAATCGGTCACACCCAGCATATACGGCATTTTGCCGGCCACCGCCCCGGCAGCAGAGGTATGCGTACGCGGATCGCCGAAGAATTCCGGTCCGGCCATAAGCGCGGAATAATAAATGTCGGGCGATACGATGTCGCCGGTTTTCGCATCCCTTGCCAAACCTGCAAGCGTGCGCGCATCTCCGGCCATGTCCCTTACGATGGTGACGCCGCTGTACAGCATCTGCTCAAGGGTGCTTAGTGTATGCGCCCGGTTATCCGTTCCCGACGGGTCGGTAGCCATATGGACATGGGTATCTATCAGGCCGGGCAACAAGTATTTGTTGTGCAGGTTGATAATGACAAATGAGTCGGGGACAGCTTTGCTGCCGTTCGTAAACATATCGGCAATCACACGGCCCCGGACCAGGACAGTTTGATGCGCGAGCGGCTGCTTATGGTTAGCATCGATGATGGTCACATCTTTCAACGCGACATTGCCAAGCGAAACTTGTCCGCAGGCATGGTGTCCGATGATAATGGCGATAATGCAAATGAGTGATCTGGCCCGCAATTTCATGATTTAAAAGTATGAAATTGCCGGCTTTTATATCAGGCATTGCCAAACCTTTTCGTCAGCCATTGCCGTACCGGTACATCGTAAAGCTTCAGGTAACCGTAAGCCAGCGCGACGGCGGATACCAGTACAAGTAGCGCCCATGGGCCTGCCTGCTGAAGTGTAGTGACTTTATTCCGCGCTATCCAGCCCCAGTAGGTATATATCAGCGGGTAATGCGAGATGTAAAGGGGATAGGAAATATTGCCCAAAAACTTACATGATTTCGTAGCGAATTTACCAACCAGCGTGCCGCTTGCTCCCATGTAAACGATGAGCGGGAAGATAAAAATGATAGTGAGCGACTCGTAAAGGCCGTTCATCCAAAGCCCCTTCGCGCCGCCGATGCGCGGCATGCAAAAGAATATCACAACCAGCAGGGTACACCAAAAAAAGGCATTTTTAATGCTGCTTGTTTTAGTAACGCGCCGCAGCAGCAAACCGGCAAAGAAGGGATACATCATACGGGTGAAACCGATGCGCAGTTGAAGCGGATCGAGCGACCAGCCGCCGACAACGTCCCCGGTTTGGCTGGTAACGGTATATTGAATCAGCGCCACACCGCAGATAATGACCAGGATGGTCAAAAGCGTCTTGGAAAACTTGCGCACAAAAAGCGCGTACAGGATATTGGCAATATATTCGAAGAAAAGCGACCAGCCCGGTCCGTCGAGCGGGTGCATTTCGCCCCAGCCCCGGATATCCAGTGAAAGCGGCACGGGGATCAGTGTACAGCCGATAAGCATTACCAGTAGCGTTTTCCAGACAGGAACAGTATGGATAAGCGGAAACGCGGGCGAATCCTGGAAGTAAAAAAATATGGCGCCGACAACCATACCGATAATGATCATAGGCTGGAGGCGTATCAAACGGCGCTTGAAAAATCCCCCTACGCTCATCTTGTCCCAGCGATCGTCATAGGCGTAGCCGATAACGTAGCCCGACAAAAGGAAAAAGAAATCCACCGCAAGATAGCCGTGATTCATCATCAGGTCGAGATGGCTGGTTGAGAGCGGCTCCAGCGTGTGGAAGGCCACTACCATAACAGCCGCTACGCCCCGAAGGCCGTCGAGAATAGGATAGTGCGGCTTGGAAGCCAGGGAATGATGCTGCATGTGAACGGTTTATAATTCCCGCAAGATAGCGATTGGAACGATATATCCAAATTATTGTGTCGCAGTTACACAATGAACATGTGACTATAGCTTATTTAAGCGGAAGGGTAAAATAAAAGGTAGAACCTTTGCCCGGTTCGCTTTCCGCCCAGATTTTACCTCCGTGCTGCTTTACGATCTCGGCGCTGAGGTACAAACCGATGCCAAACCCTGAAATATGCCGCGTTTGTTCGTCTTCAACACGATAATAACGTTCAAATAGTCTATCCCTGTCGGCAGCTTTAATGCCAATCCCTTCGTCTTTTACGCTAACTTGTACCCGGCTGTCGATAACCACACAGTCCACTTCAATTGTACGCGATTTGGGCGAGTATTTAACCGCGTTGTTCAGCAGGTTTAAAACAACCGAGCCGATCTTGTCCCTGTCGGCATAGATATGAATGGGTTGCCCGTTATTAAATTTGAACTCATGGTTGCCGATCATAAACCTGGTTTCGTCAATGGCGTCTTTAATGAGGGCGCCAAGTTCGAACTCTTTTTTCATGATCGGCATTTTGCCCGATTCGAGACGTGATATGTTCAGGAAGCCATTGATCATATCGGCCATTTTTTTAACCTGCTTGTTAGCCTTTTTCAACGAGTCTGCCAGGAAACTGTCGTCGCTTTGGCCGAGCCTGGCCTGTAGTAGCTGCACGATGGCGGTAAGCGAGGTAAGCGGTGTTTTTAACTCATGGCTCACCATGCCGATAAAGTCGTTTTTCTTTTGTTCGTCCAGCTTTTTCTCCGAAATGTCGCGGGCGATCTTGGACGCGCCGATGATATGCCCCTCGCTGTCCCGAACCGGCGAGATGGTAAGAGAAATGTCGAGTAAGCGGCCATCCTTCGTCATTCTCTTGGTTTCAAAGTGATCTACCCGCTCGCCCTTTCTGAGCCGTTCCAATATCCGAGGCTCTTCATCTACCCTGTCGGGTGGTATGATCTTCAGTATAGACTGGCCGACCATTTCCTTTTCTGTATAACCAAATATTCTTTCAGCCGACTTGTTCCAGCTGGTTACAACGCCCTGCAGCGTTTTGCTGATGATCGCATCGTCGGAAGAAGTTACGATTGCGGCCAGTTTAGCACTTTGCTCTTCTGCCTGCCGGATATCGGTAATATCCAGGGCGACGATAAGGGCGGCGTATACTTCCTGCTGGTCGTTGCGCAGGGGTACGAATTCAACTCGATAATCTTCACCAGTTGGTCCCTTCCGGTCGACTGTGAACTGCTTTCCCTGCAGTACCCGGTCATATAAATGTTTGCTGGCTTCATATCTTTCCAGCGGCGCAACCTCGGTGGGATGTTTCCCCACATAGTCGCGGCTATCGTAACCCATTTTGGTCATCAGGTCGCCCTCGACAGCCAAAAACCTGTGGTCCTTGCCGATCACCACAACAACGGATTTCGGAATATTCAGGGCGATCGATTTAAAAAGCCGTTCCCTTTTTAAGATCTCTTCACGGCTTTCAATCAGTTCTTCATTCGTAGCCCTTAATTCTTCATTGGTTGTTGCCAGCTCTTCATTGGTTGCGGCCAGTTCCTCGTTCGTCGCCGCCAGCTCTTCGTTTAAGGTCTGTGCTTTTTGCTCGCTCTCCCATAAAGATTTTGTTCTTACAGCGACGATATCCTCCAATTCGCGGTTCAGTTCGGCCAGGCTTTCCTGTGTTTGCCTCAACTCCTCGTTGGCGACGACCAATTCTTCATTTGTGGCGGTAAGCTCCTCGTTGGTACTCACCAGTTCTTCATCAGAATTTTGCCTGTGCCGGGCCTCCAGTTCAAACAGGTCGTCTCTCAACTTCGGGTCCTCCAACTGATCGCCGATGTCGAGGCCATAAGCCGCGTAGCCGGCAAAAGTGTTATCCGCTAAATATTGGGGTACAAATTTTTCAGCTATCCATCTAAATAAGCCGTCGTACCGTTTAATTCGGTATAATCGTTTGAATTCTTTTCGTGAATCTAAAGAATCGGATAGGATGCCCCTGTTTTGCCGCAAGTCGTCGGGGTGAACGCCTTCTTCCCACGCCTGGCAAGCTTCTTTCTTATCCTCGCCAATTAGCGCCAACCACGCTGTATTAAGAAAGCTGCAGGCGCCGTCGGTACTTACCGCCTGAACCAATAACGGCAGGCTGTTGGCCATACGCCTGAATTCATCGTCCGGAAAAAGAGCCTGGTTCTTATTCATATTAATTAAAGTTCAGGTTGACTTTAATAGCTTATAGCAGACAACACCCGGATAACAACAATGTTTTGGCTGCTCCTGGTAAATTGATCTGTGAGACCCGCCGAAAGGTAAGCATATTTCAGCCAAATTGAACAAAAAACCCCCGGTTTTAACCGGGGGTTAATTTAAGCCGGCTACTGCTCTTCCTTCATACCGGCTTACTGAACTGTTTGTCTCAGTAATTGTGGTAAGATATGGTTTAGGTCATTTTATTTTTTCTATCGTAATTTTTATGTTGCCATGTACGGGCCCAACGCTGCTTTGGTCATCAATTTCCAGCGCCGTTGGCGATTGAGGGTTGAATGTGCCTTCTTTTTGGTACAATCCACCCATGACGGACGGCATACCGCCACCCAATGCGGTTTTAGACGCATTCGGGTCGGTTTGCGTATTTTTTATTCCCTGTACAAAGGCGATGTTGGCGGCGCTGGCCCCGGCGGGCGCTTTACCCTTTCCGCTATACATCTTAGACAAATCGAAGCCATGTTGCTGCGATAGCTTTTGCAGCGCTGCCAAGTCGGCCTTTCCTTGCGCAGATTGAAAATAAGCGGGGTTGTTTTTGTTTGCCCTTAACCGTTCCAGAACGGGAAGGTCTTGCCGGGCTTTCGCCCCATTAGCCTTCGTCGACGATATGGTGTTTTGCATAAATGCCGAATGAAAAACAGCGTTTATATTATTTGGCATGGAGATGACGCTCGCCGGGGTCCGGTACATTTCCTCTATCGTACGGCTCATATTGTCGGTGGGCGAAAACGATTGGATAGCTATGGTGGCTTTGGCGCTGCGCTTAAGTCCGGCGCCTACGTTGCCCACATTGATAACAATGGGGATATTGTATTGCCGCGGGTTGATAAGCGTCATTTTTCCGGGTACCCCGGCTGCTATAACGTTTACCTGCATGTTTTTCGTTCCATCAGTTGGCCGTAAACCGTAGGTGCTGTCGGCGAATGAAATAAGACTGGCTGTAGTTTTGCCTTTCAACTTATAGTGCATTCCCGCAGGGCCGGTAACCTCCGCGTCCATGGTTACTTTGTACATGTCGTCGATGATGTCGATATCACCCTGGTCGTTGCACTTGGTGGCGTTACCTGATTTGTCGTAGATGTTAGTGTAGGTATAGTCCACATATACGCGGGTGCTACCTGTTTTTCGGGCGGTAAAGGTCACTGTCGCTTCGCCCGACGAATTGGTCGTTACCTTGTCCTGGCTCAGATCGCCCTTATCGGTATTGGTCAGCTTTACACTTACTTGCTGGTTGGCGATGGGCTTTTCGTCGACACAATCAAATAATTTGATATGGACGTCCGTTACGTCCTGTATTTTTAGAACGTGCTTATCCGCCGTTGTCCGCCACTTGGCGCCGATCCATTTTGTACCGTTCGATCCGTCACGAATTTGTTTCTGGTAATCCCGTAACTTGTCGACTATGGACCCAAGCGACCCAACCAAGGCATCGATGGTTGCGTCAACGTCACCAAGATCGAGCGCGGCCTGTGTAATATCTACAACGCCTTCGGCCCGGCGCGAATCGGCGATGACCAGCGTTACGTTGTAAGTGTATTTGCCCGGCACGCCTTCCCTGGATATGTTCACAAAGCTGGTAAAGTCGATGTCAGAAGGCCCTATGCCGTTGGATGGAGGATATTCTACGGAGTGGCCTGTTTTAGTGCCCGGCGCAAAATTTTTGTAAACCTTGAATTCGTCAGATTGCTGTTTGGTATAATCCGCGTCGAGCCAATCGCCCGAGTTTTGCGCCTCGGTGTATTTGCCGGCTTCTTCTGCTGTATAAGGCGAATCAGGTTTAAAATCCAGCCGCGTATCGTAGATATACATTTTGATGGGCGGGCACTTGCATTCAGGGTCCTGAGCCCGGCAGATGCACGCCAGGCTTAAAAATATGGCGATGGGCAGTAACGACAGATTTTTCATGATATGAACTGATGAGTTATTTCCCGCCGCGGGCACAGCCCAGGAGATATACCTGGTTGTCGCAATTGACTTTATTTACATAATCGTCCGACCCTGTTTTTTGAACATCCTCTACTATGGCTGCCGCCGTATCGAAGGCGGCGCTGAACGCGGTTGACTGCGAGCTGAACAGCATTCGTTTGAAAGTTTGGGTGTTCACGTCATCGCCGCGATGGAGCTTTGCTATGTTATCCTCTATTTGTCCTACCAGCGCTTTGATGCGGGGCAGATAGCTTTGCAGTAATGCATTTTTCTGGCCCGTATAGCGGTCGTCAATAACAACAATTTTTTGCCAGTAAGAGCCAGCCAAACTATTAATGCATCCGCACGATGGCAGTCCGATTTTATCTACGCCAGGGCAACTGCCATAATTAGGTTGCGCAACCTGGCCTTTTTCACTTGCTTCCTTTTCGATCAGTTCGCGGTATTTGGCTGCAAATTCATTATCGAGCGGCACAAGCCGCGTAGCGGCGAGTTCCTGCGTTTGTCCTACTATCTTCGCTATTTGCGGGTTTTCGGCCATCGCCGGCGAACTGGTATACGAATGCTGCATGTTTTGCGCCATTTGCATGGCATAAGCCTTTTGCTGATCGGGTGTCATGCTTTGCATTTTTACAGCAATAGCCTGCGCATTCTGTACCTGTGAAGGATCGGGCCCGGTTGCTCCCATACCAGCCAGGGCAGCGCCGTTAAATGCCTGCATGTTGGTTTTCAGCATATTGTCCAGGTTCATATAGGCCGTCCCGTAATTGACAATAACCGTTTGCTCATCAGCATTTTTGGAAGTCTGGCAATTGCCGTAAGCGGTGGCTGCGCTTCCGGGGGACTGTAGCTGCCCCATTAACGAAACTATATTGATATCCAAACATTTTTGCGCGAAGGCGCCGGTCGTTATAGCGCAGCAAAATGTAAATAAAATGATCTTTCTCATAACTGGTGGTTAATTGTGATCTATGGGACAATTAATTTCTGTAAGGCTTCGGTATTTAATTCGTTAAGTACCTGTCTGATATAATCGGGCCGGCCTTCAAGATGGATCGCCAGGTTTTGCACTTTGTCGCATTTAACAGGTTTTATTGCAGTTAGGTTTGTATTGGCGCTGTTTGCACGGTAAGCTGCCTGTACCAGGTTAAAAGATGTCCGTTGGCCAAGCCATTTTCCGTAAAGCACGGTGGCCACGTGCGATGGATGATCGTAAAGATAGTCGTACGCACTGACAAGATAAGATTGTTTATCTGGCGGCGAAGGGTTTTTAAGCAAACCTGCATAATATGCGCCGGGTACGTTCAGCCTTTGTTGCGGACTAATACTTCGCTGTCCGCCGTCGCTTAAACCAAATCCTACCATCGATTCGTTAACTGCGAAGTGAACAAGCAACACCGAGGCATTTATAAATTGCTCAGTTTTAGTTATTTGTTCTTTTTTGAGATGATCATAGGAGTTGGCCGAGGCTGAATTGTCACCATTCGATCGATCCTGCATTTTTTTCATGATCGCATCCTGCTTTTTCTGATACATGGCTATTTGATCGTTGTACCGTTTTTGCGCTTTCTGGTCGTTTTTTTGCACGGCTGCGGCAAACTCCATGTAGTGGTCCTGCATATATTTCGCGCTTTGTTGGGCGTAGTATTGCGCCGAGTCGCTAAGTGATTGCAAAACCTTATCGTTGCCTGTATTCTGCTGGTCGTTTTGGACGTCCGACACCGCCTGGTTTGCCTGCTGTTGAAAATCGCCGGTATACCAGTCGCGCCAGGCTTGCAGCGAGTCTTTATTGACAATGATCATAAAGCTGATCTCGTACGCATGCGGCGGCCTTTTTTCATAGGGAGTGGCTTCCCATTGCGGGAACCCGATAAAGGTATTGGGCCTGCTATAGCTCGATTCGTTAAGTTCATATACCTGCCAGTGATGTTTGCGGCCGACGTTTTGCAGCAGGTCGGTAAACGTACTACGCAGGTTGGCCTCCATGTTCATTTCCTGTTCCGTAACCTTGTTATCGGCCATACGACCGGCTGTGTTCATCGCTTCGTTTATTTCCGCGCTATGCGGGCATGGAGCGGGAAATTGAGGGCAATCCGTTGCCTGTCCGAATACAGCGAATGGAACAGTTGACAAAAGCGTTATCAATAATGCTGACAGGAAGATTTTTTTCATCACGATATTTCGTTTTGGGAACCAGCAATTTTTAGTACCACGGGCAGCCGGTGTCGGCGGCCACACAATAAAAGGTGACCGGCAGGCTCAGACCCTTATGAAGCGCCTGCCCGGTCGACCCGTTACCGCTGCTCTTGTAAACAGCATTTTCTTTAGCGTCCGCTCATCAGAATTATTACAGAAGGTTCTCATAAAGCGTGGCCATTATATGCAGCAGCACAACAGTAAGGCCCACTTTTCTCATTTTTCTCGCAGGGGAATGGTTTAGCTGGTCTTGATCAGTTCAACCCTGCGGTTATTGGCTTTGCCTTCCGGTGAGTCATTTGGACCAAGCGGCTTGGTGTCACCGAAACCTTTGGTGGTCAGCCGCGAAGCATCAATACCCATCGACACCAATTGCGCCTTAACCGCATCGGCGCGTTGCTGTGACAGCGTAAGGTTATGCGCCGCGTCGCCGGCATTATCGGTGTGACCATCGATTTCGAATTTCAACGATGGCGTTTTAGCCAGGAGCTGATAGATGCTGTTGATGGTACCCATTGATTCAGGCTTGATGGTCGACTTATCTACATCAAACAAAATACCATGGGTTACAATTTTGCTGTCGGTTGTTACTTCTTTATAGATATCGATGCCGCCCGATGCGATCCTGATGTTTTTAACATACGAACTCTCGTACCCATTAAGATCGATGGTTACGTTATTGGGTTTGCCGGTCAGGTTATTCACATTGGCTACGCGGTACTGATCGATGTAAACCTTGCCTACTGTTTTATTAATAGCTATTGCTATATGGTGCCACTGACCGGGCTTGTCGACGTGCATGTCGGCCGGATAATCTACGTCGCCCAGGGTCCAGTTAACGGAACCGTTATATAAGTACAAGCCGGGCATGATAGCTGGATTTTGGGCGTAATATACCCTGTTGCCAAAGTCGACCATCAGGTGGTTAATGCCAAATTTTTCGTTTTTAAAATCGAACTCGACGGTAAATTGGTCGGGCATATAGGCCGTGGTTTTCATGCGCGGCATCATGGTGGCTCCCGCACCGGCGGGGATGTGGATCACATTTTCACCGTCCACCTGCTGAATGTCCATTTGCCCATGATTAAGAATAAACTGCGAGGGTATTTCGCCCACGCTTTCGTCCTGCAAGTTCGATTGGAATATGATCTTATCGCCGGGAACAAAATCGTAGTTCTTATAATCGGCTATTGTTGCGGGGCCGGCATCGCTGCCGCCATTTGTGGATGATGCCGTTTGACTATTGTTCTGCTGGTTAACGGTTGCCTGCTGGTTATTGTCGTTTTTCTTTTTCTTTTTAAAAAGACCTTTTATGGCACCTTCAGTTTTATTGATGCCACTGTTCACCGTGTTGTCGATATTGCGGTTCGTCGCGTTCGTCGCTCCGTTTTTTGCTGCGTCGGTAGGGTTTTCCACCTGTGCGAAAACCGGCCCGGCAATAAGGATGCAAACCAAAAGGGTCAATAACTTCTTCATAATAGCTTTATTTGTTTACCTAAAGCTACCTCCAATGCGCAGGGCAATCAATCGCAAAAAAGTGTTAGCGGTAATTTTTGCCGTATACCTTGTTCAGCGCTTCGGTACGGCTTTGTACATGCAGTTTTTCGTAGATGCGCCGGGCATGGCTACGGACGGTTTCGATGCTGATCTTAAGTTTGGCGGCTATTTCCTTGTACCTCAGCCCGTCCGATAAATTCTTTAGTATTTCTTTCTCCCGCGATGTAAGGATCTCCGATGATGCTATATTGTCTTCTTTCTGGAACGATGCGATAACGCGGCGGGCTATCTGGGTGCTCATGGGCGAACCTCCATCATACACCTCGGAGATGGCCTCAAGTATGCGGGAAGGCACTGTTTTTTTGAGCAGGTAACCCGTCGCTCCGGCTTTCAGCGATTCATAAATATTTTCGTCATCCTCGTAAACCGTGCTCATAATGAACTGGGTGTCCGGGCATATAGGTTTAAGCTGTTTTACGCATTCGATGCCACTTATGCCGGGCAGGTTGATGTCCATCAGGACGACATCGGGTTTTGCCAGCGGCAGCGACTGCAGCGCCTGTTCGGCTGTGGAGTACACTTTTTCGCACGAAAAGCCTTCGCTGAGGTTGATCAAAATCTTCAGCCCTTCACGTATTTCCTTAATATCCTCAACTATGGCTACGTCGATCATATTTTAACTACAAAGCTATCAGTTTGCAAATTTTGTGCACTCACAAAAAAGTGTTAGACGGGTATAGTGAGGGTGATAGCGGTGCCCGAATTTTTTTCGGAAACGATGCGGCAGGCAGCGCCGATCTGTTCCATGCGGTTCCGGATATTTTGCAGCCCGTTCGAGAACACACCTACGCCGGCCACGTCAAAGCCGCGGCCGTCGTCCTTTACCGATATGACCAGGCGGTTGTGTTCCAATTTCAGGCTGATACGTACGCTGGTGCAGGCAGCATGTTTCAGAATATTATTGCAGCTTTCCTTTACCGCCAGGAAAATATTCCTGCGCTGCTCTTCCGAAAGCTTTATAGGTTTGTCGGTATTACAATAAGCGAACTCGCATTGCAAACCCGCCGGCTCGAAAAACCCTTCAGTATATTCCTTAATGTAAAGTACCAGGCTGCTCAATGAGTCATTGCGCGGGTTAAGCACCCAGATAATATCCTGGAGGTTATCCACCAGTTCGCGTGATGCCGCGGATATCACATCAAGATTTGATGAAGCCTGAACTGCTCCGCCCACCTGTGTTTTGGCAACCTCGCTCAGGATGGCGATTTTTGTAAGCCCGCTGCCAAGGTCGTCATGCATATCCCGGGCTATCCGGTTGCGCTCCTTTTCCACGGCCTGTTCCTTCTCCAGTTTTAATATCCGTTCACGCAGGTTGCGTTGCAGAACATATCGTACCGAAACAAATAATATGCTGCCTACAACCGCGATGCTCAGCAGCCTGAACCACCAGGTGGCCCAAAAAGGAGGGTACACCGTAATGTCCATGCTGATCGGCTGGCTCCAAACGCCCGCATAATTCGCCGCTTTATATTTAAGCGTGTAATTGCCCGGCGCCAGGTTGGCATACGACGCAAAGTTGTGCGATGTGTATACCCATTTGTCGTCGACGCTGCTTAGCCGGTAAGCATATAGGTTTTGCTCCGGCTTAATGTAGTTGACCACTCCAAGGCCGATGTTAAGCCTGTTCTCGTTGTATTTCAGTTTGAGCGGGCCGCCTGCGATGCCGCGCGTCATTGTACTGTCGTTTACCTCTATATCGTGAAAATAAAGCCGGGCCGGTAATGTGCGCCGTTCATTTTTATCCGGTGTAAACGTCACTATCTGCTTGTTGGCCGCCAATGCCAGCTTTTTATTGCCGAGAAAGCTTAGCCATTGCAGGTCATCGTCGGTGTTCAGGCCATCCTCGTGCCCGAAAAGTGTAAAGTGGTTGGTTTTTGGTTGGTACCAAATCAAATGCTCCGAATTGATAAACCAAATATTGTCGTCTGCATCTGCTGCAACGGCTATAATGTTGTTGTCGTTAATAAGCGGCGATGTTATCCTCCGGTAGCTATAGGTTTTAGGGTTCAGCCTAAACAGGCCCGAACCAGATGCTATAAGCAAGTCGCCGTTAGTGAGTTGGGCCATACAGTTTACGGAAAAAGCCGTACTATCCCTGTTAAAGTTAAATTTCCTTAATTTATTAGCCGCCCCCTGGTATTTATATAGATTACTGTTGCCAAGCAGCCATATATTACCCCGGCTGTCGGCAAAAAGACGCTGGATAAAATCGTCTGCCAGGCCCGACCGGTCGCCAGGCAGAAAGGTTTTCAGCTTATGGAAATTAAGGTCGTACAGGTCGACCCCCTTCTTGTAGCAGGCTATCCATACGGTATCGTGGCTGATGACCAGGTGATTGGTTTTGGTTGACGATAAACGATCCGCGGGGGGCGCCTTGGCAAAGTCGTAAATTTCGTTGAAGCTATCGTTGAATACGCCAACCCCTGCCAGCGATGATATCCATAGCCGGCCGTATTTGTCCCGCGCCAATGCACCTATGTTGGATACATTTTCGTTAATCTGCCGGGGCTGCTTATAAATGGTGTTGCCGGCTGTGTCGCTGACGACCAGCCCCGACGACGCATACCACGTGAGTGTGGCGAGATATTGTTTTTGTTTGATAGTTACACGCAGTATATCCTGAACCGACCCGGAATAATCGATCGGAACAGTTTTAAAGAAGCTGCTGCCGGCGTAAAAACGCGATACCACGCCGCCTGCTTCCCAGATGTATTGTTCGTCGTCGGCCATAATGTTGTTCACCATGCCGGGCCATACCAGGGTTACCTCCCCCTTCAGCGGCCAGCCGCCCGCTTTCATTTTGTAAACCCCGTTTAAGGTGGCAATCCACACCACTTTGTCGTTATTATAGCGGGTCTCGACGATGCCGGTGATGACATTAGTCAGTATGCCCGACCTTTTGGTTTCGAAAGAGAGTTTTTGAAAACGACCGCCGCCAGCCGGGTAAATCAGGCAACCCGATGCCCATGTGCCCAGCCATAAGTTGTTATTCCCGTCGGCAAACACGTGTGTAACCGTTATATCCGTGCCCGCAAGCAGCCTTCGGTACCCAAAATTGTTTTTATTGATGAGTACTGCGCCGTCGAATGTGCCGAACGCAAGTGTATCTTTTTGCCAATCGGTCAGGCAATTGATATAGCCGACACCGCTCTTACCATCGTGTTGCCATACCTTCCTGAAAATATCTTTTGCGGGATCATACAGGTCGAGCCCGCGGCTGCCGTATGCCCATATCTTGCCCTGGCGATCGACTGATATTTTGATATCAAAGTCCTGCCCAAGATTATGCCTTCTACTGTTGTATGTGCTGCATACAAATGTCCAGGGGTTGACCCTGGCTGCGCCTTCCAGTGTCCCGGCCCAGATACGCCCCGAATGGTCCTCGGTAATATTGACCACCGTATTTTGCGGCAGGCTGTGCAGGTTGGCGGCATCGTGCTGCAGTAAGTCGAGGTTGGTGCCGTCGTAACGGTACAATCCGTTCTCGGTTCCGATCCAGATGAATTTACGGCTATCCTTAAAGATGCAGCGTACTTTCTTTATGCCCGCTTTTTGCAAAACCTGCGGATAATCGGCGACCACATTTTTGTCGCTGTCGGGGAGCAGGGTAACAGGCGAACCGGCCCACACCTTAACGGATAAGGACAGCAAAAATATGGCGATGAGCGGGCGCATTTTAGGTTTTGAAAACCCAATTTAACTTTTTATGCTGATAATAAGAGCTTTGAAAAAAGAATTTTTGCGCCAGGGCCCGGGAGCGAAGAGCATACGACCAAAAAAATTAAATATTGCAGACGGACGAACGAACGATGTCAAAAAAGTTAACCCGAATCGTGATCCGGGCTAACCAAGGTTTAGATTTAAATATGATAAATAATCAGGGGCACACTTTACAGCCAACAATTTTCAGGCAATATATTCCTTTACCTGGCTCACCAATTCGTGAATGTCGAATGGCTTTTGGACGTACGCATTAGCGCCGCATTCACGCGCTATGACATCGACATTCGTTTCCGCGGATATCAGCACAACGGGCAGGTGCTGCAACGCCTCGCCCGATTTCAATTCGGAACAGATCTGCGCTCCATCTTTGTCTGACCCGGAAAGCCGCAGGTCGAGCAGGAGCAAGTCCGGTTTGATGGCCGATATGTTCTCCGCCGCCATCCTGTTAGCGCTGATAATCACCTGGTAGCCCGCATCCTGTAAGATCATTTTCAGTACCTCCAGGATATCCTCATCGTCGTCGATAACCAGAATCCTTTTTTTCATACAGGATAACGCCTGCAAAAATTGTTTAACCGTTCTTTAAATTAATTTCAAAATTCCGACATTTGGTAATAACAAAACTGACATAATTGCTAACAAAACTGACATTCGTGTAATTTAAACACGCGTTAAATGGAAAAAAAGGGGGATGACAACTATAGTCTCGAGTTCTTCTTTGAGCTTTCGCCCGATCTGCTGTGTATCGCCGGTTTCGACGGATACTTCAAAAAGATCAACCCGGCGGTTTCTAAAACGCTGGGTTACACGGAGGAAGAGTTGTTTTCACGACCGATAAATTCCTTCGTCCATCCCGACGACCAGCACGTTACCGAATACCGCCGCAACCTGATACGGAAGGGGACGCCGCTGCTTAATTTTGAAAACCGTTACCTTACCAAAACCGGCGAGATCGTATGGCTTACCTGGACTTCCATGCCGGTAAACTCAAAAAAGCTGGTATTTGCTATTGCCAAAAACGTCACGCACCGCAAACGGCTGGAAGAATACCAGCGGCTGCTGCAGCTTTTGGGGCATGCCAAGGACAATATCGGGATGAAGCCTGAGGCGCCGGCGTTCATACTGCATAATGAGGGCAATTTAGAAGGCGTTGCAGGCGACGCGTTTAATCCTGCCGAACAAGCGTGGCTGTCGGATTTCGAGAAGGTCGTACGGAAATACGCCGGCAAAGGCAGGCTGGACCTATCCAGGCTGAGCAGCGAACTGTTTATGAGCGAACGGCAATTGCACCGGCGTACTAACGCCATCCTCGGCGTTACACCCAACAAGTTCATCCGGGTGATACGCATGCAGATTGCCCGCGAGCTGCTGGCCGACGGCAAAAACCGCACCCCTGCCGAAATAGCCAAAGCCGCAGGTTTTGAAACGACGGCTTATTTTAAGAAGTTGTTCAGGGAGACGTACGGAGGGCGCGGGCCGGAAGCATGATGTCGAACAGTTCAAAGCGCTTGGGCCGTTGATAAGGAAAATGCCGCCGCGGGTTTTGTTAATTTTTAGTTACCTCCGTTGCATTGATACCTTTGGGCCCCCGCTCGGTCGCAAAGCTAACTCTGTCGTTTTCCTTCGCCTGGTAAGTTAGCCCGTTTACATGGAAGAAAACATTTTCCCCGGTTTCCGAATCGCGAATGAACCCATAGCCTTTTGACGTATTGAAAAAACTTATCACACCCGTTTTACGCCCATTGGTTGCATCCGCGGTACGTTTAGGGACGGTAATTTCTATACCCGCCGCATCGATAGGTTTGCGTTTGCCTGCGGCTGGAGGCGTGGAAACAATGTCCCCGTTTTCGTCGATATAGGCCATCATATCTTCCAGCCCTTTTCCTTTGCTCGAATTGGCTTTACGGTGTTCGGCCTTTTCTTTTTTTTCCTGTTGTTTTTTAAGCCGTTTTTTTTCTTTTTCTTTTTTATTGAACGTTTCGCTCGATCTTCCCATAGAGTTCTGAAAATACTTAATATTAAAAAAAAACACCCGCTTTTGAGGGCGGGTGTCAACGAGTAAATTTTATAGTGACTATTACATTACTTTTACGTTTACCGCATTAAGGCCCTTCTTGCCATGTTCCACGTCAAAACTTACTTTGTCGTTTTCACGTATCTGGTCAATTAGCCCGCTTGAATGCACAAAAACATCGGTTTTTGTGTCATTTTGGGAAATAAATCCAAAACCTTTCAGGTTGTTGAAAAACTTCACCGTTCCTTCTTTTTGCATTGTACTATTGTTTGATAAGTGGGCAATATAGGTTTTATATATCGGCATAGTTTACTTTTTCGTAAAAAAATGAAAATAAATTCAACCCGCGTAACGGTGAATAAAAATATTTTACCTTTATTTAATTATTCTAAAATGTTTTCGTAAATTGCACAATCAGTATACGCCTTCTCATAATTACTTAGACATTGCCCTTAAACTGATTCCGGTAATTTTTAAGCTTCATTATTAACCGAATCAGCCGAGTATATGGATAATTATCAACAGACCCTTAGCGGCGCAGATGCGCGACAACTTTTCCTGGAAAACCAGGTAACTCTATTTTTATTCGACCTTAAGAATGAAGCCTGTGAACATGGTTTTAAAATTGAAGAGTCGTGGTTTTTACAGCTTGCCACCGACGAAGAGCTTACGGCGCTTAGGAGGGACCATCATCCATTGATAACTGTAAGACTGGGTTCCGATATCCTGTTAAAAGTCTTTCAGCAAGTAAAACAAGCGTTAAGGCAAGCCTTAGATAAAAGTGAAGCTTCGCTAACGGCGCAAGATCTTTCGCAGGGAAGCATCAGGCACCTGGTGGCCTACAGGCGTACACGAAATAATTGAACAATACCCCACCCCCTAATTTATTTTAATGTCGTTTTTAGACAATGTTCTGCAGCCACCGTCATATGGCTGGAAAAATCAGAACGGACAATTGGTGCAGCCTGGCGTAAAGGCAATTTTTCAGGAATTTCTCAGCCGCCTGAATGTTTTCCGCGACCGTAAAAATTGGCTGCCGTTTTTTAGCTGGTTTAAGCTGCTTTGCCTGCTTCCATTTTTCCTGCTTTTCATTTTCAAATTTATGAGTCCGTTGATGGCCGTATGGGTGTTTGTTTACGGTATGATTATTATGGGCACACATGGCACCGTTTGGCATCACCGTTATTGTACGCACAGCGCCTTTAATTTTAGTAACCGCTTTTGGCGGTTTTTTACCCGGCAGCTGACGCTCAGTATTATTCCCGAAGAGATTTATGTGGTTTCCCATCATGTACATCATGCGAAATCTGATGAACCGGGTGACCCATACAACGCGCAAGCGGGTTTTTGGTATTGTTTCCTGGCCGATGTTAATCATCAGCCTATAGCTAAAGACCTGAGCGAGGCCGATTACGATATTGTAAAGCGATTAATGGCGCATACCGGCGTTAAAGCCAACACCTACATGCAATACAGGTATTGGGGCTCGTACGCAAATCCGGTAAGAACGGTAGCCGCGTGGTTGCTCAACTGGTCCTTCTGGTACTTTATTTTCTACCTGCTCGGCGGGCATCCACTCGCCTGCTCCTTATTTGCCGCGGCAGGCATCTGGGCGGTAGGCGTACGAACTTTTAATTATGACGGGCACGGGCATGGCAAAAACAGGCACAAGGATGGTGTTGATTATAATCGGGACGATAAATCTATAAACCAGTTATGGCCGGGGCTAGTAGCCGGAGAATGGCACAACAATCATCACCTCTACCCTAAAAGCGCGCGCAGCGGCTTTAAGGCTTACCAGTTCGATATGGCCTGGCAATATATCAGGCTAATGCACCGGTTGGGCGCAGTTAGCAGTTACAGGGACGATAAACCTGCGTTTATCGCAAAATATATAAAACCAAACCATATACCGCAGCGCGCCGATAGGACAAATTAAATAAGGCCATTAATCACCGTAACAGCAATTCGGTGGGCAGGTTCCGAATGATATCAGTAAGATCAGGCGGCGACGCCTGATCGCGTTTGCATATTAAACGGGGACCAGAATAACTTCTTCCTCAGCTGTCACCGGATCAGTCTGTTTACTTCACCCAACCCTGGTACTTTAAAAATTCAACCAATTGCTGGTTATCAGTCGAAAGCACAGGCAGCCAGTCGCCCATGTCGTCGCGCTGCCACCAGAGATGTCGCGGGTTGCCGGGTTTGGCAAAGCGGTAGCGGTACAGCACAGCACGGATGTATTTTGGCGGCTTACCAGGGAAGGGATTATTAGCAAAGAGGCTCAATGCGTCCGGATCATTATGCAATAGTTTCCAAACCAGGTTGTAGGTCCAGGGGTACTGATCTGGGGTCGACATAGCCGCAAACCACATCTGCCAATCGATATGCGGTTGGTAGGGTGCTATCTGTGGCGGCATTTTGTCTAAGCGCGTTGGCAGATATTTGTATTCGTATTCTTTCCAGACCGCTTTATTGTTGGTAGTATCATCCATAGTGCCTTCGAAAACCACGTTAGCTCTTTCTTGTCCGACACTGCCGAAAGCGCCATAGGTATTAACCAAATCGAGCGGGTCAAATGAAGCGTTCATAGCCTGTTCGGGCGAAAGGATATTAAGGGCCGGCTGGAAACTAAGTAAAATTACAATGGCTGTAACTACCCACGAAGCAACGACCATTGGTCTGGATTCTTCCGATCTTTCCGCTGCTTCTTTGGCACGGCTTACCAGCCCTTTTGGCAATATCTTGGCCCAGAAACCATCGTCGAAACACGCTAAGGCGGGAACGATGGTTAGCCAATTGAGGAACGACAGGTTACCGCTGAAGATGAGCACTACCTGCAGTAATATCATGATCACCCCGGCAATGTGCCGACCGATCCTCGGCCAGAAGGCAAACCAGGGCGCTATTAGCTCGGCCAGCCAGTTAAACCATACGCCGAACCGTAAGATGCTACGCGGCAGGAAATGAAACCAGCGGCTCAGGGGGCCGGGAATGGGCTGTGTTTCGAAATGGTAATACAGCGCCGTAGCGTCGCGCCATATTTTATCGCCCCGCAGTTTGATCATGGCCGAGCCCAGCATGATGCGGAAAATTAGCCAGCGGAACAAAACGATGATAAGAAACGGAGGCGGTCGTTTTGGAAATGGCCGCATATCCAACAAAGGGCACAGGAAAATGGCGAGAAAGCCGGTTTCACCTAATTGTATTTCCCAACCATAGCCGTACCAGTCCTGCCCGGCATGGACGATGGACATATACAGGAACCAAATAACGCCCAGCATAGGTGCGTTGACATAGCCCGCCACCATCACCAGCGACAGGATAAAACCGATCCACGGGACCGCGAGCAGCGCATTATCAGAATGCCAGAGCCAAAAGATGGAGGGTAGCCGCACAAACCCGGCACCCGGCGAGCCCAATGCGGCGCTTACCTGCTTCAGGTAATTATCCAGGGGAAGAAGGCCGTGCGCGCCAGTGAGAGGAACGATCTGGTTAATGGCAACCAGGAAACCCACGGCATAAACGATGCCCAACAGTCGCAAGATGGCGAAACGCGTAAGCCAGTAGGTTCGCGGGGTATCACGCGGACGCAGAACGATCCTGGTTTGGCGGTCCATCTCGGTTTTATTGCCTAAACAAATCTAATCAAACTTGGTTGAATAGGCCCCGCAATAAAAGCGGTGTTAACGGAGATTAGCCGAATCGATGATCGGCACTAATTCTGCCAGGTCGTTGATGATATAGTCGGGATGAGCCGCTTGTAACTGTTCGGAAGTATGGGCACCGGTAGTTATGCCGATGCTCAACAGGCAGCCGGCATTTTTACCTTCCTCGATATCGATCACCGAATCACCCACCTTGATCACATTTTTACTGTCGGGAATCCCAAATTGCTTCATGGCATAAAATATCATATCCGGGTTTGGCCTGTTTTTATCGACCTCTGTGGCCGTAACCAAGCCATCGAATTCGGAGCCTTGTTTCCATTCCAATTTTTGGATGATCTGTTCGGCCGTGTGCCTGGCATAACCGGTATTGAGCACCGTCAGGATATTTTTTTCTTTTAAAGCAGCGAACAGTGCGACGGCGTTATTTTGAGGGATTATATCCAAGGTATCATAAGCCCGGTCCAGCCGGCTGATAAAATCCTGGTAGATATGGGCTGCAAGCTCGTTATCGTTATTAGCGGCATAGGTTTGTAAAACGTCCTTAATGGCCTGGAGCTTTTCTTTGCCTGCGCCCTGTTCGAGCACCTCGTCCAGCGAAACGCTGAACCCGGCCTGGTTTATAGCCTCCTGCACGGTTTTATAAACTACATTATTTTCATCGACGGTAGTTCCTGCCATATCAAAAACCACCATTTTTATCGAATTATCCATCAACTGGGTTGTATTAAAGTGTCTAGGTACTAATGTTCATCGTTGTTTCAACCGAAATTTGTTCTTCCGGGTATAAAATTCGTTGTAAAAAACCGGCGACCGTTAAAAAATCGGTTTAGCGAAACTAAACATAGTTTATTCGCATTTGACTAATTTTTTGTTATTTTTTGGTTAAGGTATCTGTTACAAGCTATCCGTTAATTTTTATAGGCTTATTAATTTTCGGAAAACTATATATTTGAACATATCTCACAACCAATGAATAGATCACCAATTTTAAACCACAACTCTTTTTTCAGCCTTTTGAGGCTGCAAGTCCTGGGCATATTGTGTGCCTTATTTTTTAATGCCAATGGCCAGGCCAAAATGATGAAAGACCCCGATGTTATAGGCAGATGGGATATTACCATCGATAAATCGGGCAAAAGCCTGCCTTCGTGGCTTGAGGTACAGAAATCCGGCACGCACACGCTGATCGGCCGTTTTACATATGCCTTCGGCAGCGCCCGACCGATCTCGGAAGTTAAAGTCGATAACGGCAAATATAGTTTCTCCATCCCTCCGCAATGGGAAGAGGGCAGCCGCAATATGGACTTTGAATTTGAAGTAAGCGGAGATGCAATCAAAGGCACCATGGTTTATACCGACGGCCAGAGCTATAATTTTACCGGCGTGCGGGCTCCTGTGCTGATGCGTGATAAAGCGCCGGTATGGGGCACGCCTATTAAATTATTCAACGGTAAAGACCTGGCCGGGTGGCATACCGACGGGAAAAACCAATGGATAGTGGAAAAAGGCATGCTGCGCAGCCTTCATTCGGGCTCCAACCTCATCACCGACAAGAAATTCACCGACTTTAAACTGCATGTCGAGTTTCGTTACCAGCAGGGCAGCAACAGCGGCGTTTACCTGCGCGGGCGTTACGAAGTACAGATCATAGACACCAAAAGCGGCGAACCCGAGCCGATCAACAACCAATTCAGCGCGGTTTATGGCTTTCTGCCGCCAAATAAGATGATGGCGAAGGATCCCGGTCAATGGCAGTCGTATGACATTACGCTGGTGGGTCGCTTAGTAACCATTGTCGCCAATGGCAGGACGGTCATATGTCAGCGCGTAATACCTGGTATAACGGGCGGGGCGATAGATAGCAAAGAAGGCGAACCCGGCCCGATATTGTTCCAGGGCGATCATGGTCCGATCGATTTCAGGAATATCGTTATTACACCCGCTAAATAACAGCGGGGGGCAAACAAAGGGCATAATAAAATGTTTTTTTGTTCAAGTTCCCTTATTTCTTTTATTAAATTTGAAATACCCAATTGAAAACCAAAAAAAGCTTAATCATGAAAAAGAAATTGTTAATCGGTGTCCTGGCTCTGTCGGTGGGGGCATTACTGTCGTTCAAACCTTCGGACGAGCATTTGAAGGGCTATATCGGCGACTCTCATTGCGCGGACACTAAAACGGATATGGGAGCGCCTGCTGCAAGGATCGCTTGCGTGAAAAAATGCATCAAGGGCGGTGCAGAAGCGGTTCTTGTGGTTGGTGATAAAGTTTATAAAATATCCAATCAGAAAGCAGTGGCCAAGTACGCAGGCAAAAATGTAACGGTTGATGGCAATGTTACGAACGATTCCATCGAAGTTACCAGCATCAAGGAAGACAAATCATAAAAAATCTTTTCCGGAAAATATTAAGCGGCTCAGTGCGGCGTCACATTTTGATGCTGTGCTGAGCCTTCCCTGATCACCAGGCTAAACCTTGCTTTGCCGAAACTGTTCGAATCGGCCTTAACCACACTAAAATTATAACGGTTGTTTGACAGATTGACGCTATCCTTCAGATAGGCATCCTTCAGCCATATTTGTACGTTTGGTGGTATCTGTCTTTGATAATCGATGTCTATCATATACGGCCCGTCAGCTTTCGCATTGACGTCGACGCCGACCTTCATGCCTGATTTGTAGGGCAGGTAATATATTGCCAGGTCCCGGCCGTCAGTCGATATGCTTGCCAGGTTCACCTGGCCAAAACCCTGCATGTATGGCCCATCGGCGTCGGGATCGTAGCACAATTTTGATGTCGAACAGAACAGGAACATCGTTTCATCAAAGTTAATACTATCCTTTAGCAACCTGAGCCTGAAAGCTGCTTTATCGGGAATAGTATCTCCTTTAGGTGCAAAGCTGATATTAGTCGCCTTAGCTTTTAACGGTTCGGGCAAGCCGTTCAGTTCTTTTATACAGGAAGACAGAGAAAGTAATGATATTAACAGGACGACAGCTATTTTCATTATTCAGGCTTTAGTTGCGATAGGACTTAGGCAATTATAATGCCATCAACCGCAATGTATTGATTTGTAGATATTTATAAATAATGTATTAAACCAACTTACTTGCGCCGGCTGTGGAGTAAATTCGGGATTACAGTTGTGTGTTGGGATATTTTGGGGAAATTGCACCCTGCGGACTTTTGCTATTAGAACT
>DASZVE010000086.1:0-16821 GCA_035547095.1 Mucilaginibacter sp.
TTGCTGCCACAGAATCACCTATTCTGTCATAAGCCAGCCCTATACTATATTTAAGCCATGAAGCATTCGGTTTTAATTGCAAGGCCCTTTTTGCAACCACTAACGCACCACGGTCATCCTTCAACTGATCGAGTAAAATGAACTTATAATAAATGGCTTCAAAATAATCACCATCTATATGGATTGCTTTGTTAAGCACGGTAAGCTTCATTCTATACAGACTATCACGTGTAACTCTCGGCATATGCTTAAGAGCCCAGCGCGTCTCACCCAACATCTGTGCTGAATCAGTGAGTTTTTTTGCTTCCGGATTAACTGTATGTTGTGCGTAACAGAATTGGCAGGAGAAAAACAGAACTACACAGAATGATATTGATAATCGTTTCATCCGATTTAGGTACATATCTCTAAGTTACGCGTCAAAAAGGAATAAACAAATCCCCAACTGACAAAACACTGTCACCATCTCTTCAAACAATTATCCCGACATTTGAATATGCCAATCAGCATAATATTCATCATCTACTTAAGCGCCTTACTGATCTGCCTCTGGAGAGAAGAACAATCGGTGTAATCGCGAACAAAATCGGTGTAATCAAAAAAATAATACTGACAAAACACTGTCACCACATTTATCGCAAATTATCCCGATCTTTGAATATACCCTGTCACTAACCCCAAATCAATCTTCCGGACTTTCGGACTTCCCGTCTTCCGGACTAAAAATCGGTGTAATCAAAATCACATCGGCGTAATCAAAAAACATGAAAATCTACCTCTACGACACCGACACCGATTGTATCGGCTCGGGAACCTTATCATCAGCTTATATCCAAACCCAACTGGAAGCAGCGGCCGGGCAGGATGTGGAAGTGCACATCAGCTCGGTTGGCGGCAGCGCCTTCGACGCCATTGCCATATACGATCTGTTTAAAAAATACCCCGGCAATGTAACCACCTATATCGATGCGCTGGCCGCCTCCGCTGCTTCCATCGTGGCCATGGGAGGCGATCAGGTCATCATGAGCAAGTACGCCCTGCTGATGATCCACAAACCGATGGTCGGTACCGGCGGTAACGCCGACGAGCTGCTGAAGGATATACAAATGCTGAATGTAGTACAATCGCGCCTGGCTCAGATATATATGGATAAAACCGGGTTGGACGGAGTTACAGTAAACAGTTTGATCGACTCCGTCACCTGGATGAATGCTGACCAGGCGCTTGATCTGGGCTTCATCGACCAGGTTGATGACTACAGCGCAAGCATCACCAACAGTGCCATTATTAGTAACTATATAAACGCAGCGCCGCTGTTCTACCGGCGCTGCATTAACAAGATCTTAAACACCCATACCAACATGAACATTGAAAACAAAGAGCTGATCGACAGGAACACGTCCGTCCTGGATAAGATCATGAACTTCTTTAAGAAGGTCGTAAACAAACAAACTATCACCGACAAGGGCGCCCTGCATCACGCAGGTGAAATGGACGAAGGCACCGAAGTTTACCAGGATGAAGAAATGACCACGCCCGCGCCTGACGATTGCTACACCACGTCTTCCGGGCAGAAACTGAACGTCGCCGGCGGACGAGTGCAAAAAGTGAGCGCTGATCCCGAAATGGAACCGGCTGCCGATGACGACGATGATGTAATGCCCGAAAGTCTTTTCGGCTCAAAGAAAAAAACCGAAGTACAAAATCGCGTAAAAGCTATCAGGGCAAAGCTGCACGCACAAAATGCTTTACTGGCAGAGGCCAGGGCCGCGCTCGAAGCCGCCAACACCCGCCTGAACAAAACCCGTGAAGAGGTGAAAAACGAGATCCGATCAGACTTCACTCCCGAAAACTCGCGCCGCAGCAGCAAGGCCAAATCCGAACCGGCGGCCTTCTTCGCGCCGCAAACAACACTGGCTCAAAACGCAGTTAAGAAAGCTATTGCGAAATAGTATCAAGACAAGAAATAGTGACTTCTATACGCCAAGACAATTATTTTATGCCCGTTTCTACGGACATCATATGGACTGAATAGGCAAATAAAGCTATTATAAATATGACTATTCCCCACACAATTAATGTACCTCGGTTCTTTTCATTTTCGGAAGTTGCGTCAAACTCTTTGACATAAACTTTCCATTTATCAGTTCGGATGAAGGCAAAATAGTTGATCAATAAAATTAGAACCAGTGGGATTATTGTCTTAGCTGAGAAACCGAAAACATAGGCCGGATCAACAAAATCAATGTAATAAAAGTTCAGCGCAGTGAAGAATAAGACTTCCAGTACCGCAATAGCAAAAGTTGCCGTAAAATCGCTGGGCAGGTTAGACGGAGATAATTCCCCAAATCTGTAGAATTTGTAAAACAGATAATAATACGCTCTTTTCATCTGTATTAAGGTCTGCTCTAAATTACAAAACTGTACAAAATAACAACGGCCTTATGTAAAGTACTTGATACTTGCTTCAAACCACTACAACCATTTCAACCTTTCCAACTACCACAACCGCTACAACCAAAACCAAACAATGGCTCAATTTACATTTACAAACAATACCTATGCCGGCGAAGCGCTGGCAGGGTTTATGGCCAGCACGTTACTCGAAGCCGATTCGGTGAAACGTGGCCTGCTGACCGTTATTAACGACGTCAAATCGCGCAAGGTGATCCTTGATGTGGACGACGACGTAGTACTGCAGGACCCATCAGGCATTTTTGCCGACCAGGGCACAACCGCGTTGCAAAACGAAAGCTACCTCGACCCGGTAGTTTATGAATTTATGAAACAGGAACAGTGGGACAAACTGGTACAATCGTGGGAAGCCCAAAGTCTTAAGCCGGGCGCCTTTATGGACTACGAGGGCGTTGTCGACCTGTCCGACTTCATGGTGCAGCGTTACCTTACCAAAATACAGATCGCCAACGAGCGCCTGTACTGGCTGGGCAAATCGGCTACAAAAGAAGCAACTTTTACCGCGTCGTTCACCGGCTTGTTGCCTTCTATCGCGGCTGCGTCGGGCGTTTATAAAGTGGGGCTTAGTAAACCTGCAACCTCTATGGCAGCTACAGCGATCGATGCCACCGGCATTGTTACAGTTTCTGATACGTCTACTCTCGCCGACGGCGATGTGGTGACTATTAGCGCAGTCGCCGGATCAAGCAAAGACACCACCAATGGCGGCTCCGGGATCGCAATACAGGGCCAATCTTACTTCATCCAGGTGCTGAGTTCGACCACCTTTAAGCTCACCCGAAACTATAACGAGATCAACACCCGCACGCCGGCTGCGTTCTCGGGCACGGCAACCGCCGCGACGGTAAGCTACATCAATGCCAGCAACGTATTGCAGGTACTGGGCAGCGTATATGCGCAGCTTGATCCGGCCGACCGCGCACAGGAAGATTTCAACCTGCAGGTGCCTTTGCATGTGGGCTACGCTTATACCCAGGCCCAGGCTAACAAGGCAACCAACGTTTTGAACGCTTTCACCGACTCTAAGAAAATGGACTTCCTGGGCGTGCCCCTGCAACTGATGAACCACTGGCAGGCAAATACCATCCTTGGCGCACGTGCGTCGAACCTGTTCCTGGGTGTCGATCTGCTCGGCGATGCTTCTGAGCTTTCAACCGTTTACATGAAACCCTACACCAACGACGATGTAGTGCGCATGAAGGCCCGCATGAAAGCAGCAGTGAACTTCAAATTCGCGAACGAAATTTTTTACTTATCAGCTTAGTTGTGAATGGTGAATAGTGAATTGCTATTCCATTCTGCAATTCACTATTCCTATTGACCATTCACTATTGACTACTCACTATTCACTATTCACAAAATGTCCATTTACAATAAAATAAGCGCGGGATTCAGCCTGGGTACAGGTGCCCCCGTAACAGCAGGTATCGAAGATGTGATCTACATCTTTAACGCCGACGATATCACTATCACTTACGATCCTACAAATCCGCTCATTGTAACGGGCCTTGCGGCGGTTTCGAGCGCAAAGGTCTACAAATTCGAGGGTACAAATAACAGCTTCAATACCATGTCGAAGCTGGCTAAAACATCGGTTGGCCCGCGATACACCGAAGAGATCGATTTCAACGTCGCCGGCTTATCGGTCGATATAAAAACGCAGCTTATGGCCATGGGCTATGGCCGTGTGCGGGCCATTGCGGTTAACAACTACAATTCCAGCGATTCGGCCATTGAACTATTCGGCGCCGTTAATGGCCTGATACTGTCCGATGCCGAACGCAATGCAGCCGACGAAAGCATCGAGGGTGGCTACAAATTGAAACTGACCAACCCCGACAAAATGCGCGAACCTTACCCGCCGCGTGCAGTTTCCATCACGCCCGAAAGCGGCAGCGCCACTTATGCCGGTACCATAGCCGCCATTGAAGCATTGGTAGGATAGTTCATGGCCGATGGTTCATGGTTCATAGCCCAATCGCTAAAACTTAATCCGAACCGGCTATGAACCATGATCTATGAACCACGAACCCATCGGTGAAATCATCACAAAATCGGTGGAATCAAAAAAAACAACTAATGAAAACCTACCTGCCACAAATCGAACGCCGCATACTAGTCCGGCCCAACCAAACTTTCGGCATACTGAATTACGATCTGGACAATGCCTATCCGCAACGGATGCTTGAACTGGTCGGCTCCTCGCCTACCGCGAAAGATTGCTGGAACAAAAGGGCCAAATTTATTGGCGGCAACGGGTTCGCACAACCAGGCCTGGGCAAACAAGTGGTTAATTCAAAAGGCCTCACGCTTGCCAAGTTACTTAAAGCTATTGCGGCCGACAAAGCGCTGTTCACCGGGTTCGGCATCCACATCAACTACAACGCCAACTATAAGGTTTCATCCGTAAACTATGTGCGCTTTGAAGACATTCGCCTGGGCGATACGGATAGCCCTGACACTACGGACAAATATGCATTATACCCGGACTGGGGACGAAAAACCTGGAAGAACATTACGCGCAGCAGGATCGCCTTCCTGGATAAATACGATCCCGATCCTGGAGTCATCAAACAGCAGGTGATCGATGCCGGCGGATGGGACCAATATAAAGGTCAGCTTTATTATTTCAACCCGGAGGTGGATGACTATCCGCTGATCGAAGCCGACAGCGTTTGGGAGGACTTTGAAACCGAAGCCGGCATCAAGATCTTCAACAACCGCGAGGTGACAACGGGCTTTCTTCCTTCGACGATGCTGTTTATGCAGTCCCGTCGCGAGGAAGCGGATAATACCGGGCCCGACAGCGACGAGCAGCATTATCATAACGTGCCCTCGCAACTGGAGCGCGATCTGGGAACTTTCCAGGGTGCCAAAAGCGCGCAAAAGATCATCGTCATCGAGTATGACGACGAGCATATGAAGCCGGAATTTCAGCCTTATTCCATTCAGAACAACGATAAGCTTTTTGAAACCACCGAAAAATCGGTCGAAGCGCGCATCATCAAAGGTTTTTCTGTTCCCAAAGAACTGATCAACGCGGAAAAATCATCCGGACTCAGCAATGGCGGCGAAAAGAAAGAAGCTATCCGCGAATTCAACGACAATACCGCGCCCGACAGGCTTGAGCTTTCGGAGGTCCTTGCCGAAATATTCGGGAATTTCTATACCGGTGTCAATCCTTCAGGCAATTGGGAGATCATCCCGGTTCCGACCGAAGTAGCCGACGACATTACCGGCATCAAAGCGGGCGCAAGCATTAACCAATTGCTGTTATCCAACATCCCGGCCGCCAACAAGATCGCCATCCTGGTGCATGCTTACGGCTTCAAACAAACCGAGGCCGAGGCGATGTGCCTCGCAGCAAATAGTTGATAGTTCATGGTTCATAGCCAACCCTGATTATGGACGTTGTCAGGCTTAAGCCCCTAAATACCTGGCAATTAATTGCGAATTCATTTCGTCAACCGGTATCGGCCATGAACCATGATCTATGAACTATGAACTATCAACCAAAAATCGGTGGAATCCATCAAAAATCAGTGTAATCTTAACAACCAATGAATACTCCTTACCTTATCGATCAGATCACATTTCAGAACTACGAGGATTTGTCCGTCAATATTAAATCCGACAGGATCAAATTTTTCGTCAAAAAGGCGCAGGAGCTCGACCTGAAACCTTTCCTGGGTCACGCCTTATATTATGATTTTATCCAATATTTCAATACCGACGGCACGCTGCAGGACAATACGCCGCAGCCTTATAAGGACTTGCTGAACGGCTCCGAATATCTCGACCGCTACGGGCACGTCGTGTTGTATGAAGGCATATTGCCTATGCTGGTGTACTTTACTTTTGCCCGTTTCATTGAGGCCGACGCCGTACACTACACGGCAACCGGACCGGTTATCAAGCACCACGACAACGCCGATCCGCTGACGCCGCAGGACGTAGCCAAATTGGTACAACAGCATCGCAGCGTTGCCAATGCGCATGCCAACGAGGTCGAAAAATTTCTGCGCGACAATAAAGCCGACTTTCCGCTATGGAATTATAACCCCAAAAACCGGAGCAGCCGCCAGGCCGGGCCTCGTATCCGCGGCGTCGACAAAACCATTTACAATTATCCCGGCGACGATTACGCCGGCAATTATTTACCCGTTACTGATTTTCTGAACTAATGCCAACCGACAAGAAAATAACCGACCTTCCCCTGGCGTCAGTCATTAATCCAACCGACCTGTCGGTATTGGTTAGCAGCGATACCGACTACCAGTTCGCGTTCTCAACACTGCTCAGCTTTATTGGTTCCGGACTTCAATTGGGCGCCAATATCGCCTTCGGAGGTACGCTGCCGCAAAATACCGTGGGTAAGGACGGCGACGTATTCATCAATACTTCTGCCGGCAATTTCGCGCAAAAAGTCTCCGGCGCCTGGACGGTGGTATATACCCTGCCGTCGTCAGGCGGATCGACCGATGGCACGGTGCTTTATGGTTTGGGCGCGCCAGGCAGTTCAACCGGCAATAACGGCGACACTTACATCGACACCGGAACGGGCATTTTTTATAAGAAGACGGCAGGCGCCTGGGCGCAGGTATTCTCCATGCAAACAGGGCCTGCCGGTCCGGCCGGTGCAAGTGGCGCCAACGGAACCAACGGCGCCGACGGCAAAACCATCCTCAACGGCTCTTCGGACCCATCCAATTTATATACCGGCGCCGACGGCGATTTTTATATCAATACCAGTACTTCCATGTTCTTCGGGCCGAAAGCCGCAGGCGTGTGGCCGGCGGGTATCAGCCTGGTTGGCGCCGATGGTGCAGCAGGTGCCGCCGGACCGGCGGGGCCTACAGGAGCAACCGGCCCGGCGGGAGCGGCGGGGGCGGCGGGCCCGGGAGTGGCGACCGGCGGAACAAGCGGCCAGATACTTTCCAAGCATAGCAACACCGATTACGACACCAGTTGGATCGACCCGCCGGTTACGGGCGCAGCAGCGCCCGATGGCATCATCACGGGACTTGTCTTATCGATCTCGGGCCTTGACGTCAGTGTAACCGCAGGTCAATGGCGCATCGCGGGCACCGTTTATCAAACCGCTTCGGCAAGCAGCTTAACCCTAAGCGCCGCCGACCCGACGAACGATCGCATCGACCTGGTTTATGCCGACAATACAAACACCATTGCGGCCGTCACCGGCACGGCATCCGCAAATCCCGTAAAGCCGTCGTTACCCGCTAATTCGATCGAGGTCGGTTTTGCCCTGGTCACGCCATCCGGCACAACCGCAACCGGCGCGCCCGGCGCAGATTATGTGACGCAGGCTGCTTTTTCCGATGCCGTAGGCGACAAGACAACCTTAACAACCGCCGACAAGAACAACCTGGTTGAAGCGATCAACGAAGTCGCCGGAAATGTTGCCTCCCTCAACCAGGACAACGTGATCCTCAAAATTTTCAAAAAAACCAATTATTCCTGAACGCACCTTTCCTACTTACGGACTAAAATTCACCATTCACTCATTCACCATTCACTACCATGGCAGATTATAACGAAATAGTAGCCTTTACCAAAGGCGTCGGCGTGCGGCCGGTATCCTTCACCAGCACCGACGGCACTGCCGCCAAGCAGGTTTACGCACCCGCCGACCCGGCCAGCCGCATCAACTTTATGGCGATCTCATCGACCGCCGCGACACAGCATTACGTGCTTTTGCAGTTGCACAACACCACCAGCGGCGACATCGCGCCCCTTGGCGTTATCACCGTGCCGGCCGGAGCCGGCACCAATGGTTCGGTGGCCGTAGTATCCGGTTTGAACCGCGGCAACCTGCCCTGGCTGCAAATCGACAGCGACGGCAACCCCTTCATCGACCTGAATCTTAACATGAACCTGGAAATGGCCATGCTCGCTGCCTTGTCATCGGGCGAAACCGTTACCGTAACCACATCCGGAGGATCATACGCAGTATAACTATGGCATCAAGAAACGGGCTAAACCCCAAAATACGCGGCCCCAAAGGTGTAGGCTACGGCCGGGCCCTGCCGGCAGCTTTTGGATTTGGGAATGGAATTGTAACTAATGCCAATGGTTATTTATCCATACCGGCATTTATAGGCGCTAATGTCACAACGCCGATTTCGTTCGAACTCTGGACCAAAATATCAAGTATCTTTAATTACTCATGGTGTGGAATTAAATTTAATTATAGCTCGTACAATATGCATTTTAATATCGATGCTCGAGGTGGTGCCGCAACGCATGATTCCGGTAGTGCAATAACCTTCCCTACCGGAATATACAACCATATAGTTTCTTTTTTTGACCCTACAATTACTGACACGTCTAAGCCAAATATCGGAACTATAGTAAACGCTTATCCAGGAGGATATGACACGCCAGGCTATTGTCCCAGCATTGCCCTATTTCCGACCTACCCGGTTAGCGTTATGAATGTATGCGGGGATGTTTCCGGCACAGAACTAAATCCATATCCAATGGATGAGTTTAGAATTTATAACAAGGTCCTCTCCTTGGAAGAGATATCTAGTAACTATAATAATGGGTTAGGATCGAATCCGTCGATTACAGAAAACTTGCTGGCTTGGTATAAGTTTCAAGAATTCGAAACTCTTGATTTTTCACGATTACAAGACGGATCTGACATGCGTTTGGGAATTAGAGACTATAGTGGAAAAAACAACCACGCTCAAGCTATTAGTCTCGACACAAATCCAACTTCAGGCACGTATTCCTTGCAACCATTTTAGTATTAGATTATATTATAATTTATTGCATTTTTGGATTTTAGCGGTAAAATATGAGCAGGAAATCCTCTACCATCTCTAGTATAGTATTACTCCGGGCTATTGCCGCGTTATGGGTGTGTGTAATTCATATAGGCATGGTTGCTGGCTTTTCAGGCCAAGGAATTATCAACTTTATAATAAGAGAGGGCCAAAACGGAGTTGCGATTTTTTTTGTAATTTCAGGTTTCATCTTGCCATATTCATTGTACAAAAATGAATATCAAATAAATTACTTTTTTAATTTCCTATTTAGAAGAAGTATCCGGATCGATCCTCCATATTGGGCAAGCATAGCTTTGATATTTATCCTAACACCTTTGGCATTCCCATCATTAAACATTTTCAATATATTACTGCATATTACATACGCAGTGCCATTTGTTAAAGGCGCCCAATGGTATAGTGGTGTCTATTGGACTCTATCAATAGAATTTCAATTTTATATTTTATTAGGACTTTTTTATCCTCTCTTAATGAAAATAGATTCGAGATTAACGTGCGTGATCTTGATAGCAATTACTTTTCTGTTTGTCAATGTATTAAAATTCAATTATAGAGGAATATTTTTTACCAACATCTATGATTTCGTATTCGGGTTTATTTTGTTTTTGGGGTACGTAAAAAAGATCAATTATAAAGTGCTTTGGGCTACCTTAATACTTTTTGGAGTATATATTATGATGGCTGTAAGTATTAAAACAGGTTTCACTCCACTCGCTACTTCTGCTTTCATTTGGTTTTTCCGACGTAACAAAAGGGTTCCTATTCTATCTTTCTTGGGCGATATTTCTTACTCTTTATATCTTATTCATTTGCCGGTAAGCACATTCTATGCTGACAAGGTACACACTATAATTAAAAACAACTGCATTCTATTTATCACATGCATTCTCGTGAGTATTGCTGCCGCCTCTGCGTATTATTTGATCGTTGAAAAGCCCAGTATGAAATTATCAAAATGGGTGGCCCTACGTAAATTGAAAGTTAAAAACTCTAATCCTACATACAGTCAGGATTCTGCCTAACATAGTTCAACAATAAATCTCCTGTGGTGATATGTTTTTTTCAGTTCATCAATTTTTATTGATTACTGGCATCTAACGACATCATTAAGACAATTCTTCATTATCATTTTCATGCAAAAAAACTACACGCTGTGGGAGCGTATCACCAGTGCTACGCCCCAATTTTTCAAACACGTACAGGTACGCGCGCTTGCCCTGGCAGGCCTGGGCGGCACGCTAGCCACTATTCATGGCATACCTGCTTCGCTAACTACTTCACTGATCTCGGCCGGAACGGCTGCCGCCGCCATCGCCCAATTTGCGGTTAAACAACTGGAACCCGAAAATACCCCTGCCGATGAAAACAAGTGAAAAAGGCATCCGCATCATCAAAAATTTCGAGGGCTTGTGCCTTGATGCTTACCGCGACGTCGCCGGCGTATGGACCATCGGTTACGGCTCGACCCGTTACCATGATGGCAAACCGATAAAACCCGGCGACAAACTCGCCAATGAACAGCAGGCCAACGCCTTGCTGCTCAATACGCTCGGTCAATATGAAGAGGCTGTGAATGCCGATGTAAAGGTCGCTTTAAACCAAAACCAGTTCGATGCGCTTGTCTCGTTTACCTATAACGAGGGCACCGGCGCTTTAAGGCAATCTACCCTGCTGAAGAAGTTAAACGAAAAAGACTACAAAGGCGCCGCCGACCAGTTGCCGGTTTGGAACAAGATCACCGATCTAAAAACTCATGAAAAAGTAGTTTGCGCAACATTAACCGACCGGCGTAAAGAAGAACGCGAATTATTTCTTTCAATTTAATCCGTTTAGCATGACCGCCATTGAACACAAAGAGCTGAAAGGAATTACCATCCGCAACCTGGTGGTAACCATCGTTAGCACGGCGAGTATCGTCGCCTCGGTAATGACCACCTACTTCCAGTTAAAAGAAGATCTACATAATGTGAGCGCCCGCCAGGAAACCCAGGCGCGTGTAGACGAAGTGCGCCTGAAAGTGCTCGAAAGCGAAGTAGCCGTCCTGCAACACCAGGTAGACGATCTCCGCTCGCGTAAATAGCTTAAGCCGAAAGACCAAAGCCGAAAGCTATACAATCTTAATCTGCCAGTCCCGACAACAATCAGGATACGGATCCCACCATTCACTATTCACCATTCACTATTCACCATTCACAATCAAACCTTATGAGTTTACAATCCTTTCTTTCAAAAATCTGGGCTGAAATAAAAAGCCTGTTTGACGGCATCCCGTCCGAATTAAAAACCGCCGTGCATATCGGCGTAGTAGTTACCGAAAACGTCAAAAACTTTGTCGACTCGCCCACGGCCGATGTCCTGACGGCTATTATTCCCGGCGATATCGACGACAAGATCAAAAACTGGCTGCGGGCGAAGCTCCCGACGATCCTGACCGAATTGAAACTGGCCGATAGCTGTTCGTCATTAACCGACCCGGCAGCCATAACGGCATGCGCCATAAAAGTTTTGCAGGGGCTTGACGGGGATATCCAGAGCGCGTTCCTGCACAACCTGTCTGTGCTGGTGGCGCAAGTCGCGGCTGATGGTAAGCTGACGTGGAGTGACGGGGTATACTTGTTGCAATGGTATTACACTCATGAATACCAACCTGTTAAGCAATAAATAAAGCAGGGAAAGTGCCCGGGACGAGATTCGAACTCGTACAACCTTACGGATGCCACCCCCTCAAGATGGTGCGTCTACCAATTTCGCCACCCGGGCTTTTAAAAAGATATGAGATGTGAGATTTTGGATATGAGACAAATTACAATCTCACGTCTCATATCTAAAAGATGGGTGCCCGGAGAGAGACTCGAACTCTCAAGAGACAATTCTCAACGGCTTCTGAGACCGCAACGTTTACCAATTTCGCCATCCGGGCAAATGAGGCTGCAAATATAAATCTTTCCGCTACACTGCTGAAATTAATTACAAAAAATTGGCAGGTTTGATTCAAACGATTTAAAAAGCTATTTTCGGCTTGACAATTCATCTCAAACATGACCAGGAGAATCTGCTTTGTTTTATTGTTTTCGTTCACTATCGTCGCTGTTGCGTCCGCTCAAAAAGCCGATGCGATACTGGGCACCTGGGCTAATAAAAGCGGCGAGGACCATATCCTGATCTATAAAAAAGGCAACAAATATTTCGGCAAGCTCGACTGGCTAAAATATCCAAACGATGAAACGGGCAGGCCCAAAACTGACAAGAAAAATCCGGACGAAAAATTGCATTCCAGGCCTCTTTTCGGGCTCGAATTGCTGCAGGACTTCACTTATGAGGGTGATAATTTATACGACGACGGGACGATCTACGATCCTAAAAGCGGCAAAACCTATACCTGTAAAATGACGCTGGAGGGCGATAAACTGAATATCAGGGGTTATATTGGTATATCATTGTTCGGCCGGACGGAAATATTCACGCGTGTAAAATGAAAAAACTTCTCGTCCTGATCTTTGCTGCCCTTCTCTTGCCCGCATTCGTGAACGCGCAGCACATTGAAGTATTGCAGCGGGGTAAGCCGACAAGCTTCCGCGGTTTATCCGTAGTGGATGATCATGTTGCCTGGGTCAGCGGCAGCAAAGGCACCATAGCTATTACGAAAGATGGCGGCAAAAACTGGGACTGGAAACAAGTGAAGGGTTATGAAAAGTCGGATTTTAGGGATATCGAAGCATTTTCGGATAAAGACGCTGTTATTATGAGTTCGGGCACCCCTGCTCTTATTCTTAAAACGACCGATGGCGGCCAAACCTGGCAAGAAAAATATAAAAACACCGATACTGCCTACTTCTTCGATGCCATGGACTTCAATTCACCGAAACATGGTTTGGTTTTAGGTGACCCGATAGCTGGAAAGTTTGTACTGATGGAAACGACAGATGGCGCAGAAACCTGGCACCCATTTAAATACCCGCCAACTGCTTTACCCGGCGAAGCAGCCTTTGCAGCGAGCGGAACTTGTTTGCGGATCGCTCTGGATACCTCAATAGGAATTGTAACGGGAGGAATCCACTCCCGCCTCATAGCCCATGATTCACCAAAGGACACTAGCTGGCTCTACATGAACAGTCCGTTGGTGCAGGGAAAACCGAGCCAGGGAATTTTTTCTTTTGCTGTTAGCGATACAACGGCGATAGTTGTAGGAGGCGATTATGCGAACGATAGAAAAGCTGATTCCGTTGCGTACAACTCCATCATCGAGACTTTTCCATCAAAAGGCCCTGCGGGCTTTCAATCCAGCGTTGAGTTCATTTCCGGCTCAACTTTTCTTTCAACAGGCACTCCCGGAAGCAATATTACAACCGATAATGGTATAATCTGGCGCAAAATCGACGATGCCAGCTACAACGTATGCCGCAAAGCGAAGAACGGCAAACTGGTGCTTTTGGCCGGAGATCGTGGGCGGATTGGCATTTTTAAAGAGTAAATCACTGGCTGCTACCCGCTTAAAAATAATTTCAAAAACAGGTTGCGGCCTTAGTTGAGAAGTTCTATATTTGCACCACTTTTGACCCACCGGTCAAAACGATCTCGTAGCTCAGCCGGTAGAGCATAACACTTTTAATGTTGGGGTCCTGGGTTCGAGTCCCAGCGGGATCACGAAACGTTCGCAAGTACTCAGGAACTTGCGAACGTTTTTTTTAAATATCTTTACGTGAGTTCCAAAAACTGCTTACCGGATCGCTTGCCAATTTCCGCACGATAAGGATAGTGCCCGCTAAATCATTTTTTCCCCGCTAACTTAAGTCTCAGTCCGATCTCGAAAGCGCCGTTCGTAAAATGGCTTAATGGTCCTGTTTCGATGTTATAAGAAAAGTTCAGCATATAAGTGTTTTGATCAAGGCCAAAGCCTACGCCCATTGTTTTATTTGAATGGTATATAGTTTGGAGATATAAACCATAATTGTTCATGATAAAATTAAAACCCCCGTCGATAATATCATTATATCCTTTTACTATTCGGTAGGCGGCCAGGGGCTCCAGCACGAAAGTCCGGTCTTCGCTTTGTAGTGGTATTTTATAACTCGCCATCGCAATGAGCAAAGGAAGATCTGCATTATAAATCTTATCCGATGTTTGAAAAAGAGTTGATCTCATATTAGGCAGGGATGCGCCTAAATACCAGGACGAGGTGGTGTATGCAAGTCCGAGGTCGGCATCGAAATAAGGTTTGAGTTGGTTATAAACGGCAATAACCTCGTCAGACATGTCGCCGTTAATAAGGCTGGTATTAATCCTGGAATCGTTGATGCCACACGAGACGCCGAAACTAAGTTGTCCACCCTGTTCATTTAAGGGCAGGTGATAAGCATAGCTTCCTTCAAATCGTGTGGATCGGATCAGGCCCGATTGATCGTCGTTCACCCAAAGCCCTACGCCAACTTTATCGTCGGCCCGGTAATCCATTGAAAATGCGCCGGTTTGCGGCATGCCCGGAAATTCAGTCCATTGCTTGCGGTAATCCAGTTCAATATTCAACCCTTTATTTATGCCTGCCATCGCTGGATTGGCTAAATACCGGTTTTGAAAATACATAGACTGAAACGGCACGAGTTGGGCCTTGCAAGTCAGTGTTGTGGCAAGCAACAGGCAAAATGCAGGGACCGACTTCCCTATCCCGCCAATTTTCCTTAACATGTAATTTGTATTCTTCATCTCTTTTTTTATCTCTCCCACGTTGTTTCTTATTCCCGGATAATCGTAATAAAACCTTTGATCACACCGGCGGCAACGCCCAAATCAATCGTATAATAGTAGGTGCCTTGAGTTAGCGGTGAACCTTTCAGCGTTCCATCCCAATCGTTCTGATAACCATGTTTGCTGTAAACCAAACGACCGGCACGGTCATAAACCGACACCGTATTGTTGGGGTAAAGGTCGATATCCTTCACTACCCAGGTGTCATTTTTGCCGTCGCCATTAGGGGTGAGGATGTTGGTGGCCGTTATGGCTGCAGCCGGTAAACCACGGTATATGGTTATTATATAAGTATGCTGGCTGCCGTTTTGTGCGGTTATCGTCACAGTGATGGTGTTGTAGCCTGTTTGAAGCGTAATATGATTCGAAGTTCGGTTGTTGTAAAGCACATTGCCGTTAATTTGCGCAGTAGACGTTGAAGCAAATAATGCAGTTACATCGACCCAGTCTACATCATTCTCGACAGTCGCAGTATAGTCATAGACAGTAGGAGAAAAGTCTGGCGATAAGGTTGCTTTTCCTTCATTTACGACAAGTTGTGAAAGACTGGCGTCCGTTAATGGCATAATCGTTAGCGCACCCGGCACGTAAGTAAACGCGTAGTTTGGTGAAGCTGCCCCTTTAACCGTGATCGGGTATGTACCTAGTGGCGTATTAGCGCCGGCTGTGGTCGATGCTATTCCGGCATTGCTAAGGTTAGACGCATCATCGCCATCTACAAATCCGCTATAGCTTATCGTCAACTCAGGATTAGCCGCTCCATACAACCTGCTTTGGTTGTCGGCCGTAACAGTAAGCGGAGCTTTCTTTATCGTCAAAACCCCAGACTGGTAAACTACAGTGTAATTTTGCATCACGGCGCCGCTTGCGGCAATCGTGTATTCGCCCGCTCCGGATGCCGTCGACGCCGTGGTTATAATGGATGGAAGTGTACTAAGCTTGCTTACATCATCACTGCCGACAAAACCGCTGTAATGAACAGTTAGTATCGGGTTGACTTCACCATATGTTTTTACCTGGTCGTCAGCCGTGATGGTTAACGTTGCCGCCGCGATGGTTAGCGTACCAGGCACATAGTTAATACTGTAGTTAGCGGAAGCTGCCCCGCTAATTATTATCGGATAAGTATTTATCGGTGAATTGGTGGTAGCCGTCGTTGAGATCGTGGGTTGTACGATGAGCTTTGAAGCGCCATCTCCGTTGACAAAACCCGTGTAGGTCATTGTCAATTCGGGATTTGCCTGTCCATAAGCCTTGCTCTGGTTATTGGCGGTAATTGTCAATATCGCCGCAGTAATGGTCAAGCTCGCACCGGCATAAGTCAATGTATAGTTACCGTTCAAAGCCAGTGTACCCTGGTTGATGGCATAGCTGCCGACGTTCTCGCCCGGGTCGCGGGTTAACGAGCCGGTAAAGCTATCGCCTGTTATTAAACTGCCCGAGGTAATTTGGTAAGTCAAAGCCGGATCGCTCTGGCCGTAGGTTTTCGTTTTAGCATCGGCTGTTATTGTTATTGCAGCCGCAGTAATGGTTAAATTAGCCGGAGCATAAGTCAAAGTATAGTTGCCGTTCAAAGCCAGTGTACCCTGGTTGATGACATAGCTGCCGACGTTCTCGCCCGGGTCGCGCGTTAACGAGCCGGTGAAGACGTCCGAACCAACTAATGCACCGGAAGTGATCTGGTAAGTCAGCGCCGGGTCGCTTTGGCCGTAAACTTTGGTTTTGGCGTCAGCGGTCACCGTGATGGCAGCTTGTGTGATCGACAAATTGGCGGAAGTGTAGGTCAAAG
>DASZVE010000087.1:0-143194 GCA_035547095.1 Mucilaginibacter sp.
CGGTTCACCGTCGCCGGCAATACTCAGGCGATAGGGAATAGCAATGTTCTTCAAAGCATCGAACAATATCTCGAGCCCTTTCTTTGCTTCTATCCGCGAAAAAAAGAGCAGCTTCAGGAAGCGGTTGTCGCCGCTTCCGGCCAACGGCAAATCGTCGGGCAAAGCCACAAAGTTGGGTATTTCGTATATCCTTTCAGGCGTGACCAGCTTTTCCATCGCCTGCCTTTCCCGCTGTGAAGTGACATGGATGAATGATCGTTTAAGCAGTCTTTTTCCAAGCAGCGCATGTATCAGTTTTTTGCTGAAGCTATTCTTATTGGTAAACGAGTAAGCGCTTAACGTGCCCCGCGGTGAAATGACCACCGGCTTGCTGCGCATGATCGCTATTTGGCAGGAAAGCACCGATACCAAATTCCACCACGCATGAATGTGAACCACGTCGATTTTTTTCACTTCCGACCAAAGATGCCTTAAAAGCGCGGGCGAAAAATGGCTGTGATCTTTGGTCAGGCGTTTAAAGTACGTCACCTTCACGCCGTCTACATCGACTGTCTTGCCCGGTTCAACCGGTAATTCGCCCGGCCCGTTCGCGGTGGTTGTAAACACTTCAACCGTGCATCCTGCCGCCGTCAGTTGTTCGCTCAATTTGGAAACGGACATCGTAGGGCCACCGTAAATGTAAGCGGGTTTATAGGAAGCGTTTACCTGCAGAACTTTCAAATCTCTTTTAAGATGTGAGTGGCCACAAATATTTTATGGATGATCAGCATGCTGACATACGACCAAAAGACGGTATTGATCAGGAATTCAAAGCTGAGCCCCCGCCACATAATCTGGAACAATCCACTGAATATAAGCGCCGTACCCAGGATATAGCCACCAAAAAGCTTCTCGGCATGTTGCGAGATCATCTGTGCCACCGCTCCATAGATGAATAAAGCAAGAAAAACTCCGACCCCGCCGCCTGAAAGATATGCGTCGACAATGTACGCGGGTTTTGCAGAGACGTTTGATCCCCGGTTAATAACACCCGCATTGTAAACACGTTCCATTACCAGGTCTTCGGTTATAGGCTTTGATGGCCAGAATATACGTGGAACTATAGCTATCGCCGACTGCCTCAGGAGCTGTAAACCATAAAAATCAACTTTATCGGGAGTTGACTTGACAAAATTAGTAAACATCTCGATTTCGCTGAGGCGTAGCGTTAAAAAGCCCCAGTCGCTGTCGTCTTGTTCAAGGTCTACGTTCTTGTTCAGGGCTGCGTCCAGCGCGGCGTCCCGGGCCTCGTCGGCTGACAGTTCTTCGCTCCATGCGCTTTGCCGGAACGCACGGTTATAGGTCGGCAGGAACATGAATATGATCAGCAGGGCGGGCACAAACGTAAGCAGGACTGTCTTTTTATAAGTAGGGTAAAGGAATATACCCAACACCAGGATACTGGTAATAATCGGCTCTTTGTAGCCGGATATCATTGCCTGGTAAAAGTTGAAGAAGTAAAGAATAACACAGATGAGCGTATTCCAGACTTTATGCAGCGGTATGGCAAATGCCAGGGCGAGCGTACCCGCTATAAAACTCAATGAACTGAACTGATTGGAGAACTGCGATAGCCCGGGCACCCTTAAAAAAAGCTCGGAAACGGGCAGCGTAATGATAGCCGCTGCAAAAAGCAGGTTAGCGATCTTTTCCTTCTCAACATAATATTTTTGCTCGATGGGATACTTCATGGAAATCAGTATACCCGTTACGAAGGCCGCATGGCCAAGACAATAATAACGCTGACATTGCGCCGTCCGGGCCAGCAGATCGTAGTCGATGAGGTAATAAGCGCTCATCTTATGAAAATCCTGGTAGCCCAAAACGCTAAAAAAATAAAAGACAGAGGTGCAGCAAGTGTACCCGGCAAAAATGATCTGTACAAGGAAGAGCGGGCGCATCAGTTGCTCGGATACGCTCCTGTCATCGGGCAACGGCTTTACCCATCCGCTCAGCGTCAGGTAAAAGATGAGGAATGAACCGAGCCAGGCGATGAAATACGATAGTTCCGGGTCAGACTTGAATATGGTTGCAAATAGCCAGGGCAGGTAAAGTACGATGTATCTTTCTATCGGAACGTTCTTCATCTTTTGTTTTCTGCAGTTGCCCGGGCTTCGATCGCTTCAGCGATGGATCTGAAATTCCAGTTTTTTATGATGTCGGCCGAATTTTTACCAAGCTCGCTGAGTTGCTTTGTCGACCGCGTAAGCGCATCGAGATGTGCGGCAAGCTCTTCTTTATTTTCGCGCTTAAATATAGCACCGTTAATGCCATTTTTTACCAGGTCGGCCGCACAACCGACCGCATCCGACACCAAAACCGCTTTTCCGCAGGCCATGGCCTCATTTACTGCCAGGCCCCAGGTTTCACCCGGCCCTTTGGAGGGCAGGCAAAACAAGTCGCTTGCCTGGTATATCACCGGCATCATGCTTTGGTTTTGAAAGCTCATAAAATGCACCCCCGACGCTTCAACTGCTACGGCTTTAAGCTGTGGTTCCAGGACGCCGTTACCTGTAAATAATAAATGTACGCCTTTTTTATCCAATTGAAGGAATGCGTCGAGCAATAATTGAGGCGATTTTTTGCTTTCCAGTTTTCCTGCAAAAAGTACGAGGATATCATCATCTGCAACGCCAAGTTTATGCCTTAGCCGCCGCGCTTCGTCTCGCCTGTCGGCACTAAATCGCTCATTGTCTACAGCATGCGGCGCGAAGCTGAGTTGGTCGTCCCTCAGCCCATATTTTTTAAAATAGGCCTTGTTGTTGCTGCCGGTATAAAAGGCGTGGTCGATGTGCCGGTAAACCCATTTTAGATAGATCGACCGTACCAGGTTTTTCAAGCCCGGCCGTTCGTCGAGCAGCGTCGAATCGCCACGGAAGAAAATGGGTATCCTGCCTTTGAAAAACCGTATCGCTTTCAAATGGCTTTGCCATGCCCATCCAAAAACAAGAATAGCGTCCGCCCTCCATTCCTGCACCTGGCTGATCAGTTCGGGATTGACGATGCCCGAAAAATGATGCGTGCCGGGATCGGCAGAAGTGTTTTTAACCCAGGTAAACGGATAACCATCTAACAATGGGATGTCCCAGCGAATAGTCGTGTCAAATCCGGGGTCATATTTTTGCTTTGATTGCTCGCCCCAGGTGTAAAATACCATGATGTTGATGTTGCCCCTTTCGTGCAATAACTTAAAAATAGGGGCGTAGTACTGTATGGGGTGAGTGGTGACGATAGCGAGCCTCATCTACATTGCGTCTCCCATGATCTTTACCGCAGCCGCCTGCTTTACACGTGAATTTACAAAGTCAGGGTCCCGGCAGTAGATTGTATTGTAGTGACCAAAAGATGACAACGCAGTCAATACACGATTGAACGGGTCGTATTGGTACGGTTTGAATTGTTTCGTGAGCAGTAATTCATGAATATCTTTTTCATTATAACCGTATCTTTCTCCGCTGCCATTCAGTTCGATGATGATGGCCTTTAGGGCAGGGTTATCCAGGACGTGCGTCATCCCTTTCAATACTTCGGTTTCATAGCCTTCCACATCTATTTTCATCAGGGCAGGAACGGCTGAATGGGCCATCTTGTCGACTGTAACGACCTGGATATGGATAACCTTGTTTTGCGGCAGCTCTCCTTCAGCCACCGCATGATTAGTGGTATCCTCACCCGATGTAAAAGCGATCGTGCCTTCCGAGGCGCCAACTGCAGCGTTGACCGGGGTAACCACACCGGATAGCCGGTTAAGCTCAACGTTTTTACTTAGCAGCTCAAACGTGGTGTCTGCAGGTTCAAACGCTATGGTTTTAGCGCCGCAATATCCTGATGCGAGCAAGGTATACGAGCCGACGTTGGCTCCGACATCAAAAAAAGTATCTTCAGGCCTTAAAAAATGCAGCAGGAAGGCCATGTCATTAAACTCATGCAGGCCTGTGTAGATGTTGCCGGTTATGCCGGTAAGCCCTTTCCTTGCGTAGAATTTAACCGGCCCTATAAATTTTTTTACAAAAAGCCTGCCGGGCTGCAGTGTGCTTTGTATTTGCCATGTGATGAAGCGATATAAGCTTTGGATTGGATGTCTTTTACCAAAGGGATGATTCAATATAAAACCGAAGGTCCGTCTAATTTTTCCCATGAATCACTTCGTCGAATAAGCGGCATTCCATCATGGTCATGTTCCGCGCCGAATATTTTTGAATAACATTGGCTTTGTATACCGGGGCCGGTAATTTACCTTCGGCCGTACGTTTAAGAAACTGGTATATACCGTTGGCCTTGTCCGTGTCATAGCTATACACATCCTTAACACCATATTCCGTCAGCGAGGCAATGGCCGGGCTGTTTGGATTGAACACTGCCAGCAATGGTTTGTGGGTTAGCAGGTAAGGATATATTTTGGACGCGGTATACTTCGGATCGTCCGAGCCGGGAATAAATAATGCATCGGCCTGCTGTAAAGTTAACAGGGTATGATAATAGCTGATGCGATCCGTTTTTTCAATAATATTATTTTCAATACCCATTTCCGTGGCAAGAGGTGCAATGGTTGCTTTCCCTTGCCCCGGCGGCGCATAGCTGGTTCCGATAAAATAAAGCGTGATCTTTTTGAATAATTCCGGTTCGCGTTCAATACCATTTTTAAGCGCATTGAACAGAACAGATATGGACCGATGCATATCTGCGCCACCACGGCCTATATAAACAATGTTGGTTGTATTGGCGTCAAGCAGTGGTGCGAACTTAGCTGCATTGTCTTGCGCGATCAGCATATCGGCGCTGAATGCGCCGAAGGTGATGGTGGCCGCGGGGATGTTTTTAATACCCGGGTAGTGGGTTTTCAGATCACGAATATAACTTTCGGATACGCTTATCAACCCGCCGGCGCTTTCCATGGCTTTCGGTTCCAGGTATTTGTTCAGGCGATAGGAGAACCAATATTTGGGCGGCTGCTGGTCTTTGGCTTTGTCCCGGTAATACTCGGAATGCCAGGGATCCTGCATGTCGATTACATAAGGCACCTTAAAACGCTTTTTCCAGTAGGCGCCCAGGATACAAACCGGGAATTGGGTAGTGGAAAAGTAAACCAGGTCAAAATGACTGTTTTTAAGTAACTGGCTGACTTTTTTCCGGTAAAAATATAGCGAGCGCAACGCAATACTTCCCAGTCCCAGAAGCGACGTCCATTTTTTGCTGAACGCCTTGACGTAATGTATTTTAACTCCCTGCGGAAGACTCTGCACGAGCAGCTCATCCACAGGCATTTCGGAGTATTTCAGCTCGACCGTAACGACTTCAGCGTCCCACCCGAATTCGCCGAAATAGGGCAAGCTCATCCGGATGCGCTGCATATCGGCGGCGTTGGAAGGTAGGAAATACGGCGAAATGATCAGTACTTTTTTGTTCAATTTCGGTCCAGTACTTTTTCTATTATCCCCAGGAATTTGTTTTTCTCAGTGTCCCAGTTCATTGTCTGCCGCGCCAGGTTAAATGATGCCTTTCGGGCATTTAGGAGCTTTTCCCTGTCACGGTGATATTCCAGTAAAATGTCCCCGAGTGACGCCGGATCGTTTTTTTTGTATACGCTGCCAGCACCCGGATGCGTGGCCATCAATTGGCTTTGTGCGGAAGTATCGCTTGCAACGATAGCCAGGCCAGCCTGCATGTAGGTGAATATTTTATTGGTCAGGCAAATGTCGCGGTTAAACGGAATGCTGTTTTCGGCCGCAATTCCAATATCGAAACGGGACGCAAGAAGCGGTATTTCCGCCGGCGGCACGGGTTCGTGGAAATAAATATTCAGATTTTGTTCAGGCGGCAGGAAATTAGCTTGCAGGTAACCAAGCAAGTGCAGTTCAAAAGGGTATTCAGGTAAATTCTGCAAAGCGCTGACAATGTTTTCCAATCCCCTGTTCGGGCCGATGGTCTGCGAAAACCAGAACAATTTTAAGGGTGTATGAAGATTGGCTACAGGTTCGGGAACACGCCTGTCGATAGAAAATACATTCAGGATGACAGCAGGATTTTTTTCCGGAAACAGTTTCCGGTATTCTTCTGCGATCAGCGGGCTGCTTGCCGTGAGGTAGCTTAACTGTGGAATATACCGGTCTTCGATCAGCGCTTTCAATATTACGTCCGGGTTGTCAAGATCATCGCTCACTTCAAAACGGTGGAAGTCTTCCGCATCGAACCCGCAAGGCTTTTTATTGGCTTCGGCAGCTATTACCGTTGCAGGCAATGCGCCCGAATTGTGGCCTATATATAGATCGGCGGTATATTTTTTTGCTTCCCGCATCAGGAAATACGATGACCGCGCGATGGCCAGTTCTGCCAGGCGTTTACCGCGTGATGACCGATTGATCTTTAGAGCAGCCTTACGGATGAGCCTGCTGATAAAGTACGCTGCCTTTTGATGGACCGGGTCGCCGGCGATGCGCACGGCTTTCCATTTTTTGGCGGGGATCAATTCTTTATCCAGCCGGGTTCCCCAGTCGTTCCAGTATGCGTACAAAACAGTCACATCATAACCGGCTTCAGCAAGCGCGTCCGCCTCTTTTACCATACGCGGGTTTAGCGATGGCTGGCCCGAGGATATAATTACGATGCGTTTATTCTTCAAAAAGTTTAAGGTATTCGGCCGCTATTACCGGCACATCAAATCTTTTCCTGGCTTCTTCGCGGCAGGTTTTGCGATCGATTTTACCAACTGATCTTACTGCGCCGGCCATTTCATCGGCGGTTTGTACGATAATACCCGTTTTATCGCTCACCACCTCGGGCACCGACCCCCGGTTAAATGCTACGACCGGCGTACCGCAGGCCATCGCTTCGGCCATTACCATGCCAAAAGGCTCGTCCCATTCGATCGGGAAAAGCAGCGCCTTAGCCATACCGAGATATTTGTTCTTGGCATCGTCGTCCATAGGGCCATGGTAAATGATCTGTATGCCGTCCACCTGGGACTCAATTTCCTGTTTAAAATAGGCGTAATTATCCGGAGTATGCGATACGTTACCGCCGATTACAAGTTTATTTCCCGTTGCTCTGGCCACTTTTATCGCGGTGTGCGCACCCTTCACCCTGTCGAGGCGGCCTAAAAACATTAGGGGAGCGTCGTCAGCAACCTCTTCTCTTAGGCGGTATTGGGAGAAGTCGATCGCATTGTAAACCGTCTTCCATTTACCGGCTACGTTCCCTGTCGAGACGCAATAGTCGCTGCATGCGGTAAAGACCAGGTTTTGGTTACGCCGGGATGTGATCTTTTTAATGCCTTTTTGGGCCACGGGCCGGCCATAGGTCATGATCTTTTTTACCGGATGATTGAGTATGGGTAGTAAATAGGCAAGCCTGCCGAAGTTGTGTACCAGGTCAAAATTATCCCTGTTTTTCCGCAAGTACCGCCATACAAATATCACTTCCCTGTACCGCTGCAGTTTTGAGCGGTCCAGGTCGTTTACGCCGAATGTTACGGTTTTGCCGCTGCAATGCGATCCGGGGCCTGCCAGCACGGTCACCTCATGCCCCATTTTGATATATTCTTCCGCAAAAAGGTAAACCAACCGTTCGTGGCCGCCATAGGCCGTAGGTGGTACCGGGATGCCAGGGTCCATGATAAGCAATATCCTCATGGATAAACAGACTTAATGATCTCCAGCATTTTTTGGGCGCTTTTTTTGAGCGTTAGGTTCTCAAGTACGTAATCGCGCGGACTAAAGGCATGTTCCTTTACTTTGCCCCAGAAGCTATCAAACGTGGTACCGAACTCAGCTATATCTTTGAAACGCATTCCGCAACGTTCGTCGAAGCAAGGAACCGATGTAGCCGGTACGGGCTCGGTTTCTCCCCATTTAAAGCGATTAGTATCAAGCCAAAAGCCCTGGTCCCAGGCCAATACCGGCACATTCATCGAAAGAGCTTCGCATAGCGCAAAGCCCTGGCTTTCATGCTCGCATAAATAGATCATGGAGCTGCTTTGTTCCAGCAGGGAGCGGTATTCCTCCTCGGTATACGAGCCGTATATGACCTCCTTGCAGGTCAGGCCCAGCGATGTCAGCCTGGCTAACACGGACGTTTTTAAGTTTTGCCGGGTTTGCTCCTTATCCCACATAATCTTGTCGTAAACCAGCACATCAATGGTTTTACTAGTATTAGGAGATGGCGACCACTTTTCTGTATCGATGCCTGCCGCCCATATACCGCACCGGCTGGCACCGAAATGGCGCGCGTAGATGTTTTTGGCCCATTCCGAATGCTGCAGGTAAACGGCAACCGGGTACTGGTCGAACAGATCGGGCCACTCGGCGGGGTTGGTCATCAGGCCTATGCCGGCTATGATCTTGTTGGCGCAATGGTAACCCTGTAATGCATATTTGCCATCGCCCAGCATCACAACAGGCTCACCCGGCTTTACCTTCTTAAAGGGAACGTTGATATCATAATCAATGCCCAGTTCGTCGAAACCCCTTGCAAGGTTTAGGAAAACTTTTTTCAGGCCGCTGATCCGTTCTTTCTTAAACGCTTTTTTTAATAAAGCGAGTAAATACCGGTCTCCAGGCAGCAATCGGTCTTTTGGCGGCGCTGTTCTGAAATACAGATGTATCCGTCTCAATGCATTACCCTTTGCAAAATGATATTAAGCGAGCTGGGTATATTGTGCTTGCCCAGCGCTTTTTTCTGGCCGTTTATCTTCAGGCTTTTACGTTTAGCCGGATCGGCCTGTAGTTGTTGTATCTTCATGAACAGATCTTCCGCATCTAAATAGGCCATTATTTCATTCTCAATATCGTACAATTCTTCCAGCCCCTCGGTATATTCAGTGAGGTAGCATGCGCCAAGCATTGGAGCCTCGATATCACGCAGCTTTGAGTAACTATTGGGCTTGTAGAGCGGGTAGTGAAATGATTCGTACCGGTTAATGCCCAGGCTGATCATACTGCCGGCAATCAATTCATTGTAAGTTTCGAAATCGGGAGAGCGATGAGTTCTGGATCTTAGCGCAGGGGAAGTATTATAGGTTAGGTTCCTGTATTTGATTTTGCGTATGAATGGAGCGATCCCCTGGCTCCTGATAAAATCTTTATTGAATTTTATCTTTTTCAGCAATGTATAGTCGGGCGAATTTTCGTACGGCAGCGCGCCGTTACTTTTCCCGTTCCAGCCGGCACCATAGATCGCCAGTGGTATTTTGGGGTCTTGCTTAACGAGTCTTTCCAGCAGTAACACACGCTGCATATCTTTTGAGCCGATAAAGGTGATCTGCTGATTTACCTCTTCCCGCAATATGCGGTATTTGGGTTCGACCCACATGGGCATCGGCAAATTGATGAAGGGATAGCCGGCATCGGTGTACAGTTTGATAGCCTTATATTCAGGAACCCAGTTGTTGTTGAAAGCGCCAAACTCTTCGGGAAGTGTCCTGAACTCGCGCACATGGTCGCAAAAAAAATTCACACAGGGGATACCCATGCGCTGTATTTCCCTGATCGCGCTAAGATCGACCTGGCTGGGGTAGAAATAACTTAAAAAAATGTCCGCGGGGTTATTTTTCAACCATTCAACCGTTTTCCCCCAGGTATCCTCCTTCCATCGCAAAAGGTCTTCGGCGCTTTGCGGAACAAGGCCCAGTGCCCAATCGGCATCCGGGCATTCCGACCATTCATAGCCGGCTTCCTCGATGCCGTTTTTGATATAATACTGCCAGAAACTATAGGAGGGTATCGGGTAGTTTTTTTTAGATTGTAAAAAAGATAGAAAAATTCTCATTCGTGTATTTTCTCGTAGGCATCGGCTCCGGCTACCAGCCCTTCGATACCTAAATTGTCTAATAAGTTTATTTTGAACGCGCCCTGCTTCAATACATTTGCGGCGGCAAATTCAATGGAAATATTCAGTTGTCCTGCTTCTTTCTTTTTACCAAACACCTGCCTGAAGAAGCTTCCAACACCTACGATGCGTTCGGGGTAAGCATAAACTTCGGCCAGCGTCTGGAGTAAAAAACGATGAAAAGTATCCGAATCCTTTACCCAATAGGCCCGCGTGGATATGGTTCCGGTTCGTTTAGGGAAATGATAACCCTTAACGGCAAAATCTTCAAACGCGGGTTTTTTAAAATCGGCAGTGGGGTAATACCTGCCGCTTATTTTAAATATGGCCTGTTCCCGGGGTAAAAGGCCGGTGAGGTACAGGAGCATCATTAGTTCGCTGACACCCTTGTTCGCAAACTGGTATAGCCTGACATGGAATGGCCTGAGTGTTTTAAATCCGCTGAGCAAGTCCTGTAGTTGCTGCTGATCGAGTTCGGGAGAATTATCAGCCAGGTATATTTCTTTGAACCCGCATTCCTGCAGCCGGACCAGAGTTTTCTTCGTTTGTTCCAAACGTTCTTCAAATGAATAAAAGCTCGTTCTTTGGCTTTCGGTTAGGGGTTTTATGGTTGATGAAACTACGGCTATCATTGTTTTACGAAGAGTACGTCGATCTGGCCCAGTTCCTGCCCGGTCGGAGTGGAATGCCCAAATGCGTATATGCGGAAATTATATCCCGAAAGGTAATTGGCAATATCCAGGAATAGCGGCTGGTTCTTATAGTATGCTTTGAATGAAACTTCTGCGATAATATAACGGGCGTGGGCCAGATGATCTTCCGCTCCCTTTAAAACTTCCAGTTCAAAACCCTGCACATCCAATTTGATGAGGTCCGGTGGAGGCAAGAGATTTTCGCTTATCAGCGTGCTGATCTTTTTTACTTCGACCTCTTCTTCGTCCACTTTCTTGATCTGGTATTGCTCAAATTCTAATGGAGTCGCTTCCAGTATGCTTGACGAATCGGAAAAGCTGGAAATATTTATTATCGTACTCGTGTCGTCGTTGCCCAGGCAAAACTTGTGAAGATGAATATCACCGAGATTTTTTGTGTTTTCAGCGAATTTGGTCGTATGAGCCGATAAGGGCTCGAAAGCATGCACCTGTGCATCTTTAAAGAACGATTTAGCCAGCATGGTCCAGGTGCCAATATTGGCGCCGACATCATAGATCACCTTTACCTTTGTGTTTTTTTGCCTGACCAATTCCAGCAGCTCCAGGCTATCGATATAACCCAATCCAAGGCCTTCGGCCGGTGTGCCCTTTAGTTTACGTTTCCGCTTACGCCGGTTGATTTCGATAGCGAGGCGATCGATTATTACCAGCGGGTTATAAAACAGGGATAGCCTCATTGCTTTTTAAAAATTTTCGAATAATGCTGCAGGAATCGCGCCGTCTTCCACCCGAACATCTGCGCTATTTTGTTGACCGACCTGCCGCCCATTATCGGCGTAACGTTCAATTCCGGGTATGTTTTGAGTTCCTTATCGATCTGGCGGTACAGGTCCGGGTATTGCAGGTAGGTGCTTACTGCCAGGTTGAGCAGCTGCTTATATATCGCCAGCCGCGCCGGCGGTAAATCGCTGCGCACGGACAGCTGTATTTTTTTCGATAGTACTGACCTGAACGAGCTTTCGAGCGCCTTTTTGCTTTGCTGCGACGAAAGGCTTTTGCCGCTGTCGTGGTATTTCCGGTAATAGCTGTACCCGTTCGTTTTTACAATGCCCTGTGAATTTAATATCACCCTGCAAAAGAATTCACCGTCGTCGTCCGTAGTGATGTCTTCATTCCACCAGCCTGCTTTGTCTATGAGGCTCCGATGGGTTAGCCACGAGTGCACGGCGATCATCGAACCTCGTTCGCGGTAGCCGCCAAGCAGGTTCACCAGGAAATGCACCGGGTCGTCGTCGTCAAACAGGAAGGAGTCTTCGTACCGCGTAGGCGTGCCCTCCTGGTGAGGTGCGCCATGCTTGAAATGAATGGTGTTACATGCTGCTACTTTGCCCGGCTGACTTTCGAGCGCTTCCACCTGGTTAGCTATCTTATCCGGGCTCAGCAGGTCATCAGCATCCAGGAACTGGATGTATTCGCCCCGGGCCTCCTGTAAACCTTTGTTTCGGGCCGCACTGGCTCCTTTGTTTGGCTGATAGAATACTTTTACGTTATCGGACACATAACTTTGGGCCAGACACAGGGAACTATCGGTCGAGCCGTCATCAACAAGAATCAACTCCTTATTCGGCCAGGTTTGCTCCAATGCCGATGCGATAGTTTCAGCCAGGAATTTTTCTGAGTTATAAACGGGGGTAATAATAGAAACCAATGGCTTGTCCACGGTGGATCAGGTAGCCTTGCTGAATATTTTTAGCCAGTGCTCCTTTAACGAAGCGCCGGCCGGAGGGATATTGTTGTTAAACCAGGGTTGTTGTAAAGTTTCGACATATTTACTGTCGTCCTTATCCAATTCGATAATGCGGTCGATCAGCGGTGTAAAATCCAGTTTGCCAAATTGATACTTCATTTTTAACTGGCGGCCGATGGACTTAAGCTTTCGCCTGATGCGATGCAAAGGCCCCTTATAGTACATGGGCAAAATGTCGTGAAAACTTAGCTGGCTGTTATGTTCAAGCCAGTTTACCAATCCGGAATGTTTCGTAGTAATATAATCAGGCGCGTTAATGAAACTTTTGGTATTAAATACCTGGCCGATAAGCGGATCACCACAATAAACAGGCAGGCTGTTTGCCTGCATAGCGTCATACAGTTTTTCGGTTTGGTAGCCGGGATAAACGTAGTTTTCAAATGCGATGGTGAATTTATATTCACCCAGGAATTGACGTTTGCGCTCCCAAACAGTTCCCGCATAGCGCTCATCGATGCCCGGCATATTATTCATCGACTTTCCGGGCGCATTCACCCTTTTATATTTCGATAACTGCCTGAAAAACTCTTCGCGGTAGGCGACAGGATGGGAATACAAAAAATTGCAGAAATGCTTTTTATTTTCCAGGATCGCCGCAGCGTTATAACCCGCAGGTTTTATCAGTTGCTGCGGCTTGAGGCCATGCCACTGTATACGTCGGTAACGCGGATCGCTGATCTTTTCTTCGGGCATCACTCCAAACGCCCAGTCACAAATTGACAGGTCGGGTATGATGTTCTCACAGAAGTAACCTATACGGATATATTCCCCCGGCTTTGGGATGTCGATACCATAAGGCCCGAAAATGATAAAATCCGGGCGGGTTGATTCCTCAAATTCGCATACCTCCGACAATCCGTATATATCAAAAACATCCTTTTTGAAAGTATCTAAACTAAGCCCGTTTTGAAACCGGACTTTGATAAGCTGCTTCGGCAAAATGATTTTTTAAACGTGCTGATCTGTTGTGATGGAAGCGGTCTTTTAGTTTCAGGAATGGCTTTTCCCAAAGGTAATACGATGCCGCGGACACCACATAGATCAATACCAGGTTGTAAGGGAATGTGAAAAATATATTGTTGAATTTCTCAACAAAAAAGAATTCCTGCCAGATGTATAAGCTATATGACAGGATGCCGATATGCACCATCATGCGGCTATTGAGCATCTTGTAAACGGGGCTATCCGAGAGTTCGGTATAGCATAAGATCAGGAACAATACGCCCAACCCGGCAATGGTATTGCTGAATGGCAGCGATATTTTGCCGAACATGCCGTGGGATACAAAATATTTGAACAGCACAATAATACCGATCACAACGACTTGGGCCAGGTATGACCGGAATACCTTGAGTTTAGTGATGTTGCTGTTCTCAAAGAATATAATACCCCCAAACGCGCCAATGAAAATAGAATCTGAATTGGTGAAGAACGGCGCAAGGATCGCAACGTCGTGACCGGGGAATTTGTACGAGATCACCCGGGCGATACAGGCGTACAGCACAAATACAATGATAATGGGTTTTACGTATCTGCCAAAAAAGATGAGGATGGCCGGCCAAAACAGGTAAAATTGCTCTTCCACCGATAGCGACCAGTAGTGCAAAAATACCATGCTGTTGTGCGTGTCGAAATTTGATGTAAACGTAATTGCATGGATGAAATTGGCTTTGTTTACATCGATGCTTACCAGCAGGCTCATCAAAAAAACAAACAAAATATTAAGTGAGTATACCGGGATGATCCTGAAAGCCCGGCGTATATAAAATGATTTGGCGCTGATACTGCCGGTTTCTTCGTTTTCCCTAAGCAACAGGTAGGTGATGAGGAAGCCGCTGATAACAAAGAATATATTTACGCCAAACGCGCCCTGTTGCGCTATTGACGAAAATTGTTGCGGGAACCCCGCCGAAAACCGGCTGTGGGCGATCAGCACCAGGACGATCGATAGGGCACGAAACCCATCCAGTGAAGGAAGCCTTTTGCTTTTATTTATCGTTCCCGGCATAAATAAATTCGCCCCCCGGCCTGTTTTCTTCCTCCAGTATTTGATAGTAAGAAGCGTAAATTTTTGCCAGTTCGTTTTCTGCCGGCATGGCGATCACCGGTGCGATAGTTTTGGCTTTCGCCAGGTTATGGTACGCAGTACCCAGCGCGATCTTGACTTTTGACCAGTTGCTGATGTCCGAGCTGTCTCCGGCATATTCATACTTGGTTTTCCCAATCAGTTCCTCTTTTTGGAACAATTCTTTAGATGCGGTCGACGAGACATTGCCGGGTGTAGTTACGGAAAGGGCATTAAAGCCGGTGTAGTAGGCTATTCCTGCTTTTAAATACGAAACACGGAGGGAATATTCCCAGTCGAGCATTTTAAACTGGGTGTCGTACAGCCCAAGATAACTTAGAGACGACCTCCGTACCAGCATGGTCACATCGCTGAAAGTGAAAGCCCTGGTTTCATCTTTCTGCCACTGTTTGAAGTGATGCAGCCTGCTCGGCCTGCCTATCGATAACGGATCGGCCAGGTTACTGTCAAGCATGTTTGAAATACAGATATCGACGCCGGGATTTTTCAGCATGAAATCACGGCAATGCCTGATCGCGCCGATGTTTGGCACATCATCATCTATCAGTTTTTTAATGATCGTGCCATTTGCCATTAGCAGGGCCTTATTCCATCCATGCGCCTGGTTTTTGTCCGGTTCGCTGATGAACTGGTTTATTTTACCAGCCTGGTAAAGTTCCTGCAAAAACTCTTTTGCGCCATCGTTGCTGTTCCCGTCGACTACCACAATTTCTTCACCGGGTTTAACAAGGGGTAAAAGATGCGCGAACAATGTCTTTAAAAACGGCAGCCTGTTTTTGGTGGAAATGATGTAGGAAAGTGATATGGCGGTCATTCTTTGTCAGACGATCTGAGCCAGTGGTAACTTTTGTAAGGCAGGTGCACAAAAACATTGACCAGCAGGGACCCTATGAAAGCAGGCACGTGCATCCTGTTAAGCTTCAACAACAGATTTTGCGACCGGTATGGATATGAATTCAAATTGCTTCCCCCGAAATGCAGTATGATCGGCGAAAACCGGCCGGGGTACCAGGGACGATGTTTGCGGCTCGGTAAGGCAGGATTACGCAAAAGCCTCGCGCCTGTCAGGACGTTGATCCTGCTCGGCCGCTGGTCGGTATAAAGGTCGGTCATAAATCGGCCATCGTCTGGAATAGGCCTTTGGTTTTCAATCGTCATCGCGATACCTAACGGGGCCTCTTCATTTATCCATTTATTCTTGATCCGGTCGAATCCGTATTCATCATACCTTTCCGCTATTTTTCGCGCGTTATTAAATATTCTTTTAGTTGTTTCAGAGTTCCTGATATAATACAGTCCTCCGTTAAACCTGATGATTTTTTCGATGCCCCAATTATCCTTTATGGTTTGCGCCTGCGTCTTACCGCACCAATGTTCGGTAGGTACAATATTGCCGGCGACGCTTACATCCATGCCTTCACACAATTTAAACACTTCGCCCAGGTCGCCGAAAACGATACAATCGGAGTCAATAAAAAGCGTATGCTCCGTTTGTATATATTCGTCGATGTAAAGCTTTATGCCTATGCCTAAGGCTGCATCTTCCGCCCGGGCCGACACGATAAATATTTTGTTCTTAAACTTATCCGGAATTGGAAAATCAAGATTGGATACAATAAATATCCTCAAGTCATTGTACAACAGGATCGATTCTGCACAGTTTAAGGCAAACCGCACATAATCCATTTTATTGGTGGCAAATGTTATGACCGAATATTTACCCGTTTCGTCTTTCACAACAGGCTATTTAATCGCTTCCACATAAAGACTCTCGGGCTTCCTCACCAACTGATCGATCTGAAGCACGGGATCGTGTGATTTTCCATATTCCATTTTATAGACGTTTGTAAAGCCGGCCTCGTTCATTACCAGCTTCATCGTTTCAAAATCCCAGGCGTACTTATGTTCGCCGCTTTGGCGAAATACTTCGTTGATGAGCTGCATTTTGGTGCGGTATTGGCCGCCCATCAGTCCATCGGTCAGGTCGTCGTTTAGCGGGCGTGTTTTTTTGAGTTCGTCCCAGCCATCCTGGCAATAGCCGCGAAGGTATTTTTCAGCATCAGGTACGATGATCCTTAACACGCCGCCTTTTTGCAGGCAGCGGTAACAACTGGCCAGGAAGTGGGGCACCTCGGTATTGTAATCTATATGCTCAAAAAAGTGCTCGCAGAAAATTCCTTTTACCGAGTTATCGGCAAATGGCAGTTTTTTGCGGCAGTCGTAAGCATAGCTTACATTTTTATATAGGCTGTTATCTAAGTTTATCCAGCCTTCAGACATACCGGCGTCACCGCAGCCGACATTGGTATAAATATTTGTTTTATCGGCGAGCAGCGCCTCTATATTCCCCGCATTTCGCTTAAGCCTCTTTTCGTGCAGCCTTTGCCCGATCGCCAGGTTGGTTTTGGGTATGATCGGAAACGCCTGGTAAATTTTTTGTTTGATGCCCATTTATTTACGCCGGAATATGTTCAGTAGGTTTCCCAGTTTATACAATCTTGAATTTTGGTATGGGCTTACAATGTTTTTATGCAGCATTTCGCTGCCATCGAAGAACGATGCAGGCAGAGTGACATCTTTTTCATCATTGGCTATACAGATGTTGAAAATACTGTTCGGGATTTTCGGATACAAGTTAACATGGTCGAAGCTCCCGTCGCCGAACTGAAATCCGAAATTGGGGTCCGAATCAGCCGGAGCCACCAACGAACCATGCACGATCTTTTGGTTGTAAAATTTATGGTATTTAAAATATTTCGAGATCAGGTTCTTAAATTCATTAAAAGTCAATTCCTTAACATGGAACTCATTGAAGCTGACTTCGCCTGTCTTTTCGGGCGACGAAATGATCAGCGATCCTCCTGGCTTCAGCACCCGTTTTATTTCCTGCATCATTTCATCGTGCTTGTCGTGATGCTCGATAGTTTCAAAGCTTACCACCAGGTCGACGGACGAATCCGGTACCGGTATCTTATCCGCTAAGCCTTGCTTATAAGATAAATTGGAAGCTTTGTATTTGGCTTGCGCGGTTTTTATCGTTTCCGCGTCGATGTCGACACCAATTACTTCCTTAGCTTTTGATGCGATCAGCTTACTGCCATAACCTTCACCGCAGGCAATATCGAGCACCACTTTATTTTCGGCAAAGGGCATTACCATTGCATAACGGTGCAAATGTTCTATTGTAGTTTCATTAAATACAAATGTTTCCAGGCGTTCGCCCGTCCACTTTTCTTTCATATTATTCCCATTGAAGTAAAGGTCTTAACGAGCCGGGAAACCGGCCCACCGATTCGCCGCGTGACGATAAATTGTCCTCCCGTAAAAAGTCGGCTATTTCAAAGGCGATCACATCCTTTTCGTGCAGGTGAATGCGGTGCTGGGTATGATTGAAGATAGCCACGTTGATGATTATTTTCCCCTCGTTAAATAAGTTCCCCGGCAGCCAGGCAATGGTTTTATAGATGCCTTTAGGATGAGGCACGCTATACCATTTCGAGGTAACACTATGTGAATCAAAAATATTAATGCCATCCTCGGTAAAGAAATTTATCCCATGCCAAAGTGTATGCCCTTCCTGCAACACCTCGTATTCTATTTCGACGCCTACCGGTTCCGTAATGTCAAAGGTGCTGTTGGGCGCCTTGCCCTTATCGACTGCTCTAACACTCAATAGCTGTACGACGTCGTTACCCGGCCTCTTATCGGCTTGCAGCCAATCTTTTACAGCCCCCAGGTTTAGGTTGTTTTTAACATAGGTTTCAACCACCTGTGGTGTTTTGCCGATCATCTGTATCTCGCCATTAGCTAGCAGGATACAGTTGTTGCACAGGCTGATGATGCTGGTCATATTGTGGCTTACGAACAACACTGTCCTGCCTTCACCTTTGCTTACATCGCCCATTTTGCCGAGGCATTTCTTCTGAAACTCGGCGTCACCGACGGCCAGCACTTCATCGATGATCAGTATCTCCGATTCCAGGTGCGCAGCTACAGCGAAGGCCAGTCTCACGTACATGCCCGATGAGTAGCGCTTTACCGGCGTATCGATATAGCGCTCCACCCCGGCAAAATCCACGATCTCGTCAAATTTGCGTTTGATCTCCGCCTTTCGCATGCCCAAAATGGCCCCGTTCAAAAATATATTCTCGCGACCCGTCAGTTCCGGGTGGAAACCGGTGCCGACCTCGAGCAAGCTGGCTATTCGGCCTCTGATCTTGACCGAGCCGGTTGTCGGCGATGTGACGCGGCTTAATATTTTTAGAAGCGTGCTTTTGCCGGCGCCATTTCGCCCGATCACACCGACCGCATCGCCTTGTTCGATCTCGAAATTAAGGTCTTTCAGGCTCCATACGATGTCGCTTTCACCTTTGGTTGTGCGATCATTGGTTTCACCGATACGTAGAAACGGATCTTCCTTGCCGCGCACCCTTGCCCAAAAACGCTCCAGGTCGCGAGAAATGGTTCCCGTACCGAAATCGCCTAACTGGTAAGCCTTCGAAAGATGTTCTGCCTTGATTACTTTAGCCATTAAACGGTATCGACGAAATTCTTTTCTACTTTATTAAACACAATAATGCCCAACAGCAAAATAATAGTCGTTACCAGGGCGCTGTAACCAAGCAGTTCCCAGCTAAAGCTGCCCCTGCCCAGAAAGCCGTACCGAAATGTTTCGATAACCGCTGTGATCGGGTTGAATTTAATGAGCCAGCTGTATTTGGGGTACTTGGTGAGTACGACCGAAAGAGGATAGATGACCGTGGTTGTATACATGAGCAGCGGCACGCCAAAGGTGACTACAAAAGCCAGGTCGCGGTATTTGGTAGTCACGGCCGATATGATCATGCCCAGCCCCAATCCCAGCGCTGCGATGATAACGATCAGTAACGGAAATAATAGCAGTATCAAATTGGGAGCCAGGGGTTGTCCCTGCGCGCCATAAACGATCATCAGGATAAGGAACAGGATAAACTGTACGGCAAACCGAATCAGGTTCGACATGACGATGCTCAACGGCATAATGAGTCGTGGGAAATACACTTTACCCAGCATAGCTGAGTTATCCTTAAAAACGGTGGACGTTTTAGTCAGGCATTCCGCAAAATAGTTCCATATGATCGTTCCTGCCAGGTAAAATAAAGGTTTCGGCAAGCCGTCGACGGGGATGCCGGCCAATGTACCAAACACCACGGTATATATAACTATGGTGATGATCGGCTGTATAAAGAACCATATCGGCCCGAGAATGGTTTGCTTGTAAAATGATACAAAATCGCGCCTGACAAGCAGCAGCAGCAGGTCGCGGTAATGCCAGGTATCTTTCAGCCGGAGATCGAGCAGGTTGTGCTTTGGGGTGATTTCGATATCCCAGTTGTCTTCAGGCTGTGCCATTATCGATCATTTGCAGTAAATTCTTCCGGTAATCCGGCTCATTAAAGTAACGCAGGCACTGGCTTTGCAGGTTCTGCCGTATTTGCACTGTTAACGGAATTTTGAGATAGCCGGTTATTGTTTTTTCCAATTCATCCAGATCGTCTACGTTGATGGCTGTACCTAACTCACCGTTCCTGATGGCATCGGTGCTGCCATCGGCGTTCCCGCAAATAACGGGGAGGCCACAGGCCAGCGCTTCGACGAATACGATGCCGAAACCTTCTTTTTTGCTGGGCAGGACGAAAAGGTCGGCAAGCAAAAAGTGGTCGGTGAGTTCGCTTTCGATCAGGAAGCCCGTTAGTATCACATGATCCTGAACTTTGTAGGTGTTTATCAGATCCTTTATGCGTGTTTCTTCCGCCGCATCGTAAGGGCCCGAAAGAATATATTTGATAGCGTGGAACCGGTCTTTCAGCCGGCTTACCGCTTTGATCACTTGTTCATACCCCTTGTATTGTTCGGACGATGCAAGGCGTGTAAGGGTGAAAATAACCTTATTTTCAGCGGTCAGGCTGTACCTGTTCAGTAAGTAGTCCGGTTTTTCGAACGTTTCGGGTAACCTGATGAACGGATCGACCGCATTATTTAGCACCACGCATTTGTCGGCGTCCGAGGTATGCCAGTGAATCATCTGCTGTTTGGTGAAGTTACTTACGCATATTATTTTATCGCAATATTTTTTTAGGAACATGCGCTTCACGGTTGTGACTGGACGCCATACTTCGATACCGTGCGCCACAAGCCACACCTTACATTTCGGGTTCAATAATTTAATGGTGAGACCGATCAATGAAAGATTTATATGACTTAGTATCACGATGTCGGCCCGTGAGGCGACCCCGAGGGTTTTAAGGCCAAGACTAAGTTTATGCTTGCCAAAGCCCATATAATTTTCGTGCGGCAGGTATTGGGTCATCAGATCGTACCTGGAATCGTAGACAGACCAAAGTTTGAAACGCCAGTTTTGCTCGCGGGCAATGTGGTAAAGGGAATGCGCCAGGGTCCGCGTCATTTTCTGGATGCCGCCGGTGGTGCTGAAGGTTTGTAAGGTAAACAGGATGATCTTTTTAGCCATGCAGCCTGATTTGGTACAGGGCAAATACCTTCGACCAATGCATCGTGTTGTTTTTAAAAGCTTTTATAATGCTGCGCATCTTTTTGCCACTGTATAAGGTTTCGTTGTTAATATCAGGATGCTGCCTCATCCATTGCTGCAATGGAAAGGTAAAACCCATTTTCGATCGGTCCCACACCTCCCGCGGAAGAATATGGTTAAAACTGTCGATCAATAATTTTTTAGGCTGCTGGCTGTCGAATCTGATATCAGGGGCAATATTTTCGGTTAGCCGTACAAAATCCTCGTCCAAAAAAGGCACCCTTACTTCCAAACCATGGCTCATACCCATTACGTCCGTATCACGTAATAGCTGATTCTGCATGTACAGGTTTTTCTCAAACCAGGCTGCGGCTTCTTCGTTATAGTTGCGAATATAAGGTAATGCCTTATCATTGAACAAAATGTCCTCAACTTTATTCAGGTCGATCTCCAATATTGTTGCAATATCCGCCGGAGCGTAATGGCCCCTGAGTAACAGGTAATCGGCCAGGGGATGGGTATAAGTTAAAAAAGATATTTTTTTATAACGGTCGGACGTAAAATAATTGGCTGCTTTGAACATGAGGGAGGGAAACTTGCGCAGGCCTTCGAGACGTTTTATTCTCGTAAACGAGGGATAGCCGCCAAATAACTCATCCGCGCCAACTCCCGACAACACTGCTTTCAGGCCGTCCTCGTGCGCATATTTGCTTATAAACCAGGTATTGATGCCGTCGGTGGTTGGCATATCCATATCCTGGATAATGCGCGGCAAAAACTCTTCAAAATCCTCTTGCCGTACCAGGTGCGCAAACTTCTCGCCTTCGATATTCTTCAGCACCAGGTTTTGGTACATCCGTTCGTCGTACGATTTCTCATTAAAATAGATGGAGATCGTCTTCAGCTGTGCTTTTTTCTGTTCGTTTGCCAGTAAAGTTATCAGGCTCGAGTCGATGCCGCCGCTCAGAAACACACCAATCGGCGCATCGGCCATTAACTGCCGGTTTACTGCAAATTTTAACGATTCGCGCACCTTTCTTTGGGCCTGGCCGATTTCCGTAACGCGTGTATGGTTGCTTACAACATGATAGGAATGAATTTCGTAGGTGCTGTTTTGGTGGTGCCAGCACAAAAACTCACCTTTTGGGAGACTAAATACATTCTTCATCGTGGTGTGCGGTTCCGGAATATGCCCGAAAGCCAGGAAGCGTACCTGCCAGTTGTAATCGGTTTCGGTTGCGATTCCAGCTTTTTTCAATGCCCGCACCTCCGATGCGAAGCTCAGTTGCCCGTCCGCCACGTGGTAATACAACGGTTTTATACCCGAACTATCGCGCACAAGATAGGTAAGCGCTTTTTCGCTATCGTACAGTACAAAGGCAAATAGTCCGCGCAGCTTTGCAAACGAGGCCATGCCCCAAAGTATGTAAGCCTGTATGATCACCTCCGTGTCGGTATTGGAACGGAATTGTACGCCAAGTCTTAGCAGTTGCGCCTTCAGGTCGAGGTAATTATAGATCTCACCGTTAAAGGTTATCCACACTTTCTGGTTTACGTCGGCCATGGGCTGGTGCCCGTTCTGGCTCAGGTCGATGATCGACAGCCGGCGGTGTCCAAACACCAGGTTTACATTGTCATCGCAAAAAACACCTTCGTCATCCGGGCCGCCATGCTGCAGCGATTGGCACATGATCTTTACTTTCTCACGGATATCGTTAGGCTTCAGTTGTTTGGAGATCATTCCTGCAATACGGCACATAGTATAGGGGTATATACATGGCTTCGCCCCGTAAGTCACACAAGGCAAAGCATAACTTATTAATAATCAATAAATTGTTTGCCCGGCAAAAGCGCCTGTGAGCAAACTATACTCGTTTTAAATTAAGTCAAAAAATACCATTCAGCTCACATAAAACTTATTCACATCGGGTGGTCGAATGTTAAAATCTGTCTATCAGCGAAGCAGCAACATGGATAATGATCGAGCAGCCGAGGCTTTCAAGCCTGAGAGCTAGTTGTCTTTGCGAACGATACGATATCACTTCGCCAGTCATCCCTTTAAGCGGGCCGGCTTTTATGACGATCTTTTCTCCGGGCAGCAGGTTCTCTTCCGTGATCTCCAGTTCGAGCGGACTGGCCATCAGCAGTTTCAAATCGTCTATTTGCCTGTCGGGCATCGAGGCTATTTTGCCTCCAAAGTAAATAAAACGGGCGATGCCTTTAGTCATCAGAACTTCGGCATGCTCGTGCTCTGTAACGCGTACAAAAAGATAGGATTTGATAAAAGGCTCGTCCACCCACTTTTTCCTGTCGCTCCATTGCCTAAGCTGACGCCTCAATGGCAAATAAGCCTCAACACCCTTTTGGGTCAGTGCCTGGGCCGCCTTTTTTTCAGCTCGTGGATGTGTGTAAACCGGATACCATTTATATGAACCCGTTTTTAACCTGGTATCCATTTTCTAAGAGTAACTATTTAAACCAGCGCCTCAAATCCCACCATTTGTACTCTTTCTTATCTACATAGTAATCCGAACCCTCGTAACCGCTGTAATCGGAATAATAATAGTAGTGCGTACCGGTATTCTCGCCTGTAAACTTCGTTGTATAATATCGTGAATGCAGCAGATCCTCGGCATAAGCGTTAAGGATGATCACCGTGTTGTCCAGGTGATATTCATTGGCGATGCGTTGCGGAACCGTGGCAGCATAGTATTTTGACTTGCCCGACCTGATAACGAAGATATTAATGTCGCTCATCCGTATCAGCGGTATCGAGTCGGACACGAGGCCGACAGGCGCGGTATCGATCATGATAATATCATAGCGCTTCTTCAGCTCTTCCAGCAGCGTTTTCATACGTTCGCTATGGAGTAATTCGGACGGGTTAGGCGGCACCGGCCCGGAGATCAATATATCAAGGTTTGGCTGTCCCGTTCGGGTGATCACATCGTCAACGTCGCATTGGTTGGCCAGGTAGTTGCTCAGGCCGCGGTCATTTGGCATGTGAAAAGTCTTATGCAGACGCGAGCGGCGAAGGTCGGCCGCTATCAGGATGATCTTTTTGTCGATAAGCGATAAGGTGCTCGAAAGATTAACGGCGATGAAGGATTTGCCCTCGCCGGCAACCTCTGAAGTGATGCAAATGATCTTGCTTTTCTTTTCGGATGCAATGAAGTTAAGGTTGGTTCGTACCGAGCGCACCGATTCGGCAAAAATCGACTTCGGCCGGCTCACAGCCAGTACCTGCGTGTTATCTTCGTCGATCGTCTCGGGAAATTTGCGAATCACGCCGATGATCGGTATAGTGGTCAGGCTTTCGACCGTTTCTTTATCATAGATGTATGGATTAAGTATCCGGATAAGGATGATCAATCCTAAACCGATGGCAAGGCCCAACAGCAGCGCTGTGCGGTGGATGGTATGCTCGTCGGGCGAAACAGGGCTGAAATTGGCCTGCGCGGGCTCGATAATGGAGGCGCCGGGTATGATGGCCGAGCGGCTGATCTGTGCATCGAGCCTTTTTTCGGACAAAAAGGAATATACCTTATCGTTGATCTCGAAGCCGCGTTTCAGGCTGATCAGGTTGCGTTCGGCGGCAGGCAGCACGGCAAGTTTTTCATTTACCTTGGCGATCTGGCTGTCGATATAATCGATGTTTTTTTGTAATCGCACCCGTGTAGCTTCAATATTATTGAGCGCTGCATTTTTTATCTGCAATATCTGCTGATCAATATCCTTTATCGCCTGCGAATTGCTGTTATAGGTCTTTAAAAGCGTGTTCTTTTCAACCAGCAAGTTATCGAGGTTTTGGATCAGGCCTCCGAGCAGCGGATCGATCGCCCCTTCGAGATTAAGATTAAGACTGACATTATTCTTTTCCTGCGTTATCTGGTCTTTTAGCTGCTGGATAGCTATAAGCTGGATATTGAGTATGGATTTTTGCGACGCCAGGTCCTTTATTTCGCCCGACGCCAGCTCAGCCGACGCGCTGACGTCCATTATCTTCGAGCTTTGCTTATAACTCTCGATCGATTTTTCCGAACCTTTCACCTCATTTGACAGCGCGTTCAACTGATCGTCGATAAAACGGATCATATTGGTGGCCGATTCGGTTTTTTGATCGCGGTCATAGTTCAGATATTCCTTCATAATGGCATTCAGGACATCCGCCGCAAACTGCGGGTTCGAATCAGTCTCCTGCAGAGAAATAATGTTGGAGTTTTTTACGACTTCGCTGGTGCGCAGGCCGCCTTTTACCCTCCCTACAAAATCTTCCGGGGTGTTGAACTTAAACATGAAGATAGTGCTTCTGCCAAGATCGCCCGGATTCTTGATGCTGAAAGCCATGTTGCCTATAGTTACCGGCGTATTATAGCTGTAGCTTTTACGCTGCGGTTTGCCGTTTACGCTGTAGCTTATTTCGAAACTATTATGGTCCCGTGGTCGGAACGTGATCAGGTCGCGGTAAAAATTGGTGCTGTCGAACTTCACCAATTGAATATCCAGCAGTTTTTGGGGATAAACCTCCGTGGTGCGCACCCGGCCCGATATATAGAAGCTTACCCGGTAATCGAGGTCTTTTATCGCGGCAAGGATAAGCGTGCGGCTTTGCAATACAAATATTTCGCTTTGTATTTTCGAAGGCCCGCGGTCGTTATTGTTAATCACCCCCACCAGGTCGGAAAACTCAGATTTCTTTTCCTCGATTTTCAGCGTGCTCGACGTGGCGTATGTTTTAGGCGTGTACCACAGGTATACGTACGAAATGATAAGGCATACAGTTACCGAGGCGGCGATCCAATACCAGCGGCTCAGCAGAATTTTGGCAATCTTATAGTAATCTATTTCCTGGTTAGGCAGCTTCCTCGTTATCTTGTCTGTCTCTTGCATCTATTTGCGCGTAAACGTATAAATAATCAAAGCGGTATTGAGTATGATCAAAATGGGTTGTATGGTGCTTGAAAAATTGATGATCTGATCGTTCTTAACAGCCCGCTTATTTTGTGAAATGTAAATAATGTCGTTATTCTGCAATATGATCCGCGGGTCGGCCAATGTCTTAATTTTGCTCAGGTCAACTTCGGTAATTTGTGGATTTTTGGGGTCGCCGCGTATGATTTTTATATCTTTCTCGTTAGCTTTTTCCGTGAGCCCGCCTGCCTCGCCGATCATTTCCACCAGGTTTGTTTTATCTTTTACCAGGGGGTAATTCCCCTGCGCCCTGATCTCGCCCAGTACCGTTACCTTCAGGTTTGTTATTTTCAGGTCGATTATCGGGTCTTTCAGCAGCTTTTGGCGATACAGGTCTTCAACCACTTTGGCAGCTTCGGCGCGGGTAAGGCCGGCTACCTTAACGCGGCCGATAACCGGCAGCGCCACTGTGCCGTCATCTTCCACCTGGTAAGTTTGTCCTTGTGAGGCCATCCCCGACGAGCTGGTACCCCCGGCGCCGCTTGAAGTAGCGGTTGTCGGTTCTTCGTCAACAATATACCGTGTGCTTTGCAGATTTCGTATCTGGAGGATATCCTGCGAATGGATATGGTAATCGCTGGTGCCGGTTCCGCTATAATCTTGTGTCGTGCGAAGGCTGTCGGCCTGCTGAAATAGTAATTGCTGCTGTTTGTAGGCGCAAGAAGTGAAAAATATTCCTGAAAATATAATGGTGATAGTTAGGGCGGTGTAAAAACGCATATACAATCGAACCGCATAAATGTTTATATTACGCAGCAATTCCAAAAATACATTTTTTGAATTAAAAAGATGCTTCTCCGGAAATGCATGACATAAAAATTTCGCTCATAACTGTGGTCTTTAATGCCCAGGCCACTATTGAACGTTGCATCACTTCCGTTTTGGGGCAGAAATTCAACAATATTCAATACATTGTTATTGACGGCGGATCTACCGACGATACCATAAAAATTATCAACAGGTATCGGAATAATATCGATTATTTTATCTCAGAGCCCGATAATGGCATATATGATGCTATGAACAAGGGTATTATGGCTGCCACAGGCGATATTATTGGCACACTAAATGCAGATGATTATTTGGCAGACGATAACGTGTTAAGTGATGTAGCACACGCATTCTCGACCCTAACGAATGACGTGTTATACGGCGACCTGGACTTCGTGGACAATGATGGAAAAGTGGTTCGCAAATGGAGATCAGGAGCCTATAAAAAAGGGATGTTCAACTACGGCTGGATGCCCCCGCACCCCACCTTTTATTGCCGCAGGGAGTTGTTTGAAAAATATGGTAATTACAGTCTTGAATACGGCAGCGCCGCCGATTATGAGTTGATGCTCAGGTTTGTACATGCGCACAAAGCAAGGGTGTTTTACCTGGATAAAGTGATGATAAAAATGATAACCGGAGGAGTAAGTAACAAAAGTTTAACTAATCGCGTAAAAGCATTGCTTAATGATTTAAAGGCAATGCGGAATAACGATATTTTATTTCCATATATCACAATAATATTTAAACCAGTTCGAAAGATATCGCAATTTTTTTAACATATATGAAAATATCGCTAATTTGGCCGCCTGATTATCGATATAACTGATCCCCTAACAATTATAGTCCATGACAGAATTTTTACATTCCTATCCGTTTTTGTACTATTCGATTATAATTGCCTTCTCAATTTTAATCACATCTTTAGCCATCCCTTCTATTCTGCATGTAGCCCGCGCAAGGCATTTATATGATGATCTCGGCCATTTCCGTAAGCAGCATGATCATGGCATTCCACGTTTGGGCGGTGTGGCGATATTTGTGAGCTTCACGATTACTTCTTTGTTATTCAGCATGACCGACCAGTCGCTGCCTATAAATTATCTGCTTACCGCTTGTATCATTTTGTTCGCTATGGGGCTCAAAGACGATCTTTCGGGGGTAAATTCTCGTACCAAATTTGTCATCCAGTTCATTGTAGCCGCTATCCTGGTGCTCTTCGGCAATATTCGCCTCAGCAGCATGTATGGGGTATTTGGCATTCACGACCTGCCTTACTGGCCAAGTGCTGCATTGTCGGTACTCACTATCATACTCGTTGTAAATGCATTCAACCTGATCGACGGTATCGACGGCCTGGCCGCTACGACAGGTATCCTGGTTAACGGCTGCTTTGCCGCCATGTTCATTTATATGGGGCAGTATGAGCTTGCCGCTGTTTCGCTGGCGATGGTTGGCGCGATATTCGGTTTCCTTAAATTTAATATTACGCCTGCGAAAATATTTATGGGCGATACGGGTTCGCTGCTTATTGGACTTATCTCGGTTGTAATGGCAGTGAAGTTTATTGAACTGAACAAGATCAGCAGCGTAAAAACACCCGAGTTCTTCTCGGCGCCCGCTTTGGCCATAGCCATATTGATTGGCCCCATCTTCGATACGGTGCGGATTTTTATCCTGCGCATTTCAAACGGCGTGTCGCCTTTTACCGCCGACCGCAATCATATCCATCATCGCATGCTGCGCCTGGGTTTCACTCATTTGCAGACAACCCTGATACTTGCCGGCTTGAATGTACTTTGCATTTTATTGGTTATGTATTTCAAAGGCTATGGGAATTCGATTCTCATCGGGCTCATCCTGTTTGTTTGCCTGGTATTCAACTGGGTTGTCACTTTCTTTGTCCGTTCCAAAGAGCGCGAAAATCTTGCCCTGCGCAACCTGTTCGTTTAAGCGGCAATAACGTTTCGATAATGTCATAATATTTTACCTGTTGTATCGCACGGTGCGCAGGCTTTGATATTTTCGTAGTTTTGTACGATTATATGGCCTGGGTAGTATGAATATTGCAATTAACGGTTTCGGGCGTATCGGACGGATATTTTTACGGAATATTGTCGGCAGGGAAGATGTGAATGTCGTGGCGATAAATGACCTTGCAGATACCGAAACGCTCGCTCATTTATTCAAATATGACTCCGTTCACAGGACCTTCAAAGGCGAGGTCGGCTCAGGTCAGAACTATTTGTTCGTCGATGGCCGCAAAATAAAAGTATTTGGCGAAAAAGATCCCGCGAACCTTCCCTGGAAATCGTTAGATATCGATATAGTGATTGAAGCGACGGGTAAATTCGCTTCTCGTGCCGATGCGGAGCGACATTTAAAGGCAGGCGCCAAACAGGTGATCATTTCCGCTCCGTCGCCTGATAAAGATGTCCCAACCATTGTTATAGGTGTAAATGATGATCTGGTCGATTTGCATTCACCGGTTATATCCAATGCATCATGCACTACGAATAACGTTGCCGTTATGGTGAAAGTGCTGGAAGATAACTGGGGTATACAGGACGGCTACATCACCACCGTGCATTCGATGACGGGTGACCAAAACCTCCACGACGCCCCGCATAAGGATCTTCGCCGTGCAAGGGCGGCGTCGGCCTCCATTATTCCAACCACTACAGGCGCCGCGAAAGCCATAACACGCATTTTCCCTGATTTAAAAGGAAAGCTGGGTGGCGCAGGAATCCGCGTCCCGGTGCTGAACGGTTCGCTGACCGATTTTACGTGCAGCCTGAAAAAAAACGCTACTGTTGAAGAGATCAATCTCGCTTTTAAAAAAGCAGCGGCGGGATCGATGAAAAATATCCTGGAATACACGGAAGACCCCATCGTATCGACGGATATTCTCGACAATCCCCATAGCTGTATCTTCGACGCGAAACTTACATCCGTTGTGGGAGGCCTCACCAAAGTAGTAGGCTGGTACGATAACGAAATGGGCTATTCCAGCCGCCTGGCCGATCTTGTCGCCAAAATAAACGTCGCAAAGCATGATCAGGTTTATACCGGTTGAGGACACGCTGGCTATCCGCAATATAGTTCTTCGCGAAGGTAAATTAACGCCGGATCAATGCCGCTGGCCCGGCGATGAAAAGGAAGATGCGTTTCATTTAGGATATTTTGAGGATGACCAACTGGTATGCATAGCCACCTTTCATTTGCAACCCTATAAAGATTTTGCCGGTACCAGCTATCAACTGCGCGGCATGGCCACTATTGAGGGTTACCGCGGCAAGGGCATCGGCAATAAGCTTTTGAATTTCGCCATCGTTTACCTGCGCGGCCAAAAGGCTAATTACGTATGGTGTAATGCCCGCGAAAAAGCCCTCAAATTCTACACCGGCATGGGTTTCGAAGTCATATCCGGCGAGTTCGACGTGCCCAACATCGGTCCGCATCGAGTGCTGTATCTTAAAATTCAGTAGAGAAAAAACCTTTCTCCTTTCGCCTTTAACCTTTCACCTTCTTAAAACACCTTTTTCATTTTTGCGTTCAGAATTCAGAATTAAATGCTCAATTTGGCGATCCGTTAAAACAATCACCTTAAACAAATGAAAACAGTAGATCAGATCAGATTTTTGGGAAAAAGGGCCCTCATCAGGGTCGATTTCAACGTCCCGCTTGATGCCGATTTTAATATAACCGATGATAACCGCATGACAGCCGCTTTGCCGACCATTAAAAAGATACTAAATGATGGCGGGGCTGTTATACTCATGTCGCACCTGGGAAGGCCTAAAGAAGGTCCGACCGACAAATATTCGTTAAGGCATCTTGTGCCGCATCTTTCCGACTTGCTCGGCCAGCAGGTCGAGTTCGCCAATGACTGTATAGGCCAGGAAGCCGTGGATAAGTCAAAAGCCTTAGCATCTGGCCAGGTATTGCTGCTTGAAAACCTGCGTTTTTATAAAGAAGAGGAAAAAGGCGATAAGGATTTTGCGCAGAAACTGGCCGCTTTGGGCGACATTTATGTAAACGATGCTTTCGGCACTGCGCACCGCGCTCATGCTTCCACTGCGGTTATCGCACAATTTTTCCCCGAGGACGCGAAATGTTTCGGCTACCTCATGGCTGCGGAACTAAATAACGCCGAGAAAGTTTTGAACAATGCCGAACGGCCGTTTACTGCTATTATGGGTGGTGCAAAGGTATCGGATAAGATCGAGTTGATCGAACAACTGATGAACAAGGTGGATAACCTGATCATCGGCGGCGGTATGGCCTACACGTTTGCCAAGGCCCAGGGCGGCAAGATCGGCAAATCACTGGTTGAAGAAGATAAGCTCGACCTGGCGAATGCAATATTGAAAAAGGCAAAAGAGAAAAACATTAACCTGCTGCTGCCGACGGATTCCATTATTGCCGATAATTTCTCCAATGATGCTAATACCGACACAGCGCAGAATGACAATATAAAAGACGGCTGGATGGGCCTCGATATCGGCCCCGATTCGATAAAGGCGTTCAGCAAGATAGTCGAAGCATCGAAAACTATTTTGTGGAACGGCCCTATGGGTGTTTTTGAGATGAGCAAGTTCGAGCAAGGCACCAAAGCCATTGCCGAAGCCGTAGTAAAAGCGACCGAGAACGGCGCTTTCTCCCTGATCGGCGGGGGCGATTCCGCAGCGGCAGTTGCCAAATTCGGGCTGACCAATGAGGTGAGCTATGTATCCACCGGTGGCGGCGCTTTATTGGAATATATGGAAGGTAAAGAATTGCCGGGTGTTAAGGCGATTAACGGATAATTTAGGAAAAGTAATAACTTTGTTACAGCCCCGATCATTGGGGCTTTTTTGTTTTCTTGTGCCGGTATTTTCCTAACGCTCAATAATTAATGAAAAAACTGACCTTGCTATTTGCGTTAAGCTTTCTGCTTTTTGCTTTTAGCTCTCATGCCCAGCCCAATAGCTCCGATGCGGAATACGTAAAAGCCAATTACACCAAATACGAGTACCAGGTATCCATGCGTGACGGTGTAAAGCTGTTCACTTCGGTATACGTACCTAAAGATCAGTCGAAGAAATATCCCATTATGATGGACCGCACGCCGTACAGCGTTGCGCCGTATGGACCGGACGCTTATAAAGGCTCGCTTGGTCCGTCTTCCCTGTTTCTGCACGACGGTTACATTTTTGTTTACCAGGATGTGCGCGGCCGCTGGATGAGCGAAGGTATATTCGAGGAAATGACACCCGAAAAGGAAGTACACAAAACCAATAAGGATGTTGACGAAGGCACCGACACCTATGATACCATCGACTGGCTCATTAAAAATATCCCTGATAATAATGGCAAGGTAGGGGTGTGGGGCATTTCATATCCCGGCTTTTTTACCACTACATCGCTGCTGAGCCGCCACCCGGCCCTGGCGGCGGCTTCGCCGCAGGCTCCTATGTCCGACCTTTGGCGCGACGACGGCTGGCATAACGGCGCTTTTCAGTTAGTGGGCAATTTTGGCTTTTACCCGGGCTTTACCAACCGCCAGGACGATAAACCGACACAGCGCCGTGGCAGCCGTTTGAATTACGGCACCGAAGACGGCTATGAGTTTTACCTGAATATGGGTTCGGTCAAAAATACGAACGACAAGTATTATAAGGACACCATCCGCCTGTGGAACGAACTGTTGGACCACCCGGATTATGATCAGCACTGGAAGGACCGCAACGTATTGTATCACTTGCACGATATAAAAACCCCTACTTTGATTACGGGCGGCTGGTTTGATGCTGAGGACTTGTACGGCGCCATCAATACCTATAAGACTTTAGTAAAGAATAATCCCAATACCCCGATCTACTTTACGATGGGCCCATGGGTACATGGCGGCTGGTCGCGCGGCGACGGCGATCATTTGGGCGACGTTTATTTCGGTGGTCCGACTGGGCCATACTATCGTGAAAAGATCGAGTTCGCTTTCTTCAGTCATTACCTGAAAGGCACGGATATGGATCTGCAGCCGGTGAATACGTTCGAGACCGGTACCAACCAATGGAAGACTTACAAAACCTGGCCGCCAAAAGAGGCTGAAGAGAAAAACCTATACTTTTTGCCGGGAGGCAAGCTCTCGTTCGATGCCCCGAAAGCGGCAGTTAATTCGTATGATGAGTTTGTATCCGATCCCAATAAGCCGGTGCCATTTTACGACCCGATAGTTTTAGGCATGCAACGCGAATATATGGATGCCGATCAGCGCTTTGCCTCGCGCAGGCCGGATGTGCTTACCTACCAGACCGACGTGCTCGATCATGATGTGACACTGGCCGGTAATATCTGGGCCGAACTGAAAGTGGCCATTACCGGCACCGATGCCGACTGGGTGGTAAAGGTGATCGACGTTTACCCGGATTCGGCTAAAAACAACCAATATACTGCTAAAGGAACTTACATGTCGGCTTACCAGCAGATGGTGCGCAGCGAGGAGATGCGCGGCAAATACCGCAACAACATCAGCAAACCCGAACCTTTTGTGCCGGGTAAAATTACCCCCGTTAATTTCGAGCTCCAGGATATCCTGCACACCTTTAAAAAGGGCCACCGCATTATGGTGCAGGTGCAAAGCACCTGCTTCCCGCTCATCGACCGTAACCCGCAGCAGTTCGAGGACATCATGAAAGCGAAGGACACCGACTTTAAAAAGGAAACACATAAGGTTTACACGTCCAAAGAGCATCCGAGCTTTTTGAAGGTGAGAGTGACGAAGTAATGAAACGATATATTCTCATAGCCGTTTGTGTTTTCGCGACATTAAAGTCAAGCAGTCAGACCGTTGTAAAAGACAACATCGAATATTCTTCTGTCGAACTAAAATCAGGAGACAAAATATTTTTGGCTTTAAAGGATACAGCTCAGAAGCATTTGCAGATGTTTATTGATGAGCTAAATAAACATGGGAGCGATAGTGCCAACTATAGGTTTGCAGTAAAATCTGATTTTGTTCAAAATAGAGATCATGAACATATGTGGTCAATGGTATATGCATATAAAAATGGTGTCTTTAAAGGAGTTTTTATTGACTCCGCATTCAAGTTGAGAAATATCAAAATGGGTGATAAAGTATCAATCGATCATAGCGAAGTAGAGGATTGGTCGATTGAAAATATCTCTACGGGCAAAATAATAGGTCAATTTTCTGTAAAGTATTTGGAAAGCAAAAAGAAAGAACCTGATTCAAATTAACCTTTTTGCTTGATGAATAGCGATGGTTACAAACCCTTCGCTATTTTTGTTTATAAACCGTTGCCATGAAATCCATCCCTGCTTGCGGTGTTTATAACGAAAGTCGAACCGTTGACATGAATCAAAGTTAAAATACATTTTAGGGTACGATCCACCAGGTCAAACTGACCAAGTTTTATAACTGGCACACTTTCTCCCAAACCCGTTCATCCACCCAAACGCCTTCTTTCATACTTTTTTCACGGGTTCGCAGCGCATTCTCGCCGGGATAGAAAATGCTGCCGCCTTCTTTTTCCGGCCGGCTGCTTTTGGCGTATGCGATGATTTCATCTATCAGTTCAGCGGTTCGCCCCGGAGGCGGTTGTATGGCGATAAATACTTGTGATAATGCGGATTCGGGCCCGGCTTTGGTTATAGCGGCTGTCGAACGGCCCTGGCTTAGTATAGTAGCGAGAAGATCGAGCATCAGCGATACTCCTGAACCTTTCCAGAAACCGATGGGTAATACCCTGTCCGATTGCAGGATGGCAGCAGGATCCGTACTTAGCATACCTTCGCTATCATACCCGCCCGGTAAAGGTAGCTGTTCACCCTGCGATTTAAAAAGATTAAGCTTCCCGATGGAATATTGCGACATGGCAATATCCAGCACCACGTGACCCTCTTTACGCGGCATCGCTATAATTAGCGGATTATTACCCAATCGCGGATCGACACCGCCCCAGGGCGGCATATTGGCAATGGTATTGGTAAAGCAAATGCCGATCATGCCCGCTTCGGCGGCCTGCCAGCCATAAGTACCACCGCGCATCCAGTGGTTGGTGTTTTTGATTGCGACACAGCCAATGCCGTTTTCGCTGGCCAGTTCTATAGCCCGGTTCATACAGAACCGGGCATTTAAAATGCCCGGTCCCAGGTGCCCGTCCCATTGTTCCAGGCTGCCGAAACCTCCTCCTTTTGTTGGCTCCGCATCAGTAATAATGTAACCGCCCTTTACATATTGTACAAACGCCGGAAAGCGGTTCAGCCCATGAGTATATACTCCGTCACGGCTGTTTTCGGCAAATATCTGTGCCAACAGGTCAGCCCTGTCTTCGCCGAAAGACAATGAAAGCAACACGCGCTTAAATTCAGCTTTAAGGCTGTCGAACGGAATTAACATGTGCTAATATAAATCTTCTTTCGGTCTTCCTGACTTAGCGGACTTTCTGACCCTCTACAAAGTCGCCATATCGATTACAAAGCGGTAGCGTACATCGCTCTTAAGCACCCGCTCAAACGCTTCGTTGACATAATCCATGCTGATTACCTCTACATCCGACACGATATTGTGCTCGGCGCAGTAATCCAGCATTTCCTGTGTTTCTTTGATGCCGCCTATCATCGAACCGGCGATGCTCCGGCGTTTCGATATCAGGTTTACAGCACCCAATGACGGTTCTTCGGGTGGAATCCCCACAAGCACCATCGTCCCATTTACCCTGAGCAGTGGAAGATAGTCGTTATATTCGTGCTGCGCCGAAACGGTATTGATGATGTAGTCCAGCGAACGCTCTCCTGCTTCCATTTGCGCGGGATCTTTTGTTACCAGGAAATGGTGGGCGCCTAATCTTTCAGCGTCAGCCTTTTTATTCGGTGAAGTGCTTAAAACAGTGACTTCGGCACCTTTGGATACGAGGAATTTAACCGCCATGTGGCCCAGGCCGCCGAGGCCGACGACACCAACCTTGTGGCCCTTGCCCATTTGCCAATTTTGTATAGGCGACCATGTAGTAATACCGGCGCATAGCAACGGGGCAACGCCGGCAAGCGGCAGTTTTTCCGACACATGTAAAGTGTAGTTTTCGTCGGTAACAATGGTGTTGGAGTAACCGCCATACGTCACGCTTCCATCCTTGTCGTAGCTGCTGTACGTAAATACCGGGCTATCGTTGCAGTATTGTTCCAGCCCTTCTTTGCAGTATTCGCAATGGCGGCACGAATCAACAAAAACGCCTACCCCGGCAATATCGCCGACCTTGAATTTAGTGACGTGGTCGCCCACTTTGATTACCTTGCCTACGATCTCGTGACCGGGTACCAGCGGAAACATGGCGCCGCCCCATTCGTCACGGGCCTGGTGGATATCCGAATGGCAAACACCGCTGAACAATATCTCGACCTGAACATCATGCGGGCCAACTTCGCGGCGTTCGAATTTGAAGGGTTCCAAAGGATCTTTTGCCTTTATTGCGGCATAACCTTTTGCTGCTATCATAAGTTTTTCTGCGTTAATTTTTTAGGCAAACTTATATCTTTCGATTTAAATAAATTGTAATCAAAAAACCATTTTAACTGAACTCGTACATGACTCTCTATAAAGTGATGAATTCGAAATCAGGCATTAAGTCATGCAGTATTTAATAGGTTTTCTTCAAAGGAGAGGATTTGGGCGAGGCTTTAGACTAAACGCGCATTTAAAAAGTTATATAAGGCGGGTGCGTTCATTCCGCCCGATTTCCTATTTTTGCCGCTAATATATGAAGGTTAAGCTATTTGTGTTTTGTGTGTTTTGCCTGCCCGTACTGGTAATGCTTACGAACTCATGCAAAAAGGCCAGCCAGGATTACGTTCAAACACTTTTTACCGGCGGGCAGTGGCAGCTTACGTCGGTGATACGCAAGCATTTTGTAAGCGGTGCCAATTTATTTAACGACACGCTTAATACCGCCTGCGACCAAAAACAACTTTTTACCTTCAGTTCGAACGGCGCCTGTACCTACACCAACTTTGATTGCCTTACGCAGCCGGCAGCAAACGGGAGTTGGACGCTGTCGCCGGATCGTTTGGTATTGATCGCCAATATGACCTGCAAAGACACCACAGCAGCCGGTTCGTCCAAACCTTTTATCAACGCACGTATCCGCAATGTAGGTCAGTATTCTATGGTACTTCGTACCGGCATGTACAACAGCTATTATCCGCCCGGCGATACCGTGGTTTATACCGACTACAGTTTTGTTCGTGTTAAATCACAATAAATGTGTTGTTTGGAAACATCAAAATTTTATATTTGAAACATTCTTAAATCTGTATCAACGTAAATGTTTGCGCCACGTATAAGTAAACAAAAATCCGGGTTGAACAGTTAAGTGCTATCAGGAGCAAAAGAATTTAATGAAAAAAAGGATCGCTATTTTTGCTTCAGGTTCAGGCTCGAATGCTCAAAAGATCATGGAGCATTTTAAACGAAGTTCCGAGGCCGAGGTGGTTTTGATACTGACCAACAATCCGCAGGCCTATGTGCTGCAGCGCGCAGACAACTTCGAGATACCCTCGCATATTTTTAGCCGGCATGAATTTTATGAGACAGATTCGGTTATCCGTCTTTTGAAGAACCTGCAGGTCGACCTGATCGTTCTGGCAGGTTTCCTGTGGCTGGTGCCGCATTCGTTGTTAAAGGCTTTTCCCAATAAGATCATTAACCTTCACCCTGCCTTATTGCCGAAATATGGCGGCAAAGGCATGTACGGCGACCATGTGCATAAGGCCGTTCTCGCCTCCGGCGACGAAGAATCGGGCATAACCATTCATTTTGTGAACGAGAATTTCGACGAAGGTGAGATCCTGCACCAGTCGCGTTTTAAGATCGAACCCGGCGACAACCTTGAGGTCGTTAAATTCAAAGGCCAGCAGCTTGAACACCACCATTTCCCGCGTGTGATAGAGAGCTTATTGCGGAAGATGAAGAGCTGATGGATTGTGAACGATTAACTGTGATTTGTGACTGGGTATCCCGGTTAAATGAATTCTCATAGTCAAACTTGTCATAAGCCTGGACTCAATAGTCAACCCGTTAGAATGATTTTCATCAAAATCTTCGCTATGGTATTCTCCCAAAATGCTGCGTATGTTGAGGATTTACCGGTAATGAATATAACTGAAAAAAATCTAACCCCTAACCTCTGATCTGTAACCTCAATTTACTACTTTTGCGGCTTAAAAATCAGTGTCGATGAGCCAATCCGTGCAAATAAAAAACGCTTTAATTTCAGTTTATTACAAAGACAATCTCGAACCTATTATTAATGAGTTGCGCCGCCTTGGAGTGAAAATATACTCAACGGGCGGAACAGAAACTTTTATCCGCAGTTTAGGCGCTGATGTGATCGCCGTGGAGGACCTGACTTCCTACCCGTCTATACTTGGCGGACGCGTAAAAACCCTGCACCCGAAAGTATTCGGCGGTATACTTGCGCGCCGGAGTTTCGAGGGCGACCAGCAGCAATTAACTCAGTATGAGATACCCGAGATCGACCTGGTGATCGTCGACTTGTATCCGTTCGAAGAGACCGTAAAATCGGGCGCCGGGCAGGATGACGTGATCGAGAAGATAGATATAGGAGGTATTTCGCTTATTCGAGCTGCGGCCAAGAATTTTAAGGATGTGGTGATCATCGCTTCGAAGGACGACTATATTGAACTGGGCGATATATTAAAAGCCCAAAACGGTGAAACGACCATCGATCAGCGCAAGCGATTTGCCCAAAAGGCATTCAATATTACCTCGCATTATGACACCGTGATATTCGAATATTTCAACCAGGACGAGCAATTGCCTGTATTTAAACAAAGCATACAGAAAAGCACCGTTTTACGTTATGGCGAGAACCCGCACCAAAAGGGCGTATTTTATGGCGACCTCGACGCTATGTTCACCAAGCTTAACGGTAAGGAACTGTCATATAATAACCTGGTAGACGTAGATGCGGCGGTCGCCCTGATCGACGAGTTTACCGAGCCGACGGTGGCTATTTTGAAGCATACCAACGCCTGCGGTATCGCCAGCCGCACATTCATCAAAGAGGCATGGATAGACGCGCTGGCTTGCGACCCGGTGTCGGCTTTCGGCGGCGTTATTATCGCCAATGACGAGATCGACGCAGACACTGCCAGGGAGATCAGCAAAATATTTTTCGAGGTGCTGATAGCGCCTGCATATACCGATGAAGCGGTGCAAATTTTGCGTGAAAAGAAGAACCGGATCATACTCGTTCGCCAGAACGTGGAGTTGCCTGTAAAGCAATTTAAGACTTTGCTGAACGGCGTCATCGAACAGGATAAGGACCGGGTGATCGAAGGTCCGGACCAGATGAAAACCATCACCCAAAAGGAGCCTGCCGAACACGAGCTTCGCGATCTTTATTTCGCGAACAAGGTTGTTAAACATACCAAATCAAACACCATTGTTTTTGCCAAAAACAACCAACTGATGGCCAGTGGAGTCGGGCAAACCTCGCGCGTTGATTCGCTGAAACAGGCTGTCATAAAGGCCAATAGCTTTGGTTTCGACCTGAACGGCGCTGTAATGGCTTCCGATGCGTTTTTCCCGTTTAACGATTGCGTCGAGCTTGCCGCCGAGGCAGGCATAACGGCTGTATTGCAGCCGGGCGGTTCCATAAATGATAAGGCTTCTATCGAAATGGCAAACCAAAAGGGCATAGCGATGGTTATGACCGGTGTTCGCCATTTTAAGCATTAATTAATAGTTAAGGGCAATAACTTAAATATTTATTCGCTTTATATAACAACTATTAATACTATTGCGTATAATTTTATCATTTTTGAAGGATTATTTTTGAAGTAACGTTACATGGGTTTATTTAACTTTTTCACACAGGAGATCGCTATCGATCTGGGCACTGCAAACACCCTCATAATACATAATGACAAGGTTGTGGTCGACGAGCCGTCTATAGTCGCTTTCGACCGTACAACCAACAAAGTCATCGCCATTGGCAGGCAGGCTATGCAGATGGAGGGCAAAACCCATGAAAATATCCGTACCGTTCGGCCACTGAAGGATGGCGTAATTGCCGACTTTAACGCTGCGGAGCACATGATACGGGGCATGATTAAAATGATCAACAAAGGCAAGGGCTGGTTTTTCCCTTCGCTGCGTATGGTTATCTGTATCCCTTCGGGTATTACCGAGGTTGAAAAACGCGCCGTGCGCGACTCGGCCGAGATAGCCGGCGCCAAGGAAGTTTACCTGATACACGAACCGATGGCTGCTGCAGTTGGTATCGGTATAGACGTGGAAGAACCGATGGGCAATATGATCATCGATATTGGCGGCGGTACCACCGAAATCGCGGTTATCGCTTTGTCGGGTATCGTGTGCGATCAGTCGATCCGTGTTGCCGGTGATAACTTCGACTCAGACATTGTTCAATATATCCGCCGCCAGCACAACATCATGATCGGCGACCGTACCGCTGAAAAGATCAAGATAGAAGTCGGCGCCGCTTTGCCCGAAATATCCGACCCGCCGGCCGATTTTGCCGTTCAGGGCCGCGACCTGATGACAGGCGTGCCAAAACAGATCATGGTATCGTACACCGAAATTGCCCACTGCCTCGACAAGTCGATATCGAAAATAGAAGAAGCTATTCTGAAAGCGCTGGAAATAACCCCGCCTGAGTTGTCGGCCGATATTTACCAAACAGGTATTTACCTTACCGGCGGCGGAGCGTTGCTGCGCGGCCTGGACAAACGCGTTGCAGCCAAAACCAAGCTGCCGGTGCACGTAGCCGAAGATCCGCTTCGCGCAGTAGTCCGCGGAACAGGCACGGCGTTGAAAAATATAGGAAACTTTAAATTCCTGATGCAGTAATTTAGATGTTAGATGTGAGATTTGAGATATGAGACAGATTCGTTTTTATCTCACATCTCAAATCTCACATCTCAAATCTTAATAAAACAATGCGTAACCTCCTGATTTTTATCACCAAGTACAACGCATTTTTTCTTTTCCTGATTTTCGAGATCACATCGCTGGTCATTTACATCAAATACAATTCTTTCCAGAAGGCAACCTTTATTAATTCGGCTGGCAAGGTTACAGGCGGAATGTATGCGCAGGCTAACAAATTGTATGGCTACCTTTCGCTGAGCGAGGTGAACGATAGCCTGGCCAAGGAGAACGCCCGGTTACGCAACCAGTTGAAATCGTCGTTTTATGTCGATTCGGCAGCAAAAAAGCAAGTGGTCGACACCATTTACAAGCAGCAATACAGCTATATCGAGGCTAAGGTGATCAACAATTCGGTAAACCGCAGTAATAATTATCTTACCATCGATAAAGGCAGCCTGCAAGGTGTTGCAAAAGGGATGGGTGTTATCTGTAGTTCTGGACTGGTGGGCAAAGTGGTATTTGTGGGGCAGCATTTATCGGTAGTGCAATCGTTGCTGCATAAAGATTCACGGTTCAGCGCTATGCTGGCGAACGACAAGCAATTGGGCTATATTGAGTGGAGCGATGACCTTGATCCGCATAAAGGCTACCTGAAAGACGTGTCCAACAATGCATCGCCCAAACTGGGCGAAGAAGTGGTCACTTCACAATATTCCCTTTTCCCGGCGGGGATACCAATCGGGAAAGTAACCAATCTGCATACCAGGGCGGGCGGGTTTTCATTGAATATGGAAGTAAGGCTTGCAGTCGACTTCAGCAAGTTGCAGTACGTAGACGTAATAGTTAATAAACTGGCACAAGAGCAGGCGGGACTGGAGGCCGGGGAAAAGAAAGATGAGTAGGCTGATCTTCAATAATTTCATCCGGTTTGTTGTGCTGGTGCTCCTGCAGGTTTTCCTGCTCAAAAATGTTACTTTGTACAACCTGTCTACACCGTACGTGTACATCATGTTTATCATGCTGCTTCCGTTCGAGATACCGAATATCCTGTTGTATGCTTTTGCATTCCTCATCGGCATCACCATCGACTCATTTTACGATACGCCGGGCCTGCACGCGGCGTCGTGCGTGTTGCTGGCCTTTGTCCGGATATTATTTATCAGCATAACGGTACAAAAGGAAGGTTTCGATAACGAGCCCGAGCCTACCATGAGCAATATGGGCTTTCGATGGTTTTTTACCTATGCGCTTATATTGACCTTGTTCCACCATTTTTTCCTGTTCAACCTCGAAGTTTTCCGCTTTTCAGAAATACCGTACACGCTTAGCCGTTTTGTAATGAGTTCGATGTTTACCGTATTTTTGATCGTGCTTACCGGGTTTTTATTTTACAGGAGGAAAGAGCGCAGCAAATGAACAGTTTTTTTGAACGGCGGTATGTCATAGCCGGTATTTTTATCACACTTATCCTCGTACTGCTCGCCCGGCTGTTCTACATCCAGATCGTCGATAAACGCTACCTGCTTTATGCCCAGGATAACGTACTCCGCAGGGTATACCAAAACCCCGCCCGCGGGCCAATCCTCGACCGGAACGGCAAAATATTGGTGCAAAACCAGCCCTTTTACGATATCATGGTCATACCCAAACAGGTAAAACCGTTTGATACACTGGAGTTTTGTAAGCTGCTGGGCATCGACAAGGCCGAGTTTGATAAAAGGTTTCAGAAGGCCATTAAATACTCGCCCAATTTATCCTCGGTATTCGAAAAGCAGCTTACACCGCAGCTTTACGCCGCTTTCCAGGAGCGTTTATCCGAGTTCCCCGGTTTCTTTTCATCAACGCGCTACCTGCGCTCTTACCCCGATTCGGTAGCTGCGCAGTTCTTAGGGTACATCGGCGAGGTAACGGATAAAGATATTAAGCGGTCGGCCGGATACTATCATCCCGGTGATTTCATCGGTGTTACCGGCGTGGAGCGCTCTTACGAAGATGTGTTGCGCGGACGCCGGGGGGTGCAGAACTTATTGGTCGACTCGCGTAACCGGCCCAAAGGGTCGTACGCCAATGGCGCTTACGATACCGCTGCCGTGGCGGGCGAGCGCCTGGTCTCGTCGCTCGACCTGCGCATACAAAAATTGGGCGAAAAACTGATGCATAACAAGTTGGGCAGCATTGTCGCTATCGAACCCTCTACGGGTGAGATATTGTGCTACGTAAGCAGTCCGACTTACGACCCTAACCTGATGGTAGGGCACGACCGGGGTAATAATGCTGCTGAATTGTATAAAGACCCTTATAAACCATTCTTCATTCGCCCGATACAAGCTTATTATCCGCCTGGATCGTCGTTCAAGCCGCTGAGCGCTTTGATAGGCATGCAGGAGGGTATCATTACTCCCGAAACCAGTTATGACTGTCATGGTGTGTATTGGGCGGGCAACCATGCGGTGCCATGTTTTCACCATGAGGCGCATGGCGTGGTAAGCCTGAGCGGCGCTGTGGCCGAATCTTGCAATGGTTATTTTTCGATGGTATTCCAGCGGGTGATGGACCAAAAGGGTGTAAAAAATATTGAACCGGTTTATAATACCTGGCGTGACGAGGTCGCCAAATTCGGTCTTGGTTCCAAGCTAGGATTAGATATGCCCAGCGAAGGCCGCGGTAATTTGCCGAAATCGACCTATTACGACAAAGTGTATAAAGGCCCCAATTGGCGTTCGAGCACGATCGTATCATTGGCTATAGGGCAGGGCGAGCTGGAAGCCACTCCTCTGCAAATGGCTAATATAGAGTGCATCATTGCAAACCATGGATATTATTATAAGCCGCACCTGATCAAGAGCATTGGCGACAAGGAAGTAGTTAAACCTGAGTATAAGGTAAAGCGTGAAGTGGGAATCGATTCGCAATACTTTGAGCCCGTTATCGATGGCATGCAGCGCGTTGTTGAAAGTGGCACTGCGGCTTCATCCAAAATACCCGGTATAATAATGTGCGGAAAAACCGGTACGGCTCAGAACCCGCACGGTGAAGACCACTCGGTGTTCGTAGCCTTTGCTCCCCGTGAGAATCCGAAGATTGCCATTGCCGTGGTGGTCGAGAATTCGGGCCAGGGCGCAACCTGGGCCGCACCTATTGCGAGCTTTATTGTTGAAAAGTATTTGAAGGATAGTATCAGCGTGCGCCCGTCGGGTATTACGCCCGAATATTTTATGAACGCCAATCGCCTGCCCGATCTGGGTAATTACGGCGAAAAGCTGAAGGCTAAACCTGTTCCGAAAGATACGCTGAACAAAATGGGTATCGATACGTCGGACAAGCGGGAAACCAAATCGGCGTCGAACAAAAAGAAAAGTAAAGCCGTTCAGGATAGAGAGGTTGCAGCCCTAATTAAGCAGGAAGAAGATGAGTAATACTCAACAGAGAAGTTTCTTTTTCAATGTCGACTGGCTGATGGTATTCATTTACCTGGCGTTATGCGCCATAGGGCTTGCCAATATCCATTCGGCGATGTTCGATGAGAAATATCCTACCTTCCTGGATTTCAACACGGATTATGGGAAACAGTTGATCTATGTGATGGTGGGCGTAACAACGGGAATTTTTATTTTATTGCTCGATACCCGTTTCTTCAGTGCTTTGGCGCCTTTTTTTTATGGCATCACGGTATTGCTGCTGATGCTGGTACTGGTGGTTGGGCGAAATGTAGGCGGCAACCAGGCCTGGATATCGCTGGGCGGAGGTTTCAGGCTGCAGCCTTCAGAATTTGCCAAGCTAACCACTTGCCTGCTGTTGGCCCGTTACCTGAGCGGGACCAATATCCGCGTTACCGAAACTAAGTCGTTGCTGATCGCGGCAACCATCATAGGCTTCCCAATGCTGCTCATCATGCTCCAGCCCGACGCCGGCTCAACGCTGGTGTTCAGCTCGCTGATATTCGTGCTGTACCGGGAGGGCCTGTCGCCGTATTTTCTCATCCTGGAGGGCTTGTTTATAACCCTTTTTGTGCTCACGCTGAAGCTCAATAGTCCCTGGTTTATCGTAGCGGCGTTGGTAGTACTGGCGGTCATCGTTGTATTGATGGGCAGGCGCAGCCGCAAGCTAATGAGGACCGTCGCCATCGGTCTGGCCATCTGCATATCATTTGTATTCTGCGTAAGATTTATTTACACCAAGGTTTTAAAGCCGCACCAGAAAGTTCGTATCGACATTGTGCTGGGCATCACCAGCGACCCTAAGGGTAAAGGCTATAACGTACATCAATCGATGATCGCCATCGGCTCGGGCCAAATGTGGGGTAGGGGATATATGCGCGGTACGCAGACCAAATTCTCCTTTGTGCCGGAACAGGGCACCGACTTTATCTTTTGTACCGTAGGCGAGGAGTGGGGTTTTGCAGGCTCGATAGTCGTGTTAGGACTTTACTTATTGCTCGTACTGCGCATCATCAGGATCGCCGAGCGGCAACGTTCGCCTTTCTCACGTATTTATGCCTATGGTGTCGCGTCCGTCATATTTTTCCACGTGGTCATCAATATCGGTATGACGATCGGTATCGTACCATCTATCGGTATTCCGCTGCCCCTCATCAGCTACGGAGGATCTTCGCTGCTCAGCTTTACTGTAATGCTTTTTATCCTGATCAAGCTGGACTCGAACCGGATGGGAATCGTTTGACCGGCTTTTCTGCTCCGGGAAATGTTAAAAGATGTTAAAATGGGATTGAGTAAAGTGATTTATGACAATTATCACGCAAAGTTTTAGACTTTATTTCAAAAACGATTCGTACTATTGCAATTGAAAATTGTTTTCAACTTACTACTAATGGGGAAATAGCCGGGTTTATGCCTGGCTATTTCATTTTTATGCTCCCGGGAACCGGCGCCTCAACAGGGCATAGAATTTCTCGGTCGTGGCTGGTTTACTTTCCCAGTTATTTTTCGCAGCGTAATTACTTTTCAGGAATTTATCGGCCTCTTCAAAGCTGTTAAGGCGGTTCACAAGGTCGATGGCTTCGGCATAGGCGAGGTTGTAGCCGTTGAACAGGTCTTTAATATAAAGCAGCTTATCATTCAGGTTGATGGCCTGTTTCAGGTCGGTAACAGGCTGCCCGTGCGCATGGTCGGAATAGCTTTGCGTTTTATGCAGCTGCGCCGACATCCGCTGGTTAATGGTCATCGGCTTTTCTTCCGATGGTTCAGTTCTAACTTCATCGTGTTTGTGTTCCTTTTTTTGCTCACTATGTGACGGCTCTTTTTTCGGCTCGGCATGAACGGGTTCTTTTTTAAGTTCCGGTTCAGGCTCTTCCTCTTTTATCGGTGCATGATACTTTACATGCGGTATTTCCATTGGCTTTTCCACATGTTGAGCCGGTGGTTCTTCAAGGTCAAAACCGGTATCGTCCTCGTCGTCGATTATATCTGCTTCATCCAATTCCAGTTCATGCCTGATGATCATGGGCTCATCGTTTCTCATAACCGAGAAATCGTCGTCAGCACCATTCGCGGCCAGGTCGATGTGCGGTACCGGCTTATCCTCGACCTGGTTGTCATTAACAGGTGTCGCTTCGGCCTCCGGTTCTGGTTTTAATTGCTGTACAACGGGCTCGAAATATTTTTCCTCTTTTGGCTTTTCTTCCTTTTTTGGCTTCTCTTCCTCTTTTGGCTTTTCTTCTTTTAATTTTTCATCTTCTGCTATTTCGGCTTTAGGTTTTTCGGCAATTGGCGGCGGCGGCTGTACATTTTGCTGGTTAAGCTTTCTGAGCACGTTCGAGTGATCGGCCAGGAAGTGGGCGTTAGCTACGAAAAGCTCCAATTCAAGGTCGTTAAGCTCATGTTCCGAACCTTCAAGGTATTCATATTGTTCGTTCAGCTCTTTAAGAATATTGCCGATCCTTTTAAAAACCTCTTGCTGCTTCATAGTGTAAAGAAATACTTATCAAAAATACTATTAAATTGTGATATTTGCCCGTTACAGATAGTTTCAAATGTTGTACGGCGATGATGTTTTTAAACGCAAAGGCGAGCTTGGCGGCAGCATCGAGGTGATTTGCGGCTCGATGTTCTCGGGAAAGACCGAAGAACTGATACGCCGCCTGCGCCGGGCTCAAATAGCACGTCTTTCGGTCGAGATATTTAAGCCCCGGACCGACACCCGCTTTGACGAAGCCGCCGTCGTATCGCACAATTCCACATCTATACATTCTACTCCTGTAGACAACTCATCCGCGATTTTGTTGTTGGGCAGTGATGTGCAGGTGGTGGGTATCGATGAAGCACAGTTTTTCGACTCGGAACTGCCTAAAGTTTGTACCATTCTGGCTAATCGCGGCGTGCGGGTTATCGTCGCCGGGCTCGATATGGACTATCGCGGCGAGCCTTTCGGCCCGATGCCCGGCCTTATGGCCATTGCCGAGTCGGTAACTAAGGTGCAGGCGGTTTGTGTCAGGTGCGGCAACCCGGCGCTTTATTCATATCGTCTTGCCCCGGGAAACGAAACCGTATTGCTTGGTGAAAAGGAAAGCTATGAGCCACGCTGCCGTGTATGCTACAATCTTACTGCATAATACGCGGAAAAAACAGGCTATACCTGGTGATTTTTAGTTTTGTGGATTACTTTTATTCACTTTATCCCTGTTTTTAATCAAAAAAACAGCTTAAATTTATAGGCCAATTTAAAAGAGTACACGCATAATGAAAAGATTTTTTTACCTGTCCCTGGTTGTAGCGGCGCTATTATGTTTTTCTTCATGCCATAAGGAGCCTAAAAACAGCAATAATTCCGGGAACGTTACCGGAAACCAAAATGGTGTCGATCCGCCTTCCAATTCGACTGACGGTGTGGTGTTTACGAACAGCGGCAAGTCGGCCATATTTAACCTGTACGCACCGGGTAAAAAATCGGTTGCGGTAATCGGCGAGTTCAACAACTGGCAGCCTGCCGCTATGAAAAATTCCAAAGACGGAACCCGCTGGTGGGTGCAGGTCGATAATCTTGATCCAACCAAACAATATGCATACCAGTACCTGATCGACGGCAACCTGAAGGTAGCCGATCCCTACACCAACGAGGTGCTTGACCCTAATAACGATTCGGGCATTCCGTCGTCGGTATACCCCAATCTCAAGCCGTACCCATCGGGCGGTTCCGGTATTGTGAGCACCTTCTGGTACGGTGCGCCTTCATATACCTGGAGCGTTAGCAACTTTCAGCGGCCCGATCCCAACAAGCTTGTGGTGTACGAATTACTGGTGCGCGACTTCGTAGCGACACACTCCTATAAAACAATTGCCGATACGCTGAATTACCTGGTTCGCCTGGGCGTTAATGCGATTGAGCTGTTGCCGGTGAACGAGTTCGAGGGTAACGACTCATGGGGCTATAATTCAAACTTTATGTTTGCATTGGATAAATATTATGGCACGCCAAACGATTATAAAGCCTTTATTGACGCCTGTCATTCCCGAGGAATTGCGGTGATACAGGACATTGTGCTGGAGGATCAGTTTGGGTCATCACCCTTGTGCCAAATGTACTGGAACTCTGCGGCAAATCAGCCGGCAGCAGATAACCCCTGGCTCGATCAAACCAATATGCATCCGGCCGCGGTGGGCTATCAAATGAACCACCAGAGCCAGGCTACGCAGAATTTTACCGAAAATGTGATGAAATACTGGATGCAGGAGTATCATATCGATGGTTTTCGCTTCGACGAGGCTAAAGGGTACACGCAAACCAATTCGGGCGGCGATTACAATGCCTGGGCTGCTTACGACCCCAGTCGCGTAGCCTTGTGGGAAAAGTATAATAGTTATATGAAAAGCCTCGACCCAAGCTTTTATGTGATACTGGAAATGTTTTCGGCAAACAACGAAGAAGAGGAATATGCCAAGCAAGGTATGATGTGCTGGGCCAACTTAAGCACCAACGGCGAACAGGCGCTGATGAGCTATAACGATTCGGGTGGGCCGTGGGATTTAACCGGTTTGTTTTACAATTCAAGCTGGTGGAATTTTACTGTACCGACAGGGAATATCTGTTACTTTGAAAGCCACGACCAGGAACGCCTGCAATTTAAAAACGAGCAATACGGCAACAGCAGCGGCAGCTATAATATTAAAGACCTCGCGACCGGCCTGAAACGCGACGAAATGGGCGCTGCGTTTATGTTCTCCTCGCCCGGGCCAAAAATGGTATGGCAGTTCGGCGAACGCGGATATGATATCAGTAATGCAGATAACAGCCCGGGCGGCCGCCTGGGCGACAAACCGCCGCATTGGGAATATATGTCAGACCCGAATCGTGCGCACTTGTATAAGGTTTACAGCCAAATGATCAAAATGAAGATCAAAAATGCTGTCTTCAATACCACTACCTACTCATATAATCTTACCGGGGCTTATAAATTCATCCAGTTGGTGGGCAGCGATGGTACTGATGTGGAAGTTGTAGGTAACTTCAACGTCACACCGATGCAGGTAATTATCAATTTCCCCGCAACCGGCACCTGGACCGATAATATTGATGGTTCGAGTATAACAACCGCTACCACGGCATACACCACGACGCTCGCGCCGGGCGAATACCACGTGTACAGCAACAAGCCGCTGCAACAATAGATGGTAAGTGGAAAAAATACTGCCAGAGGCTCCTCAAAAAGGGGCCTCTGTTTTTCGGTACAGTTACTAATTGGCTCATACAGTAAAAACACCCTGGTAAAAACCGTTTTTTCACGGGTTGACCTTACCTGGCAACCATTGTAATTTGAGAAAAAAAACAATGGCAAACTTTTACACAGATGTAATCCAGGCAGACCCGCGATATAACTCGCCGAACCGGGTTGCCGATGTTGCGCTGCTCGAACCCGTGACACGCGCGTTGGTGCAGAAAATCATTACCGATGCGCATGCTCATGGCATTGAGCTAATGGTGTACGAAACTTACCGCAGCCAGGCAAGGCAGGCCCAGCTTTTCGCGCAGGGGGTATCCCAACTAAAGACGGTAGGAGTGCACCATTACGGTCTCGCATGCGATATCGTTCGCAATATTAGCGGAGAACCTTCCTGGAAGTGGGATTTCGTCCTGCTGGGGCAGTTAGCGCATGCTAATAAGCTAATATGGGGCGGCGACTGGGGAACGCCGGGCCTGCACCATAATTTTATCGACAGCGATCATGTGCAGCGTTGCACCGTCGGGAGGCAGGCATCACTTTTTAACGGCACCTGGTATCCGAATGACGCTTACGACCCTTACGCTGATTTGCGGGTTTAGACAAATCTCTATCCCAAAATATCGTGATAGGGTGTGATGTTGAATTTACCCGACCGTTTCAGTGCGCCGAATCCGCCTTTGATGTCAACCAGGTTGCGGTATCCGCGTGCCCGGAGAATGGAAGTAAACACCATCGAACGATAGCCGCTGGCACAGTGAACGTAATAGGTTTTGGACTTGTCCAGGCTGGCCATATTCTCGTTCAGGTAATCAAGCGGCATGTTTTCCACGCCTTCTAAATGTTCGGCCCGGTATTCGTCCGGTCTGCGTATATCGATTATTTCAGTGTGTTGTTTTGTTATTAATTCCGCAAGTTCGGAAGAGTTGACCGACCGGATGCTGTCCAGTTCTCTTCCCGACGCCTTCCAGGCGGCCACGCCGCCATCCAGGTACCCGATGGCATTATCGTAACCTACGCGCGCCAGGCGGGTAACCACTTCTTCCTCACGGCCTTTGTCGGTAATCAATAATATTGGTTGTGCGGCATCCGGAATCAGCGCCCCCACCCATGGTGCAAAGCTGCCGTCGATGCCGATATTGATGGAGTTAGGGATGAATGCCGGGCCGAATGCCTGCGGTGTGCGGGTATCAAGCAAAATAGCCCCGGTTTCGTTAGCGGCAGCCTCGAAGGCTTCCGGCGACAAAGCTTGTGTACCGCGGCTTAACACTTCATTGATACTTTGGTAACCCTCTTTATTCATCCGCACGTTCATTGGGAAATAGGCGGGAGGCGTTGCCAGGCCATCGGTAACTTCCCTGATAAACTCGGCACGGGTCATATTTTCGCGCAAGGCATAGTTGTACTTTTTTTGGTTGCCCAGTGTATCAGTAGTTTCGTTACTCATGTTTTTGCCGCAGGCCGAGCCGGCGCCATGCGCCGGGTAAACGACGATATCATCGTCCAATGGCATCACCTTGTTCCGTAACGAATCGTACAGCATGCCCGCAAGATCATCCATCGTCAGCTCAGCGCCCTTTTGGGCCAGGTCGGGACGGCCTACATCGCCGATAAAAAGCGTATCGCCCGAAAACAGGGCTTTTTGCCTGCCATCCTCATCCAGCAAAAGGTAGCAGGCCGACTCGGTGGTATGCCCGGGAGTATGCAGTACGCGCAGGGTAGCTTTGCCCAGCTTAAATTCCTCGCCATCTTTAGCAATATAAGCTTTGAAGCCGGGTTCGGCTCCCGGGCCATAGACGATCGGCGCTCCTGTTTGCCGGTGCAGATCAATATGTCCCGATACAAAATCGGCATGAAAGTGAGTTTCGAAAATATATTTGATCTTTGCGCCTGCTTTATTTGCCTTGGCGATGTATTGCGCCACCTCGCGCATAGGGTCGATGATGGCGGCTTCGTTATCCGACTGGATATAATAAGCACCCTGTGCAAGACAGCCCGTATATATCTGTTCGATTATCACCATGTTACCGATTGAACGGCAAATTTCATCTTAATTTCCGACAAAGTATGTGATAAATGTTACAAAGCGCTTATTTTGACACGACGGTCATAATTGTAAGCGCGTTATTTGCCGATTGTAAAGAACATAGCCACGGCGGCTGCGCCCATACTCAAAAACGTGATCCAGAGCAGGATCGATGACAACGACCGGCTGCGGTACTCGCCCATGATCTTTTCGCTGCACGATATCTTAATAATAATGTATAGCAGCGGAACAGCCGCTACGCCATTGAGTACCGCCGAATACACCAGGGCCTTTACCGGGTTGATACCCACAAAGTTAATAGTAATGCCCAACAGGGTTGAAGCGATAATAACCGCGTAAAAGCCCCTGGCCCGATTTGGCTTGAGGTTCAGGCTGGCCTTCCAACTAAATGCTTCCGACACCGCATACGCTGCCGAGCCGGCCAGTACCGGAACTGCCAGAAGCCCGAGGCCTATAATGCCGACCGAAAAAATGAGTTTAGCCAGGAAACCTGCATGGGGAAAAGTATGCACCAGCGGTTCGATAGCTTTAGCTGCATCGGCGGCCGTTTTTACATCTTTTACGCCGCTTTTGTTAAGCACGGCTGCCGCTACTAACATGATACACCATGTAGTGATTTCGGACACGATCATTCCTGTATTATTATCGAGGCGCATACGGCGTACCAGTACTTTGTCGACAAGCGGATGATCCCCAACCTGATGGTTACTTTCATTTTGTTCCTCCACTTCCTGCGATGCTTCCCAAAAAAACATGTAGGGCGATATGGTAGTACCTAACACGCCCGTAATAATGAACAGGAATGCAAAACTGAATTCGACATGCGGTATCACTGTGGCTTTTAGTACCGCATGCCAGTCCTGGTGCACGATAAATACGGTTATGGGATACGCCAGCAGCGTTAAGGCCAGCCATTTTAATATGCCCGCGTAAGTACGGTAGTTGGTGTAGATCATCAACAGCAATATGATAGCCGCAAACAATATTACTACTACTATAAAGGGAATATTGAAAAGTAATCTGAAGGCCGATGCCATAGCGCCAATATCGGCGCCGATATTGATGACATTGGCTACCAGTACCAAACCTACCACGCTATACAGCACGGGCTTACTGTAATGCCGTTTTACCAGGGCGGCAATGCCCTTGCCGGTAACGAGGCCGATTCGTGCGCATGCTTCCTGCACCGCCATCATAAAAGGGAGCATATACAGCGCGGTCCATAGCTGCCCATAACCGAATTGTGCACCGGTTTGTGAATAAGTGGCTATACCCGATGGATCGTCATCCGCCGCGCCCGTGGTCAGGCCAGGGCCAAGAAGTGTAAAAAATCTCCAGATTTTTGTTTTTTTCGGTTTAGGCTGATTTTCCGTTGCCATAGATCGTGGTAAAGTTGTATAAAGATAAGATGCTGTTGCGGCTTAAAATAATTTTATGAACGATAACCGCAAAAGACATACCTTAGACCGTATAAGACCAATATAACCCAAAATGTTTTATCGCCTGATCATTTTTAACGTGCTTTGTTTTTGGGGAATCGGGGCCTTCTGCCAGCCCGCTCATAAGAAGCCTGTTCAAAAAACCTCCATCGTTCCTGTAGGCATTGTCAAAAACATACCCGATTCGGTTTTGCTGGATATCGTTCAGCGACAAACTTTCCGGTATTTCTGGAATTTTGGGCACCCGGTAAGCGGATTGGCAAGGGAAAGAGATAATACGGTGAAGTGTCAATACTATTGGGATTATATTAACGAAGCCGACGAAATCCCCAACTTCAGCAAAAGTACTTTCGGCCCTGAGGCATGCGCCATCGGAGGCACGGGCTTCGGTATCCTGTCGACGGTCGTGGCCGTTAACCGCGGCTGGATCGGTCGCGATACTGCGCTGAAACGTTTGATAAAAATCGTCTATTTTTTGCTCAAGGCCGATTGTTACCATGGCATTTATCCGCATTTTATGAATGGCGTTACCGGTAAAACAATCCCGTTCGGCCGGCTGGACGACGGCGCTGATATTGTCGAGACTTCTTATCTCTTTATGGGCTTGCTTACCGCACGGCAATATTTTGACAAGGATACGCCAATGGAGAAATATTTTCGAAACCGGGTAAATGACATGTGGCGCGACGCCGGCTGGAACTGGCACAGCAAAGGCGGCAACGAGCACCTGTACTGGCACTGGAGCCCGAGAAACGATTTTGACATGAACTTTCCGGTATTTGGCTATGATGAAGCGCTCATCACCTACATTGTTGCCGCTTCATCACAAACGCACCCGATCTCGAAAGAGTTGTATGAAAACTCATGGGTGAAAAGCGGCGGATGGAAAAACGGAAAGCCATACTACGGCATTACGCTGCCATTGGGTAACTACGATGACGGGGGGCCATTGTTTTTTGAACAATATACCTACATGGGTATCGACCCGAATGGATTGAAAGATGATCATGGCATCGATTACGCCGAGCAGACCCGGAACCATACATTGATCAACCGGGCCTACTGCATAGCCAACCCGAAACATTATAAAGGCTACGCCGCCGATTGCTGGGGCCTGACGGCGGGCGATAGTTATAAAGGATATGTCGCGCATTGCCCGGAAGACGATCGGGGAGTAATACAGCCTACCGCCGCGTTGTCGTCGTTTCCGTACACACCTGAATATTCAATGCAGGCGCTGAAACACTTCTATTACGACCTGGGCGATAAAATATGGGGGCCTTATGGTTTTGCTGATGGTCTCAGCCAATCCCATAACTGGTATGCTAAAACACACCTGGCCATCGACGAGGGGCCTATCGTGGTGATGATCGAAAACTATCGCACGGGCCTGATTTGGAAGCTATTTATGAATTGCCCCGAAATAAAGGGCGGGTTAAAGAGCCTGGGATTTACCAGCAGTAAATGCCATTAACTCAGCAATTATGGTGCACCTCGATCGATCCGCAGCATGAGCTGCCCTTGAGGACCAGTATTTTGTCCGTTGACTGGTATTGATATTTGGCAGGCCTATAATCTTCTACAACCGCCAGGAATTGCGACATGTCCGCGTCAACGCGCCAGTCGCAGGGTACAACAATGGTTATTTCTCCAAACGCCAGGTTAATATCGAGCACGGCCGTGCCCGTCATGTCGGCGCCCGTAAAGTCGAGCTCCGTGCTGCCAAACGCATTGTTTACTCTGCCGCCCTTAAAATCTTTTGAAAGAATGGTTCTTTTTGTACCGCTGAAAGAAGCTGAGGAGGTCAGATAATCTTCAGCATTTGGGATCACAGTCGATTGGAAATTCATGGCTTTAAATTTTATTGTTATCCAAAACTACGATCACACCGGCTGTTGCAGAAGTTAAATATTGTTAAATGGTGCATCCTGTCGGTGAAATATGGAATTAGGTCGGTAAAACGCAACTGGTGCGTCAAATCTGGTTTTCCATCAGCTTTAAAGCTGACATTCATCATTTATTTGCCGCTACCGCACTCCCATCTTTGTTGTGTAATCAATAAAGATTTATGAAAGCGTTAGTATATCACGGCCCCGGCAAAAAAGCATGGGAAGAAAAGCCCAGACCGGTAATAAAAGCACCCACAGATGCCATTGTAAGGATAAGCAAAACCACTATTTGCGGCACCGACCTGCACATTATGAAGGGCGATGTGCCCGAAGTGGAAGATGGCAGGATCATCGGACACGAAGGGGTTGGAGTTATTGAGGAAGTTGGCAGTGCGGTGAGCAATTTCAAGCCCGGCGACCACGTGCTGATATCTTGTATCACTTCATGCGGCAAGTGCAGCTATTGTAAAAAGGGAATGTACTCGCATTGCAAGGACGGCGGTTGGATACTGGGGCACCTGATCGATGGCACGCAGGCTGAATTTGTGCGGATACCTCATGCCGACAACAGTCTTTACCCCATAAAAAATGGCGCAGATGAAGAGGCCCTGGTAATGCTAAGCGATATCCTGCCTACAGGCTTTGAATGCGGGGTTTTGAACGGCCAGGTAAAGCCGGGCGATGTCATCGCTATTGTCGGTGCAGGACCGATAGGGTTGGCTGCCTTACTTACTGCCCAGTTTTATTCTCCTGCTGAGATCATTATGATCGACCGGGACGATAACCGCCTGGAAGTTGCCAAAACTTTCGGGGCGACAGGAACTATTAATTTCGATAAGGAAAACCCCATTGAAAAAATCAAAAGCCTGACCGACGGCGTTGGCGTGGATGTCGCCATTGAAGCAGTAGGTGTACCGTCGTCGTTTGAATTGTGTGAAGATATTATAGCGCCAGGCGGGATTATCGCCAATATCGGCGTGCACGGCAAAAAAGTCGATCTGCATCTCGAAAAACTTTGGGCGCAAAATATCAGCATTACTACCAGGCTCGTCGATACCGTTTCGACGCCTTTGCTGCTCAAAACGGTCGAATCAAAAAAATTACAGCCTAAAAAACTGATCACGCATCACTTCAGGCTCGACCAGGTGGTGGATGCTTACGAAACCTTTGGGAATGCCGCTAAAGAACGGGCGCTGAAAGTGATCCTGAATAACGAATAAGTTTAGTTAATAGTTGTGTTATAGTTGTTGTTGGAGTTCCCGGGGAGTTGCTTTCCCGGGGGCTTTGTTTTTTATCTGAATTGCTTCACATAATCCATCGCTTGCTGGAAAGTGGTAACCCAAATATCTTTCCGGTTCGCTTTAAGGTAGTTCAGCAGGGCGCGGTGCGCTGCGGCTTGTGTCGTTATGTAATCGCCGCCGATGCCATGGAACATGAAAATACCCATTCCGCCGCTTTGCTGTACTTTTTGCACGAAGGCGATCAATTGGTCGGCGCTGGTGTTTTCTTCAAGGCCATATGAAGGTACTTTCAGCGGGTCGAGGTTTTTGAAGTCTGTTATCACGGCATCCTTGTCGCCACCGATGCGGGCATATTTTACGAGACCATATTTACGAAGCGTATCGACGTAATCTTTGCCGCCAACTGTCGTTTCGGCACAGGGATAAGCATAAGTGCGGCTATTTTTCCCGTCAACGGCAAAAAGAAAGTGGTTCATTACCTCAATTTCGCGAATGACCTGGTAGGGAGTGTATTTATCCGAGGATACTGGGGTGTCCTCTCCGCTTGAGCAGGGATGATAAAGCGTATGATTAGCCAGCTCATACCCTTTTTTTGCAACAGCCCGCCATTGCGGAATGGTTTGACTGTTAATATCGCCCGTGAGAAAGAAAGTCGCTTTAAAGCCCGTCGAGTCAAGTTGAGGGACTGCAGTGTTCAATTGCGATGCCAGGGCGTCGTCGTAGGTCAATATGATGACCGCTTTTTTGTGCTTAGGCCAAACGATTCTTTGCTGTGCATAACCCGAGGCCGTACAGAATAAAAGAAAAAACAGGACAAGCCTTCTCATAGGTAATCAGTGAAAATGCAAGAGTAGGATTTATACCCGATAACTCAAAATATACGTGAGGCCGGCGGACCATTTCGTTAGCTGTTAATATTGCACTTAAGGTGAGGCTAAAAAAAAGCGCAAAGCTTTATTGAAAGCAACGTTGACAAAAAAATATTAATCGGTGAATTGGTGGACAGCCTGGCCATAGGTCGCCGCAATTTCGACCGCCGCTTTGTTAAGGCTACCTCCACTACTCCGGTCGGACACCTGCAGCGGATGAAAATGCAATTCGCAAAAAAATCACTGGAGAGCAGCCGTAAAACCGTTAACGAAGTGATGTATGATGTAGGTTACTCAGACCACAAGGCCTTCCGCGAAGTATTTAAACGAATTACCGGCCTGTCGCCCGTTGAATACAGGAACAAGTACAATAAGGAAGCAGCGGTGATGTAGGCGTTAAACTCCACGTCCATTTTCTATCAGCGCAACGTAGTGTTCAAGCTTTTCCCTTATCATATCAATCGGCAGGTCCTCATTAGGATCTATCCGCACTGATTCATATTTATCCTTTGGTTTAATTCCCGGTGTTATTTCCTGTAAGCTTTTATCTAAACAAAAACCCAGCATCAGCTTCTTGCCGTTAAGCCACAAATAGCCCAATTTTTTCTTTTTATAAGTAAAAAAGGGAATTTGGAATTTGCGTTCGTGGCAAATACCCGGATTAACACGCAGAATAAAATCCCTCAAAGCCAGCAGGCAGCCCTGGTAAGGTTCAGGCTTCGCAAGATAGTAGGACTCGAGCGTTGTGGACTTGTTCATCTGAAAGCGCAAAGTTAATTAAAGCGCGAAATCTTGTGTAAAAAGATGGTTGCGTTGAAAACTGCCAGGCTAACTTCTTAAACCTTTTTCGCGTATAAACGTCTTAATAGTGCAGCAGCACCTAAGCCGCTGATAAATAGAAATGAAGTCGTTACAAGTGTTAAGAGAAGAGTCAGCCGATATTCAATCCGAAATCAAAAAATTGCTTTTAGATAATTACAGGTTTGATCATGCCATCCAGGAAAAATTGGATGTGATCAGCAAGATAACGGTATTACGAAATGACCTTGCCGTAATTCAAAGAGAAATGCGCGAACGCCTTTCTGCTTAAAATAGTTGCAAGCCGGCTCGGGCTGCACGGCCCGACCCAAAACCGGTCTGTCTTTCGTGTGTTAATACCAAATTAACTTAAACACCGGCAGATCATGGAAATCTTAAAAGCTATTTTCGGGGAGGGGAAGGATCTGAATACACTGCAAATGTGCTGCAGGGGTATAATGATCTTCATTATTGCCCTTATCATACTACGCATATCGGGACGCCGCTCGTTCGGATTGAAAACGCCTCTGGATAATATCATTACCATTTTACTGGGCGCGGTACTTAGCCGGGCGGTTGTCGGCGCTTCGCCTTTTGTTCCGGTTGTCGCCTGTTGCCTTGTCATCGCTATTATTCATCGCGCCGTTGGCTGGCTGGTAGTTCGGCACGACCGCGTAGCCCGGTTCCTGGAAGGCCATCGCATACTGCTTTTCCACGATGGTAAATTTGTCGGCGAACACCTGAGAAGAGGCCAGGTAGGCCGCGAAGATGTCATGCAGGGAGTTCGTAAGTCCGCGCTCACGGAGGACCTATCGAAGGTAGATAAGATATATTTGGAGCGCAACGGCGACATCAGCCCCGTAATGAAAAACAGGTAGTTGAGACTACATGCTGACAATCTTATGCTCAACGGGGGATACTGTTTGCAAATAATCGTAGATAGCATCGATCTCTTCAGTCTTCAGCATGGAAAACCTGGGCATCGGGGGGTTTAATTTCCTGTCAGGTGCACGCCCTTCGGTCAAAGCAGCCCTGAATTGTTCCTTAGTATAATCGCCAATGCCGGTATTTTTGTCGGGGGTAATATTGGAAGCCGTTATCTTTTGGCCGTTCGCACCTGTTAGTTTAATACCGCCTGCGAGGTAGCCTTTGGTTTGGTCGGGGTGCTGTAAATTCAGCTTGGTAAGACTTCCTGAATGGCAGTGGAAACAGCCCAAATTATCTACCAGATAATAGCCCATCGCAACCGAATTTTTGGCAGGTAATCTTATGCCTTCTTTGTAGGGTAGCGGTTTGGCATGCATGCTCATATAAATCTTGCCGATCCAGGTAAAATGTGTGCGCCCAACGGTTGTGTCGGCGGCCGCAAGCGAAGGGTCGTCCGACCGCAGGAATACGATAATGGCGTTAATGTCGTCGTCAGCCATGTTGGGCCGAAGCATGTATTCCAGGAAGCGGCCATCGCGCGCGATACCGGTTTTGAACAGGTACCTTAACTCGGCGTCCGAATAGTGCGCCGTCACTCCGTTGGTTTTGGAGTGCGTCAGGTTGGCTGAATAAACCTTGCCGGCGATACCCGGTACATCACGTATCTGCATCCCGATAAACTTATTCACATGCCGGTCGTAATGGCAGCCGGCGCAAATTGCAAAGGCCAGTTCCTTGCCCCGGTCGAAAGAAGCTGATGACGCTGTTGCTTTATAGGTCGACGTTGTCGTATCGAACCTGGTTTTACAGCCGATGATGATCGCCGGTATCAATACGGCCAGGGTGAGGATCCAAAAGTGCTTTTTCATGGCCTTCAGGGTTTATGCAGGAAGGAAGCAGCCTGATTTACAATAACAAATTTAACAGGTATTGGTTCAATTCGTTCGCCGTTTTGCAGAAAATGCGCTTATTTTCACATCTGTGCCGGCCTTACCCAAACCAGGACTAACACCGTGCCGTGCTATTCGTTCGGCATCACATTCGGCTACAGTTTTGGGAAAATGACTTCCATACGCCTAAAATTCAGCGCATCGATAACAACGACCTAACAGGGCGACCAGAACCCAGCAGCAGGGTGCAGATGATACAAATCTGTAACGCCCTATAACAAAGGTCATTAAAATTCAACATTTAACGACCTTTGGTGCTTGAGATTTATAAATCATGAACTCTTAAAATGGTCCATCCATTTTTTGTTCATCTCATCAAATACTTTTTGCTGATTGGTGTAAATGTCATTATATGTATTTAGCATGCTGGTATTTGCCGCGGCATTGATGGCAAATATTTTTTGATCTGTGTTTAAGCTATCCTGGTACATCTGCGCAAAAATATTTATCACACCATCAAAATCTTTTTTCACGAAGGCGAGGTAATCGGGAAACCGGGGCATGTTTCTGTCCCTAAACCATTGGGCGGTGGTATCATACTGGTCAAAGAACTGCCTGATGCGCCGGGCGTAATCGAGGGCCGCATAGCTGCCCTGTGTACCGAAGTATCCACCGCTACCAGCTTTTAACTGGTCGCAATAATTTTGCCATTGTGTCACCGCATCCTGTACTTGCTGCATATACATATCTTCCCACTCCCGGGGAGTTTTTAATACGGGTTGATTTTCCATAAAACGTTATGTTGCGTTACGGCGATAACTTCTGCCGAACAAGATGATGAAATCATGGGTATCTGTCATGATTGGCATATGTATGCCCACAGCTTGTCCTTTCACATGTTGCATCATTTGGCGGCGGATAGCTGCCGCTCCATTTGAATCCATCGCAGCCGCACTGGGTACAATGATAATCACCCATATGAATATGGTGATGGGATTCATCTGTGCAGATTTCAAGGGTATCAACTTCCTGTGAGTCATACCCGGCCAAGAAAATGTTGTTTTTCATGTCTTTTATTTTTTGAGAATCATTAATAGTCTTCAATACATCGCCTTATTTCATTCTCCAAAATGGTCGCTTTTGTCATGCTGACAGGTAGACTTGGTTATTGTGTTTGTTACGGTAACGCAAATGGTCGATAACGGATTAAATGGGTCTTGGGTATACGCGGTACAACTGCAATAATTACAATGACCAGGCCCGGCGGTAACGTCGGACTCTACATCGTAGAGCGGATGCCTTTTTTGTATCAAATTCGCCAGAAAAAGAACTTGTTTTCATAGCTTTTTTTATTTGACGCAGTGCGGAATACGTATTTGTGGACAACGTTCCGCTTAATAAAGCTATGATAATTTTTTTATTTTCGAAAGGGTGAAAACACGGTATTTTTTACGGTGTTTTTACAGGTGGGTGGCCGGGGTTTAAACGTCTGGAAATACAAAAGCCTCCGGATATTTCCGAAGGCTTTAAAGGAGTGGTATCAGCTGGAATCGAACCAGCGACACAAGGATTTTCAGTCCTTTGCTCTACCAACTGAGCTATGGCACCTTGTTGCGGGGTTGCAAAGATATAATTACTCTCAGAAAACCTGCAAAACTTATAAAAAAAAACTTTACTTCGCTGATTTATAAAAGGTTACAGACCTGTTTTGCCCAGCTTCAAAAGCATTTCCAACGGCAAATATATAAAAAAATGCTTCGATTTTCAAACAAGTTTTTAATCATTTGACAAACGTTGTGACACATTTGTGCCACATTTACGATTTTCAGTTAAGGCAGACTAAAATTGCATAATGCATTAAAGCGGGTGGGACGGGTTATGGAGGCTGTTATAAATATCCTTGTAGGTCCGGTCGCTCATTAGCGACGGATAGACATCATCGTAACCAAATCCGTGGGGAAATTCGTTGATCAGGTAACGGTCTTTTTTCAGGATGTAGCCACCGTAAAAAGTGATGATCGCTTTGTAAACCTGTATAATCTCAAAAATCTCCTGCGACAGTAACTTTGAATAACGGTCTTTGGACAAATGCTGCTTGGTATGGATTGTCTGGTCGCGTATATCCTGAAGTGATGAGAACTGCTGCCACCAGTCTTCCTGTTCAGGGTCGGGCGTGGCATAAATGTCCCGCAGGATCTCCTTCAGTTTGTCGGTTAACGGAAAAGTGCGCTCTATCCTGGCCTTGTCGAGAACCTTGCCGCTCGGTTTAATGAACTGGTAACCATCCGGAATAAAGCTGTTGGTAAATGCCTCGATTGCTGTAAAGGAAAATAACACGGCAGTCGTGATGTTTTCGAAATAGTCGAGATAATCCCGCTGCGTATCCGCATCAGGGAAATTGCCTATTTGGTATTGCTGCCGGTTGGGAAAAGTAGCCTGATAAAAACGCTTGGCCTGGGCCAGGTTGCGTTCACAGATGCTGGAATAAAGACTCACATCATTCGGGCGCTCCATCGCCGTCGACAGGTTATCGGCGCTGAGTACCCAAAGGTTACCAAAGGTGTGCCTGCGGCTGAGGTTATCCTCCTGTAAGATAATGTCCGGCTTATGCAGCCTTCGGTCGCCGTTCTTGCGGAAATCCCGGTTGATGCTTTGTGCTACGTCGTGCAGCGGGTCCACCAATTGCCAGCCTGCTTCACGGTACCCGGCATAATAATGACGATCATCATAGGAATAAAATGGCGCCCAATCGGTCAACGTCGATTGTGCTGGATCAAGCAACGCTTTTATCCAGTTAAACAGCTCCAGCGTCCTGGTTTCGAGCAGATGCTGATCTGCTGCATGTAGCTGTGCCCGTATCTCTTTGCCATTCCCCAGTAGAAAGTTAAAGGCATAGGTCGCATAGCGCATGGTATCTGGCAACTCGGGATCAGGATCACTTGGCGTCATCGCGAAAACTTCAGCCAGCAAGCCGGTGAAATCAGTAAAAGAAAGGGTGTCATTTTTCTGGCTGAGCACAAAAGGCTCGCGGATATAAAAATTGAACCAGGAAGTCAAATAGATAAAACGCTCGCCGGAAAGCAGGTCGTCTTTGCTTAGCGTCAGCAGGCTGACTTCCATTCCGGCCGTCGCGGCCGGTGTGCAACTCAGGTAAATATATTGGCCGCGAGTGCCGTTCGCATGGAGTTGTCCAATCGCAGCGTCCAGATCATCGGTGCTTACCAGCGTATCGTAGAAATCGCTGTAGTCTTCCATTAAGGTGTCCACACGGATAGTTTCCTTCGGCCCGATATAGCCCCAGTAAGGCGCAGGCTGCTGGATATCGATCATGTCCCAGATGTGGCTGCCATAGCAAGTGGCCAACGTCACGATCAATTGGTTCCTGCTTTGGATATTGACTAGGCGGCAATGCGACTGTAGATCAAGCCAACTCACCGCTTCGCCGCTTTTCAAAACCAGTCCTGTTAAATTGCCGTGGACTTCAAAATGTATAATCGGCATGAGCCCGTTGTACAATACTTGGGCGCAGACCTCATCCAGCGTATTAAACAAATGATGCCTAGTCGTAGGGTCATAAAAATAAGCGGCTTTGCCGCTTAAGCCACAGCGCCGCGAGATAATGTTACCGTACAGTTCCCTGCCGGTTTGGGCTTCGCCCGCAGGCAGCGATTGAATGACTACAACGCCGTTGTATTGTAATTTGATTTCCCCGGTATTTTCCGTGTTCTTCATTGATTTGCCGGCCAGTTCCGGCCCCTAATTGCAAAGATAACACTGGGGCTACCTAAAAACTCATTTGTGGAAAAGTGCACATTTAACATATACTTCATAGATACGCCACCGCTAACATTTTGATTTGCAGTAATACTTTGCTTAATTTTGTTAGAATAATTTGCTGCAATGTCCCTTAATGTACATACAGATGCGGAACTATTGGACTTGCTCCGGGAGAGCAACCAGGCTGCATTTGCTGTATTGTACCAGCGGTATTGGCGCAAGCTTTTCCACCTGGCCGCGCAAAAGACCGGTAACCTGGCCGAAGCCGAGCACATGGTGCAGGACATTTTTACCGCACTTTGGGAGCGGAGAGAAACCATTGAGATCACTAAAGACCTTGGCGGTTATCTTTACGTTTCCGTCAAATACCGGGTACTGAAATTCCTCGCAAAGCCTCTGACACAGGACCTGTATGACGAGGCCGGAGTACCGCTGGTTGATCTATTGGATGATAGTACGCAACATTACCTCGATTTTAATGCTTTACGCGCGCAACTTGACCGCTTTTTAGGTGAACTCCCCGAACACGCCCGGCTTATCTTCCAGTTGCACCGCGACGGCCATTCACACCGCGAGATCGCCGAAGAAACAGGCCTGAGCGAAAAGGCAGTTAACGCCCAGTTGGTCCGCACCCGTAAATCGTTGCGCACCGCACTTGGCAGCTACCTGCATACCTTCCTGCTATAATATTTTCTCTTCATTTACAGCATTTTATACATTTTTTCATTTCTAGCGTGTCATTTTCCTTTTTCCCGGAACGATATAGATAGAAGCCGGGAAAAAATGACTGAACAAGAAATAGCAAGGTTACGCCTGCTAGCAGACAAATACTTAAAAAACACCATCAGCGACAGCGAACGCGCCGAACTGGAAGCGTGGTTCCGCGAGCAGCATGACGAGCCGCTGGACATTCCCACCGATTTCGCAGAGAATGAGGAAGCACTTGAGCATCGCATCTTTAATACTATACAGGCAAAAGCCAACCAAAAACAAGAAGCCCGCACAATAAGGCTTTGGCCGCGCATTGCGGTTGCAGCATCTGTACTTATTGTGCTTTCTTTCGGAAGCTACTTTTTATTGCATAAAAAACAACCACAACAACAAGTTGCCCAAAATCAAATCCATGATATAGCCCCTGGCCATAACCAGGCGACCCTAACTTTGGCCAACGGGCAAAAAATTATCCTAGTCAAAGGACTGAGCGGCAACTTGGCGCAGCAGGGCAATACGCTGGTACAAGTAAATAACGCAAACGCCATCACCTACACATCATCTGACAGAGGGGACAATGGCCCGGTTCAATATAATACGATGTCTACTAGGCGCGGCGAGCAATCGCCATATCCGTTGGTATTGGCCGACGGCACCAAAGTTTGGCTGAACGCCTCCTCCTCCATTACATTCCCGACCGCGTTCAACGGCAACGAACGCACAGTAAAAATAACCGGCGAGGCTTATTTTGAAGTGGTGCACGACGCCGCGCATCCTTTTAAAGTAACTTTTAATAACCAAACCGTAGAAGATATAGGCACCTCCTTCGACATCAATGCTTACGATGATGAACCGACCAACAAAACGACCTTGATTACCGGTAGTGTGAAAGTAAGCAGCTATAGCAGTGCCGTGGTACTAAAACCGGGTCAAGTGGCTGTTAATGGATTTAGCGGAAAGATCATTATTAAAAATGGCGATCCGGAAGAAGCAATTTCGTGGAAAAACGGCTATTTCCTGTTTGACAGTGAAAGCCTGGAAAGCGTGATGCGCAAGGTTTCGCGCTGGTATGACGTGGATGTGGTTTATACACCTGGACAGCAAATGGATGAACGCTATTTGGGCAGCATCAGTCGGTTTTCGAATGTTTCGAAAGTGCTGAGCATGCTGGAGATGACAGGCGACGTGAAGTTCAAAATTGACGGTAAAAAAATTATAGTACAAAAGAAATAAAACGAATTAACCTGATAATAGAAGCTATCATTAACCCTTAAAAGAGCCGCTATGAAGAAACAAAAACGAACGAAATAACCTGGAAAATGGTGAAAAAGGAAGTAAGCGGAAGCGTTGCAACCGCCTCCGCTTGGTACCTGGTCACCAGTCCCAACCCGATAGCTATCGGCGAGGGACAAAAAAATTGCTAGACACAATTATTCACATTAACCAGATATTCAAATGTATAAAAAATTTACACAGTTTTTGTGTACGCCGCCAGGCTACATTCATAAATTCTTGCTGATCATGAAATTAACGACGCTGATTATTATTATAGCCTTTGTTCATGTGAGCGCAGCAAGTTTTGCCCAAAAGGTGACCTATAAAAGCGAAGGAGTTACATTGGCGCAAATGATCAAGGAAATCAGGCTGCAAACCGGCTATAATGTGCTGGTATCGGCGAATCTGATCGGGAATATCAAACCGAAAAATGTCAACTTTAAAGATGCCCCGCTGGAAGAGGTAATGGATACTTTTTTGGCGGATCAGCCCTTGACGTATGTCATTGAGGAAAAAACAATTTTAATTCAAAAAAAAGACCCAACTTCATCAAGCCAGGTCATTCCAAACTACGGCACGCCAGTCACGGTCACCGGGAAGGTAACCGATGAACTTGGGGTACCGATGAGTGGCGTTACCATTAGAGAAAAAGGCACTGCAAACGGGGTAGTGACAGATTTAAAAGGGAGCTACGTGATTAGCGTAACCGACGACAAGGCCATAATTAGCTTCTCTTATATTGGCTATGAAACACAAGAGCTTCGTGCAAAAGACATTGCAAACGGTTCAGTAATTGCACTTAAAACATCATCCACAAATTTGCACGAAGTAATTGTAAATAAGGGATATTATAACACCACTCAAATTGAAAATACAGGTGACGTCAGCCAAGTAAGCGCGAAAGAAATTGCCACTCAACCCGTTGGAAATGTAATGGAAGCTATAGAAGGAAGAATTCCTGGATTATCTATTACGCAGACCACAGGATTACCAGGGGCGGCGTTTAAGATTGTCGTGCAAGGTGAAAATAGCCTTATAAATGGTAACGATCCGCTTTATGTAATTGATGGTGTGCCTTACAACTCGGAACTAAATTCACAAATTGGATACCAGCTCGGAGCCAATAATAATAGTGGTGGGCCTATTCAAGGGTATGGGAGCCCATTAAGCTATTTAAATCCATACGACATTGAAAGCGTAACCATTCTTAAAGATGCAGACGCGACTTCGATATACGGTTCCCGAGGAGCTAACGGCGTAATTTTAATCACTACAAAAAAGGGTAAAGCTGGTAAAACTACTGTAAATGTTGGCGTTAATGAGGGAGTTGGAAAAGTCGCCCGTTTTCTTAATCTGCTAAATACGCCACAATACATTCAATTGCGACGAGAAGCCGATGCTAACGATGGAATCACACCTACTGTCGATAATGACCCTGATCTGATGCTCTATGACACAACACGATACACCAATTGGCAAAAACAACTTATTGGCGGTGCGGCGCATTATACGGATGTTCAATTAGGCGTCTCCGGGGGTAATACAAATACTCAATTCTTATTGAGCGGGGATTTTCATAGGCAAACCACCGTATTTCCAGGTGATTTCGCAGACAAAAAGGGATCAATTCATTTTAACCTGAACCATACATCTGATAATCAAAAATTCAAGGTGAATTTTTCGGCATTTTACTTGTACGACAATAATTTATTGCCTGTAATTGATCCAACATCGTTAATTTTTTTACCACCGAACGCGCCGGCACCGGTAAATCCTAACGGTACAATAAATTGGGATGATACTCCTGACGGGGTTTTTACCTGGTATAACGGCGTCAATCCACAGGCCGCATTGGATCAAACTTATAATACACAAGCTAAAAATTTAATTGCACACTCAGACCTGTCCTATTTAATATTACCAGGTTTGAACGTTAAAGCCAGTTTCGGTTATACAACAACGCAAATGAACGAACAGGCACTATATCCTTCTTACTCATGGGAGCCCACGTTCAATGCCGGTGCTTCCGCGCAATATACAAATGACAATACGACCACCTGGGTTGTCGAGCCTCAAATCGATTATAAAACCACTTTTGGAAAAGGGAAATTTAATGTATTAATAGGAGCGCATGAAGAGGGAAATAGCTCTAATGCGCAAAATTTTTATGGTTACGGCTATCCAAGTGACCTTTTAATTCAAGATATGCAAGCCGCATCTTCCCTGACTATTTTTAATAATGCAAATGCAGATTACAAATACACCGGCGTTTACGCACGGATCGGCTATAATTGGGACAATAAGTACGTCATAAATTTAACAGAAAGACGTGATGGCAGCAGCCGTTTTGGTGCCAATAAACAGTTTCATAATTTTGGCTCGGTAGCAGCTGCTTATGTCTTTTCCAACGAAAGTTTTGTAAAGAATAATGTGGGATTCTTATCTACTGGGAAATTACGAGGCAGCTATGGTACGACAGGGAATGATCAAATTGGCGATTACCGATTTCTTGACGTATACAATCCGACCTCCTTTCTCCCTTATAACGGGACAATAGGCCTCACGCCTAATAATCTTGCTAATCCAAATTTGGCGTGGGAGGAAAGCAGGAAATGGTCTGGAGGACTAGATTTGGGCTTTATAAATGACAGGATAGTTTTGTCTGCGGATTATTTTAAGACCCTAACGTCAAATGAACTAGTTGGTTATTTACTACCTTCAATTGCAGGCTTTAACTCTATCACGAAAAACCTGCCAGCTACGGTGCAAAATACTGGATTTGAATTTGCACTAAACACGAGCAATATTGAATCAAAACGCTTTCACTGGAGATCGTCATTCAATATTACAATTCCTCATAACAAGCTGGTTGATTTCCCTGGATTGGCATCCTCTACCTACAGGGATAGTTATGTAATAGGACAGCCAATCGATATATATAAAGTTTATAATTATGCTGGTGTCAATCCGACAACTGGTTTGTATCAGTTTGTGAACAGTCAAGGGCAGTTAACCAGTACGCCAAACGCGTCAACTGACAGGACGATAGTGGAAAATACAGATCCAAAGTTATATGGGGGATTTCAAAACACATTTACCTATGGCAATTTCGAACTGAATATGTTCGTGACTTTTATAAAAAGGACCGGCAATAACCTTCTTCATACTGCTAGTGGACCAGGGGGTACAGTCCCTGGTTTTCAAGGTGTTAATCAGCCTGTCGAAGTGCTGAACCATTGGAAATCGGCGGGTGACAGTGCCCCTTTTGAAATGGTTAGCTCCAGCTATGGTAATGCTTACACGGCGTTATCTGATGCTAATTTCAGCAGTGCTGCATATGCTGACGCCTCATTTATACGGTTAAAGAATCTGCAATTAGCATACAACTTCGGTTCTACCTTTATTCAAAGATTGCACATTCAGGGGTGCCAGATATTCGTTCAAGGCCAAAACTTATTTACAATAGTGCCCCATAACTATTATGGTTTAGACCCGGAAACGCAATCAGTGACTAGTCTTCCTACTTTGCGAACAATGACTATAGGATTTCATTTATCACTTTAATTGACTTCATCATGAAAAAATACATCATACATCAGAACTTCATTTTTAAACGGCCTATTTATTCAATCGGATTGATCTTTTTATCAATTACTATAATTTGTCTATATTCCTGTAAAAAATCCGTATTAGTTCCCCCTCCGACGACGGAAATAGTAGGAGCCACATTATTTAACAACGATGCTTCAGCAAGTGCAGCTATTGCCGGTATATATCAGTCACTTGTTAACACATCCTTCATAGCTAGTGTAAGTAATGGCTCAACCAACTTCACTGCCGTTTCAGCATTGTCGGCAGATGAATTTACCCTCTATCATTCTGCCACTTCCGCATTACTGCAACAAGCTTATGTAAATTCAATTTCAGGCAATACGCTTATACCTTATTGGAAAGATCTTTATAACGTTATATACCAATGTAATAATGCGATAGAGAGCTTGTCGAATGGTAGCAACGTCACCGCAACTTTAAAACAACAGTTGATCGGTGAAGCTGAATTTGTTCGCGCATTTTGCTATTTCTATTTAGTCAACATGTTTGGAAATGTAGCCCTTACAACGACATCAAATTATATCACTAATGAAAGTTTGGGTCAGAGTCCGTCAGTCTTGGTTTATCAGCAAATCGTAGCTGATTTAAAAGATGCGCAGAGCAAACTCAGCGACGGTTTCGTATCGCCAACAGGTCAGCCGACATCAGAACGAACGCTTCCTAATAAAACGGCGTCAACAGCATTATTGGCTAGGGTTTATCTGTACACTAAAGACTACGCAGATGCTCAAACCGCTGCCACAATTGTGATTAACAATAGTTCAAACGCCACTTTAGTTCCAAATCTGAACAATGTATTTCTAATGAATAGCGATGAGGCACTATGGCAACTGCCGCCTGTTAAAAGCGGTTTTAATACATCAGATGGTTATGCTTTTATTTTGAATGGAAATTTTAAGGGACTGAATAGTTCACAACGCGTGGAATATTTAAGCAACCAATTACTCGACGCTTTTGAAGCAGGCGATTTGCGTCGGATCAACTGGGTTGGTAATTACAATACGTACTACTTTGCTAATAAGTATAAAGTGCAGGGCGGTCAGGCAGGCACGCCGGTTACTGAATATTATATGATGTTAAGGCTGGCAGAACAGTACTTGATTCGTTCGGAAGCACGAGCACAACTTAACGATTTATCAGGCGCCGCAGCGGATTTAAATATTATTCGTAATCGGGCAGGACTACCAAATACGACCGCCGTTACGCAAACTGATTTTTTAAATGCGATCCAACACGAAAGACAGATTGAGCTCTTTGCTGAACTTGGGCATCGTTGGCTGGATTTAAAACGCACTGGTGCTATAGATTCGGTTATGACAAAGGTAGTTCCATTGAAAGGGGGAAATAGTTGGAATTCCACCGCACAATTGTTCCCGATTCCAGTAAGTGACATAATTGCTGACCCAAATCTAAAGCAAAATCCTGGATATTAAGAAAAATATCACAAGCAGTTTTATTCGCGGAACTGCTTGTGATTGTTCCGTTAGAGTTTTCGCTAAAGCTTAATTTTTGAGTTCTAATGATTGTTAAATGAAAAGTTATTTTCTTCTTATTTTTTTATGTTTCCAATTTAGTATTTCCGAAGCGCAAAAAATGCCTTTAGATACTAACACTTTCGGGAGTTGGCCGAGTTTAAATGACATTAACATCTCAGATGATGGGAAGTATGCCTTATATATTGAGAGATTATTTTCACCTGACCATGGTATTTTGGTCATAAGGAGTACTAGCGGTAGTTTTTGCAAAGAATTTCGTAGGCGCGAATTCAATAATGTTCAATTTTCTACGGATAGTAAAAAGGTATTTTTTTTGTCCCATGATACCCTTGGTTTAGTGGATTTACCTAAAGGAAATATTCAATTTATCCCAAACGCAAAGCAATATAAAATTACAGTAATAGACGGGAAAAACTACGTAGCGTATATAGAACGCGAGTCAAAATCAACGTTGGCAGTGTTAAATTTAGACGGTAAAGATCGTTTATATTTTGAGGGAATTACTGATTTTCAATTTACTAAAAATGGGCGGTTGGTCCTACGAGGGATGCAGGATCATAATGAATTCCTGAAAATAGTAACATTAAGAAATAAACAAGTTTTAAATATATGGCATGGTCAACAAATTGGTCAATTGATCTCAGATGACACAAATCATAATTTTTGTTTTAACACAATTGGAGACAATAATCATTTGACTTTTTATTATTTCTCAAGTAATTCAAATTCTGCAACATTACTTTTCAATGAAACCAATACTTTATTAGCCGATAAAACTTTTGACAGTTTTAATTTTAACAAGGCGGGAGACAGAATCTTATTTTATTTATCCCCAATAAAAAATAAAATTTCTAAGAGTATACTAAAAAATGCGGCCAATGTTGATATATGGAATTACAAGGATGAAATGTCGCAATCTTCCCAACTTAAGGCTCCTTGGCTGAATCCTTTTGCTACTAGGTCAACCATCGCCTATGATTTGACAACACGGGAAATAGTTCCCGTTTCAGTTCCCGGAGAGTTTGTTTTTTATGGTAATAATTTCGAAAGATATATCTTGAAATGTAACCATTACTTTAATTCTCAGGGATTTTATAACCGCGAATATGCAAGTACTTTTAGCCTTGTCGACATTGATAATAATACTGAACAGAAAATTATTGAAAACCACAATGTAAATATGATTGGATTCAGTCCGAACCAAAAATACTTACTTTGGTTTGATCCAGATAGCCTTGCTTACTTTTCTTACGAAGTAACAAGCGGCACTAAACGAAATCTGTCAAATATGGTTTCAAAGCCCTTATATGATGAAGCAGAAGTTAAAGTAAACAGGCGGAATTATAGCGCATACGGTATTGCAGGTTGGTCATCAGACGAAAATTGGGTTTATATCTATGACAAATACGACATTTGGAAAGTTAACCTTGCAGCCAAATGCAGTCCAGTCAACGTAACTAATGCTTATGGCAGTCGAAATGGTATCACTTTTGGTATCATAAGTCCCTTTACACCGCGATTTACTGATAATGTAACAACAATTATCAATTTCAAAACCAATTTAATATTATCTGGATTTAACCCTGCGACAAAAGATAATGGATTTTGGCAAATCAATGAAGGGAAGATAGCAAACCCCAAAGTTTATTTTGAAGGTTCTTATTGTTATTACATTTCTAGAACTGATAAAAGTAATGACTATGATAATTACGCGACTGGCAACTGTTTTGTTAAAGCAAAGAAAGCAGATGTTTACTTATTTCAACGCATGAGTACATCAGAATACCCAAACATTTTTGCGACAAACGATTTCCATAATTATTGTCAATTATCCGATATCCATCCTGATAAACCTTACAATTGGATAACTTCTGAGTTAGTGACGTGGAAAATGTTAGATGGGAAATTATCGCAGGGGATTTTATACAAACCAGAACATTTTGACCCGAAAAAAAAATATCCTGTGATTTTCAATTACTATGAAAAAAACAGTGATTTATTGCACCAATATATTACGCCAGAATGGACACGTGATCAAATCAATGTTCCATACTATGTGAGCAATGGTTATTTAATGTTCATCCCGGATATTTATTACAAACAGGGCCATAATGGTCAAAGTGTTGTCAATGCGGTTGTTTCGGCCGCAAAATATTTGTCCACTTTTCCTTATGTTGATTCTACACGATTAGCCATCCAGGGTCACAGCTTTGGAGGTTGGGAAACCAATTATTTGGTTACACATACAAATATATTTGCAGCGGCCGGTGAAGGTGCTGGTGTTTCAGACCAGGTTAGCTCGTATGATCAATATGCTGCCGATGGAGCTGATGGTCGTCAGCAAATGTATGAAGTAAATGCTCAGGGTAGCGCATATGGAATAGGACTAACTCCATGGACTGCTACTAGTCTTTATATTGAAAACTCCCCTGTTTTTTCCGTTCAAAATGCATCGACTCCACTATTAATCATGCAAGGTGACGCCGACACTGCTGTTCCGTTTGCACAATCCATCGAGGTGTTCCAGGCAATGAAACGGGCCGGAAAAAAGGTGTGGCTTTTACAATATGAGCATCAAAATCATGGTTTAAGCGGTGTAGCTGCGAAAGATTATACAATACGGATGAAACAGTTCTTTGATTTTTATCTAAAAGGTGCGCCGCCGCCAATTTGGATGACGCGTGGCGTGCCTGCATCTTTAAAGGGAATTGACAACGGGCTTGAAATTGATACCTCTGGCACTCGTCCATAAATAAATAGCACAAAATATTAACCAATAATTGAATGGGTACTGGATACCTCGGAGATAGCTATGTTTTTGATTTCGATTTAACACTATTAGCTAATGCCATAAATCAAATGTAACATGGAAAAAAACATTCTTAAAGTAGAAGGATTGTCGCACCGCTATAGCAGAGATTGGGCTATCCGGGGTATAAGTTTTGAAATCAGGGAGAAGGGAGTTCTCGGGCTTTTAGGATCAAACGGTGCTGGAAAATCCACGACAATGAATATTATATGTGGTGTGCTCAGTCAAACGGCCGGCAATGTACGGATTGATGGAATTGATCTTCGGAAGAATCCATTGGAAGCAAAAAGACAAATTGGTTTTCTGCCGCAAACTGCGCCACTGTATATGGACCTGACAGTTGACGAATATCTAACGCATTGCGCGTATTTACGGTTAATGAAAAGCGCCGAAATACCAAAAGCATTAGCTTCGGTTAAAGATAAATGTGGAATTTCACATTTTAGCAATCGCTTGATCAAAAACCTTTCCGGTGGCTACCGGCAGCGGGTGGGTATTGCCCAGGCAATCATTCATCGGCCAAAGTTGGTGGTTTTAGATGAGCCAACCAACGGACTTGACCCCAACCAGATTTACGAAGTGCGTAAGCTGATTAAAGAAATAGCGGAAGACAGGGCCGTAATTTTTTCCACACACATTTTATCTGAAGTTCAGGCGACCTGCAAAGAGATCAGAATGATAGAACAAGGGAACGTGGTATTTTCCGGGACGATGGAAACATTCAACAATCTGGTGGAGCCGCATAGCCTTTTACTTACGGTAAAAAACATGCCATCTGATGAAGAATTAAAACACATGGGAGGCGTTACATCAGTTGAGCGGGTTGCAGAAAATGTAGTGCGTCTGCACTTTGAAGAACCCGACAATATCTCCGAGCGGGTGATCGAGAAGAGTATGCATTCCGGATGGCAGCTACAGGAGATAACACTGGAAAAAGGCTCCTTAGAGGAAGTCTTTGCTCAATTATCAAATAATGGAAAAAAATGAGAAACATATTCAGAATAGCTGTTTCGGAATTCCGGAAAATATTTTATTCTCCCGTAGGATGGATTATTCTGGTTGTTTTTATCATACACAATAGTATAATTTTCTTTACGCTTTTACAGGAATATAGCCATGACCAAACCGCAGGTTTTGTCATGCCGGAGCTAACGGATAAAATATTTGCAGGCAATGATGGCATATTGCCAAGTATACTGAAAACAATCTATTGGTATGTCCCGCTGATAACAATGGGTTTGATTAGTTTGGAAAAGAATTCAGGGACCATCAGGCTATTGCAGTCATCGCCGCTAAAATACTCCCAAATAGTATTAGGAAAGTACCTGGCTACCTTATTTTTGGGGCTGCTGCTATGTTCCTTTATCTTACTGCTTACGGTATTGGCATTAGTTATTATTCCCGGGCTTGACTTTGGCTGGGTAATGTCAGCGGTGATTGGTATCTATTTGTTATATGCAGCTTACAGTGCGATAGGGTTATTTATGTCTTCATTGACCCGATACCAGGTTGTCGCGGCGATTTCTACATTTACGGTATTCATGGCTCTCGATTATATTGGGGCGTTATGGCAAAATATCGCCTTTGTTCAGGGCATGACTTTTTTTCTGCATATTTCCGGTAGGGCCAACCAATTTTTAGACGGCCTGATCAGTAGTCGAAATACGATTTACTTTCTGCTCATCATAACTTTTTTCTTGTTGTTAACGATTTGGAAATTAAGTGGTGAAACCCGAAAATTCAGTTGGAAGAATGTGCTAATCAAATACATGGCTTTAGTTTGTGGATGCTTTTTTGTCGGCTGGGTATCTTTAAACCCCTATCTGGCAGGCTACCTCGATTTTACCGCCGATCAGCACATGACGATACCGAAAGAAAGCCAGGCAATACTAAAGCAAATCAAAGGGCCACTGATCATCCATTCATACACAAACATACTGGATTTTAATAATGATTTTGGTTTGCCGGTTTCTAAAAATATACTGGAACCTTTTTTTGAACGTTATGTCAGGTTCAAACCAGATATAAGGTTCGAGAATACATTATACTATGATACAACTGCTGATGTCATTGAATTGCTTAAAAAACCTGGTCAGACTATCCAGAAACTTGCTGCGGAACAAGCCAGCGGCAGCGGACTGGATTTCGAGAAAATCTTGCCGCCAACTAAAATACGTGCCACAATTAATCTTCAGCCTGAGGGTAATCGCTTTGTTTGGCAACTCCAATATGGCAATCGCAAATCCTTCTTACGTTGTTATAACGATATATTTAAAGTTCCATTCGATCAGGAATGGGCAAATTCATTAAAACAGCTAACTACAGTTTCTCCTGAAATTATATTTCTCAACGGGAATGGTGAGCGTAGGGTCGACGACGTATCGGACAATGGCTACTCCACAATAGCAGTCGAACCGGGTTACCGTTATGCTTTGGTCAGCCAGGGCTTCCAAATCAAATCAGAAAATGTCGATAACTTAAACTATGATGGCCGGACAAAATTGGTTGTGATCGCCGACCCGAAGGTGCCGTTTACGAACCGACAACTATCAAAAATTGGGGCATATGTAAAATCCGGTGGCAATTTGATGGTCTGCGGTGAATCAGGTAGGTCAGGTATAGTCAATCCTATAATCCAGGATCTCGGGATACAATTATCGGATACTATCCTCTATCAGACATTACAAGGTGTAAAAAGCAATCTGCTTACCCCGCTGCTAACAAATGAAGTAAATGCAATTCCGCCGCTAAAAGAACTGAAATTCCAAAACCTATCATTTACTTTTCCCGTCGCCGCAAAGATGGATGTTAAAGGTCACGTGATTCCATTGCTCGCTATTATGGATCCTGACAGGTTTGGCAAAGACAGCAAACATCTTATGACGCCTGTCATAGCTGGCATAATGCGAGACTGGCAAAAAATCATTGTTGCCGGCGACGCAGACTGGTTAAGCAACGCGGAACTGAATAATACGAACCATGCTTCTGCAAATTTGGATTTAGCAACAGCCTTTTTCAGTTGGTCCGCTAACTGTCGGTTTCCCGTAAAAATTATAAAAGAAAAAGAAAAGGACACACACATCAATTTAAGCAGTAGTGCACTTGACTGCTTATTATGGCTGTTTGCATTAGTGATTCCGGGAACATTACTGGTTGTAGCATACGTGTTTCAGCGAAAGAGGAGTAGAATTTAATTAACCAGAATCAGATGAAAACGATCATTAGAATTATTTATATAGAACTAAAAACATTATTTGCTTCACCCATCGGCTGGATTGTGATCATACTTTTTAGTTTGCAGGCTGGCAATGAATTCGTGAGTCATATTTCCCGCGAAATTTATTCCGCCGCAAGCGGCGGTCATCTAATTAACCAAACCGCCTTTACAATAGCGCGCTATGACACACGCTTTAACGAGGAGCGAGGCGTTTTTGCCGAAATGCAGCGGTATCTATTCCTTTATATGCCATTGTTAACCATGGGTGCTATCAGCCGGGAGATCTCCAGCGGCACATTTAAATTATTGCAATCTTCGCCGATAGCCAAATGGCAAATAACAATCGGCAAGTTTGCTGCGCTTGCCATATTTGGACTGCTAGTATTATCCTTACTCCTGATCGGCTTTTTAATGGATAGCTATTGCGTTACAGGGCTGGATTATAGCTTATTTTGGTCAGGTCTTTTGGGCCTATGGCTCTTGATATGTACCTATGCGGCAATCGGCCTTTTCATTTCGGCTTGTAGTCAAAACCAGCCAGTCGCGGCATTGCTGACCTTTATTGTACTGTTCGCATTGAGCTATAATGGGACCTGGGGCCGGCAATATGGTGTTATAAGAGCTTGTGAAGAGTATTTTAATTTGGCAAAACGTTCAGATAATATGCTGAACGGGCTGATTCGCTTGGGCGACACGGTATACTTGCTTGCAATTAGTGCACTGTTCCTAACCCTTAGCAAATTCAAACTTCAGGCGACAACAAACAAACTTGGGAAGACTGAATGGGCTAATACGATTTTATTTGCATTGCTACTATTAACTCTTCTCATAGGCTCTCAGTCGGAAGTTTTACTTTCGGTTAGAGCCGATGTCAACAAATACAAAACACAATCTTTGACATCCGAAAGTGAACGGATCGTCAGGCAAATACATGGCCCTTTACAAGTACATGCCTATGTCAATATCGTTGGTCCTACAGCTAACCTCGCTTTTCCCGCTTACAGGAGTGCTGATTTTAAGGTATTTGACCAATTCCGCAATAGCATACCGGGGATTAAGCAGGACCTTACAATGTATTACGATACGTGCGATAATAACTTCCTGTTCAAGGACTTTCCTGGCAATACAGTTCGGCAGGTTGCGATGAAGAACGCTTATAAAAATGGAATTGATTTTAACCAGGTGTTAAGTCCTGTCGAAGCGCGGAAGCGGGTTGATTACCGCAATGAAGAAGGGCGTTTGTTCAGGGTTTTAGAATATCAAGGCAAAAAAGTTCGTCTTCAAACATTTGACACCTTTCCCTATCTCGAGCAGCCACAAGAGGAAGATATCGTAACAGCATTGAAACAACTAATAACACCTGAATCAAAAATCATTTTTTTAACGGGAAATGGGGAGCGTAAAATAAATTCCAAGGCCGACAGCGATATTTATTACGCTGCTTATGCGTCAGGAGAAAGAGATGCTTTGCGAAATAAAGGTTTCGAAGTTGGTACGCTCGATTTGAATACCGGCGAGATCCCCGATAACTTATGTGCATTGGTATTGGCAGATCCCAAAATAGCTTTTAATGCTAATACAATTATCAAATTGCAAAATTATGTCAAGGAAGGCGGTAACCTTGTAGTAATGGGTGAAGCAAGCAGCCAAAATCCCCTAAATCCAATATTAAACTCTTTGGGTATAAGTTTGCAAGGACAGCTTTACCAAACCGATCAGGAATATTTGCCTGACCAAATCGGCGCGGAATTTACCGATCAGGCGATCAAAGTGGATACTGCCTTCAGAGAAAGTATATTAAACTATCCTGGTCTTTCTTTCCATGTTGATTCCGCTGTTGTTAGCATGGCTGGCGCCGCTGCGTTACAAATAAACGCGGGTAAAGGCTTCAAATACGTACCGGTTCTAGTAACGAATCACATGGACACTTATTTCCGGCCTGCACCTGATGCTGATATCATGTTGAAAGGCAAATTTACGCCTGCAGCAAGGGAAAAGCGCGAGCCGAAGATCCTTGCGGTCGCGTTGTCCCGTAACATCAAGGGCCGTCAGCAGCGCATCATGGTCATTGGTGACGCGGATTGGTTGACAAAAAAAGAAATTGAGCGGAGGGGTAACAAATCGGCAAATGTAAATTTTTACACGGGAATATTTAACTGGATGAGTTACGGAGCATACCCGGTGTTTGAGTTAAGAAAAAATGAATTGAACAGACTTAGAATTACAAAACCAGGATTGCCATGGCTTCAAATTTTTTATTTCGGCCTGTTACCCGGTACACTTTTGATCATAGGTACGATCACATTATATAAACGCAAAATGACTTAAAAATATGATGACTATAATAAAACACATTCGTATTACGAGAATTCTGGTTGTTGCAATTTTTAGCTGCTTCAGTCATCTAACGGTTAATGCTCAGGTTAGACATGTAGTCTTAGTTTCCATCGACGGTTTCCATCCAGATATGTATTTAGACAAAGGTTGGCCTACGAACAACCTAAGACGGATAATGCAGATGGGCACGTACGCCGACCACATGAAAAGTGTGTTCCCGGCCTACACGTATCCTGCTCATACAGCGATGTTGACAGGTGCATTGCCAGCGAGGTCTAAAGTTGTCTTTAATCAGCCTAAAAACAGCGACGGAGAATGGAACTGGTATATCAAATATGTCAAAACGGCAACAATTTGGCAGGCATTGCACAGGCACCATTTAACGACTTCGGCAATAATGTGGCCCGGTACGGTCGGTGCTGACATTGACTACAACATGTCGGAAATTTGGGATGTCGACCATCCCGACGATCGCGCAACTGTTGTTAGAAAATATGCTAGGCCCAGGGGCATCTATGAAGAAGTAGAAAGAAACGCCACCGGTAAGTTGGACAGCGCTAATATGAATGATAATTATCTCTCGCTGGATGAAAATGCTGGAAGAATGGCTGCCTATGTTATTCAAAAATATAAGCCTAATTTTTTGGCCGTTCACTTCGCTACTGTTGACGGCGAAGAACATGAATTTGGCAGGGATGCGGATAGCGTGCGGCTGGCGGTGGAAGCAAATGACCGGGCGATCGGTGATATCATGGAAGCCATAGGAAAGAGCGGTATAAAAGATAGCACTGTTGTAATTGTCGTAGGCGATCATGGCTTTTCAACTATTCATGAGATCATGCGGCCAAATATGTTAATAAGGTCTTTACGGGCTAGGTTTATCGCCGCAGGCGGCTCCGCATTTCTTTATCATACTCGCGGCAGCACGGCAATGGATGACCAAGCCATTGTCAAAGCGGTTACCGATAGTTTGAACTTAGTTCCTAAAAATAAAAGAAAACAGTTTCGGATCATTTACCGCAAGGAACTGGACCAAATGGGAGCTGATAGCAGCGCTATACTGGCGCTCAGCGCCGAACCCGGTTTGGTATTCAGTAGTGCCAACCAACCGCAACAAAGTGAAAATCATGGACCAGGTACGCTAATCCAAAATAATAAATTGGAAGGGCTGTTTATTCCCACTAACGGTGGGCATCACGGTTATGATCCTAATATACCGGATATGTATACAGGCTTTATCGCCGAGGGTGCCGGCATTATTAAGGGCGGTCACATAAAGGAACTTACGGTAACAGACCTTGCACCCTTAATAGCAAAACTATTGGGAATCGAATTTAAAACGCCGGATGGGAAACTTCCGGCTGGCGTACTGGTCACCAAATAAAAATCAATTAACCCTAAAAAACAATAAATTATGAAAAATCTATTTCTCTGCATCATCTTTCTTTTCACTATTAGTCATCTGCAAGCACAGCAAAAACCAAATTTTACTGGCACATTCACCCTCGATAAGGCAAAGACCGACTTTGACGATTTGCCAGAGTATGTACTACCGATAAGTTTCAAAATAGTTCAGAGTGGCAATAACCTGACCATTACCCGCACCACAGTTACCGATCAAGGCGTTGAACGCAATTTCACTGAGACAATTATCCTCGGCGGCGATTCCGTCAAAAGCGTCATCCCGGGCGGCTTACATCGTACATCAATTGCTGCCTGGAATAACGATCAAATGACCTTTACAATTAAATCTGATTCAAGGTCTGCAGATCATACGGCAGGATTAAAGCTTACGGAGGTTTGGTCGCTGACAGATGAAGGAAACACGTTGGAAGTTGACCGGGATGTGTTGCAGGCAGACGGCGGGGCGTATCAGTTGAAAGCATTTTATGAAAAAAATAATTAAAGTTCTATAAGGTTGCGATCACTCGATAACACGAATTATTAGTAAATGCCATGCGCGTGGCGTGGTTAATGTCAAAACTAGATTTGAAATTGGGTACCCGGCAGAATTGGGCTTGATCAGCGTGCCTTTAATAAGTGTTTCATCCTAATAGAATAATACTAATGAACATAAGAAACGCGACGTATCACGATGCACCGGCCATCAAGGGTTTATTGGACGTCTTGGGTTATACAGCAAGGATTAGCCTATTGATAGACCAGTTGGAAACTTTGTTTGGCTGCAAAGGTCATGAGGTTTTTGTTTATGAATTAAAAAAAGAAGTGATTGCTTTTGCATCCGTGCATTACCTCCCGCAGCTGGCGTTTGATGGCGGAGTAATGGTGATTAGCTATTTTTCAGTAGATCCTGCATTTGACAATTCGACAGTTGCAAAGGAACTCGAACGCTACATCACCGAACAGGCAAGAATTCACAAATGTGAGCGCATACAGGTGCATTGCCTTGACTGGCGCACTCCGGCGCACCAATTCTATTTACAACAAGGTTATCAGGAATATCCGAAATATTTTACAAAGAGATTAGTCTATGCTGAATAATCATAGATTGAAAGAAGCTTTTGCCAAAGCAAGAGTATTTAGATTTAGTAAAAAGTGTAAAGGCTGCTCCGTATAAGCGGGGCGCCTTTATTTGACGAGAAAAATGAGTACGACAAAATGCGAAGGGAGCTAAAAATTTTATCCGGAGATGAATTCGGTTTGCTGATGTATCATATCGATCAATTGCCCTATCACGAGGCCCGGCAACTGGAATCCGAGTTTAAAGAGACTTATCAGCAGTGCATAGATAAGTTCGGTGAATTGGAAACCCTTGTTAAATGTATTAGAAACAAGACGAAAATGAAAAATTTAAGGAATCAAATATTCCTGTCCTGAAGAATTGGTATTAATGAGTTCTGGCCCAACTGGCTTAAAAAGATATTGTGCTGTTGTTCTTTATACGGCTTTTCATGTAGTTGGTGAGAAGTCGGTTAATAGTTAATTAAATGATGCGGCGTGCCAAGCACGCACACCGCTTATTTGAAATTTAGTTTGATTTAGTTGAGGCGCTGCTCCGAGGAAATTCGGGGTGGCGCTTTGTTAGCGATGATGATGGTGAACCTGCCTGTGAAATTTTTGCATCGCTGCTTGTCATCGCAGCTTTTTGGCTCCTGCGGCGAAAACCGAAGGATATTTAATATCCTGAACTGTATTAAAGAGGTAGTGCACGGAAACCGCTGCACTTTTTTTGGCTCAAAAAATAGTTTTAACCATTGATTAATAATTGCTTATAAATAAATCACACATTTAATATTCAGATATGGAAAAATTGTGAACAGAAATATGGGTACCTGAGTAGACCGGTTGGCTTAAAGGTATTATTGAGTTTATGAACAGAATTATTTAACTTATATTTGTGCAAACATGATTTTACGACACAGACATATTCATTTGACATATAGATAATAAAGCGTTCACTCGCTCCCTCCAAGAAAACGACGAACTTTCAAAGGAAAAAGAGAAATGGGATCACAGTGCAACGCCTGCTCAACGCGGGCGTGCATTTCTGTTTCTCTGGTATTCGTCGTACCTCTTGGGCAGTCTTGCATTAGCCCGTGTTTTGTTTTTAAACAAACGCCGGTCAATTGTGAGTCAATCCCTTTACAAGTATTTAGTAATACCTTGCCCGGCGTATTCATTCACCTACTTTGAAAAGAATATGCATCCCGAAACCGAATACCTTAGATCTATTGCAGAAGAAATTGCTGCGCGGCAATTACCAGATTCCATTAACGAACCGCAAGCCGATCACCGACTATTGTTTGAGGCCCGCCGCCTGGAAAAAGCTATTACAGCCACGTTACGTACAATTGACAATTTTACGCAAAGAGACACTTATCATAACGACACACTCGGAAAACTGGTAGACATTTGCGATCTATTATTTGAAGCGCATCGCCGGATAAGCCCGGACACCAGGGTACTGCTGGATCTACTGGCCGCGATAAGGCAAATATTACCCGGTGAAATCAGCCCGTTACTTCGCATGTCGAAAGCCTTTGTGTTTACGCAAAGGGATTTGATCAAAACCGAATGGGAGATTTACAGCAATAGTTTGCGCGATCACGAAATCGATCCAAAACTCATCATTATTGCTGCCATTCCTTTTCAGCGCTTTATCGGAGGTAAAGAGAAATTATATTGGGGTGATTATACCTGGTTGAAAGGCTACGCTGCGAAACTGGACGCTATTGACTGGGAAAACGCTGATTGTAATAGTAAGACTGAAGCGTTGATGTCGCTATTGATCGGCAGGGATTTTAACCACGACCGTTTTTTTATTTATTGCAAAAAATATGTTGCCAGCCGTGTTAGTACGATCAACACCAAAAAGAGGCGCTTGCAGGAGTACGATGTTTGTGAGAAACTTGTGATGGAAGATACACAAATCGGATTGCCCGCGTTTGACCGGCATGCAAACGAGATTTCTGTTCGTCTGCTCAAATGGATTAAAGAAGAAAAAGAAGCACTTAACGCGATCGATAGCGAGGAATATATAGGCAAGCTTAGCGTGATTTGGAATATCGACACGCTTGCACTGTTTTTCAAATTGTTGTGGGATAACAAAGTATTCCGCGACGTAACGCTGGAATTGTTCTCACAACAGATTGCCGCGGCGTTTGCGTCTAAAGGTAAAGGCGACTTTAAGGCGCATAGCATCTTTGGCCGTTTTTATGTGAAGGAGCGGCCAGTACTATTAACATTAGAAGCATTATTTGAAAAACTACTGGAGGATATCCGTCTTTATTTGAAATAATGCAAGGATCTTTATGGACCAATAATTTGTAAATCGCTTTGTTCTTGTTAAATTGCACCGAGATGAACACTAATAGCTTACAGGCGATCAACAACCAAACAAAGCTAGCTATGGCGAGCTTTGTGAGCATTATTGTCATTATTATATTCCGCCGACCGGGGGATTGTTAAGTATTTGAAAAATTAACAACTATACTGATAGCCCCCCGGTTGACAAACCGGGGGGCTTTTTATTTTAAACCAATTATGAAAAAGTCAACCGAACTCAAGGAGCAATTCATTTTTTCGATCTACGCAGACGATAAAAAAAGGACTGCTGGGCCAACTACTGGTTTTTTTTAACCGCCGTTATTACGAGGTCCACAGCCTTAACGCCTCGCGAACGGACATCACCGATCTCGTCCTCATCACCGTTGAAGCCGTTGTACCTGAAACAGAGGTGCATTCTTTGAAGCAAAAATTGCAAAGAATCATAGAAGTTTACCGCGTGGATGTATATCCGGGCGCCGGAACTTTGAAAAAGATCGGATTTTACCGCTTGTCAATTGCGGCGCAAACGCCCGCTTTCTGGTCGATATTTGATAAATATGGCGCAGCGGTCAGCAGCACTAATGCCGATTCTTTTGTGATCCGAAAAACCGGCTCCGACAAGGACCTGGCTGAACTATACAACCTATTGGAAGGGCAGTATTTGCTCAGCTTTTGTAAAAGCGGATTGATTATGGACGAGAGTCTGTCAACTTTAGAAGAACTCGAAAATGTGGAATAGGAAAGATACACTCACCGAACAGGATTTCGAATCCGCATACGCGAACTTGAAGAACGTTGTAAAACACACGCCGCTCGAACTTAGCCCCCGGCTGAGTGAACGTTTCAACGCAGAGATTTATCTGAAGCGAGAAGATTTGCAATGGGTGCGTTCCTACAAATTGCGCGGAGCGTACCACATGATCAGCAGCCTGCCACAGGACGTATTGAGCCGCGGTGTTGTTTGCGCAAGCGCTGGTAATCATGCGCAGGGCGTTGCTTTTGCTTGCCGTAAAAAGCAAGTTAACGGCGTGGTATTTATGCCGGAGATAACGCCCAAACAAAAGATCAGACAAACGGAAATGTTCGGCAAAGGCAATGTTACTGTCATCCTAAAGGGCGACACGTTTGATGACTGCAAAGATGAAGCGCTGGCTTATGCCCATAAATTCGGAACGACTTTTATCCCTCCTTTTGACAACCGTTTTATTATTGCCGGACAAGGCACCGTGGGGATGGAAATATGGGAAGACTTGCCGGATGCTGACATGGTGATCGTCCCGGTTGGAGGCGGCGGCTTGGCTGCCGGCGTCGGTGCATATTTAAAACGGCAGCGACCTGACATCCTGCTTCTTGGCGCAGAGCCTGAAGGTGCGCCATCAATGAAGGCGGCCTTGAAAAACGGAAGCCCGGTCGCACTCGAAAAAATTGACACATTTGTTGACGGCGCAGCTGTTAAATGCGTCGGGGAACTGACTTATGCTTATTGTGCACGGCTGCTGGACGATATAAAAACGGTGGCAGAAGGCAGCATTTGCACCGCGATTTTGAACCTGTACAACGAGGATGGCATCGTTGCAGAACCGGCGGGCGCTCTGTCCGTCGCCGCGCTGGAACGCTATAGTGACCGCATCAGGCGCAAAAAGGTTGTCTGCGTAGTCAGCGGTGGCAATAATGATATTGACCGTATGCCGGGGATTAAAGAACGTTCTTTGCTTTACGACGGCCTGAAACATTATTTTATAATTAAGTTTCCGCAACGACCGGGTGCACTGCGGGCATTCGTCAATGAAGTGCTGGGACCGGACGACGATATAACCCGGTTTGAATTCATCAAAAAAAATGAGCGGGAAAGCGGCCCTGCTCTCGTAGGAATAGAACTGAAGAATGCGGCCGATTATTCGCTGCTACGGGGCAAAATGGAGGCACACCGCCTTTCTTTTGTTGAAGTTAACAACGAACACCTGCTTTTCGATTACCTGATATGACAGTCCAAAAATCCGAGGAGTAACACCCGCCAACAAGACCTTATGATATTAAAGGAATAGCCGCCCCTTGCAGTAAAGCTGTAGTATACTCTCTTTTTTCATTTTTCATCCGTCTTTTTTTGGCCGCTAAATCAAGACATCAAAAAAATGAAAAATGACTTTGACAACCAAAGCTTCCGGGATTTCGAGTATATCCCGGGAATGGATGCTTGGGCGCGTGCGCGTATGTTCCAGGCTTATTTAAACGATCAGACCGCGAAGGGACAATTGAATTACCGGCTCGTCACTTCTTCGGGGTGTGGCCCGGTGGTAGAAATGAACGGTCGCAAACTCATTAGCCTCGTCTCCAACGACTACCTCGGCTTTACACAGCACCTGGCAGTCAAGAAGGCTGCAATTGAAGCCATACGAAAATATGGCAGCGGCGCTGGCGCATCACCGGCCATCGGAGGTCATTACGATTACCATGTCAAACTGGAAAAAATGATCGCCAGGTTTTTCAGGAAAGATCATGCTATTGTTTACACCACGGGCTATACTTCTAATAGCGCCTCGCTGCAATGTATTTTAACGAGGGATGATATGGTGATTCTTGACGGCGCGGTGCATACCAGCGTTATAGAAGGTTGTCAATTGGTTCCAAGAAAAACGGTCAGGCATAATGACTTGGACGCCTACGAACATGCACTCAAAATGTCGGAGGGTAAACATCCGCTGATGTTGCTGATTATCGACGGCGTCTACTCGCAGGACGGCGATTTAGCCCCTTTAAAAGAAATCATTTCGCTGTGCAAAAAATATGGCGCTAGGCTGATGGTAGACGATGCACACGGTACCGGCGTAATTGGCCGAACTGGCAGGGGTTTGATCGAAACATGCGACGCATGGGAAGATGTTGACCTGATTACCGGGACATTCAGCAAAACCTTTGCGCATGTCGGCGGGTATGTCGTGGCAAACGAGGAAATGGTCAATTACCTCAAATACCAGAGCAAACAGCATTTATTTTCCGCCAGTTCCACGCCCGCTGCGATGTCCATCATTAAAGCCATTGAATTGATCGACGAGGAACCCTTGTGGATGGGGATATTACAGGATAACATCAGCTATTTCAGGCAGGGCTTACTGGGCCTCGGCTTCGATATCGGCGATACGCGCTCAGCAATTTTCCCCGTGCGGATCGGTGATAAGATTAAAAACGCAAAAATCTGCTTTGCCTTGCAGCAAAAAGGCGTTTATGCCAACCAAATTAATTACCCGGCGGTATCACTCAAAGACGCGCGTATCCGCATGGGCGTCACCGCACTTCATGAACGGGTGCATTTGGATGAGGTACTTAATGTTTGGAGCGATATTAAAAAGGAGTTCAGCTTATGAACCGTCTCAGTCAGGTATACCGGCAGGCTTGCCGAGAATTGGCGCTGCCTGATGACCAGCAAGCTTTGCTGCAAAAGTTATTGCGCGAACTTGCCGTCAATATTGCCAGGCGACAACTGGCCTGGAATAATAAAGAACAATTTATCACGCTTTGGTTCATTTCCGCAGGACGGTTTCCTGAACTGTCAGGCACGTCAATCGCAGAATGGGTCGTTCGTCAGCTGCCCTTTTACCTGGACGCGGATGAACTCAAAATCTTAAAATCATGAAACCAATTAAATATGAAAAATGGCTTGCCGAACTGCAGGCTGAGATCGGCTTGCTAGACGGTGAGCCGGTAGCGCCATTAGAGCGGCTAAAACATACCCTGACTTTGACAAGGGGTCAAATAAACGCTATGAGAGACGAAGTTATAAGCGAAGGGTTTTCATCTGCGGAAGCGGAAATCCATTTCTTTAAAAAGATCAAACCCGGATTCTATGCACTTCAAATTTATGAGGTAGATTTTTATTCGCTGATTGCGAACACTCCCGTTGGCACGACAGAGATGATCCGGTCTTACTATGAACAGGAGCTGCTTTACCTTTTCCGTTTCTTCAGGACCCATGCCTTTCATTACCAGTATTACCGTACCGGTGCCCGTGAGCTTGACGGGCAATATTTTACGCGCGAGGGCAAACCCGGTGATATTCCCGTGTTGGAGATCGTTGATCCCTGGCCTGGTTTTTCCAGCCCGCTAGACTATTTGTTTGCCAAGTTCATAGCTTATGAACGGCTGCAAAACTATTTGATCGATCAACTGACTGTTTTATATGCCGGGGTCAAACAGCTGGAAAAAAATGCAAAGCAAACGCCGAAATTGCGCTGGACCGGCGAAGCCATCAACCTGGTGGAGGTCGCTTATGGTCTGTGGCTCACCGGCCAGATCAATGACGGTAATGTTACCATCACGGACCTGGTTCTTTGGCTGGAGCAAAAGTTTTCGGTTAAGATCGGTGTACCCAGCAGGCGCTGGAACGAAATCAGCGGAAGGACGCATTCCGACCCGGCTAAATTTCTTGACAGGATGCGCGCTGCCATCCACGAACGGGTTAACGAGGAACTCGGTGTCCGTGAACGCAAACGCAAAGCAAGGCGTAAATAATCACGCTGGAATACAGTTATTTACAAATAATCTTTGGGGTTAGCCCCAACGTAACACCAATCAAAAATTTCCTCCCTTTCCACCTTTGTTCCGTCAGCCGGGGCGATTATTCTCCCCGGCAACGGTTCAAATGAAACGCAACGAATTAGTCCCTTTATTCACCCGGTCAGCAGCAGCAGGCGCAGCGAAAGCGCTTGCACTTTGCGGCAATCAGCCAAAGGCGGTTTCCAAATCGCAGGCATACCGGCTGTATGGCCGCAGCGATGTAGATCGCTGGCTGGCAGAAGGGCTTATTCACGCTGTCAAAAACCGTATCGACAAGGCTGCTTTGGAACGCATCGCGTCCCGGAGCAACCGCAGCACCTACCTGCCCGTGGCAGAGCGGTAATGAACGTTTTTTGACATCGGGGGAAGAAGCATTATCCTGCTAACAACAGGAAATCGGGCGAAGGTGAGCGTATCCAACCGCAATATGCCGAAAGCGCCCGGGCAGACGAGGGTCCGCATCGTAGGATGTGACGTAAGTATTCCCGGAAAAAGGGGAGGTCAGTTTTTGGCTTCCCCTTTTTTTATGGAACCACATATACTAACCAGGTTGATAGACGGTGCGGCCGAACTCGGGGCAATACAAGCACTCATACAAAACGGACAGCTTAAACCTTACCTGAAAAAATCAGAAGCTTTTCGGCTGTATGGCCGGAAGCAGGTCGAACACTGGATAGCTGAAGGTGCCATAACGCCCCGCAAGGACGGCGACTATTCCGCAGCATGGCGAATCGACCGGATGGAGGTCGAAGTACTCGTAAAGGTCACAGAACTGCTTCGCTATTTATAAAATCCATTAACAATGCGACAGACAAACTTAAATGCCAAAGAGATCAAAGCGGGGGCCAGTCTTCCCGTATTGCTCGAAACGCTGGGCTATCACCCGCAACGTCAAACCGGACACGAAATATATTACATCAGCATGCTGCGGAATAACGATAGCAAACCCTCTTTTGCGGTTAACAAGGACTTCAATATCTGGTATGACCATGGCAGCGGCAAAGGCGGAAATATCATTGACTTTGCCATGGCTTACTGGAGCGTCACGTTCCGGGACGCATTAAGGCGGCTCAGCGAATATTTCCCGCTTAGTCAAATGCCTGATTATGGCCGGTTGCAAACCCGGCGCCGGCACGCGCAGAAATTGCCGCATTACCGCGTCGAAGATATACTGCCATTAGGCTCTAATCCGGAGATAACGGATTACCTCAAAACGAGGTGCGTGTGGGAGGTTGCCCAAACAATGCTATCCGAAATCTATTATTTTGTCGAGGACGAAAAAGGCGTTCGGAAACCCTTCTACGCGGCCGGCTGGCAAAACGAATTAGGTTCCTGGGAGGTTCGCAATCCCTGGTTTAAAGGCTGTCTTGGCCATAAGGCGATTACTTTTATCAGCAGGGATCAAAATTCCGTTTCGGTATTCGAAGGCTGTTTCAATTATCTCAGTTGGCAAACGGACAATCCAAAATCAGAGGACAGTATTCTCATACTGAATTCAGCGACGCTGCTCGAATCTGCGATACGCAAAATAAAAGACTTTCTGGAGATCAGCGTCTACTTTGACCGCGATGATACCGGCAGGCTGAAATCAGCCGAACTCATCCAGGCGCTTCCACGAGCGATGGACCGTTCCCTGATTTATAAAGAGCATAACGACTACAACGAAATGATCGTCAAACGCACAAAACGAACCGTCGTCAGACGGCTATAAGCCGAATATCCCGTAACGGGATACACAGATACATTTTACTTTTTATCCGTGCAAGAAGTACTCTTGTCCGACAAAACCTCCTTCGTCGTTATTTGTCCGCCAATCGTCATCTTGCCTTAAACTTTCGTTTCGTACCTCCGCTCAAGATTAAGGAATATCGGTGACGCGCAACTTGTCCCCTCCGATGAAAGAAAACCGCAGCAAAAAGATCGACGCCAGGTTTACCGAAGAGGAATACAAGACCGTGCTGGCACTCGAAAAGGAACTGGGCGTCCGCAAGAGCGACCTCGTCAGGGACAGGCTGTTGAACAATGCCCCTACCGTAATCATCCATGCAAAAGAACTGATCGGTCGGCTCGACGCTATTTGCACTGAATTGGGCCGTTCCGGCAACAATATCAACCAACTGGCCCGACATGCCAATATCCTGAACAAAAGACGCCTCTTGTCGCCGGTCGTAATCGAACGTTTTAATATGCTGTTTGAAGAATACCTGGCAAATCAAAAGGTATTGGAAGGCGTCCTGCGCAGCGTCATCCGGTCCCTTGCGAAATGATAAGATGTACCCAGATACAAAATATCGGGATAGGATGTATCCCGATAAAATATCCCGATAGCAGATAGCCAGGTACAAAATATCCTGATACGAAATATCCCGATATCTAATATCCAGATAAAAAATAGCTCGATACAGTATATCCCGATACAATATATCTGGCTACAAAATATCGGGGGATAAAATATCCGGATAGCAAATATCCCGGTACAAAATATCGGGAGATACAATAGCTGGATAAAAAATATTCAGATAGGAAATATCCAGCTACAAAATATCCGGTTACAAAATATCCCCGGCATGATCGTAAAGATATTTCCGCCCACCAAAAATTCCGCATCCTTCCCGGCAGTTAGCTATAATACCGGGAAGATCGATAAAACCAGGGGCGAACTCATGAAAGTTTCCGGCTTCGGCGCCTTGCATGCCCTGGAACACTGGCGGCCTGAAGACTTCAGGAATTATCTGAAAGCCGTTTCGGCGACCAACAAGGCCGTCAAATTTCCGCAGTTCCATGCAGTGATTTCGGCGGAAGGCAGGAGTCACGACAAATACCAGCTCACGGAAATAGCTACGCAATGGCTGTCAGCCATGGGTTATGGAGACCAGCCCTACCTGCTCGTATTTCATAACGATACGAGGAACAACCACATCCATATCGTTACGACGCGGGTAAATAAACAGGGGAAAAAGATTGATCATAACTTCGAAAATATCCGCGGGATAAAACACCTGAACAAGATTTTAGGTCTCGATGAAAAGCATAACGCGACGCAGGATATTGCTAAAGCGCTGTCTTATCATTTCTCCACAAAGGCGCAGTTTATGATGATCCTCGAAAACCAGGGCTATGTTTTAAAAGAAACTGAAGGCAAATTCGACGTGATCAAATTCGGCCAAAAGCAGGCGGAAATTGATTTGGCACAGGTCACGGCCCAGATGGAAAGTAGTAAAGCGTTACCCGAACGGATTGCCCAAATAAAGGCCATCTTTCACAAATATGCAGCAATATATGATACTGCACTGGTGCCAAATACGGTCCCGCTGCCTGGTAATTACCAGAAAATAGCAAACGGCTATACTTCCGCCTTTGCCGCGTACCTCAAAGAAAAGCACGGGCTGGTTTTAATATTCCACGCGAAGGACGGCAAACCGCCTTACGGTTATTCGGTCATCGATCATTCCGGGAAAGCTGTTTATAAAGGCGGCGAGATTATGCCGTTGCAGGAATTGTTAAATAGTAAACAGAAAACAAGCGCCCGGTCTGAAGAAAAAGACGCTAATGCCATTCCTCCGAGTGTTGGTGATCTGGACAAAGGAGCACGCGCCTATTATAAAGCAATCCTCGAAGCAGCGATGCGGAACTACCCCGACCTGACACAAGGACTGCACCACCTCGGCCTAAATATAAGGGAAAGCGGCGGCAGGCTTTACCTCGACGATCAAAGCAGTTTTATGTCCGTCCCGATAGACGAACTGCTCAATGAACCAGCCTTCGCTGCGTTGCAGCGGCAATATTTCCAGGCAGAAGAAACCACGGCGGAAGTACATCTGCAACACGTACCGGTTCCGTCGCCAGTTATCGCTAATGACGTCGACGACGAAGCGGTTTACGGCCGGAAAAGACGGCGCAAACAACAACAAAAATAGCATACTATATGATTATCATCATCGGAAACCAGAAAGGCGGCGCCGGTAAAAGTACCCTTGCGCTGCTTTTAGCAAATTACCTGTCCCTTGTCAAAAAGCACAAGGTCAATGTCATCGACCTGGACTACCAGCAATCCGTCGCGCAGAAATACGAAAAAGCAAAGGTGCTGGAGAATAAGGAACCCTATGACGTGATCGCGGCTGGCCTGGAGGACTATCCCGATATGATGGAAGTCTTTACCCAAAACCCGGCGCAATTCTTTTTACTGGACCTGCCCGGCAAATTGGATGATGACGGCCTGCTGCCCATTTTCAAGACAGCGAATCTTGTCATTTGCCCGTTTGCCTACGATGAATTCAGCTTTGAATCAACCATCCTGTTTGCAGTGGTGCTCCGCAAGATCAACCCGGAAGTACCGCTGGTTTTTGTACCCAACCGAATCAAAGCCAATGTGAAGTACGAAACCCAAACGGACGTCGACGAGCAGCTTCAAAAATTCGGGACGGTAGCGGCGATGATACCTGACCGCATCGACTTTCAGCGGACCAGCACATTTGAGACGCCCTTAACCATTTTTCCCGTTGTTCGACCCGTGTTGGAAGGTATTTATAATAACCATATCCAAAAGAAAAATGAATGAGATCAGATCGCTGGCCGACCAGCTTCGCAGCAAAATAGGAAAACCCGGAACGCCGGATCAGCCCGAAGCGCCTGCTGAAAAGAAAAAGGAAAAGAAAGCCCCGGCCGCTCATCCAATCATCGAACAGCTGCGTGCCTACGATCTGGCCGATCATAAAAATATGATCCATATCCGCTTTGACCCCGCTACGGTCCAGATGCTGCAGCACCTGAAAATGGCGACCGGCCTGGAAGTCAACAAGGTGGTCGGGTATGCCGTAAAGCAATTCATCGATCAGCACCCCGAATTAAAAGCAATTATCAAACAACACTTTCAAGAACTCGAATTATGAACTGGACACACTTTTTACTTTGGCTCGCCGGCATTTACTGCATTTATTACATCGTGCTTATTTTCATCGATGCAGCAGGCGGAAAGCAAGCCGGCGCCTTGAAGTTAGCCACCAACGAACTTACTTTTTCCGAAGATATTGTCCCGCATGAGGCGGAACATTTACTGGCAAATGATCCTGTTAAAAGTGCCGCAAAGGCAGCTCCCGAAATAATCGCCTCCGGCGGAGTATTGCTGAAAGACGTCTTTAGCCTGGCAAGAAAGGAGGTAATCGACATCACTAAGAAAGTAAGTTTTTAAACGATGAGCAACAAAATCAGGCAGCTGCTTATACCACTGCTACTGTTAGCTATCGCCACAAACGCCCAGCCCGGCCTCAATGAAATGCAGCAGGCACAGCAATCGCTGACCCAGTCTTTCTTCTCCGCGCTGGATTGCAGTCTGGTGGTAGCCGCGATTTTCGGCATCCTCGGCGCAGTTCGCATCTACCATAACTGGCAAATGGGCCACCCGCGCATCGATCAGGCGGTCGCCGCATGGTTTTTTGCGGCGCTCTTCATGGTGCTGGCAGGCGGATTTCTGCAAGCGGTTTTCAGTATTTGAACGCGGAAATTTAATACCCCAAATAACCCTGGAAGCGGTACCGGAAAACGGGCCGCTTTCTTTTTTTAACAATTTAATACCCCTATTTTTTAATGAACAAGATGAAACGTCTTTGGGCCACCGCAACGGTGCTGGCCCTGGGCTCGGCTTCCGCCTTTGCCCAAAGTGGTGTTACCGGCCTGAACACCGCTACCTCGACCCTTAAAACCTATGTTGACCCGGCCAGTAATATCGCCCTGGTCATCGGCGGCATCGTCGGCATTGTCGGCGCGATCCGCGTCTATTCCAAATGGAATTCCGGAGACCAGGATATTAATAAAGAGCTTATGGGATGGGGCGGCTCCTGCGTGTTTCTCGTGGTGTCCGCGCTGATCGTCAAAGCTTTCTTCGGTTTAACCTGATGGCAAAGCATTTCCCAGTTTACAAGGGGCTTCAAAAGCCCCTTGTATTCAAAGGCTTCCAGGGAAAGTACATCTACTGGGGCGTGGGTATCCTGCTGGGCGGCCTGGTGTTAGGCGCACTCACCATGTCGCTGGTCAATATGTGGCTTGGCGCTTTGGTGCTGGCCGGGAGCATCACCGGAGGCCTGCTTTACCTGGCCGGGAAACAGAAAAAAGGGCTGCACGCCAAATCCCGTTCCCGCGAAATTTTGATCCATCCCGCTAACCTCAAAAAAATCCATTTTTATGGCCGGAAAAACCGAATTTAAATTACCCTATATCGGCGTAGCTGACGGGCTGCTGTATGGATCAGGCGGTGATTTTTCGGCGGTGATCGCTATAATCAACCCGGTTATTCAATACGGCGCTTCGCCGGAAGCGTACGACGAATACCACAACTTACTGGTCAACATTGTCAAGCTGCTGGGCGATGGTTATATCCTCCAAAAGCTGGATGTTTTTTGCAAAGCCACCTACCCGGGTAAGCAAGTCGCGGAATTTTTGCAGCAGAAATACAATGAACACTTTGCCGGGCGGAACTATGTCAATATCGAAACCTGCCTTATCATTACCCGTCAGGTAAAGAAAGGCGCTTTCTATGTATACGACGCCAAAGCGCTACGCGATTTCCGGCAGGCGATTGCTAAAGTCACCGATGTGTTCCATGCCGCGGCCATGCAGCCGAAGCTGCTGGACGAAAAGCAGGTCAACAAGCTGCTGATGCAGGTACTTTCCATGAATTTCAGTGACCATGCCATCGCCCTCGATAATATCGCGCCAACGGATACGGAACTGCATATGGGCGAACGCGCTGTACGGAGTATCAGCCTGGTCAATATCGACAGTGTCGACCTGCCCTCCGAAGTATCGACGCATATCGAATGGAATGAAAAGGATACGCTTAAAGGTTTCCCGGTAGACTCCCTGTCCTTCCTGCTGAAAGTGCCCGGCTGCGATTGCATCATTTACAACCAGGTCATCGAAATACCCGGCCAGACGGCCACCCTGCGCAAGCTGGAACTGAAAAAGAAAAGGCATTCCGGCATCCCTGATCCGGCCAACCTGACCTGCGTCGAAGACATCGACCAGTTGCTAACCGATGTGGCCAGGGAAAATCAATTGCTGGTGAATTGCCACTTCAATATACTGCTGGCTGCGCCGAAAGCGGATATACAAAAGGCCGCCAATTTTATTGAAAGTTCTTTATTCGGCCTGGGCATTATCGCCAACAAGAATGCCTACAACCAGTTGGAGCTTTTCCGTACCGCTTTGCCCGGAAACGCCGTCGAACTCAAAAAATACGACTGGTTCCTGACGACCTGCGATGCCGCGCTCTGCTTCTTTTTTAAAGAATCATTGCCGAAAGATGAGGCATCGGATTTTGCGATCCGCTTTACCGACCGGCAGGGGATTCCGATAGCGATTGATCCGTCCGACTTGCCCATGCGCACGGGGCGGATCAATAACCGGAACCGGTTTACACTCGGGCCATCCGGCGCAGGCAAAAGCTTTTTTATGAATGCGCTGATCGAGCAATACATGCTCTACAATATGGATATGGTCATCGTCGATACCGGGCATTCCTATTCGGGGCTTTGTTCTTATTACAATGGCAAATATATCACCTATACCGATAAAAAGCCGATCACGATGAACCCCTTCGCCATCAGGGCGGAGGAATACAACATCGAGAAAAAGGATTTCCTGGTCACGCTGATTTCGTTGCTATGGAAAGGTGCGGAAGGACAGGTCAGCCAGGTGGAGCGGGATGTCATTTCACATACGATCAGCGCTTATTTCACCCAAAAGTTTGCGGAAAAAGACCCGGAATTAAGCTTCAACAGCTTTTATGAATTCGCATTAACGAAAATCCCGGAAATTAAAACCGAGGAACAAATTCCTTTCGATTACGATGAGTTCAAATATGTCCTCAAAAAGTTTTACCGCGGCGGCGAATTCCAAAGCATTTTAAATGAGCAGGCGGATGAATCGCTTTTTACCGAACGGTTTATTGTGTTCGAAATTGACAGTATCAAGGAACACAAAATTTTGTTTCCTATCGTCACGCTGATCATTATGGATGTATTTATCCAGAAAATGCGTTACCGCAGCGACCGCCGGAAATGCCTCGTGGTAGAGGAGGCGTGGAAAGCAATTGCCAGCCCCTTAATGGCGGGTTATCTTTTGTACTTATACAAAACCGTGCGAAAATTTTGGGGCGAAGCTATTGTCGTAACCCAGGAGTTGGGCGACATTATCGGCAATGCTGTGGTCAAAGACAGTATCATCAGCAATTCTGACACGATCTGCCTGCTGGACCAGACCAAGTTCAAGGACAATTACAAAGAGATTGCCACCTTATTATCCATTAACGAAACCGAGCGCAAGAAGATATTTACGATCAACCAGCTGAATAACAAGGACGGCCGCGGCCGCTTTAAGGAAGTTTATATCCGCAGAGGTTCAACCGGGGAAGTGTACGGCGTAGAGGTCTCGCTATTTCAATATCTGGCTTATACCACTGAGAAACCCGAAAAGTCGGCGGTAGAAATTTACGCGCATTATTTTGGTTCCTATCCTAAAGGCCTGGAAGCCTTTGTGTCCGCACTGCACAATTCTAGACTACAACTACCCGCCTTTGTCAGCAAGGTCAATGCAGCCGGTCAGCCGCTTTAAAAACATACGCTCATTACTATTAAATCTTAATTATGAAAATTTGGATAAAACCTTTGATTATGCTTTCAGCTTTTTGCTTTAAGCTTTCGGCTTCAAAAGCCCAGGAGCTGGTGGTTGATCCCACCACCTCAGCAGCCATAGCCGTTAATTCCGCAGTTATCGACGGCCAGCTCAAAACGACCAACAATAACCTGAGCCTGATTTCAAAAGGGCAGCTTGCGGTTACCGGGCAGTTGACCATCGCCAACACGTTGCAAAACGATATTTACAAAGGGCTGAGCCAGGTCGCTTCAATTATCTCCAATCTCTATACGATCAAAGACATTGGCGAATGTGGCAGCGACATTGTCAGTGATGTGGAAACCGCCTTATCCTATGCCCAGTCCGACCCGGTGTTGCTGCTTTTTGCGGAACAGGGTGCCAGGGATTTTGAAACAAGGGCGGTCACTTTAGCCGCCGATGTCAGCGCCTATGTGATGCGTGGCGGAAGTTCGAACCTCATGGATTCCGGCGAACGCGGCAAACTCCTCAACCATATTGCTTCCCAGCTTCACATCCTGCGCGGTATCGCCTACGGCCTGGGCAGGGCGATGTACTGGGCAAAAATGAACGGGATCTTCCGCTCGCTTAATCCCTGGTCCACCTGGGTTAATGAAGACAGCCGCATTGCCAACGATGTAATTAATAACGCAAAATACCTCAAACAATGAAATGGATATTGCTGCTTTTTGCTTTCTGCTTTAGCCTTTCCGCTTTTTCGCAGCAAAGCACCATTGATATTGTCGGCATGCACCAGCTGATCGATGAATCAAAAAACGAGCATACACAGCAGGTCAACGCTAAAAACCAGCAAGCGGTCAACACCGCCAACGAGCAGGCTAACCTGACCTTGCTTGACAAGTTGAAAAACATGTACCGCACTTTGCAGCGGCGCTACAATACCCTGGGCACACTGATCACTGTCGCCGACATCGGACTGGAAGCCGAACCGATGGTTAAACAAATCGTTTCTTACCAGGGATTGATCGTCCAGCAGGTTGAAAAAAACCCTGCCGTTGCGATCTTAGGTTATCAAACGGAGATTGAGTTTGTCGAAAAAGCCGAGGCTTTGGCAGGCTATGTTGCCGGATTAACGCTTTCTATCGGCGACGTAAACCAGATGAAAGCATCCGACCGGAAATTGCTTTTTGATTATGTGATCCAACAATTGAGCCGGACACAGGAATTATCGGGCAATATGCTGATCCTGTTGCAATACAATAACCTGGCCTCGGTGCTCAAAGCTTTGAACCCCTTTCAGTCCTGGGTGGATACAGACGTCGGCATGGCCAAAAACATCATTCAAAACGCCAAGTATTTAAAATAATGAAAAAGTTCATTTATGCCTTTTTACCTTTCGCCTTTTACCTTTCACCTTCCAGAGCGCAGGAAGTCGTTTTCGATCCGCAGCATTGCGAAGCCGTCATTGAAAACGGCGCAGTACGCAGTTCAGCAGAATCCACGCACAACAATTACCTGGGTAAGATCAACGGTAACCTGAACACGATCAACACCAATGTCAGTTCAGTGGTATTGGCGCAGACCATTATTTACAACGGGCTGGCCAATGTCAATTCCGCGCTGAAAGACGGACTTGCTGTAAAGAATCTTGCTGTCATCATTGCCGATATGTTCAACTATTTGAACCAATGCCTGGCACTGGCCAAATCGCAACCCGAACTTTTATTATTTGCCTCCAATATCGAACAGCAGATGCAGGCAAGGGCCTTCGCCCTTGTCAGCGATGTTTCCGGCTATGTGCTGAAAGAAGGCAGCAACGTACTGGCGGATTATAACAGCCGGGACCAGTTGCTGCGCAAAGTCACCATGCAGTTGCAGACCATCGACGGATTGGCGTACGGCGCCTGGCGCGCGATGTACTGGGCCAAAGAACGTGGGATCATCGCTTCGCTCAATCCCTTCCAGGCCTGGATCAACCGTGACCTGAACCTTGCCAACCAAATTATATTCAATGCAAAGTATCTCAAATCAACTCCGTAATCCTATGAAACAACAATTAATCCGGCAAAAAAAAGCTTTCGCCTTTCGCCTTTTAGCTTTCACCTTCTTTTCCAGCTTTTTACTTTCAGCTTCTTATGCACAGGAAGAAGTTTATGACAAGGCCATCGTTCACCAGGAACAGCGCATGGTTTTTCAGCAGTGGAACCAGAACGAGTTTGACCCGAAGGCCGGCTTCTTGAGTTTAAATCCTTATTACTGGCTGGTGTGGGGACTGTTTGATCCCAATTACCACAAAACAGACTTACGGCCATTATCTGCGAGCGGCCCGCAAACACAGCGGCTGGCGCTGGTCGCTGGTCAAAACACCATCGATGGCAAGTACAAGCTGCAATCAGACACGGTAAGGAATACGGCGCTATCGCAGATCGCCAGCCAGTCCGGTTTGCTTTCAGATGCCGATCCTTTATGGCTGCTTTATTACAATCAGCAATTTCAGCCCCTGCTCAATTATTCGGTGGTCACGCTTTTAGGCACTTTACCGCCGCAGGTCAGCGCCAAACTGATATCGGAAGGGACTTACAATTGGTACACCAATGAACTTTCGATACTGAAACAACGGTTGAATGGCGCACGAACGACGGATATGGACCGCGGTTCACGCATTATGGCCTATTACCGCATGTTGCAGGAGTACCAGCGCCTCGCAGGCGTTTGGAATATTCGCGTCGCGACCGCGCAGAAGGATATCCAAATGACCACCCAACAACAACAATTAAAATCCGGTTCCTTTAATCCCGGAATGTGGACGCCTCAATCGGATATACAGATCGCTAACAAAGTATTAACCCATGTCCAATGAAAAACAAAGTCATCTTATTTAGCCTTTTTTTCGTGTTCATCGCAACCGGAGCTTTTGCCCAAAACACTATTGACACGGCCAACTACAAACAATCTATTGAATTCCTGCAAGGTGACGGCGTGTATGAAAGCGGCATGATGACGTTTTTGGGTGGCCTCAAACAATCCATCTGGTCGCACTTCGGTCTTTTTATTACCGATGCCCAAGCGCTGGCCGCCATTTTCATGATTATCTTTTTTGCCATTAAAAGCTACGAAATGATGGTCGGCGACAAGCGGATGGAGATCATGCCGCTGCTTCGCCCTTTCGGGCTGGCGATGGTCATCATCTGGTGGGGGGCCTTTGTCCAGGTCGTCGCCTTTCCGACCGATTTAGTGGAAGCGCAGACCGACCAGATGTTCGAAAGTGAGCAGCAGAACGTTGAGGGCTTACGATTCCAGCGCGCTAACCTCATGCTTGCAGTTGCCAATTCCCTGATTACCTACCAGGCGCAAACGGAGGTTGCCGAAAAGGAAAGCGATACCTGGTACGGGCAAGCCTGGGATTCGGTAACCAGCACGATTAAGCAGGGTATCTCCGATGTCGTCTCGCCACTACTGGAGCTCAAGAACCGCTTACAAGTGGGCATGCAGTTACTCGTTACCGAATTGCTCGAATTCCTGGCGATATGGATACTCAGGATAGCCGTTTACGTCATTTTTTTAATTCAAATCATTTATTCATCTATCCTGATTATCCTCGGCCCGTTTTCGGTAGCCGCGAGTATTTTGCCGGCATTCCGTGATAGTTTCAGCACCTGGATCGCTCGTTTTGTATCCGTAAACTTGTATTCAGGCATCGGCTATCTCATTATGTATCTCTGCGCGTTGATGCAGGAATATGGTATGCAGTCTGAGATCAGTCGTTACCAGGTACTGGTCGGGCAGAACGGAGCAAGTGCCAATTTGGAAAAGCTGGCCTGGTTTGCCGGGAATGGCATTCTTTCGTTCGGAACGGTCATCATCGTTTTTCTGATCGGCGCAATTTGCATGTTTACCGTGCCCAGCATCTCGACCTGGATCATTTCTACATCCGGTATTTCCTCTGCAACCTCCAGCGCCAGCCGCGGGGCGGCTACCGTATTCGCCGTTGGCCGCAGAATTTCGGGCAGTTTTATTTAACAACCATTATCATGCTGATCAAAAATATCGAAGCCAAAATAAGGCTCGCTACCTTTTTGGCGGGCGGCAGCTTTGTCGCCGCCGTCATCATATCGGTGACGGCCCTGGCCTATGCCAGCCGGCAGGCCGCCGACGCGCGGAAAAGCATTTACGTACTGGCAGGAAACCTACCGGTGTTAGCGAATCAAACGGATATCCAGATGAACCGCCCGGTGGAATACCGTGCCGGCATTGAGCTGTTTCACAGCCTGTTTTTTTCGCTTACCCCCGACGATAAATACATCGACTACCAGATGAAAAAGGCTATGTACCTGGTGGATGAGTCCGGCGTTCAGGAATACAATGACCTGAAGGAAAACGGCTATTTCAACTCGATACTGTCCTCCAGTTCTGTGCTTACCCTCACTACGGATTCGATAGCGCTGGATATGCGGCGCAGGTATTTCCGCTACTATGGCAAGCTGAAAATCGACCGGCGCAGCTCAACCGTAATCAGGTCGCTCATTACAGAGGGTTATTTAAAAGACATACCCCGGAGCGACAACAACCCGCACGGCGTAATGATCTGCGGCTGGAAGACATTGGAAAATAAAGATTTATCGGATGTTCAAAAAAATACGCTCTAACCGCGATCCAAGGGATACGGTTTTATCGGAATTGAAGCGCGAGTTCAGCCCATATCTCAGCAAGGCCGGCGGCCATCTGAAAGCTTCAGCCAACCGCCATTCTACGTTCATCTTTTGGATCATGGTGATTAATATCTTATTGTCGGCAGTGTTATCCTTTACGGTTTTCAGGCATAAAGATATCAGCGCCCCCAATAAAAAACCGGTCAGAATATTATCCCCGGTCAGCAGCGGTATCGACGGCATCATGGCAACCAGCCGGGCGCTTTCCGAAATGCTCCGGCTGAAAAAAGCCATCGACAGCCTTTCCGGGAAAAAGCAGCTGACCGCGCAGGACAGCGTCCGGCTGGAACAGGCGCTGGACCGTTTCCAGCAACTCAACAAACAATTTAATCAACGAAAATAATGAGCATCAATTTCAGACAACCCAAATACATATTGCCTTTGATCGCCCTGCCGTTCCTTTGTCTTTTCTTTTACGTGTACCATAGCGGCGCCGCAAAAGATAAAAAAACAGTTAAACAACAGGCGGGCTTCAACGGCACGGTGGCAGATGTGTCCCCGGATGTAAAAAAGCGCAGCCTCGAAGACAAACTCGATGCGTACCGCGACCGCTACAAGGAGGCGGACGGCGCCAGCGCCGTTACGCCAATCACATCCGAAAATTCCAGTAGCCGAGCATACAATGATGCCGGCAGGCAAAAAAGGCAACTGGATTCGATTGACAGCGCGATGAAACGCCGGTTCGGTACCCCGCCTGTAAACAGGCAGCCGCCAGACCGGGACAATTACAGGAACGCGAACGACCGCCAATTGGCCGACGCGCTGAACAAACTCTCAACGCCGCCGAAAACGACCGCCGCCAGTACCGCTTCCCCGCCGGACAAGGACCCGATGGAATTGTTCAAAAAGCAGATGGCTTACCTGGACAGCGTCCGCAGACTGAGCGACCCGGCCTGGCAAAAACAGCAGCAGGAAGCCAAACAAAAAGCCGAAGCAAAAAAGGCGGACGCGCAAACGCTGTCCGTAGTCAAAGCTAACCTCGCGCCGGGCGATTTCAATACGGTTATGCCCGAAACGCCCGGCGACTTTATCAAAGTCGTTGTCGATGAAAACATTACCGGCTATGCAGGTTCAAGGCTGCGCCTCCGCCTGTTGGACGATATTGAGGTGGGGCAGTATCTTATCAAGAAAGATAGCTACCTGTATGCGTTGATCAATGGCTTTTCAGGTCAGCGCGTAACCTTACAGGTCAAATCCATCATTTACCAGGGCAGGATACTGCCCGTAAAGTTGGAAGTATATGATCTCGACGGCCTGCCGGGCTTATACGTCCCCGAATCCGCTTTCCGTGATTTTACCAAAGACCTTGGCCAGAATACGGTGCAGGGGGTCACTATAGATGGCAGCGGTACCGGCTCTGTCGCCAGCCAGTTCATGATGAGTACCGTGAGTAAAATGTTCGAGTCGACTTCTTCCGCTATCGCCGGCGTCATCCGCAAAGACAAGGCGAAGATCAAATACAACTCTTATCTCTATTTAATTGATACCGATAATTCAAAAAACAAATAACATGAAAATGATACTCAGTCCTTTGCTATTGCTGATTGCGTTCACTGCACACGTCCGGGCTCAGGACCCTAAGCCCTGCACCCCCGATATGCCTTATCTTCCGTGGGAGATATACAACCCGCGCACTTACGACGAATACCTTGAACCTGGGCACCAGGTGAAACCTTCGGTAAGCCTGCAGCCGCTTATCCAGTCTCAAATCCCGGTCGTTCAGCTTCCCTTAAGCCTCGACGTCCATTTCGTTTCCCCGGAACCTATTCAATACGTTGATATTTCCGCCAAAAACATTATTGGCGACCTGCCGCTTAAAAATGTCCTGCGCATCAGGTATAAGGATTCAGCGAGGGCAGAAGATGCGGTCGTCACCATTGCCGGTGAAAAGTTCATCGCGCAATACCATATCCGGCCCGGCGGAGAGAATGTGCCTCTACAGATCAACATCGACCCCGCAGACACCAAACCGCTCGACATATCAGGTGTCGGGCTGTCACAAAACCAACTCCGGCAACTGGCCCTCGGCCTGTATCTGAAAAAACCAGGCAGGCCAAAGGAGAAAGCCAAAGCATTCGGAATATACGGTACGGTCAATCATTTATATACCATTGACAATTATATTTTTATCGACCTCGGATTCCGGAATAAAACCGACCTTAAATTCGATATAGAGCAATTCCGCTTCCATATTGACGACAAAAAGATCACCAAAGCGACCAACGTACAGTCCGTGGAGGTTAAGCCCTTAATGGCCCTGGTCGACAATACCGTCTTCAATAAATATTATCGGAACATTTACGTGCTGCCGAAACTCACCTTTCCCGGCAATAAGGTACTGCATGTTGAATTGAGCGAAAAACAGATTTCCAGCCGGATCATCCATCTGGACATTTCCTACAAGGATGTGCTTGATGCTGATATGATCCCTTTATAGGTATTCCTTTCAATAACAATTATTATGGACGAGACGCATGAACAGCATAAGCTGCACGGCTTTATGCAATGCCTGATCTATGTTTCCATCGGCCTGGAAATATCCGTGTTTGTGTATATCAAAGCACCATTTTGGGGCGTATTCGGCCATGCCTTACTGAAGCTGCAAGCCATTGCGATTTACCGAGAACTGGTCTACAGCAAACTGGCCACGCTGCTGCTGATCTGCCTGGTCAGCATAGGCACCTTAGCCAAAAAGAAACAGGACCTTGATCCGAAAAAACACATTATTTATCCGCTCACTTTTGGACTGGTACTGTTCTTTGGTAGTATCCTTTACTACAACCGGCCTTCACCTCTGGTATTTGATTATACCACCTGGTTTAACCTGGCCTATATGGTATGCTCAGTTATCGGGGCGATGATGATCAGCGTGGCCATGGACAACGTTTCCAAGATCATCCGCTCCGGCCTGGGTAAAGACAAATGGAATGTAGAAGGTGAAAGCTTTATGCAGCCGGTCAAACTGCTGGATACGCCGTATTCGGTCAATATCCCCATGCAGTTTTATTTTAAGCAAAAAGTATGGGACGGCTATATCAATATTGTCAACCCTTTTCGCGGAACGATCCTGATCGGTACGCCCGGTTCCGGCAAGTCCTATGGGGTGGTCAATCCTTTTATACGTCAATTGATTGCCAAAGAGTTTTGTTGTTGTGTGTACGATTATAAATTCCCTGACCTGGGCAAAGTTGCTTATTATCATTATTTGCTGGCCAAACAGCAAGGCAAATGCAAACAGCACGGCTTTCACGTCATTAACCTGAACGATGCCGAAAAGAGCAGGCGGATCAACCCCTGGCGCAGTGACTATCTCAAAACGCTGGCCGACGCTTCAGAAAGCGCCGAAGGCCTGGTTGAAGCCATGAAAAAAGGCGACAAGTCCGGCGGCAGCGACCAATTCTTTACCCAGTCAGCCATTAACTTTTTAGCGGCCTGCATTTTTTTTTTCAGCAAATATGAGCAGGGTAAATACTCCAGCTTGCCCCATGTGCTTTCCTTTTTGAACCATTCCTACGAGGATATTTTCAATACGCTGTTTTCCGAACCGGAACTAGTGTCTTTGTTATCGCCGTTTAAAAGCGCCTTTATGGCCAGCGCCTTTGACCAACTCGAAGGGCAGGTCGGCACTTTGAAAATATTTATCAGCCGCCTGGCGACAAAGGAAACGTTTTGGGTCTTTTCCGGTGATGATTTTAACCTGAAAATATCCGATCCGGCATCGCCCGGTATCCTGGTCATCGCCAATGATCCCAATACGCAGAACATTAATTCTGCCTGCTATTCCGTTGTACTGAACCGCCTGACCAAGCTGATCAATAACAAAGGCAATTTGCCGTCAGCGTTAATCATCGATGAGATACCCACTTTATATACGCACAAAATAGAAAACCTCATCGCCGTGGCACGCTCCAATAAGGTAGCGATTCTCATGGGCTTACAGGAATTACCGCAGTTCAACCAGCAATTTGGGAAAGAGACGGCCGCGACCATCACGTCGGTGGTCGGCAATGTCCTGGCAGGATCGGTAAGGAACAAGGAAACGCTCGACTGGCTGGAAAGGCTTTTCGGTAAGTCCAAGCAGATAGGCGAAAGCTTGTCCATCGACCGCAATAAAACATCCACCTCTCTACAGGAAAAACTCGAAGCCCTTATCCCGGCCGGCAAAATGGCGGCACTCAACACCGGCGAAATGGTGGGCCTGATCGCTGCCGATGCGCAGGAAATCTTCACCGGTAAATTCGAAACATCTGCCATAAACTGCCGGATCAACCTGGACAGCGAGGCCATCGCACAGGAAGAAAAAGGCTACCGTGACCTCCCGGTCTATTACAAATTCGGCGGCAAAAAGGAAGAAATCCTTCGCCAGAACTTCGTCAGCATCAACAAGGATGTAGAAGCGGTCATTAAAAAATTCCGAAAGACCGTGCCGGTCCTGCCGCCTACGAAAGCGATCACGCGGCCTGTCGTAAAAAAATAAACGATCAGTTTATGGGGTGTTTGATACGCTGCCTGCTTGCAGCATGCGTCCTGCTTTTTTGGCCCGCCTGTTTAACAGCGCAGCCCGGATTGCCGCTAAAGAACCTGCAACTGACCTCAGCCTATGGCAACCGCATCCACCCGGTAACCGGGATTTATGGCTTCCACACCGGCGTTGACCTCCGGGCCCGCGGCGACACCGTTTATGCGGTCTTGCCCGGGGTCGTGGAAGCTGAAGGGTTTGACCCGCGCCTCGGCATTTTCATACAGTTGCGGAACGCTGATTTTCAAACGGTTTATGGACATCTTTCCCGGCTATTCGTCTTCAAAGGTGACACAGTGACTTCTGAAACCAAACTGGGCATAACCGGCAGTACTGGCCGCGTTACTGGCGAACACCTTCATTTTGAAGTGAGGTTTCAGGGCACGCCCATCGACCCACTGGCCTTTTTAATGGCCCTCTACAAGAGAATCAATAACAATTAATCATTAAATGATATGAGTGAACAATTTAAACCGCTGCCTGAACAGGTCAGCGAAAGGATGATAAACCTGCTTAAAGATGGACGGTCCATCTTTACCAAACCCATGAAAGAGGACGGGACCTCCCAGTTCGTGCAACCAATCAACGCACGCACGAAACAAGCCTACAAAGGCGCTACTGCATTGGTGCTGCTTATGCAGAACCGCCGCGACCCGCGCTGGCTGTCCTATGATCAGGCGAGCTACAACAAAACACCGGTAAAGAAAGGCGCGCATGGCACCCTGATCGAGTTTTATTCCAATAACAAGCTCCAACAGGCTACCGAGAATGGCCAACCGGCCGTCAAAGAAAATGGCAAGCCGAAAATGGAGCGTGTAAAAATTGACGTGCCCGAAAAGGTGGAGGCCTGGCTGTTTAATGGTAAAGACCTTACCAACCTGAAGGAACTGAAACCTAAAGAGCAAGAGTTAAGCCCAGTAGACCGCGCACACGCGATTCTGCATAACAGCGGTGTTAAATCCGAGCCGGGAGGAACTATGCTGCATTATGACCGCAGCAGGGATGTTATTGAGTTGCCCGCAGAAAACGAATTTGCAAAGCCTGAACTGTTCTTTGCCGCTGCGCTCCACGAACTGGCCCATGCCACGCAGCATGAAAGCCGCCTCAACAGGCCGGAACTCGACCATCCGGACTTTGACGGGCTGGCTAAAGAAGAGTTGCGCGCCAACATTGCTTCCATCTTAATCAGCGCTGAACTCAATTTGCCATATAACCTGGGCGATCATGAAAGCTTTTTAATTCCCTGGTCGCAGATTTTAACAGAAAACCCCAGCGAATTATTCGAGGCAGCAAATGACGCGCAGCAAATAGCCGACTATGTTTTGGCGTTCGAACCAAAACGTGAACAGAAACAGGACATCGCTGAAAACAAGCAGGTCGCTGCAAAACTGGAGGTGGGCCAAGAGATCGCCTATAACGAAACTACCTACAAAATACTTGAAAAACAGAGTAAAGGGGCCTTTAAGATCGAGGATATGGACACCGGCGAAAAGATTAAAATTACGCCCAGCACCGGGCTGTACAAATCCCTCTTGAACGAACTGAACAATCCCGGTCAGGCAAAAGAGATGGCGCAGGACCGGGAGGAAGAACCTGAGCTGGCTATGGCCGAAGAAGAAACAAAAAGCTATTCACGAAAAAGATAATCACCAATCAAAATGATTCAGCAACATTATGAAGAACAGGATCTTCCATACGAAGACCTGGTCAAAGTAGGTCTTGCCAAAGACGGCAAGCTCAACCTGTCACAGGACGACCTCACCGCCTTACTTGCAGGCAGACGCACCGGGATGCTTCGCCTGCAAAACCTTTTCTCGGATGGACTGCATATCCCTTACCTGGACGCAAAACTTTCGCTGAAACCCAATGCAGAGGGCGACCTTGATTTACTGGTTCACCCCATTTACAAGATCGCTGAAAAACCATCTTTCTTGTCCGATACTGAAGCGGAAAAGCTCGAAAAAGGCGAAATTCCGAATGTAGAACGTATGATATTCGATGATGAAGGGAACCAAAAAGATGTTTTGGTCGAATTTGACAAAGAGACCAACGAGTTTATCGTCACCGACGAAACCCGCATACTGGCGCCCGACCGCGTGAATGGCGAATACCTCTCATTGGACCAGAAAGAACGCTACCGGAAAGGCAAGGAAGTCGAATTGCAGGACGGAACCACTATCCAGTATTCCGCGACCGAAAAGAACGGCATACGGTCGAACAAACTTGCATTCGTTGCGTCGGTACTGATAGACGGTGGTCTGTCGTTTGCCTTGTATCACGGCCTCAATGCCCTTTTCGGCCAGAAAAAGCACAAGGAAGACGCCGACATTTACAGCAAAGGCTACTATGAAGACCTGGAGAAAATGCAGGAACAGCAAGAAGACCGCCAATACCAGCGTGAACCCGGCAGGCAGTCAAGCCGCAGCTATACCCGTACCGGTTCACGCTGATGCATCCCTTTTTAACAAAACTCGGTATCCGTACCGAAGTGCAGGAGTATTTTGCGCCCTGGTACGACACAGACCCTTCGGGCAACCTGGTCTTTCCCTATGGCAGGCAATATGAAATCTACAGTATGGCCTTTCATGCTATCCCCACAACCGAAAGTTGCTGGCAGGTGGGGAATAGCGATTTGGCTTGTATCCGCGAAGTGTTCATTTGCGGATCAGCGATGGAAGCCATTACATGGCTGCATATCCATTACAGTGCCTTTACTGGTACCGATACCTTACTGTTCCTTTCTACAGGGAACAAGCCCGGCCCGGAACATTTTCGCTTCCTTGCGGATAAAGCCAAAAGCCGGCGTATTTCGCTGCTTTTCGGGAACGACCTTTTAGGAAAAGTATGCGATCTCAAAACAGCGGCGGAGCTGCACAGGCAGCCCGCCGCTGTTTCGGCAGGCGATGAACAGGCAACAGTCATCTTCCGGAATAAAAACTATACGTTCAGCTACGACACATTCAGCCTCAACGCTTTTGAAAAGGCCTCGAACTATTATTTTAAACTGCGAACCCTCAAACCCAAAGGATTTAACACCTGGCTGGATTTACTTGAGTCTCGCACATTCAATCAATAAAATTTATGCAACAACAACAAAACGAATCGCCACCGGTTATCGTCATCCGGCCCGCAGCCATCTTTGCCTTTATCAAAATTTTAGGCCTTTTATTTGCCGCTGCCGCCTTCCTATACTTGGCCTGGCTCTATTTTCCACCACTTACCTGGGTCAGCATGTTTGTCATGCTCTTTGCTGTTTACCGCTACGCCTTTATCCGTAAAGTACAGTACACCATCACACCGGAATATTTACAGGTCCGGAAAGGGATATTTTTCAGGGAGGTCGATACGGTGGAGTTGTTCAGGATAAAGGACTATATATTAGAGCAGCCTTTTGTACTTCAAATTTTCAGGTTAATGGATCTTCATTTAAAGACTACCGATCCCGAAAACCCCGAAATATGGCTGCGGGGTATCCCGTTATCCAACCTGGTTGAACAATTGCGCGAACGTGTTTTAGAAACCCGGAAGCACAACCGCATTTATGAAATAAATTGAAAAAAAGACCGCAATTCGCTTTGAAATAACTAAATATTTTAGTATTTTTAAGTGTTGAATTTATGAAAACCCTCGTCTATTTTATCCTTACCTGCTTCGTTTCGACCGGTGCATTCTTCGCCGCCACGAATTTGAAGAACCCCTGGCCGGCCTTTGCCGCAGCCTTCGGCATTTGGGCGCTTTTCTTTTGGGGCTGGAGCCGCCGCGTAAAAAAACAAGCCGCACGCCGTTCCCAGGAACAACTGTTCGCTGAATACATGCGGTCAAAAATCCGCAACGACCGCAGGCACTATTAATGCAATGCCCGCTCCCTGAAAAATATTTTTCTACTTTTGCAATTCAAGGCAAGCAACCTGCTTGCCATTGTGATAAGGTTTAGGTTAAAGCCCCCAAACAGCGAGTGTAAGGGGGCTTTGTATTTCGCCTTATTTGAGGTTCTCCAATACCACCGCAAGAGCCTGCAAAACCTTCCTGCTTAAATCCTTTCTTTTCCTTTTAAACCTCGCCGAGTTTCAAAATGGCATCGCTGAGCGTGCTTTCGAGCCCGTGATAGATTTCCGGGCAAGCTTGCTTGTCCGTAATATAAAAAGTCCCTGTATCATTTACCTGCATGTGAAAACGCTTCCGTTTGCCCTCATGCATCACATAAACCTGGAACAGTTGCAATCTGACGCTGTTCATGGTAAAAAATTCAAAATGAGCATCGCTTAGCTCGATATTAAAATTGGTGATCATGCGGCGAAGATAAAACGAACCGTACTAATAGCTGTCGTCTGCAAAACTAATTCTTCTTCTTAGCCTGGTCATCAGGTAATCATTCATCATATCGAAATACAAATCCCTGGACTGTGTTTCCCTGCTTTCTTCAACGCCCGTTCCGTTTAGGGCAACGCCCAGGAGTACCTCCGACGCCAAATATTCGTGCATCTTTTCAATCCCGTCAAATAAATGCTCTCCGGAAGTGCATAACCTCAATTCCCGGTAGCTTTGATGAGGAGCTATATCGACCTGCATTTCCTCCATCATTATTTCTGCAAACCGGTCGTTATCCTCGTCCGAAGTTGTCCCGCCATTCATCATTCCCAGAACGCTCATATACGTCACAAAGCTTGCAGGCGACCCCTGCCATTTGATCCGCCAGAAAGACGGATCATTTAATTTTTTCTTCATCTCGGCATCCATTTCTGTTCTTTCACCGATCGCCTGGACAGCCTCACGGATGCAAGCGTTGTTTTCCTCGTCCCCCGGGCGCAGCCTCGCCATGAGCACAGGCAGCGAAAATATAGTGCCTTTCTTCGCGAGCACCTTACAAATCGTCAAAACGCCCACAAGCTCTTCCGTTCTTCGCAGCACCTCCAATAGGAAAATTTCGCCCTCTTCATCCTCTGTACTGCCGAAAGCCTCCAACGCTGAAAGACGCAAGGAAAAATCATTTCCACGGACAATAGCCTTTAGCGGCTCCAGGTCGATACCGGCCGGAATCTTTATAAAAGGCAGCCTGTAGACGATCAGGCTCTTGCACTGTGTGATCGGTTCATTTTCAAGCTTTTTTAACAAGAACGCGACGACGTCACGGTCCGGCTCATCCGGCAGAATACGGTGAAGGATGTAATAGGCAGTACTTCGCGGAAAATCTCGCTCCTCCTTCTCAATAAAACGGCATAACTCCGGGATATAATGTAAATAATCATCCCGGTCTTTTGCCCTTCTGTCTTTATCTTCACGAAAGCCAGGCATAAACTGTGGAACGTTGCCGTTGAGCAACTCCCGGATATATAAATGCATGTCGGCCATAGGTAGCTTTTTAGTTTAAAATTGGTCGGTCAGTCGCAAAAGTAGGCAGTTAGCCTAAAAAATTAAAACTCAAACTCCAACCGGCGTTGATCTTTTTATGTCATCTTGGCCGTTTCCCCGATGTTATCGGGGCCGGGCTTTCCGGTCCAATCTTTTTCAAAGGATTTCCCCTGCAATCCCTAACGGAAAGTAAATATTTTACCGGGCGGGAAAAACAGCTTCATTCATTCGCTCCCGTAAACTCCGCTCATTCCTTCCAGCCATTTTTCCCGTGACTTGGCAAGAGCCTGCCCCTGGCTGAGCCGGGCCGCAAGCTAAATTTCACTACCGCTTCATTATCGCCTCGCTGCCATTCCGCTGCCGTTCAATTTCCCGCTCAGCCAATGAACAGGCACTTGCTTTCCCATATTTTAAAAATGAGATATATAGCTTTTTTCAAAAAAACGAAAAAAAGAGCCGCAAAGAAGGGTAGCCGCCGCAGCATACGAGCGCATAATGCTTGCTGCGCTAAGCGAATGGCAATCACCCTGCGGGACTTATAGCTCTCCTGCTGCTTACCGTCTACCCCAAAATGGGCTTTCTTTTTTTCCTTTTTCTTTTGAAAAAAAGCGAATCAGGAAAAGGGAAGAGAGAAAAGAATTAACAGATTTTTTAACTCAAAACCCATTTAAAGCAATGGAATTTCAAAACAACAATGGCACAGCTACAAAGGACGCAGCAGCCAAGGAAATCAACACCGCAGCCACAAACGGCGCAGCAAAAACAAACGGCACACCCGCCAAAAACACCAACGGCAAAGCGGACGCCAAAGAAACCAAACCCGCACCAGCAGCCGAAAAACCTGCACCCGCAGCACCCAAAGCGGAAGAACCTAAAAAAGAGGAACCCAAACCCGAAGAAAAACAGCTGGTGGAGGAGGCAAAACCAGCAAAGCCGGAACTGACTTTGGAAGCTAAAATCAAAGCGGTGAACGACCTGCACCGCAAAACCATCCAACGCCTTGCACTTATTGCCCGCCTCAAAACTCTGGAAGAATTTGAAGTGAAGCTGATCGAGGAAAACGACGAACTCGAAACCAACCCTTACCAGGGCTGCAAACTGATCATTGAAGATGATAAACGCCGCCAGTTTACCACCAATACACCGGGACTTATCCGCATGGTGGCTCAATTCATTTTTGATGCCTGCGAAACCAAGCTGGCAGAAATTGAAGCAACGATCAATTTTCCGCAAGCTTAAAAATCAATAGGAAGCCTCCCGTCTTTTTGGGAGGCTTTTTAAGGTTTCACCAATAAACAGGAATTAAGATGTACGAACTTTTTATAGAGCTGTTAAACCAAATATTTTGGGAAGGCTACGCAGAACAACTGGCACAGGATAACCCCGCAGTTTTTCAAATGGAATTGGCGGAATTTATGAACAACTATAACCAGTAACAATATGTACGACACCATTTTTTTGCTGGTTAAGGCAACCATACAGACCAGCCACAAAACGGCGCACGAAGCCATCAGCGAGATACAGCAAAATGCGACCTGCACCATTACCAACACCAAAAAGGTAAAAATCAAGGAACTAAAATTTATGGACTACAAATTAAAAGTTTAAGACAATGGCACACTTAATAAATTTCAATGAAAAAACAGGCAAACACAGTTTTTTCAGCACCAAAGAAAAGGCATGGCACAAATTAGGTCAGATTGTTGACCGTTACCCGACCAGCGCCGAGGCAATCAAATTTGCCGGGCTGGATTATACCGTAGAAAAACGCAGGCTTTTCACCTATGGGTACGACACCGCAGAAGATACCGACATCGATTTGACCATCGAGCGCCAGTTAACCGTATCCAATTATTTTGCAACCGTTCGCACTGACACCGACCAGATTTTGGGCGTAGTTGGTAAAGACTATGAAATCGTACAAAATTGTGATGCATTCACATTTTTTGACGCAATTGTCGGCGGGGGCGATGGTATATTATATGAAACTGCGGGCGCATTGGGCAACGGCGAACGTATCTTTATAACTGCCAAATTGCCGGGATATATCCGGGTAGGCGATGACGACCTTATCGAAAAATACCTTTTCCTGACTACTTCGCACGATGGTTTCGGCAGTATTACCGCAGCGTTTACGCCGATAAGGGTTGTATGTAACAACACGCTTCACGCAGCTTTAAATAATATGAGCAATTGTATAAAGATACGCCACACCGAAAGCGTAAAGGAGCGTCTATTACAGGCGCATAAAATAATGGGCTTGACAAACACCCTATCAAACGAACTGAACGGCATATTTAACCGCTGGGCACACGTGCGCATCACCGACAGGGAATTATTAAAACTGGTACAGCAGGCAATGGCGCCAAGCAAAGAAGTATTGCAAAAGGTTTTGGATGATGAAAATATGGACGAATATTCCAGCCGTTTTTTAAACACCGTCGAGCGGGTTTGTGAATATGGCTTTGCCACTGAAACCCAACAAATGCAGACCACAAAAGGAACGCTGTTCGGCGCATACAACGCAATAACCGGCTATTTTCAAAATGTCATGCACTATAAAAATGACGAGGCAAAATTAAAATCTATCCTGTTTGGGAACGGGTTTAATAAAACGCAGTCGGCATTTAACCTATGCCGGGCTTTTGAAAAAGCAGGCAGCAGTATTTTAAATTAATGTTTAACGGGGGAGCAATCCCCCTTAATACCATTTCTTATGAGCTACATAGTAATAGAAACACATGGTGGCCCGGAATATGCCATCATTGCAATGGACGAAGACGGCAATAATTTGGTGTTCGAGGAGTACGACCAGGCAGAACAGGAAGCCAAAAATTGCCAGCAGGGCTTAGTCGTCTGTATCGAATAAATTAATTAAGGGGCGGAAGCCCCTTTTTTATTGCTCGGACTACTTTTCTTTATTAGTAAAGAAAAAGTAGCAAAAGAAAGACCTTTAAGGTTTAGCACTCGATTCATATTTATGAAAATCATTCCTTTGTTCGTGTCATAAGTTTTACCTAATATTGGACAAACCTTACTATCCCCTCATGTCAGAAAGTAACCAATATACACCTTTTAAAATAATTGCGCTCACCCCGCGCGAGGGATGCAAAGTCGAATATTTGAAAGTTTTGCAAATAGGTCACCCCTACTATTTTTATCGCAATTTTAAACTTGGAGATAAAGAGCAACTCATTGATGAACCTTATTTAAAGAATCTTTTTAATCCAAAAGACCCTCATGTAGAGGTTACAGCTATCGTTGGCAAAAATGGCTCCGGGAAAAGCACTATCATGGAGCTTTTATTTATGACTATTAATAATCTTACCTGTCAAAATAAATCTATTCGCCGCGATCTCGTTTATATCGATCAGATTTACCTTGACATGTATTTTTTAAGCAATGCATTTTATAAGATAAAGATTCGTGGAAACGAAACAACCGTTTATGCTTATGACGATCACGAAGGCAAAATGGTTGCCGTTCAAAAAATGGATTTTCACGATCTTTTCTACACGGTCGCGGTGAATTATTCCCATTACGCTTATAATAACCTGGATTATCCCCGTGGACAAAAATGGTTAAAAGGCGTGTTTCACAAAAATGACGCTTATCAAATTCCCATAGTACTCAACCCATACCGGGACGACGGAAATATTAATATCAACCGTGAAAACCAATTGGTGGCTGCGAGGATTATGGCAAATCTTCTACGTCCGTCTTCAGATAAAGATTTCGACTTCCGAAAACTATCGGCCAAGTTTAGGGCTGTACGGTTGCGTTTGAAGCTCGACAGGTCCAAAGAAAAGAAAGTACTTTATGAAAGGACTGTGCCGCAAAAAACCGAAATTTCCAAGCAAAGACCTGACGGAACGTACTATGAAGAAGTGACGATCGGTGTTTTAATGGAAAAGATTCCGCGGGCGCATATCCTCCAGTTATTGAACAAGGAATATCCTTTCAGTCATCATTTTGACTTAGAGCAGGAAGAACCAGCAGCTTACGCCTATATCTTCTATAAATTGGTGAGCATCTGCCTTAAGTATGATGATTATAAAGATTACTTTTCAGAAAAGGAAGAGCGTTTTAACCATGTAGAAAAATATATCCAGGAGGTCATCGGTGATCCGAGTCATATTTCTTTTAAACTCAAACAGACCTTGAACTACCTAAAATACAAGCACGTTCGATTGACCGATAAAACGTTAGAACTGGACGATTTTGGGGAAAAAGTATACAAAATTTATGGCAATAAGAATAATAAGCATATCAAGGAGCTGATCGAACTAATCCCGCCGCCGATTTTCAGTCCCGAAATCATGATGAAAGAAATAAAGGGTCGTCGGGTAACGTCATTCAAATATTTAAGTTCCGGGGAAAAACAAATGAATTACTCGGTCTCTTCCCTGCTCTATCACCTCAATAACCTGGATTCCATCCCGGACGAAGACCGCATACAATACCGCAATGTCTTTGCTGTAATGGAAGAGATTGAACTTTATTTTCATCCAGAAATGCAGCGGGAATATGTCGATTACATTGTAAAAAGCATCGTACAGTTAAAGCTAAAAAGGGTCAAAAATATACACATCTGTTTCGTAACGCATTCTCCCTTTATCCTGTCGGATTTGCCGGAAAGCAATATCCTGTTCCTCGACGAAGAGGGCTGGCCAGCCAGGGAAGAAGCCATTACCGCCACCTTTGGTGGTAATATTCATGAATTGCTCGCAAAAAGCTTTTTTCTGAAAGACGCGCTGATCGGCGAATTTGCTAAAGGCAAGATCAAATGGTTGATTGACCGGTTGAAAGAACCACAAAATAAAAATGAAATAGCGCGAATAGACCAGCAGGAGATTATGGACTTGATTAATATCATCGGAGAAGAGTTCATTAGAGAAAAACTGCGTGAAATGTACTATGAACGCTTCGATATTACGAGAGACGAAAAAATTAAACAACTGGAAATACAGATTCAAATGCTGAAGGATGCTCAAACTAAAAATCAACAAAACAACGGCGGCTAATGCCCAAGCCCATCACGACCTAGTCGCTCCACTCATAAAGGACCGGATTAATAGCATCTTAAGGAAAGGCTCTATCGGACGTGGTAAAAACCTATCGCGGGTAAATACAACCGTTAGCAATTACCTTAATGGCTTGCTCCAGGGTACGGCATTAAAAGATATCATTTGCGCTTTACCGCAAGACTTGCGAATAATAGGGGCTGCCACCGACCACCTTTACCCAAGTTTCAAAAAGAAAAAGACCGCCGACCATAAAGTGATAGAGAATTTGTTTATTACCAGCGTTTATAATGGTGGATTCAATAAACTCGACTTTATCAAAAAAATCGACCTTGATACCTGTGCTTATTGCAACCGCAGCTATATCTATCATTTATCCGGTAATGGAAAGCGACCGATCAAACCGCAAATTGATCATTTTTTACCTAAGGCAAAGTATCCTTACTTGGGGCTGTCGTTTTATAACCTGATACCCAGCTGCGCAGTGTGTAATAGTCCCGACGCGAAAGGTGAATATGATCCGGTTGGCAAAGAATTCAAAAGTCCTTACGAGATCGCTGATACCGATGACTTTGTTTTTTCATATAAAGCAGATGATATTGCCATATTGAGTCCGGTGGCGCGTAAATATGCGGTAACCGTCCAATTCAAAAAGAAAATTGATGAAAATACCACTGTGCTAAAGCTTGAACCGCTTTATCAGCAACACTCAGATCATGTTTTAGAGCTCATTATAAAAAGCAAAGGAAGGTACGCGCAAGCTTATCGCAAATACCTGGAATCTTATAAGGCATTTCGGTTTGATGATTTGGAGATAGACCGTATGATTTTGGGTAACTATGCCGGAAAAGAGGAACTACATAAACGACCATTAGCTAAATTGTACCAGGACATAGGGCGTGAACTAAAACTGATCAAATGATAACTGAGCACCAATATCTGGACAAGCATCCGATTGACCTTAATGCCACCCGGCTTATTTTGGGAACAATTCATCCCCACCAGCATGAAGAATTTAAAATGCAATTCTTTTATGGGAGCGAACTGAGCATTTGGAAGATTTTGCACCAGGTTTTTCCAGTGGAATTACCAGATCCCGGACATCTCGAGACCGTTAAAAAGTTTTTGCAACAACGCCGTTTAGCCATTAGTGATACCATTGTAAGCTGCGAAAGAATCCACCCCACAGCGCTGGATCGGGATTTACGCGTTATCAAAGACAATCGGGAAATATTATTGTCAGCGCTTAAAAACTCTCAGATCGACGAGGTATTATGCACGAGTGGCTTTGGAAAAAATAACGCATTTCAACTTTTCTATTGCCGGATATTAGGCCAGAAAATCACGCCGGAGATTCGCCGTTCCCGCCAGGCCCGTTTCCGGTTGCCCGGTAGCCATAAAGAAATTTTGATCAAAGTTTTGTATTCACCCGCGCGCACCGCTAACCGGGGAATTGCCAATAGCTGGGGCTATAAAGCTGTAAAAGACCTCATGACCGTTGATGAATACCGCGTCCATACCTATGCGGACGCGCTTCAGCGTTCTTCTTTCCCTTCGTAAATGGTTGGAGTAAATTTAAACAAGGCATCGTTGTTTTCATCATAGAAAGTCAGCGCGATATAGGTCATGGATAAAACGAGTGCTCCTAGGGTCAACGCGCCACAAATGAGCGTAAAGGTTAAGCTAACTGAAAAAAAAGCGTTAAATAAAGGCAGAACGGTGCCGCAGAACAAAATCATCAGGCTATTGACGAGTAAATGCATAAAGGATCGCGGAAGCGGCATTTCGATAATAAAAGTGTGGTCATGCAATTTGAATAGCACCTGGTTGAGTAAATAACGTTCAACTTCAACGAGATTGTCCAACAGATTCACTTTATCCAGTCCGGCTTTGACTTTGAATAAATTATAAAACTGGTGCTTTTCAATTTGATGCACAAGGACATCCATTTGCGGCAGTGGAGCTAATTCCCGCATCAAGGAAAACACCGGGTCTTCCAGCATGCCCTTGATATAAGCGTTAATCGTCTGGTTGTTGTTCGCGTATACCCGATTGACATAGTTGACGTGCTTATAGACATCTTTACTGAAAAAAATAATTTGTTTCACAAGCAAGGCATACCGGACATCAAAGCCATGTTTTTCCATGGCCTGTTGCAACTCTTCTAAGTGCGTTGGCTCAATATCTTTCCTATCGCCTGTGAATTTATAGATTAGTAACTCCCTTCGTTCCACCTTTAAATTGCTGGCAGCACGATAACGTTGATGGTCTTTTTGATCCAGGTAGCTACTAGCAAGCGCACACAGATAACGATAATGGATGACCGCTTCCCAAAGCTCATTGAAGTTCGTAAGCAAATGCTCCTTTTGTTGTCTTATGGTAAGCACTTTTTGCAACAGAAAACCCATTTGGATCGTTGAATATATGGCCGAAACAGATATCAGATAATAGACAAAATTTATGTCCGATCGTTGTGCAGCAACAAAAAAACAGATAAACAACAAGGTAAGCGCGCCACAGGCAACCGCGGCAACGTTGTAGTTGTTTTTCCAGAACGTGTTCATAAACGAATATAAGCGAATAATGTCGATCTGACCAGGCATGTGATAATTTAACACCGCTAGGGTCCAATTAAATCGACCAGTACCTGGTTAACGTTTGAAATATCATATTTTTGGTAATCATATTATAAAAATGCCAGCGCCCCAGTTATTGTCGATTGAAGATTTAAAAAAGCAATCACATGAAGATTTTCAGTTTTTGTTCCAGCAAAAACGCTTTTACAAGTATGGCAGTTTTCAAGTTGCCGAGGAAATTATCCTGCCTGAGCAGACCCTCAAATTCAGCCCGCCTGAATTTTTTAATGATCCGTTCGATTGTAACGAGGAACTCTTGGACATCCATATGGACGAAACTCATATCCGCAGTTTTGCAGGTGAACAATTAAATAAAATGCCACCGGACTTGCAGCAATTGGTGATGGGCCGGATGCTGGACGGAAAATCCGTGCATGAAGCCTTGCGGAATGAAAAAAAGAATTTTAAAATATGCTGTTTTTCGACCTGCCATGATGATACGCTAATGTGGTCGCATTATGCGAATAAGCATACAGGGATATGCCTGGGGTTTGAATTCCCGATACGCGGTGAGGTTTTTACGTTATATCCGGTGCGCTATATCGATGAGATCAGGAAATTGCACGGGATGGCGGATACCGCTACGATCTTTCATTACTGGCTGACCCGTAAACCAAGTTGCTGGGCCTATGAAAATGAAATCCGTGCGATCACCCGGTCAGGCCAGGACATAATTAAATTTGAGCAACCGCAACTCCGCGAAGTTGTATTTGGCTGTAAAGTCGGCCAACAGCAGATTGACAAACTAATAGGGCGCACGAAGGAACTTGGTTATGCGGACCTGATTTATAAACGGCTAATGATCGATAACGCTTCCTTCTCACTGAAGTCTATAGCCCTTTAGCTTTCAATTGCAGTAGTGACCAGCCTGTCCAAATGGGCTGTGTAAACCGCTGGTTTTTCCTGCTTGATCTTTAACAAGCCCGCAATATCACCGACTAGCTGGTGTACTTGGGCGGTTTGTGAAAGGTCTAAAGCGTTGATGCCAGACAATGGGCCTCTGAGAAATGTTTTGCCTTCTGTACCGATCACCACCGGTAGCATCGGCTTTTCCTGTCCCCAGCGTGCCCCCAGTTCAAATAAGACATATGCGGACGTCATACTTTTAGGTGAAATGGCGCCGATAAGGACTTTACAGTTATTTACCTCGTTTCGTAGGACCTGATCAGTAGAAGCCCCGGCCGGCAGGCGATAGCCATCCACACTGGTGCAGCGGATCTTTGCGGCGGGTATGGGTAGCGCACTACGTAAAAGGTCGATCAGTGTTTTGACGATTTCGACATCGGCGCTACTGTGGCTGATAAAAATATCCAACGAGGGTTCCGAGCTGGATTTGAGAGGAAATGTGTTCTTTTGCATGCGTTTGGGTAATAATTTTTTTTCGACGAGGTCCTTTCCTTTTACCGTGATTTGGCTCCAGCCATTGTGAGTATATTCGTTGCAATCGACATAGCCACTCTTTCTTAAGGCATTGATCAATTCCGCCACTTCCTGATCGTTGTCCAATTCTACTTCGTTGACCGTAAAGATCAACCTGGCAGGCCACTTAATATTATATTTGCGTAACGAGTAAAGTTTAACGAGTAGTAATTCTTTTTTTATTTGAACTGAGATGCCTGTCCGCTCCCCGGCGTATGACCGGTTATCTCGAAAAGGGTCGGCTTGTTCCAACAATTCTAACAATGCCTCGCAGTTCCTGATCCGCATCGGAAATTCCTTTATAAAAAGCGCTTTATGTTGTTCAAAAGGATTCCGCAAATAAAAGTAATCGTCTTTTAGATTGAGCGATAACAAACGTGATATTTCATGTTCGATACCTCGCGGAATAACGGTTTCTATAAATTCAGCCGTAGTATAAGTAAGGTTATCAGCTTGTTTTTCTGCTGCGTCTAATTGCGCGTTCGAATCGAGCGGAAGCTGCTCAATTTCTCTTAAAGCGGCAATCGCTGCTTGGACAGCATGAAGTATAGAGATGTATTTAGTATCGGTCATATGTAAATATAATGTTAAAGCAGGCCGTTATTCTTTAAGAAATATCTGGTTTCTTCATATAAAACGGTTGGATCCTCTTTGACGCGAATATCCCGGAAATATAGCCAGCTGCTTAACCAAGCGAAGGGTTTGAAGTGTTTGTGTTGCTGGGGGTGCCCGGACATGAAGCATAAAACATACAATTTCATCATGTCATCTTTTTCTATTTGCTCATTTTTGATCATTTGACCAGTTTCAAGTCCGATCTCTAAAAAGGTCGATAAATAGTATTTTCCTTCGGGAAGTTTCGATTTCAAGTTTACCGCCCAGTCGTATAAAACTTGTCCCTCATCTGAAAATGTCGCGAACTGGATCACCAGAAAGATCTTTTTAAGCAAGTCGAAACCTAGTTTCGCATCAAGTTCGTCGCCTGTTATGCCCTTAAACGGTCCCAATTCGTTCAATAATTCCGACGCTATATCGGTTAAACCAGCTTCGACAATAGCAGGGGTAAAAAAGTGATGAAGGTCAACCTCGGGCTTTTTGACTTTCAAAGCGCCAAGGGCTGAAACGGTGTTGCCAATATACTGCTGTTGTCCGAGTTGGATAAAACCCAACAAGGCCTCCTGGTAATATTTTAGAGATTTATTCAGATCGGTTTCGCGATAGCAGTTGCCCATGTGGTGTGCGACCGAATACAGGTTAGGGTAATCTTTTATTTTCTTTTGTAGTTTATAACCCTCATGATAATAAGGCAGAGCCAGTGCCGGTCTACCGAGCAGGCGTTCATAAATACGGCCGATCTCGTTTTTCAAATTGCCGAGATTGCCCAAATCCGTCTCAGAATCTGGTTCTAATATTAATCTGTGCTGATAAATCTCAATTCCTTTTTCCAATAACTTGATGGCTCCCTCCGGATCTGCTTTCTGAATCATTTCCGCTTCGAGCAAATAAACATAGGGGTTGTTTGCCCCATTTTTCAGGTTCGCTTCACAAATTTTGACCTGCTTGAAAATTTCCTCAGCTTGCTTGGGCTGACCAATGCGGGTATATAGCGCAATGACCTGTCCCCAATCATCTATCGCTTCTTCATATTCTTTAAGTTCCATGTGCGCTTTCGCGCCCTCGCTGTTGACATAAATTCCGAGTTGTATAAAACCTCTCGTGAACAGGTATTTGTACAAAGTGTAAGCAAAATTGGTTATCAATGTTAAATACTTTTCGCGATCCGAATCCTTCTGACATTTTGGGCAATAAGCAGCGTGTACACAGGCCCGGAAAGCATCGAGGTAGTTTTTAAACTCGAGATCATATAATAAAAGACCAAATTCTACTTTATCCGACAAAAGATAATCCTGGTATATGTGGGCTGAAGAAACCATGGATGCCGTGTAAGCAGCGATTTTGATCGTATGGTACTGTCGTTTATCTTGGCCCGGGACCGCCTTAAGAAATTCTCGAATCGGGTTGAGCATTTCGATCTTTTCCAGTTGCCATATATCGTCCGTGGAAAAGATAAAGCGGAACCTGCGCAGTTGTGCTGCATTGGCGGCGTTTTCTGCCTTGACTAAGCCTAGAGTTGGATCGTCGATCTCGGTTACCGAGAACCGGTAGCCATCTTTGAATGCCCCGAGATATTGCAAAAGTGTTTGTTGTTGAATAGTCAGTTGTTTAAACGCGATCTCTAGACAAACCGTCAAGGAACTGGATTTATTTTGCGCTTGACGAAGCGGGTCTTTAATTTGTACAGCTCCGGATTGCCGGATTTGTTCCCACACTGCTTTGGGCGTACGGTAAAAATCGATGAGCCCGGCCATGATTTTCAAGGTCAAGGGATGACCTTCGGCGTATTGGATCAGTTTATCTAAATCTTTTGAGGTTGTATCAATCGATTGTTTCCCCGACAAACATAATTTGCTTTCCGAAGACTCCAGGCCCATCAAATCAACCACCGCCGATGCAACTGGAGGATGGCGAAAGACGATTTGCGAAGAAATGATAATTTTTAACCGGCTCGTTTGTTGAAGCAATTCTTGTAAAAGATCCACCACTTTATCGTTTTCATGAAAAAGCAATTGTTCAAGACCGTCGAATATGAGCAACCGATCGATACTTTCTAATTCTGTTATTAGCTGTTCGGTATTGCCGCAAGAGAATATCTGTAATAGCTGTGTCCTGAAATCATGGAAAACGGCATAGCGGTCAACCCTAAAAAAGTAAACCGGCTGTTGATAGCCCTGAACCAAATGAAGGATCAATTGCGTTTTTCCGATGCCACCCACACCTTGCACCACCACCAAACGGCAATCCGGCAGTTTTTTTACGATTGTCTCTAATTCCAGCTCTCGGCCTACAAAACCGATATCCGGCTGCGGCGGTCGGCAGCTAGCCGGCACTGACGGTAACAGCGATCTTTTGATCTGGTTAATTAGATGTGTTTTGAGCCGTCGAATCTCATCGGTCGATATAATACCGTCATCAAATTTAACGTGACAATCACCACAAAGCCGGATCAGGTTATGGGGATGATGGGAGCGGCTAATAGCCCAGGGGTCAATATGCGCATTTTCCAGCCGGTGTCCGTTTCCGCAGCGGGCACATTTACCACCGCATTCAATATTCAGGTAATCTTTAACCGCCCGGGGAATATGTCGCGGTCCGCCTTCATTCTCGCTCCAGGGCTCTTTTAAAAAAGCGTCCCAGTTATCGAGATCAGCCTCATCAAAAAAACGATTACCAGAATCCTCGTGTACCGATAATTTTACGCCCTTTAGGCCACTTTTCGTGTAGTTGAACAGGAGTTCTTTGGTAATGCCTAAGTGATAAGCGGCCTCGGTATCGTTTAATCTCATCAGAACACTTGAAATTTTTTATAAATATACGTGAGGGGAGGTCGTAATGGAAATTCGCGCATATCCGTTAAAAATTGCCGTAATTTGGGGTATGAAAGAAGTTATCTATCTTGACAACAATGCCACCACACCAATCGACCCGGTGGTATTGGATGCCATGATGCCCTACCTGACCAGTAATTTTGCCAATGCGAACAGTACACATCAATTCGGTGTAGATGCTTATGAAGCGGTCAAAATGGCCCGAAAACAGGTTGCTGACCTAATTGGTGCTGAAGTTAACGAGATCATTTTTACCAGCGGGGCGACCGAAGCCATTAACCTGGCCATTAAAGGCGTCGCCGAAAGTTATAGTCCCAGGGGGAGACATATTGTTACAGCACAGACCGAACACCATGCGGTACTGGATACCTGTCGATATTTAGAAACGAAGGGTTATGAAGTAACTTACATGCCGGTGACCAAAGATGGATTGATCGATCCGGATATTTTCAAACAAAGTATAAGGCCAGATACGATATTGGTCTGTATTATGTACGTTAATAATGAAACGGGCGTCATCCAGCCCATAAGGGATTTTGCCAGGCTTACACACGAGGCTGGGGCGCTATTTATGACGGATGCGACGCAGGCAGTTGGCAAAATTCCGGTTGATGTTTTATTGGATGACATTGATTTGCTTTGTTTCAGCGGCCATAAATTCTATGCGCCAAAAGGTATCGGAGGATTATTCATCAAACAAAGACGTCCTAACAAAGTGAAAATTTCTGCGCTTTTACATGGCGGTGGCCACGAGAAAGGCTTACGCAGCGGAACGTTGAACGTTCCTGGAATCGTTGCGCTCGGGAAAGCGAGCGAGATCGCTAAGAAAAACATGAAAACTGACGCCGAAAGAATAGGAAAAATGCGCGACTTCCTTGAAAGCAAACTCTTAACACTCGATGGTACTGCACTTAACGGCAACGTTAATCAACGAATTTATAGCACCACTAATATTCGTTTTAGCGGGATTGACAGTGATGCACTGATCATGGCCTTGAGCGACCCGCAAAGTGATGAACCGATGATCGCAGTAAGCAATGGGAGTGCCTGTACATCTACCTCGGTCGAACCCAGCCATGTTTTAACAGCCATGGGATTAAGTGAGAAGGACGCCTTTTGTTGTATCCGATTTAGCTTGTCAAAATATTCATCCGCCGAACATATGAAAACTGTTATCGAACGAGTTTTAAAAGCCCTATTTGAACTGAGATTACTTCTTTCTAGCTAGCGGTACTAAACTTTTGATGTTCCCTGTGTATTCGAGGTTATACTCTTTGTAGAGCTTTGTCATTTCTGATTTGACATAAACACTATCATCAGTTTTTCCTAACAGTATTTTAAAAATGGAACGTTTTAATTTTTGATTTTGATGATCCATCGTTTCACCTGTCCAAAATACATATTTCCAAGTTGTCCCATTTAAGTTGAAGTCTATTTTAGTTACATATTTTTTGAAAGTGCCTAGCTCATCAGACTTTTTAAAGTCTTGATAAATTGTTGCAATTAATTTTTGTCCATCCGGTCTGAGTAACAGACTTCCTCCGGTCGATTTATTCCTTTTAAAAAGGTCAGGCACAGTTTCTCCATTGATGAAACGTTCAACCAACGGAAATTTTGAAAAAAATAGATCCCAAAACGAAGTAATCTTTTTATAAAGCTTATTCAAGTTTGTGTCTGATGGCCTTATTATAACTTTGCTCTTATAAAGGTCATCATAGTCGATCAGAATTTTACTTATTTCATATAAACATACAAGCGTGGTAAAATTGTGAAAATCGCTTGGATTTAAACTAAAGACTTTGCTGCTTGATACTGCTTTGTCTTTAATAAAAAGCGGATAAGTCTGGACCAGTCGCCGTGTAAGAATCGCGGCGGCATCGTCTTCCTCTAATATTACTTTATCGGCGGGCTTAATCGTAACCGCATACCTATTCAAGACTGTAAATAAGCGACGAGTTCTTTCGATTAAATCTTGATTGTGGACAACAAAAACTAAAGATAATTCATCTTCACCAATAGATTTATTTTCCAAGTAGGCCGCTCGTATTCCTAATAATCGATGCTGGCCATCAAGTACAAAAATTTCCTCATTCCCAGCTAGTGTAAGCACACCTAATTTATTTTCGATAAAGTTTACCTCTTCATCGTCAATGATGTTATTATCAATTTTAAAATGACGTTCAAGATCAAAGTCAGCCCATTCAGGATTTCCCTTATGAATAGCTACAATTATCGAACTAAAAAAGCGCTCTTTATTTCTTAATAAATACTCCTTTATCTTATTAATTCTACTCGGATCAATTTCTCGCTGTAAGATTTGATTTATATTTCTAGTATATAAAGCCTCGGACTCAGGCACCGTAATAATTCTATTATTTTCAACGATATCTTTGATTTTCATCACAGTTGAAAAGTAGTTCCATGCACCAAAATTACCGCGTAAACATGGAAGATGAATTGAGTTGATTGCCATAGTCTTATGATAACTTAAACATAAATACTTCGTGAGTTTTTCGCGCCCTTTGCGCTAAATGAATTGTTCAAAGGGGGTACAATATTGTCGTATAGGTTTTTTTCAATAGCTGATATCCTTGCATCAGTTAGATTTAATTCGAAGAAATAAACCCAAGTGTGGCCTGGCCATAAATTAGTAAGAAGTTGAATGTTTCTTCTAACGGTCGTATTACCGATACCTTTTATATAATCGTAGAAACGTGCAAAAAAAGTATTCCCGCCTATTACACGACCCACATACATTAGATAATTGCAAGATGGAACAAACGGAAAATCGGGTTCAACAAAGAACATATAAATTCCTTTTTTATCTTTTAAGCCACCAAGTTTAGTTCGAATATCCTTATCAAATTCAATTTTAACAGGAGCATTTAATGTAGTACTTAAAGTATTATCTACGTTTACCCACCGTTCGTGATGTAATACAAATGTTTGGATATTATAAATTTTATCAGGATTTAGCTCAGATAATTGTTTTCTTGATAAAACGGCCATAAATAACAATTAATAATAATTGGATATTCTTTTTCTAAACTTTATGCTTTAAATAACTCTGCGATCTTGTATTCCTTTAAATTGGAAAGTAATTGGTACTTTTTAATCTGCTCCATGCTCGATTTTAGCCTTGGGGCATCCTTGTCTCCAATACCTAAGAATTTCTGCATCATTTTGATGTTGGTCTTGTCTTTGATGTCAAACAGGAACGCAGTTTCGCACATGCTACTAAAATCGAAGGACGGCTGGTTGAATTCTTCAATGCCTTGAGATAACAGGATCACGGAAACACCTTTAGAGCGGATCTCGCGTAGTATTTTTTCGAGTAGTTCCTGGGATTTCTTTTCTTTAAAAATGGTGTGGGCCTCATCGATCAGCAATACGTAACGCATGCTTTGGCAGTTATTCTCTATGGACGCGTTATCCATATTCATAAAGGTGTTATAGATATAGTTGATCACCAGGAATACGGAAGTGAAGCGGATGTTATTGGGGAGGTCGCCGGAAAGACTAAGGTAATAATTGTTATTCAGGAACTCGTTTTTCAGATCGGCCTTGGTCTCGAATAGATCCAATTCGGCCAAACTTTGCAGGATCTCACGCAAGGTACTGACCTTGTCGCCCTCCATGACCATTACCCGTTCGTAAATATCTTTAAATGAAGGGTAGGCGCCATTTTTTTGGGCGGCGAAAGCCTGTCGGGTAGCATCCTTTAACGTCTGCTGCTGGTTCTTGCCGATCTTACTGTAACTTTCAATAATATCAACGAATTTATTGATACCCATAATTTTCTTTTTTTCATTGACATTATCAATGAACCCCAGCGGGTTAACCGGGAAAGGCTTGAACGGCGCTTTGATTAGCGAGGTGTTAGTGCTTTCAAAGAAAGACTGGTTCTTTTTTTCATCCTCCTCGGATATACCCTTAAAATCAAGGAAGATATAATTAACCACACCCTTCGAGTTGTGGGTGATCTGCTTGATAAGTTGGTTGGCGAAATAGGTTTTACCGGTACCGGAATTGCCCGCGACGGCAACGTGTGCGTTGTTATGTACTGCTGTGTCGTTCCAGTTGAAAATGATCGGTACGTCTTCGAAAGTTTTTCCGACTTGCAACGGAATGAGATCGGCAAAAGCAGGTTTGCTGACAATACGTCCCCGGCGGGTCTGTTCGTCGAACAAGATCGCGTCGTTATTGACCTCGCTTTCTTCCAGCTTATCGATCCCTAATTCAATATGCTCCAGTAAAAAATCGAGTCCAGAATAGTTCCGGTTATCGGTGAACAACTTGTTCATGATCTCTAGGCCATTATCAATATGCATTTTAATATACTTGCCGATATCTTTATCCGTCTTGTGCAAACTGTAATGCTGACAGATCATCGCGATATAGTAATGACGATATCGGCCGAATAAAATATCGTCTTTGTACTCCTTGCCTTTACCGTCCCTTAGATCCGTATCCAGGCTAAGCTTAATATTGCGTGAAAGCGAGTATGCGAATGCGATACGGGAAACGACATTTTCCGTTCCCAGGTTCATTTTTTTCGTGAGTTCCTGAACAACGACTTTATTGGCTTCAGAAGTACGAATATTAATCAGCATGATTATACATTTGGTTATAGGTGTTCAAGAATTCATCAGGATGCACCGGCAAGAATTCGCTCTTGTCTTCGTGAACACTGTTTATCAAATAAGTCTGGGAAATATGAGGTGAAAGTATTTGGTATTCCTTTGCGGTTAATTCTTTGTTAATCAAAGGGAATAATACTACTTGGTCAGAAATATTGGGATAGAAATATCGCACTATATTTTCCGCGTGCTGTTCGTCAAATTTTTGCATCGGCGAATCGATAAAGACCGGAAATTGAATGTCGCTTTCTTCTACCAGGCCACGCAACAAAGCCGTTGCGTACATTTGCTGTTCCCCTTTAGATAACGACTCCTTCTTGATTTCCTCGCCACGGCCATTCTTTAACAAAATATCAATGTCTTCGCCAATCAATTCGACCTCCACCTGTTTGATAAACCCTTTCTTATGCATCAATGTTTCCAGGCCTTTAAGTATCTGATCTTCGAGCGATTTCTTTTTTTGGATTTTAAACTTCGTGATAAAATCCTTCAGGTTAGTAATGTTACGCGCGATGATCCGATCTTTTTCTTTGTTGGTTTCCGCGACGTTCAGCTTACGTGATAACGTCTCGATAAATTTTATCTTCTGCGCCTTTTCGTTGGTGAACTCGCCGATCTCGCGGTTCAGCGAATCAATGGTGCCGTCAATTCGTATAATCTCACGATCCAATTCTTCCTTATGGCGTCGATAATCAGATATGATCGGGTCTTCTTGGTTAGCTTCAGCATCTCGGATCTTCCGTCTGATGGTGTTCAATTCGTTACGAATCAAATTGTATTCGCCGTTGATACGCTTAAACGACTCGCGGAAAGACAGCTGAAGATTATTAACAATGGCGTTTAATTCGTTGGTTTCAGAATCCGAAAACTCGTGCAGGACTTTAAACTCTTCTTGCTCCATTTCACTGTCAAACCCTAAATGTTTGCGCAGCAACTTATCGAAAGCGCTTGCATAGAAATCGTGCACTCTGTGATCTATGGCCAAATAAGCCGGCTTTTGTATCAGTAATAAATCCGTCAGGATCTTATTGGCCACATCCTTAACATTTTCATCTTTGAACTGGGCGAGCTTATATCGTCCTTCTGCTGATAGTTGCTGGAATATATTAAACATTAACTCCCCGGCAATCGCGAAAGGGATAATGTCAAACGAGTCTTTTAACGCATTTTGGATATCTATCTGTCTTTTTACCAGGTCATCTTCCTGCTCGCGCAGTACCATTAATTCTTCAATCGTGATGGTACTGCCAGCACGGATCAATTTTTCCTGAATGTCCCGCGATTCTTTATTTTTTTCGTTGCGCCTTTCCCGTAGATCAAGTACCTTATTTTCATTCTCTTCTATTTGGTTCTCATATTTTGCCAAATCAGTTTGAAGTTGCGTCAATTGATTTTTTTCAGCAGCTGTCGCCGAATCCTGGCGGAGTTTTAGTTGTAAAGCTTCCAACTCCGCCTTCAGATCTTCATATTTTTTTATCCCCAAAACCTCCGCGTAAGCTCGGCTAAGATTCCTGCGCTGTTCTGCTGTATTCACTTCTGCCAAACTCACGATCTTCTCGGCATCAAAAAAGAAAAACTTTGCAATTTCAATAGGCATGATAAATTCCCTAATAAAAATCTCCTGCCCGACTTCCCTGGCCAGTTCACTCGGATTGCCGTCAATTAATATCTCGACTTCCTCATTCAGACTGGTTTTCGGGTTGTAATACCTGGTCACCGTGATCTCATTACATGGAACTTCGGGAATATTGATATCTGTAAATTTGATCGAAACGTGAAAATTATGATTTTGCTCACTGCGGCTTAGCCGGTTTAAAGAGTTAGCAATATATTTACTATAGCCGCCCTGATCCACGATTTCTTTCTTATACAAATCATCGACATCCTGCATGTTCCGGCCGTAAAGACACCAAACCAATGACATCAGAAACGTAGTTTTCCCGAAGCCATTCCGTCCGCTGACGATAAATAAATTACGGCCATTAGACCGGGAAAAGTCAATAAGGTTAGAATCTTTGTAGATCCTGAAATTATAAAGTTCAATTTCTTTAATCGTCATCTGGCTACTTCAATTCTTCTATAAATTGCTCAATCCGGTTTTCCAGATCGGCCTGCAGCCCGCGTTTTCTGATCATTAGCGTTTTTGTTTTTTGCAAAGCCAGCAAATCCTGGATTAATTCTACATCTTTTGATTCTTGCTGACAACTCGCCTTCAACAAATCCTGCTCTTGCTGAAAATTTTTCTTGTGCTTGCCCATATGAAGGTTTCTATTAAATACTTCGTTATAGATATCTGATACCCGCTGCGTAAAAAAAAGGTCTCTGAACCAGTAATACTGGATAAGTACCATTTCCTGTTGCGTAATCAACTCGATCGGCTCGACCGCTTGAATTTCTTTTTGCGCCTCAAATATCCTTCTCAATATTTCTGCGCGAGTGTGAAAGCTATAAGGCCCCCATTTATCGTCATCAATAGTACCGTTCCTGCGTTTCTTTTCACGATAAACTTCAGGATTATCACGCGCCTCTACTAAGAAGTTCCTGATTTCAACCAAGGGTTCCATCCAGTCTTCACCATTGTCGATAAGGCCCTCCATGCTTTTATCTTTATTAACCACTGTACAAACCCAACAGCCAAAGCGGCTGTTTCCACAGCTTGGTGTGGTATCATCGATCACTAGTGGACAATCACCGGAATTTGCGTTCCGATAAAGTGTTTGCAATTCCTTGTGTGACCCACCCCAAGGCGGATCATTTAAATTGAGGTACTGCCACAATTCACTGGTTATAACATCTTTTATCGGCGCATAAACATAGGCATTGCGTAGTACATGCTTGCGTAAGCGTTGTCCCTTTACTTCGTTTCGTTTTATCTGATCCGCGCGCTTGGAACTCTCGGCACTGCGCGTACCTAGTAAAATGATAGCCTGACCATCCTCGTCTACTTTTTCTAAAATAAAACGGGTGGTAGGATCGATCTTAAGCCTATCTGTGCACCAGCGATGAACTTTGTTCGGTGCCGGATAGCCCAATCCGATTAGTTTTACCCAAAAGGTATCTTCAAGTTTGGGGACGGTTTGCTGCACAATAATCGGCAATTGTTGTTCTGCGGCGGCTTGTTGTATGCGCAGCAACGTCGCTTCGATAAATTTAACTATTCGTGGATTCTCAACCAGCGTATCGTTGCAAACCACATAAATTTGGCGTGTAAGAAGTATAGGGTCTATCTTTTGAAGGGCTTTCCAGACGACTTGGAGGAGCATAGTACTGTCTTTTCCTCCACTAAAACCGATAATCCAAGGGCGGGTAGAATTTTCGTCATACAAATATTGGTCTATAATCTCGTTCTCTAAATGGTGAATATTTAATGACATAAGGCATAATAAGATAATATATAGGTCAGGCACCTAATAATCATGCAAATTAATAAAACATTAAGCAAGTTAACGACTATTCCGCCAATAAAAATGAGGCCTTGTTTATAGCAATTATTCAATATACTCATTATTTGGGCGCCTTGACTCCAACACATAATTACTAATAAGGCAAGCATTTAGGCACTTGCTATGATAGGATAAGCTACTACATACTCGCTCACAATCCTTTGCTCTCTAATTTTCATTATCCAGCCAGCTTTTCTAATTTAACAAAGCCAAAAATATTTCGCACACTTAAGGGTGGTGTTTGAGGCGTTTCATTGGCAACTTTATAGTTGAATACATTCTTGTCAATATATCTCAATACACCCATTTGGACTTTATCAATTAGCGACCAGTCCTTCTCAATATAAATATCCGTAACCTTATGCTTATCATTGATATGATTTAATGCCATCGCTATATCTTCCAACAACATACCCGCCTTATTTCTGGCTATTGACCCGAAGGTGTGCCGGGCCCAATAAAAGGTGAACCGTTTTATTTGTAAATGCTTGCAGATAATCCGCAGACCTTCGTTTAGCGCATGATCAAAATTTTCAAATGTCGAATAACGCAAGGCTGGAATACCAATGTATTTCTCCAATAACTTTTTCGCCGGGCGGACAAGTTTGATGCTGATAAAGGCTTCGTCTTTTCGCCGGCTTTCTGTTTTTGTCCTATTATACTCAACTCTGCCATTTACGACATTTTCTTTGGAGAGGTAATAGAAATCTACAGCATTCATTCCACAGAGGTACAACGAAAGCAAAAACATATCCTTTGCCATTTCAATCCTTGATCCGGGCTCCGCCTTGTAATTGAACAGCAATCTAAGTTGCTCCACCGGTAAATTGCGCTTTTTGGTTTCCGGCGGCCTGACAATTTTGTAATTTTCAAAAGGATCATGCGGAATCGGCATGAAATCAATTTTTGGTTTATTAAAATGCTTCATAGCCGCCTTGAACAAAATGCGCAAGTCTCTCATTCGGTTATGAACGCCCGAATCGCCTAACGCTTTCACATTCCTTTTCAATGACCTGCCGAACTGGTCGGTTCGTGTGATTTTTCTCGGTGTCCGCAGATATTTATCCCACCTGTTCAAAAACTGTTCATCAATTTCATTTGGAGAAATTACCCGCCGCTGAAAAAAATCGATCAGGCTCAGTACCACCGTCTGCAAAGTTTTTGCAGAACCAATCCGGTCTGCTTCTTTTAGGTCTTTAATGTGAGCCTCTGAAAACTTGATCAAATCGATGGCTTCATTTTTCACCTTCAGGTAATCACGAAGAGTTTCAGCGGTAAACAATTCAAGCTTTTCGCCCAGTTCACTGATCGTTGTCCGGTAATCATCCAGAAGATCATTCAGGATTTTTTTCAGGAAAACATCCTTAATTGCCAATTTCGGCGTCAGTTGCCTTTCAGATACGAAGTGTGGCGTATCCAGGTACTTTTTTTCACGCTTGTGTGTTACACGGATTTTAATGTTAAAAGTGCCATCCGCTTTCTTGTGGTGCTTAAAAATTTTAGTTTCGACCGTAGCCATAAAAATTGGTTTAGGACGCAAATTCTTTGTGACACATTTGTGCCACATTTACGTCAAGTTCAACAAAAAATTATGGAAATGCTGTCGAAGCGGACCGCTGCGACTGAAATGATACTTGGTCTAATAATGGCCAAATTTAAACAAAAAAGGCCTTTTTCGTAGCGAAAAAAGCCTTTTTATAAGTGTGGTATCAGCTGGAATCGAACCAGCGACACAAGGATTTTCAGTCCTTTGCTCTACCAACTGAGCTATGATACCGTTCCGTTGTCCGCAGGACTCCTTTGGACGGGGCTGCAAATGTACTCCGTTTTTTTGTTTATGAAAAACTTTTTTCAAAAAAGCTGTTTGCGATGGCTTAACAATAAAACAATACAGCAATACAACATTTCAACCTTCCAACTTTACAACCCTTGCAACATTTCAGCAAAAATCTAACTTTGACAAAAATACTATGCACGCATAATGATTGGACAAATCATATTCATCCTCATCCTCGCCGCTGCAATTTGGCTTTTCAGCAAAAATGTGGGTAAAATAAGGCGGAATATTCTGCTGGGGCGTGATGCCGATCGTTCCGATCGTCCCGCGGAAAGATGGAAGACAATGGCTAAGGTTGCGCTCGGTCAATCCAAAATGGGCAAGCGGCCGCTGGCTGCGGTTATGCATGTATTTATTTATGTGGGTTTCGTCATCATCAATATCGAGGTACTTGAAATACTGATCGACGGTATTTTTGGCTCTCATCGTATTTTTTCTCGTCCGCTTGGAGGGCTATATGGCCTGCTGATCGGTGGTTTTGAGTTCCTGGCCGTGTTAGTGTTGGTAGCCTGTGTGACTTTTTTGGTCCGACGGAATATCGGTCGCCTTAAACGTTTTTCGGGCATTGAAATGACCGAGTGGCCGCGTTCGGATGCTAATTACATCCTTATTATTGAAATATTGCTGATGACGGCCTTCCTAACCATGAACGCCGCCGATCACAAACTGCAATTGCTTAATTACGGCCATTATATTAAGGCTGGAAGTTTCCCGGTAAGTTCGGTATTAAGCCCATTGTTGCCCGGAAATGCTGCATCGCTGGTTATGATCGAGCGGGGCTGCTGGTGGTTCCATATTATCGGGATATTGGCATTCCTTAATTACCTGCCGTATTCCAAGCATTTTCATATCCTGCTGGCGTTCCCGAATACGTATTATTCGAACCTCAACCCCAAGGGTAAATTCACTAACATGGCCTCGGTTACCAACGAAGTGAAAGCCATGCTTGATCCGTCTTTCGTTCCTGAACCGGTTGAAGTGACCCGTTTCGGCGCAAAAGACGTAACCGACCTGACCTGGAAAAACCTGATGGAAGCCTACACTTGCACCGAATGCGGGCGCTGTACTTCGGTTTGCCCGGCTAACCAGACCGGCAAACTGCTTTCGCCACGCAAGATCATGATGGATACCCGCGACAGGATAACAGAGGTGGGAAAGAGTATAGATAGGCATGGAAAGGATTTTAAAGATGATAAAACGCTGCTGGATAGTTACATCACGCGCGAAGAACTTTGGGCCTGTACAACCTGCAATGCCTGTACGGAGGCCTGCCCTGTGAATATTAATCCGCTGGAGATCATAACCGAGATGCGGCGCTATATTGTAATGGAAGAATCGCAGGCGCCGGCAAGTTTAAACAACATGTTCGGCAACGTGGAAAACAACGGCGCGCCGTGGAAGTATTCGGCGGCGGATAGATTTAATTGGAAAGAGAGTCATTAAGGCATTTTGTCATTAAGTCATTTTTAATCCGGCTTAATGACCCAATGGCCTAATGACCTTAATGACATATATGGACGAAATACAGGTATTAACCATGGCCGAAATGGCCGCGCAGGGCACAGAGCCGGAAATATTATTCTGGGTGGGCTGTGCCGGCAGTTTTGACGAGCGCGCGCAGCGTATTACGCGCGATATCTGCAAAATACTGAACCATGTGGGCATTAGCTTCGCGGTTTTAGGCACCGAGGAAAGCTGTACCGGCGATCCGGCCAAACGCGCAGGTAACGAATTCCTGTTCCAGATGCAGGCCATGACCAATATCCAGGTGCTGAACGGTTATAATATAAAAAAGATTGTTACCGGCTGCCCGCATTGCTTTAATACCATCAAAAATGAATATCCCGGTTTAGGGGGCAATTACGAGGTCATCCATCATTCGCAACTCATACAACAGCTTATCGACGTGGGTAAATTAAAAGCTGAGGGCGGTGAAAGCTTCAAAGGCAGGCGCATAACTTATCACGACCCTTGCTACCTCGGTCGCGGAAATGATGTTTATGAAGCGCCGCGTAGAGCGCTGGAGATACTGGATGCTGACCTGGTTGAGATGAAACGCTGCAAAAGTAATGGCCTGTGCTGCGGCGCCGGCGGCGCCCAGATGTTCAAAGAGCCCGAAAAAGGCACCAAGGACATCAATATCGAACGTATGGAAGATGTGCTGGAAAGCAAGGCAACGATTGTCGCGGCTGCATGCCCTTTTTGTATGACCATGCTGCGCGATGGTGTAAAAGGGAAGGAAAAAGAGCAGGAAATACAGGTGCTGGACATCGCCGAGATCACCGCAAGGGCGAATGGATTATAAATTTTCCGATTTCAGATACATCAGGGCGCTTTTCAAACTATCCAATCTTTCCGGCTGCAGATGCTTTACGGGCAAATCAAGCCTGACTGCCGTTGAGTCGATATCACCCTTCGGGTCGTTATAGGTTTGTACGATAATATCGTCCGTATCCGCTCTGAATTGCAGAGTTCCGAGGCTGTCGGTGCCAATGTAATTCAGATCGTTAAACCGCTGCAATTGCAACGAAAAATACTCCTGCCGGTCATGTGGAAAAGTTTTTCTTAAACGCAAGTAATGGTCGGGCGTAATGGATAATTCCCACTTGACCAGTTTTGCTTCATTCGACGGGTCATAACATTCATTCAGGCATTTATTGCTCCAATCCAGCCACTCCTGTTCACCTGTTTTCGGCCTCAGCACATATTTAAAGGCACAAATCGGTACGAGCGCTACTAAGGCGAACACCTTTGTACGTTTCAAAATAAGTGATCTTATCATGACAACACCTTTTACGTTTAAATTAATAAAATGGGTACTTTTGCGTTATGCATTTTTCTGAACAATCAAGGGTTTGGGTATACCAGTCGGATCGTGAACTAACCAACCAGGAGACCGCCGAAATACAAAACACACTCGACCGTTTCGCTGCGGAATGGACGGCCCATAATCATCAGCTAAAGGCCAAAGCCGAGGTACGGTATAATCGTTTCCTGGTACTGATCGTCGACGAAAGCCAGGCCGGCGCCAGCGGCTGCTCTATTGATAAGTCAGTCAATTTCCTGAAGCGTATGGAGCAGGAATACGGCATCAATTTGTTCGACAGGTTTAATCTGGCCTACCGCGACGGTGAAAAAGTTTTATCTGCGCCGCGCCATGAATTTGAAGAATTATTAAAATCCGGCAAAATCGGTAATAATACCATCGTGTTTAACAACCTGGTACCTACGCTGGCCGATCTTGAAACCAAATGGGAAGTGCCGTTCAGGGAAAGCTGGCATCCGCAGTTGTTTGGCAAGCTGATTTCGTAGTTTTTAATTAAATTTGATCATGACAACTTTCACAGTACAGGTAAAAGACAGCGACGCCGAAATGGTATTGACCATCCTGAAGAAATTTAAGGCCAAGGTTATTGAAGAACAAAAAGAAAGTGAACTCACATTGCAAATAGCGGAGGCACTAAAAGAAGTTAAATTGATCCAGGAAGGTAAAGTTCAGCCATCAAGCCTTAAGGATTTATAATGGCTAATCAGGTTATTTATACATCTGTCTTTATAAGAAAAGTTAAAGATTTAAAAAAGAAACATTTTTCTTTAATTAATGATCTTGAAAAGCTTGCGGAAAGTTTAATTCAAAATCCCAGGCAAGGTGTTGATTTGGGCGGAGGACTGTTCAAGATAAGACTTGCAGTTAAAAGTAAAGGGAAGGGCAAAAGTGGTGGTTATCGGGTTATAACATACCTGGTCGATCAATCCAATGACAATACTTTTATTAATATGCTGATATTGTATGATAAAAGCGAAGAAAGCAGTATAAATAAAGAATATTTGCTTAAATTGATAAAAGAACTTTTCTGACCGGCATACTGATATTTCTGGGCAGCTCAGTCATAGCCACTCACACTGGCCCCAATCATCCGTTAACAAATCATCACACCTATATGTTCATCATCGACATCCACTACACCGCGTCCCCTGAAGAAGTTGACAAGCACAGGGACGGGCACGTTGCTTACCTGAAAAAGTACATTGAAAACAATACATTCCTGGTAACCGGCAGAAAAGTGCCGGCCACGGGTGGCATCCTTATTGTCAACGCGGCTTCCAGGGAAGAAGTTGAAAAGATCATTACGGAGGATACCTTTTATCAAAGTAAGGTGGCCGAGATGACGATTACCGAATTTACGCACGCCCGGCATAATGCTATTCTTGACGGCTTACTGGGCGAATCCGTTTAGTGAATGGTCAATGGGTGAATGGTCAATTTAAGATCGATGATCACAAAGATTCACTATTGACCATTCACTATTGATTCGTATTTTCGAATATGGGACAATACGACGAACGGGTTGACGCGGTGATCGCCAAATCGGCCGACTTTGCCAAACCGATCTTAATTCATATCAGGGAAGTGGTTCACCGCGCTTCGCCACTGATCAGCGAAACCATCAAATGGGGCATGCCTTTTTTTGAATATAAAGGGCCCGTTTGTATGATGGCTCCTTTCAAACAACATCTCGGTTTTGGTTTTTGGAAAGCATCACGGCTGAAGGATCCTAACGGCCATCTGAAAGGCTCGGATGACGAGGCTGCCGCCGGCAGTTTTGGCCGTATTGAAAAATTAAGTGATCTGCCGCCTGATGATGTGTTGATCGATTTTATCCACCAACTGATAGCCTTGAATGAAAGCGGCGTTAAGGAAGCCAAAAAGCCCGCTGCCCCAAAAGTGGATTTGCCCATGCCCGAAGATTTTGACAAACTGCTGAAAGGAAACCTGGCGGCTATGGACAATTTCGAGAAATTCAGTCCGTCCAAAAAGCGCGAATACTTAGAATGGTTCACCGAGGCAAAATCTGATGGCACCCGCGAAAAACGCTTGGAGCAGGCGTTAGAGTGGATAGCCGAAGGCAAATCGAGGAATTGGAAGTATCAAAAATGACAAAGGTCGTTTTCAAAGGCTGGCGGGTTGGCATGAGAAAAATACCGTTTACCATGCTTTTGAAGCAAGGTGCAGGGTTATCACTGAAACAAGCCCGTACAATTAAGACAAAAGTATTAGATAACGAAGAAGTCGTGATTGAAATAGATAATATTGACGACGTGAGAGCTTTGGTTGTTAAAGCAAACAACCTCGGTGTCATTGCAGAGTTAGTTGAATAATCTGTCATCGATGTTCGCGCTGGAGCCGCATGTTGAGGCCCTCGAAACATGCGGGCAAAGACCCAGCGCACATACTTCGAGAGCCTCAGTGTGACACCCATGCTTTGAAAAACAAATTAAAAATCCAGTGGCCCCAATCTCCTCATATTCTTCCGTATCAAATACTGCCTGTGCCTCACATAATCGCTTGGATTGGTGGGCGACCATTTCAGCGGGTCGGGGAAAATAGACGCAATGGCTGCAGCCTGGTAGGTGGTTAGTTTGGAGGCGGGTTCGTGATAGTAGGCCTGAGACGCCGCTTCGACGCCATAAATGCCGTCTCCCATTTCTATCTCGTTCAGGTAAACCTCCATAATGCGCTTTTTGCTCCAGAAAGTCTCGATCAGGATGGTAAAATAGGCCTCAAACCCTTTACGGATATAGGATCGTCCCGGCCAAAGGAACACATTTTTGGCAGTCTGCTGCGATATGGTGCTGCCGCCGATAAGCTTATGGCTGTGCGCATTTTTATCGATGGCGCGTTCCATAGCTTTAAAGTCGAACCCGAAGTGATCTAAAAATTTCTGGTCCTCGGCTGCTACGGCCGCACGTTTCATCGGGTCGGAGATATCGTCAAAATCGACCCATTGCTTGTCGATCTTCCAGTCTTTGCCGTCAGCTTTGCGCTCGAAGCCGCGCGATATCATCAGCCAGGTAACCGGCGGATTAACAAACCGGTAAAGGATCACCCAAAAAATAGAAAGCCCGAAGAACAATATCAGTGCCAGTTTTGCAATACGCCAGATAAGTTTCAGCAGGCCGGGTTTCATTTTCACGAAGCTAAAATATCCTATTTATGTCGAATGTCGAATGTGCAATTTCGAATTTATATCTCTGTGCTCTCTGTGAGAAAACTCTGCGTCCTTTGTGGTTGAGATTTTTACCACGGAGGGACACAAAGAGAAAAATCACAAAGTTCACAGAGTGGTTTATGACCAATAAAAAAGGCGCTTAGTTTTCACTAAACACCTTTACATATCATTCCGAAATCGGACTTCCGACCTCCGACTTCTGTTTATTCTGCTACCACTTCAAACGGAACCTTTACCTTCACCTCTTTGTGCAGGTTCAGGTTGGCGGTATATTCGCCAAGCATTTTTGGTTCTTCGTCGAAAGTGATGCGGCGGCGGTCAACCTCGAAGCCTTCTTTTTTCAAAGCGTCGGCAATTTGAATGGTATTGATCGCACCGAATATTTTACCGGTTTCGCCGGCTTTTGCGCCGATGGTCAGCTTCACGCCTTCCAGCTTGGCAGCTACGGCATCGGCATCCTTACGGATCTTTTCCTGTTTAAACTGTGCTTGTTTCAGGTTTTCGGCTAAAACTTTCTTTGCAGATTCGGTGGCCAGCGTGGCAAAGCCCTGGGGAATCAGGTAATTGCGGCCGTAACCCGGTTTTACGTTTACGATATCGTCCTTCTCGCCGAGGTTCTTAACGTCTTGTTTTAAAATAACTTCCATTGCTTAAACCTCCCTGATTATTTTAGTGAATCTGTTACGTAAGGAAGCAAACCGATGTGGCGCGCACGCTTTACAGCCTGCGCCACTTTGCGCTGAAATTTCAATGAAGTACCGGTTAAACGGCGGGGCAATACTTTGCCCTGGTCGTTAATGAACTTCAACAAAAATTTCTCGTCCTTGTAATCGATGTACTTGATGCCGTTCTTTTTGAAGCGGCAATATTTTTTACGCTGATCGTCCACCTTGGGAGCGGTAACGTATTGGATCTGTTCGTTTGCCATTAGCTTGCTACCTCCTCGGTTTTAGCGGTTTTTTTCTGGTTGAAAGCGCCGCTGCGTTTTTTCTCGTTATAAGCGATGGCGTGCTTATCCAATGCAATCGTCAGGAAACGCAGAACGCGCTCGTCACGACGGAATTCAACCTCCAATTTGTTAATTAAATCACCCGGAGCCTTGTATTCTGTTAAGTGATAGTACCCTGTAGTTTTCTTTTGGATAGGGTACGCTAGTTTCCTCAAACCCCAATTATCCTCCTGGACAATTTCGGCTCCGTTATCTTTCAAAATTTTGCTGTATTTGGCAATTGCCTCCTTAGCATTTTCTTCAGATAACAACGGGGTAAGAATGATCACGGTTTCGTACTGTTGCATTATCTTGCTTTGTTTTAATGTTTTACCCGTACTGAACGGGGCTGCAAATGTAAGAATAGTTTTCGGTTCTTTCAAAGTTTTTTGCGGTTTACGCAGGACGTAGGGGATGCATCGTTAGTTTTCGAAGGAAAGACTCGAAATACGCGCGGCGACTTTGGACTTTGGACTAAGACTCCAGCCCATGTGCAAATGTTCAAAAATCCGCACATCCGCACATCTGCACATCCGCACATAAAATATATATTTACCCATTCTATTTTTTGCTACGAATGAGTGAAGAGCCGGGCAATGATTTGCCAGAAAACAACGACGAAAAACTGCACAATACAACGCCCTTACGCGGGCTATATGAGAGCTGGTTCCTGGATTATGCCTCCTATGTGATCCTGGACCGCGCTGTGCCGCATATCAACGATGGGCTGAAGCCTGTTCAGCGCCGCATCCTGCATTCGCTGAAGGAGATGGACGATGGACGCTTTAATAAGGCCGCCAACGTCATCGGTAATACGATGAAGTACCACCCGCATGGTGATGCTTCCATCGGCGATGCGATGGTGCAGATAGGTCAGAAAAACTTGCTGATCGACTGCCAGGGTAACTGGGGCGACCCGATAACGGGCGATTCTGCTGCAGCCCCTCGTTATATCGAGGCGCGTTTGTCGAAATTCGCCAACGAAGTTGTCTTCAACCCCGATACAACCGAATGGCAGGCCAGTTACGATGGCCGCAATAAAGAGCCGGTGACCCTGCCGGTGAAGTTTCCTTTACTGCTGGCCCAGGGCGCAGAAGGTATCGCCGTAGGTTTAGCGACCAAAATATTACCCCACAATTTTATCGAATTGCTGGACGCTTCCATAGGCGTATTGCAGGGCGTTCGGCCAAATTTAGTACCGGATTTTCCTACCGGCGGTTTGGCCGATGCCTCGGCATATAATGAAGGTCAGCGCGGTGGGAAGATACGCTGTCGTGCAAAGATCATGGAGCGTGACAAGAAGACATTGGCGATTACCGAGATACCGTTCGGAACTACGACGGGCAGCCTGATCGACAGCGTCATTTCCGCTAATGAAAAGGGCAAGATCAAGATCAAAAAGATCGAAGATAATACCGCGAAAGATGTGGAGATCATGATCCACCTGGCGCCGGGTATCTCGCCCGACGTGACCATCGACGCGCTGTATGCTTTTACGGATTGCGAGGTTTCCATTTCGCCGAATACCTGCGTGATACAGGACGACAAGCCGCGCTTTATGAGCGTGAATGACATGCTGTCCGAAAGCACGGAGTACACCAAGGAGCTGCTGAAACAGGAACTGCAGATACGCCTGAAGGAGCTGATGGAAAAGATATTCTTCAGCAATCTGCTGAAAATATTCATCCAGGAAGGGATGTACAAAAACGCTGAGTATGAAAATTCCGGCAGCTTTGAGGTGGTGATCGAGGTGTTGAACAAGCTGTTCGCACCATTCTTCCCGCAGTTCTACCGCGAGATATTGCCCGAGGACTACAAGAAGCTGATCGACAAACCGATGAGCAGCATCACTCGTTTCGACGTGAAAAAAGCGGACGAGCAGATGAAGGCGCTGGAGGCTGAGATCAAAGAGGTAAAACACCACCTGAAACACCTGGTGGAATATACCATCGCCTGGTTCGAAAAGCTGAAGGAGAAATACGGCAAGGGCCGCGAGCGCAAAACCGAACTGCGCACGTTCGACAAAGTGGAAGCCGCGCAGGTGGCGCTGGCCAACGTAAAGCTGTACATGAACGCCGAGGACGGTTTCATTGGCACCGCCTTGAAAAAGGACCAGTTTGTATGCGACTGTTCGGATATCGACGAGATCATCGTGTTCCGTGCCGACGGCAAATGTATGATCACCAAGGTGCAGGAAAAGGTGTTCGTGGGCAAGGATATTATCCACGCGGGCGTGTTCAAAAAGAACGACGAGCGCACCGTGTATAATATGATCTACAAGGATGGCCAGAGTGGCACCAGCTATATTAAACGCTTCAGCGTCGTAGGCGTAACACGCGACAAGGAATACGACCTGACCAAGGGCAGCAAGGGCTCCAGGGTGTTGTATTTTACCGCCAACCCGAACGGCGAGGCCGAAGTGGTGAACATCAGTTTGAAGCCGCACTCCAAGCTGCGCAAGCTGCAGTTCGATGAAGACTTTGCCAACGTAGCCATCAAAGGCCGCGGCTCGATGGGCAACATCGTTACCAAATACCCGGTGAAGAAGATCGTGCTGAAAAGTAAGGGTGTTTCAACCCTGGCCGGGCGCAAGATCTGGTACGATGATATATTGAAGCGTTTGAAT
>DASZVE010000088.1:0-19414 GCA_035547095.1 Mucilaginibacter sp.
GCTATCGCACGACCCTACGCATTGGGAAGAAAAAGTGCGTTATCATCCCACCAAAATACACCTTACGCTGGCCGGTCATACACACGGCGCGCAATTCGGCGTCGAAACGGCCGGCCTGCGCTGGAGCCCCGTGCAATACCGTTACTTAGACTGGGCCGGCCCGATGGAGCAAAACGGGCGTCACCTGTATGTAAACCGCGGATTCGGTTTCCTGGCATTCTCGGGCAGGCTGGGCATCTGGCCGGAGGTGACGGTGATCACGTTGAAGAGACGGGCGCTATCATAGTGAACAGTCCAATAGTGAATAGTGAATGGTGAATTATTTTTCTCCGTTACCTATCATTGACCATTGACTATTCCCCATTGACTTATTGACCATCGACTGTTGACCATTCACCATTGACTTTCTTGCCAACTGCAAACCGTCAACTGCCAACTCAACTTACGCGCTCGCAGCAATAGCGAGGCTGCCTACTTTGCTTATCAGTTCGTCCAGGCCAAAAGGTTTGATGATGATGTCGTCGCAGCCGAGGGCCGAATAGTCCACATCGCGATACAGGTACGCCGATGAAAGTATTACGGGTACGTGTCCGAACGTTTGATGCCATTTGATCTGCCTGCAAATATCTTCGCTGTTATGGCCGGCCATTTTATAATCGAGTATAAACAGGTCGGGCTGGAACATTTTGGCTATTTCGATGATGTTTTTACCGTCTGAAGTGACAAGCACCTGGAAATGCTCGTAGGTGAGCGCTTCCTCGACCACGTCGAGCAGGTGCTGGTTGTCGTCCAATACTAAAATACGCTTTAACATAAATATTATGAGTTTTATAGGGGTTGTAACAGTGCGTATACGTTTACCATTGGACCAGCTGATCGTTATTTACTTAAGTGTACCTATGACTGCTATAACAACCGCAGGTTTAAACGGGTTTTAAAATAATATTATTGTTCATTACGGAATTATGCTGCCCGGCGCGACAATGCTCGCTGAAAACATTTAATTTGGCCGCCTGGAATGGCGAAACCGAATTTTAATACGTACTACTTCGCGGCCGTACTTTTCGGGCTGGTTATCGCGCTGGTGACCGAAGACAAATACATCGGCATACTGGTGACAATAGCGCTGGTGCTTACCATCGCGGGTTTGAGGCAGAGATACCGGCGATAAAAACACCAGTCCACCCGCCTGCCGTGCAAGACCCATAACCGAACATCGATTGTATCGTTAGCGAACAGCGGTCTTTTCTTGTAGGGGTAAAATGACTGATCACCAGCTATTTGCAAGCATGGCACGCCACTTGTATCGCAATGATATAACCTCCTTCGCCATGATCAAAAACTACTTCAAAACCGCTATCCGAAACCTAGTTCGTAACAAGAGCTATACCTTCGTCAATATTACCGGCCTGGTGGTGGGTATTGCCGCCAGCCTGCTCATATTCCTGGTGCTGCAGTACGAGCAAAGTTTCGATAATTTCCATACCAAAAAGGACCGGCTTTACCGCGTAGTCCGCATCAGCAAAAACGCTGAAGGGCGGGAATACCGCACCGGCGTGCCTTTCCCTGTTACACGCGGCATACGGGCGGATTATCCGCAACTGGAAAATGCGACGGCCATTATGGGCGACGGCGGCGTGGAGGTAAAGCTCCAGGATAAAAAAGGCGGGATCGTAAAAAAATTTAACGAGGACAATGTTTTTCTGGCCGAGCCGAACTTTTTTAAAATGTTCGATTTTAAAATGGCGATCGGCCGGCCTGAAACTGCATTGAAAGAAATCAATTCGCTGGTGCTGACCAAAAAAACCGCGACAAAATATTTCGGCGACTGGAAAGACGCGGTTGGCAAAACCCTCAACCTGTACCGGGCGAATATGAAAGTTACCGGAATACTGGAAGATCCGCCGGTAAATACCGATTTTCCGCTAAGCATGGTGGTATCGTACATAACGCTCGAGAAACAGGTTAATATGAACAATTGGGTCGGGATAGACGATGCCAACTATTGCTTTGTGCAACTGCCGGCCAATTATTCCGTAGCGGACTTTAATAAAAAGCTCGAAGCCTTTGTAACCAGGCATATGCCGCCCGATCACGCTGGTTATAATTTGGTTCTCGAACCTATCAGCGAGATGCATTACGATTCGCGTTTTGGCAATTTCAACGGCCGCACTTTTAGCAAGGACCTCATCACCGCGCTCGACCTGATCGGCTTGTTCCTGGTTGTGGTGGCCTGCGTCAATTTTATCAACCTGTCTACGGCGCAGGCCATCACCCGCGCACGGGAGGTAGGTGTACGAAAAGTATTAGGGGGCCGTCGCAAGCAGTTGGTGCTGCAATTTTTAGGTGAAACCAGCTTAGTTTGCTTTATTTCGATCATATTGGCCACAGCCCTGGCAGCGGCTATGCTACCGTTGCTTAACGGCTTGCTGGAAACACAACTGTCATTTGATTTTTGGAGCAACCCGTCGGTGATTTTGTTCCTCGCGATCGTTTTCGTAGCCATTACGTTTCTCTCGGGCTTCTATCCGGCAATTGTGCTTTCAGGATTCAACCCTATCCTGGCGCTGAAGAGCAAGGTCATCGCTCAATCCTCCTCCGGCGTATCCTTGCGGCGGGCATTGGTAGTGCTGCAATTTGCCATTGCGCAGGTGCTGGTGATCGGCACGCTGGTGGTGGTGTCGCAGATGAATTATTTTAAAAATGCCGACCTGGGTTTCAGCAAAAAGGCTATCGTCAACATCAGCTACCCGGGCGACAGCTTAAGCCGTACCAAGGTGCCCTTCCTTGAAAGCCAATTGCGGGGGCAGGCGGGTATAAAAGAACTCAGCTTTAGCCGCGGGATGCCGGTAGGCGCCGATTTTGCCACCGACCTGCAACTGGAAACCAATCATACCCGGAAAGCGGACCTGGTTGTAGGCGTAAAAATAGCCGATACTGCTTACTTCAATTTGTATAGGTTACAGCTTGTTGCCGGATGGGTATATTTCCCTTCGGATACTGCCAGTGAATTTGTTGTGAACGAAGCGTTGCTGAAAAAGCTTAACCTCGGCACTCCCAGGGAGGCCCTTGGCAAAAGAGTGAGGGTGAACGGCTGGCTAAGGCCGATCGTGGGTGTGGTAAAAGATTTCCACCTGAACTCGCTGCGAGACCCGATCGGTCCGCTGGTAATGATGCCTTTTAAAAATGGATACAGCTCCGTTAATATCCAGTTGCAATCAGCAAACATAAAGCAGGCCATGGCGATGCTGGAAAAAATCTGGAACAAGGATTTCCCCGATTATGTGTTCCAGTACGCTTTTGTAGATCAATCTGTAGCCGACTATTATAAACAGGAAAACCGGCTTTCGGCATTATATACGGTATTTTCGGGTATAGCGATATTTATATCCTGCCTGGGCTTATACGGACTTATAGCGTTCATGGCGGTGCGCCGGAACAAAGAAATAGGCATCCGCAAGGTATTGGGCGCTTCGGTTGGCCATATCGTTTACCTGTTGTCGAGGGAGTTTACCGTGCTTATCGCGATAGCATTTGTTGTTGCAAGCCCCGTGGGCTATTATTTTATGCATAAATGGCTGCAGCAATACACCTTCCGGATAGACCTTGGCGTATGGTACTTTGTACTTACCATCGCATTGTCGCTGCTCATCGCCTGGCTTGCCGTCGGGTATTCAGCCGTAAAGGCGGCCACGGCAAACCCTGTAAAAAGTTTGCGGACGGAGTGACTTTTAAAAGCAATGCCATCCTATCTGCAAACATAGGATGACATTGCTTTTTAACTCAACGGAAGCATCACTGTAAACTCAGAACCTTCGCCCTCTTTGCTCTCTACGTTGATCTTCCCGCCATGCCCTTTCACCACGATATCATAACTCAGCGATAAGCCTAAACCTGTGCCTTCGCCGGTCGGCTTTGTGGTAAAAAACGGTTGCATGATCTTTTCGCGTATGTTTTCGGGTATACCGGTACCATTGTCCTTTACGGTCATTACCACAGAGCCATTTTGCTGTGCAGTACTTACTTCAACCGTCGGTTTAAAATCGGGCCCAACTATTTTCGCCTTTTGCTGAACGGCATAAAAAGCATTGTTAATGACATTAAGCAGCACCCGGCCAATGTCCTGTGGAACGACATTAATCTTAGGTAGTTTTTCGTCGAAGTCCGCGATCAGTTCTGCATTGAAATCTTTATCCTTCGCCCTTAACCCGTGATAGGCCAGCCGCAAATATTCATCAGCAAGGGCATTCAGATCAGTTGGTTCTTTTTGCCCTGATGTAGCGCGGCTATGCTGCAGCATGCCTTTCACAATGGCATCCGCGCGTTTGCCGTGATGGCGTATTTTTTCGAGGTTATCTTTAATATCGCTTGCGATCGATTTTGCTTCCGTTACATCACCTTTATCCAACTCTTCGTCCATTTCATCGACGAGTTCGGCGCTTACCTCCGAAAAGTTATTGACGAAGTTTAACGGGTTTTGGATCTCGTGTGCGATGCCTGCTGTCAGTTCGCCTAAAGAGGCCATTTTTTCGCGTTGCACAAGTTGGGTTTGGGTTGCTTTGAGATCATCCAGGGTACTTACCAATACCTTATTAGCTTTTTGCTTTTGGCGGTTATTGCGGTAAAGAATTAAAGCGACCAAAAACAGTATCCCAAAACCGGCAATTAGTGCATACAATTTTAACCTGTTTTGGTAATTAACCCGGTTTGTTTCAATTTCTTTCTGATGCTCCTCTTCTTGAGCAACCAATGTCTGTACGGCATTTATATTGTTGGCGCCAAACAAGCTTTCCTTATAAACATTAGCTATTTTAAGGTACCTCAGCGCTTCTTTCGGATATTTTTGTTCATACAACTCTGATAATAAGTTAGCAGCTTCCATGCTTGTTAACTTTTTCCCTATAGCTTCAGATTGCATTAGCCCTTTACTCGCATAATAGATCGCTGAGTCGGGTTGATTTTCGTTTTTATAGAAAGCCGCAATTTTATTATAAGCAAAACCGGTGGCCCGGCTTTCATTATTTGCGATTGCTATTTGCAGGCATTGCTGATACTGTTTTAATGCCCCTTGCTTGTCGCCCTTTTTCAACGCTATGTCCCCTAATATTTTGTAAACTATTGGCTCCTTTCGTCCAGTTTTTGCAAAGCTTTTTATGGCTTCCTGTTCATAGTAGTATGCGGAATCCAGCTCATTCATTTCGTCATAGGCGTTTCCTGTATCATACAAAGCATACGCGAAACCTTCTTCGATCCCGAGTTTTACATCCAAAGCTTTTTGCGTGTTAAAGTAGTGAATGGCCCTGCGGTAGTCTTTCAATATAATGTATGTTTCGCCAATTGCGTTAAGCGCGGGGGTGGTTTTGCTTTCTAAATTATTTTCCTTTGCTATTTGTATCGCTTTGAACGCCATGCCCAGTGCCTGCGGTAAGTCGCCCAATTGTTCCATCGTTACAGCCATAAAACCACGTACTTCAACATCCCCTTGCAGATAATTAATTTTTTCTGATGCCTTTAGAGCTTCCCGGCCATAAAAAAGAGCAGAGTCTGTGTTCCCCAACCTGTAAACATAACATAATCGAATCTGGGCGTTAATTTTTCCGGTGTCATCTTTGGCGGTATGTAATATATGGCGGAGGCTATCTATGACATGCCGGGTTTGGCCAAAACCAATACTGGCCAAAGACAAAAAAACGATGGTAACTGTAAAATGCTTTATCATAGCCTTGTTTAAATTGGGATTGATACAGTAAATTCCGAACCTTCGCCTTCTTTGGTATCGATGGTAATACTCCCGCCATGCCCCTTCACCACAATATCATAGCTTAACGATAAGCCTAAGCCAGTCCCTTCACCCGTTGGTTTGGTGGTGAAAAAGGGCTGCATGATCTTTTCTTTAATGTGGTCAGGTATGCCGGTGCCATTATCTTTAACAGAAATCACAACAGAGCCATTCTGTTGCGTGGTACTTACCTCAACTGTAGGTTTGTAGCTATTGCCGGCAGTTTTTGACTTTTGCTGCACTGCATAGAAAGCGTTGTTGATCACATTAAGCAGCACCCGGCCAATGTCCTGCGGAACGGCTTCCACTTTGGGCAGTTTTGCATCTAAATGGGTGATCAACTCGGCATTGAAATCCTTATCCTTTGCCCGCAGACCGTGGTAAGCCAGTCGCAAATATTCTTCAGCTAGCACATTGACGTCCGTGAGTTCTTTTTGTCCTGAAGATGCCCGGCTGTGCTGCAGCATGCCTTTCACAATAGCATCGGCACGCTTGCCATGGTGGCGTATTTTTTCCAGATTTTGAGTCAGGTCATCGGCAATGGCTATCACGTCTTCCTTGTTGCCTTTTTCTTCTTCCTGCTTTAACTCTTCGAGTAGTTCGATACTTACATCGGAAAAGTTATTGACAAAGTTGAGCGGATTCTGTATCTCGTGGGCTATACCGGCGGTCAATTCACCCAATGAGGCCATTTTTTCGGATTGGATAAGCCTTGCCTGGTTAGCCCTGATCTCGGCGGTTTGGCGGTTTACCTCTTCTTCGAGCAGTTTTTGGCGGTTTAGCGCTTCCTGCTTCTTTTCTTCCGAAAGCTGCACAACCTGCGCTGCGTTGTGCCGCACTTCTTTGATAATTTCTTTAAAACGCATGGCGACATACACCAGCATGGAAACCGGGAAACAAAGCAAAAAGCCTGTAAATATGTAGTAACCGATCCCGACGTCAATAAATATCTTTCCAGGCCATAACATGCCGACAACTATCAGGGTCACGAAGAAAAGAATTGATCCCAATATGCCGGCAACAACGCTCCACTGCGACCCCCTGAGTTTTTTCCATGATGATATAATGTAATACAGGCTGACCACCAAAGGAAAAAGAAGTGGCGCATTTTGGATGATATTTGAAATCGAGGATGGCAAATAAGAACCTGCTCCCGCATAAAAAGCGATAACAACCAGCGTTACTTTCACCCATAATAGAATACGGCGCTTAAAAACTTCCGCTATTACCATTGGTACTGAGGCCAGGAAAAGCCCCAGGCTGAAATTTGCCAGAAAATCGTAAACAATGAAAGTCGACGAGGATGGGTGTTGTAAGACAAGCCTGGCTGACAACACGTAAACAGAGCCTACAAAAAATGTCGAACAATAAGCTATCAGCAACAGCACCCTTTCGCGCCTGTTTTGAAGCGCCAGTAACCAGAAAAGAACACATAATGTGAAACTCACTGAAAGCCAGATGGAGTAACTTTTGCTAAAACCCAGCATATTGGTGAGAGCAAGGCGGTCGTTATCGTCACCGCAAATTGCGATGATATCGGCCTGGTTTTTCCACTCGGATCGTAGCTTTACGGGTACGATACGCGTCAGGCTGTCGACGATGTGCAAGGCTAAAGTGAACTGCTCCCCTTGTTTTAAATCAAGAGGCAGTCTGGTATTAAAAACATTTGCATCGTATTCGGCATATGGACGCCTATAAAGCCCTGTACTGCCGTATGAACCAAGCAGCTTGCCGTTAATAAAAATATCCGCGGGCGCGTAACTATCGTAAGCGATCTTCAAACCCTTTACTTTGACAGTACTATCCAGTTTTATTTTTATCCTGAACCAGCCCTCCACCCGGCCGTTTTTGCGTGCATATTTTGCGGTCAGGCCCGTGGGGGTCAATTTTTGCCACCCGGACATGTTGATATCTGCTGCAGCCCAGGCGGTATCATTGCCTGCCCTGAAATACCAGCCATCCAACCGACCGATAGTCACAAAATCAAGATACGGATTGAAGATTTTTTGGGAAATGACAACGGGCTTATCCTGCGCATAGCAGTTTAGGGACAAAAAGGCTAACAGGAGGGCAGGGGCTAATTTTCTCATGCTTAGGGTTAAAGGCGAGGTAAGGTACGGAAAAATAGTCCGGAAGTCCGAAAGAAAATTTATGTACAAACTAACAAATAATCTCATTCCGAACGAGCCAGCGCTGCCGGAGCAAGGGAGCGGGGAGAACTATTCTCTTGAGCGCACCGTGCTCTGACTGTGCGAGCGAAAAAATCTTATATGCCAGGACGATAATCCGCCAAGCAGGTGGTACGAGGTTTTTCCTCACGCCATACACCACTGCCAAACGCTGGTTCATCGAAATGATATGGTTTTTTAACTCAACGGAAGCATCACTGTAAACTCCGACCCTTCGCCCTCTTTGCTTTCTACATTGATCTTCCCGCCATGCCCTTTCACCACGATATCATAACTCAGCGATAAGCCTAAACCTGTGCCTTCGCCGGTTGGCTTGGTAGTGAAGAACGGCTGCATGATTTTTTCGCGGATGTTTTCAGGTATGCCGGTGCCATTGTCTTTAACAGAAATCACAACTGAGCCATTCTGTTGCGTCGTACTTACCTCAACTGTAGGTTTGTAGCTATTGCCGGCAGTTTTTGCCTTTTGCTGCACTGCATAGAAAGCGTTGTTGATCACATTAAGCAACACCCGTCCAATATCCTGCGGTACAGCTTCAACTTTAGGCAATTTTTCATCAAAATGCGTGATCAGCCCGGCGTTAAAGTCTTTGTCTTTGGCTCTTAAACCATGATAAGCTAACCGTAAATATTCTTCAGCAAGTGCATTGACGTCCGTGAGTTCTTTTTGTCCTGAAGATGCCCGGCTATGCTGCAGCATACCCTTCACAATGGCATCGGCGCGCCGGCCATGGTGGCGTATCTTTTCCAGGTTTTGCGTTAGGTCATCGGCGATGGCTATCACGTCTTCCTTGTTGCCTTTTTCCTCTTCCTGCTTTAACTCGTCGAGTAGTTCGATACTTACATCGGAGAAGTTATTGACGAAGTTGAGCGGGTTCTGTATTTCGTGGGCTATGCCGGCGGTCAATTCACCCAATGAGGCCATTTTTTCGGACTGGATCAATTGCGTTTGGGTTGCTTTTAAATTGATCAATGATTTGTTCAATTCGGAGGTGCGCTCGGTTACCTTCTGCTCGAGCGTTTCGTTCTGGCGGGCCAGTATTTGTTGTTTTTCTACTTCCTGCTGTAGGTTTTGTGCCGATAAGCTTTCTACCTCAGCCAGTTTTAGCCGTAACGAAACTAGGTTTTGCGCGAATTCCCTGGCCAGCAGGATCGAAAGGATGATCGCCGGCGTTATAAAGGCCAGGGCAACCTCGAAGCTTACTGCCAAAAAGGGTTGAGACAGAATTGCGTCGCCGAAACTAAAGAGTGTAAAGAATACCAGCGAAACGACGATGCCGGCAAGGAACAACGCGGCCCCGGTCTTTTTTTCACGGATAGCTTTTATTGAAATCCCAATAATTGACAGGTAAATTATAGTATTACCAATTGCAAGTACCTGTTCATTGGCAGCATTATTACCAATAAACTGCAGTATGATGACCGGTAAGCTTAATGCAGCCATAGTAATAAACCAGGGCCCCCTTTTATAGCCAAAAAATGAATAGGTCATCATCATCAGGAAAATAAAATCGAGCGGCGCGGCTATGTTAAACAACAAAAGATCAAAGCTATACCAGCCGCCGCTATGTATCATGGGCGTTAAAAGCCCGTCGGCCAGCGTGATCATTTGCATCAATGCGTAAAGCGACAGGTAAAGATTCACCTTGCGTTTGCGGTTAAATAAATAAATGGCCAGCTGTAAAATGCTCAGCAGCATAAAGCCGCCCGACACCCAGGCACGGGTGGTGTAATCATCTACCTGTAGAAAAAAATCATCCCAGGCGCTATCGACATGGCTAAACGAAGCCCGGATAACCGGTCGGCCATAACCGATAACCAGGTTGGATCTGTTAAAGGAATACCTGATGGCTATGTATTGTTTCGGCGCTTTGGTGAGCTGTAAGGTAAGCGGCTCCGCTCTCGAATAACGGGTTCGCTCGTGTTGATAATCGCTGCTTACCCGGCCCATAGTACGCATTAGCGCACCGTTAAAATAAATTTCGGCGGCACCATACTGATTAACGACGAGGGCCACAATTTTGCCTCTCAATGCCGGCGAAACGTCCAAAGTAAGCCGAAACCAGCCGATCTGCGCCTTAGCTACCTGGGGCAAAAAATGATACTCCTGCGTAGCATCAATATGCTGCCAATTTTGGTCGTCGAATGCAGTGTCGGCCCGGGCAGGATCATCGCCGGCATGAAATTTCCATTGATCGGTAACGTTCGCAGGGAGGTGCTTTAGCTCAAAATTTCCATTATCGGCCTGCTGCCCGTAAGCAGCCGAACCAAAGAAGAAAATTAGCAGCAATAAAAGTTTATTCATGATAGAGGTAATGTAATTATGAAAACTGAGTATTGGCCTTCCTGGCTGTCAACCTTTATGCTTCCGCCATGTCCCTTCACTACAATATCATAACTAAGCGACAAACCCAAACCTGTTCCTTCACCGGTTGGCTTGGTGGTAAAAAATGGTTGCATGATCTTTTCCCGTACGTTTTCGGGGATGCCCGTACCGTTGTCTTTAACAGAGATTACAACTGAACCATTCTGTTGCGTGGTGCTAACTTCTACAGTAGGTTTATAATTTGTCCCTGCGGTCTTTGCTTTCTCTTGCGTGGCGTAAAAGGCGTTGTTGATGATGTTCAATATTACCCGCCCTATGTCCTGGGCCATGACATTCACTTTTGGCAGATCCTGATCAAAATGCGTGATTAATTCTGCATTAAATGATTTATCCTTTGCCCGCAGGCCATGATACGCAAGGCGCAAATACTCATCAGCCAACGCGGTAAGGTCAGTTGGCTCTTTTTGACCCGATGAGGCCCGGCTGTGCTGCAGCATGCCTTTCACAATGCCGTCGGCTCGTTTGCCGTGCATGCTGATCTTTTTCTCATTCTCAACTAAGTCCTCAGCAATGGCCTTTACTTCGTCCAAATTGCCTCTTTCAATTTCGGTCTGCATCTCTTCAAGCAATTCGGTATTTACTTCGGAGAAATTATTGACGAAGTTGAGCGGGTTTTGTATCTCGTGGGCTATGCCGGCGGTCAGCTCACCTAACGAGGCCATTTTTTCGGCCTGGATCAATTGGGTTTGCGTGGTTTTCAGATCGGCCAATGTGCTTAAAAGGATTTTATTCGCCTTGTGCTTTTGCCGGTTATTACGGTAAAGTATTACGGCGATTGCGAGAAACACGAACAGGCCGGCCAGTAATCCATAGGTTCTGACGCGACTTTGATATAGCGCCTTTTCTTTTTCCAGGTTTTGCAGGCGAAGCTGTTCCTTTAGTGAAAGACTTTGAAACTGCGCCAGGTTTTCAATATAGATTTTATACAGCCGATCCTTTGCGGCCAGAGCTAAGTTGGCATATTTATAAGCGCTATCTGTTTGACCTCTCAGTTTGTAGCTATCGCAAAGCTTTTGATATACCGTGCCAATATTGAGCGTCTCGCCGTTAGAAATACCCAAATTACCAAAGCTTTGAAATGCCTTTTTTGCAAAATAAAGGCTCGAATCTTTTTGCTTCTCCCTAACATAAACATCTGTAAGCCTTAGGTACAGCCATGTTAAAGTAGTTTGGTTTTTTTGTTCCGCTGACGACGAGACGCCTTCATAATAATATCGTTTTTCACCTGTCACATCACCTTTGCTGAAAGCTACATCACCAAGATTCATCAGGATAAAGCCTAAGTATTTCCTGGGTCCGAACCGCAGTGTCATCTCTTTCGCTTCATTTAAAAAGATCAGCGCCGAATCGATTTTGTTAACTGACAGGTAAGCCCCGCCCAAATTCATGTCGGCAAGCATAATGCGGTCTTTGTTATTTACCAGGGTCGCAATCCTTCTCGCTTCTGCAAAATGAAATATTTGCTGCTCGTTATTGTGAGTGGAGCGCATCAGGATAGCATACATGTGATGAATTAGCGCCAATACAAAAAGCCGCGTCTGTTCGGGCGGATACCGTCGATCGGAATACAAGGTGTTATTCGTAAACCAGTCATTACTTGCATTTTTTGCGTCTTCGGCGATAGCAAATGCATGGAGTAGATTTTTTAATGCTTCGGCATATTGTCCCTTACTGGTTAACAGGTAGCCTTTGCTGGCAAGGCATCGCGCAGATACCAGGTTTTTTTGATCCTTTTCGGATAACGACAAGCACTTTTCGTTATAATATAAGGCGCTGTCCTTATTGATCTCTTCAAAATAAAGGTAGGCATCGTGATTGGCCTGGTACTTTAATGAATCATTAGAGGCCGTTTTGAATGATCTGAGAACACTATCGGGCAGATGCTGCTGCGCCAAAACCGCACTACAAATAAACAGGCTGATGCTGATGGTAAATAGTTTCTTCATCAAACAAGCGGTAAGATTATTTTAAACTCTGTGTACACACCTTCGATGGTGTCTACGTCGATACGGCCGCCGTGCCCCTTTACTACGATATCATAGCTTAAAGACAAACCCAAGCCCGTTCCCTCACCGGTAGGTTTAGTAGTAAAGAAAGGCTGCATGATCTTTTCGCGGATGTTTTCGGGTATGCCTATGCCATTGTCTTTTACCGATATCACCAGAGATCCGTTTTGCCGGGCCGTGCTGACCTCAACTGAGGGTGTATAACCTGCGCCGGCTGTTTTCGCTTTTTTCTGAACGGCATAAAACGCGTTGTTGAACACATTGAGCAGCACCCGGCCTATGTCCTGCGGAACAGCTTCAACTTTAGGCAATTTTTCATCAAAACGCGTGATCAGTTCGGCGTTGAAGTCCTTGTCTTTGGCTCTTAAACCATGATAAGCTAACCGTAAATATTCTTCAGCAAGTGTATTGACGTCCGTTAGATCTTTTTGTCCTGAAGATGCCCGGCAATGCTGCAGCATGCCTTACACAATGGCGTCGGCGCGCCGGCCGTGGTGGCGTATTTTTTCAAGGTTTTGCGTCAGGTCGCCGGCAATGGCTATTACATCTTCCTTATTGCCTTTTTCTTCTTCCTCTTTCAGTTCGTCAAGGAGTTCGATACTCACATCGGAAAAATTATTGACGAAGTTGAGCGGGTTCTGTATCTCGTGGGCTATGCCGGCGGTGAGTTCACCCAGTGAGGCCATTTTTTCGGATTGTATTAATTGTGTTTGTGTTGCTTTTAAATCGTGGAGCGTGTTTTCCAAAACCTTGTTGGCTTTTTGTTTTTGCTTATTGTTGCGATATAATATTGAAGCAATAATGATGAAGATTCCGATGCCGGAAAGCATCACATAAGTCCTGATTCGGGTTTGCACTTGTATCTTGTCTTTTTCCAATTCCTGGACTTTAAGCTGATCGTTAAAGCCGATGCTCAGGTATTGGCTAAGCTTTACTTTTCCCACCGCATCCAAACTGTCCGCCAATGCCTTTGAACGCTGCAAATAAAGAAAAGCGCTATCTCGCTGGCCAATAAATTTGTATGCCGTATACAGGGCCGAATACGCTTTTTCTACGTTAGGCCGGTCACGCTGCGTTTTAAAATCCTTCAAAGCTAACCGGGCATAATAAATGTTTGAATCGCTTTTTCCTGTGGTTCTGTACAAATCGGCAAGCAGCAGAAAAGTCCGCGGCAAAAAATAAGCGTTGCTTTGCTCTTGATTTGCTTTGACCGACTGGAAGTAATATTTTTTTGCCGCAACATAGTTGCCTCTACGAAAATACACCTCTCCAATATTGGCCAGGAGGCCGCCCTCGTAAAGTTTATAACCCGAGGCCTCGGCATATTTTAAGCCCCTGTTTGAGAACTCAAGCGCCGAATCCAGTTTGTTCGTTGCCAGGTAATAGTCGCCCAGGTCCTCGTTATAAAAAGACAAACCAACTTCGTCATTTACGCTTGCCGCTATTTTTATCGCTTTAAAATAACTGGACGAACATCGTTCGTTATTACCCGTTTTCAGGTACAGGTAGCCCAATTTTTCGTAAAGCAGCCCCAACAGGTATAAGCGGGCCTTGTGAGGATCGCCATCTTTTGCAAATTCCGTTGGCCGCCATAAACCTTTTTCGCTATCTTCATTTTCCGCGATCTTTATGCCCGCATTTGCCAGGCTAAGCGATTGCGGGTAATCATCGGCTTCATAAGCCTCATAGGAAAGTTCATTTGAAGCTTCCGCCTCCCACAAGCTTTGCTTTAGTTTGCGGGCCAGCGTAAGCGCTTTGGTGTGGTAGCCTACAGCTACCGCCTTATCCCGTTCAAGAAAATACCCCCCCAGCTTCCGGCAGATCATCATTTGTAAGGTATCGTTAGCCGTATGTGGTAAAACCGCCTGTAAACTATCTACCTGTTTCTTAGTTGGATCGACCACGATCATGTTCTGTGCAAAGGATAAACACGGAGACAATAGCAGGATGATGATTAATAAACGCTTCATTTGGTTTAATTAACTGGCAATTGAATAACAAATTCGGAACCATCACCCTCCTTGCTTTCTACAGTGATACTTCCCCCATGCCCCTTTACCACAATATCATAGCTTAAAGATAAACCCAATCCCGTTCCTTCGCCTGTAGGTTTAGTAGTAAAGAAGGGTTGCATGATCTTATCCTTTATTGCTTTAGGAATACCATCGCCGTTGTCTTTCACGGAAATAGTTATCGAACCATTTTGCTGAACTGTGCTGATCGCAACTTCCGGTTTATAGCTGCCGCGAGCGGTTTTCGCTTTTTGCTGCAAGGCATAAAAAGCATTATTGATCACATTCAATAGCACCCGCCCTATGTCCTGGGGAACGGCCTCAACTTTAGGTAATTTATCGTCGAAGTACGTGATCAGTTCGGCGTTGAAGTCCTTGTCTTTGGCTCTTAAACCATGATAAGCCAACCGCAGATATTCATCGGCGAGCGCGTTGATGTCGGTGGGTTCCTTTTGCCCGGACGATACCCGGCTATGTTGGAGCATGCCTTTTACAATGGCATCAGCGCGCTGGCCGTGGTGGCGTATCTTCTCAAGGTTTTGGATGAGGTCATCGGCGATGGCTATTACATCTTCCTTGTTGCCCTTTTCTTCTTCTTCTTTTAACTCGTCAAGCAATTCGATACTCACATCCGAAAAGTTATTCACGAAATTTAAAGGGTTTTGTATCTCATGTGCGATGCCAGCGGTTAATTCACCCAACGAGGCCATTTTCTCCCGCAGCACTAACTGAGTTTGGGTGGTCTTCAGTTCCTGTAAGGCAACGTCCAGGTTATCCCGTTGTGCCGCTATCTCCTCTTTCTGTTCGCTCAGCAGCAAATTTGTTTGCTTTTGCTTGCGATTATTTCTCCAAAGTATTATGCTAATGAACAAAAAGACTACCACCGCGCCGATCACAACCAACAAGCGCACACGGGCGTCGTATCTTTCCTGCGCCGCTTTTAAGTCTGCTTCCCGTTCCTGGTCCCGGTCGGCGATCAATTGGAACTGCCGCGATTTTTGGTTGGCATTAATACTATCACGGGCCGCCATTTCCGCTCTCAAATAATAAAGGCTTTTTGGGTAGTCGTTCCGATCATAAATTTTTGATAAGATACCGGCGGCGTCAGCGGTAAACTCCCACATCTTGGTTTGCGATGCCTGGTCGAAAGACTCTTTGGCATATTTAAAAGCTGAATCCGGTCGTGATATTTGCAGGTAAGTTTTAGCAAGATTATTGAGCAAAAAAGGCTGGTCGCTCGTTTTTGCCTGGTTTTGACTTGCCCTATAGGCCTTCAAATAATAGGTTAACGCTGTTTTTAGCTCGCCCGCCGTTGCCAGTGCTTCGCCTTTATCGCCCCAAACCGTACTTTGCAAAAACGATTTATTCTTGCCGCTAAATTGATCTGCCAGCTTCTCTTCAACTTTTGCATAATACAGGGCCGAGTCAGCTTTTTTTAGCTCGGCGTAGTCTGATTCGAGGTTTGAATAATCGGTAACGGCCTGGCTGGTATCCCGGTCCCTGAGTGCCGTCCACGCGCCCACCAGCAAATAATTTGTTGAGTTCCTATTATCTCCCGCAAAAAAATAGGCCAGGGACACATTATGGAAAAACCTGGACAAATAGTAGTTATCGCCGGTTATGCGGCTAAGCCGAACGCCTTGTAACGATGCATCAAGCAGGCCGCCGGAATCATGCAGAGAGAACTCAGCGTAACATATCTGCAATAAAGCCGATTGCTGCTTTTCCGGGTCTTTCTCGGCCTGCGCCTCTCTCAGGCTTTTTTTTGCATGGTTCAGCAATGCAAAATCTGCATTTGGAATATCCATCAACATATTCACGACGTCGATTTTTGCCTTACGGCTATCTGCTTTGTCCAGTTTTAGCAGCAAACTATCGATGGTTTTTTTCTGCGCGAAAGCGGTTGTAGTAAATAACAAGGTAAGTAAAAACGCGGCGGGTATTTTTTTCATGTTGGTGACAAAAGGCAAGTTAAGTTACGGAAAAATTAAATTAGTCCGGAAGACCGCGCAAGTCCGCGAAAGTCCGGAATAAAATTGGGTGACATCCCTTTAATTCAAAGGCAGCATCACCGTAAACTCCGATCCTTCTCCTTCTTTGCTTTCTACGACGATCTTCCCGCCATGCCCTTTTACCACAATATCATAGCTCAGCGACAGGCCAAGCCCTGTTCCTTCGCCTGTAGGTTTGGTGGTGAAAAACGGCTGCATGATCTTTTCGCGGATGTTTTCCGGAATACCCGTGCCATTGTCTTTAACGGAGATAAGGATTGAACCATTTTGCTGTACAGTGCTAACTTCCACTGTTGGTTTAAATCCGCCTCCTGCCGTCTTTGCCTTTTTATTGACGGCATAAAAAGCATTGCCGAACAAGTTGATGAGCACCCGGCCGATATCCTGCTGCACAATGTTTACTTTAGGAAGTCTGTCGTCAAAAAGCGTTTTTAAATCAGCATTGAAGCTTTTGTCCTTGGCCCTGAGACCGTGATAGGAAAGTTTCAGGAATTCGTCCGCCAGCACATTGACGTTGGTCGCCTGGCGCTCACCGGTACTGGTACGGCTGTGCTCCAGCATGCCCTTAACAATGAAATCTGCGCGTTTGCCGTGCTGACTGATCTTTTGCTGGTTTATTTTTAGATCCTCGGCAATAGTTTTCACTTCATTGTAATTGCCTTTGCCAATTTCCTCCTGCATTTCTTCGATCAGTTCGGTATTCACTTCCGAAAAATTATTCACAAAATTTAACGGGTTCTGTATCTCATGCGCGATACCGGCGGTTAGCTCACCCAATGAGGCCATCTTGGCGGACTGTACCAATTGAGCCTGCGTGGTTTTCAGTTCGCCTAAAGTGTTTTGTATTTCTTCTTTTTGACTTTGCAGCACTTTATTTGCTTTTCGCCGCTGGTTGCCGTTTCGCCAGAAAATAATGGCGAGCAGCAACATCACAACCAGGCCGGCTATAAGCGAATACATGCGCACAGAAGCGCGGTATTGCTCCTGCGCTGCGGCAATTTCCTGCTGGCGCTGTTTCTCCTCAAAATCAAGGTTTAGCACCTGTTTTACCCTTTCCTGGCTGTAGAGGCTGTCTTTGGCGGCGGTTGCCATTCTGAAATATTTATAGGCAAGGGGCAAATTGTGATCTTCGTCGTAATAGGCATAAAGTTTGTTGCCGGCGTTCAAAACATCCTGTTCAAAACCGCCGGTTTTCGCAACATCCAGCGCTTTTTGCGCGTAGAATTCGGCCGAATCCTGCCGCTTGTTATTATGATATAATTTGGATTCACTGAGATACGATTCGCTCAGCATTTGCTGATCGTCGATCGATTTGGAAAGACGTATGGCATCGCTCAGATATTGCAATGCTTTAGCCGGGTGGCTGCGGGCTATTTCCACCTCGCCAAAGTCGCGGTCGATATTATTGATCAGGTCGGCGAATGTTTTGCCGTCCTTTGAACCTCGCTGCAGGTAATAGTCTGCCGAGTCGATCTTACCAAGGTTGAGATAGTCTTCCCCGATATTTACGAGCAATATCGGCGCTAATCTTGCGCTGGTGCGATCATCATGCTTATGGCTTTTTATATATGCACGCCATTGTTTATCCGCCGGGAGGAGATAATTGAGCGCCCTTCGGTAATCGCCCTGCCGGGTATAAGTATCGCCTAAATTGTTTAATACCCTGACAATGCCTAAGATATCATGCAAACTTTCTGAAATTCTCAAGGATCTGTAAAATAATTGGATAGCTTTCGGATAATCACCCAATGTGGCGTATCCTGTAGCCATGCCATTGAGCGCCGAGGACTCCTGTGACGCGAGGTGTTGTTTGTTAGCCAACGCATACGCCTGCTGGGCGATAATGATATTGGAATCGGGCTTTGACAGGTAATACTCATGGCTTAGGTCCAGCATCGCCTGGACGCGCGTCGAGTCATCAAGCGTGCTTTTCAGTTTTGCCCTGAGGGAGTCGATCCGTTTACGCTGCGCGTGGACACTCAGAACGAGGCTTAAAAGAACAAGAGCAAGAATTATTTTTCTCATGATTTGATTTTGGCAGCGGTAAGGTACGGAAAAATAGTCCGAAAGTCGGAAAGTCCGGAAGCCCGAAAGAAATAATTTTGACGCGATCAAGCCACTCCAACTCAATCCACCCGATCATCCATCTTTCGGACTTACGCGGACTTATGCGGACTTCCCGACTTTTTTCCTAATTTCGGTAGCTTTTTGTTAAAAGATGTTAAGCTGATGGCGGTTGCATAAAAAATATCGTATAAAAGCGCATATTTGCCCGCGGAATAAACTTTTACTCAACAATCCATGCAGTACAAAAAAATCAACAATCTTTTGGGTTGGCTTTGCTTTGTCATCGCTTCCATTACCTATATCCTTACGCTGGAGCCTTCGGTAAGCTTCTGGGATTGCGGCGAGTTTATTTCATGCGCCTACCGCATGCAGGTGGCGCACCAGCCCGGTTACCCGCTCTTTGCAATGCTGGGCAAGTTCTTTTCCCTGCTGTCGTTCGGCAATAATGCTAAAGTGCCGTTTTACACCAATATGGGTTCGGCGCTGGCCAGCGGCGGCACCATTATGCTGCTGTTCTGGAGCATTACGGCATTAGCCAAAAAGATGCTGCTGGCGAAAGACGAACAGCCCGACAGTACCAAACTGATCCTGATCATGGGCGGCGGGCTTGTGGGCGCGCTTACCTTTGCTTATACCGATACCTTTTGGTTCTCGGCCGTGGACACCATCGTTTTTGCATGGTCCTCGTTGTGTACCGCGCTCGTTTTCTGGGCCATACTCAAATGGGACGCACATGCCGATGAGCCCGGTGCCGACAAATGGATCGTTTTTATCGCTTACGTTATCGGTCTCTCCATAGGTATTCACCTGTTGAACTTGCTGACGATACCTGCTATCGTGCTGGTGTACTATTTCCGCAGGTACAACAATATCAACAACCGCAGCGCCTGGATAGCCTTCTTCATCAGCATACTGATACTGGGTTTTGTTCAGTACGGCATACGTGGTTATACCGTAAAGTTTG
>DASZVE010000089.1:0-9297 GCA_035547095.1 Mucilaginibacter sp.
CGGGTTATTAACCTGCCAGGACATCCTTTCGGCATATAAACACCATATCGAAGAACACGAAACGGCTAACACGCAAATATCGTTCAAACGCCAGCGTATGAAGATACTGGCCAGGGGCCGCAAACTGATCCATATTAACGACGTGTCCAAGTAACCGGTCTAACCGATCCTTTTCCATGTTAGCGTACGAATGATGGGCTCACCGCCGGTTGATGTCGTTTCCAATTGGATGATCAGTGTATCGCCGTCAACACGAAGGTCACGGGACACTGTTAGGCCGACGTTGGATGCTATGATCGAACCCATTAAAGTATGCGCGACCTGTCCGGTTCGTTCATCCACCTTGTAGCTTCCGAAGTACGCATCATAACCGCCCATAGCCGCGGTGTTATTTTGCCCGGCCTGTGGGGCCTGAACCGCCTGTACATCGGTACGGTCCCTTTTCATAAACTGGGCCGAAAAGCGGTCTTTAGCATAAGCCAGGATGGCTAACGGGTCGGACCCCAGTATTGGGTCAACTCGTCGCTGCCCGTCTTTAGTGTGGTCTTCGCGCGATAGCAGCCACCATACGCCCTGCATTTTGGCTGCCAGGTTTTTTGTTGGTTCGGAAAGTTTTTTTAGAGTCATTGGTTATACAAAAATTATTCTTGTCGCAAAACGTGCCGAATCATCCTAAAATAACCCGCTTGAGAAGACCTTCAAATAAAGGTCAAACTTAAATCCCGGTTCCGGATACCGGTAACCGGGAATAAAAATCTTCCGCCTTCGGAGTTCACTCAGCAGTGGTCGGATCAATTACGTTAGCTACTTCGGCCACCGAATTTACCGGAAAGCCGCCCTGTTGTGCATGTTCGCGTACCATTTCGGCGTTTGGTGCAATGTAAACGCAGTAGATCTTGTCGCCGGTCACATAGCTTTGCACCCATTGTATTTCGGGACCCATATTACGGAGTACACCGCATGAGGTTTGGGAAATAGCCTTGAGCTGATCGGCGGTTAACTTACCTGCGCCGGGAATCTCTCGTTCGATTACGTACTTGGGCATAATTTTAGGTTTTAAATGACTGAAATGGTTAATAGACGGGATATTTTCTTTATAACATTTTGCAGTATACTGCAACCAGGCAGACGGTTGCCCCCTATGCCGTGCCGTTCATCGGCGCTTTTTACTCAAATTTAATTAAAGTTTCTGTTTATCAAGTATTTAAGAAAAATAAATTCATCCGGTTTTTCTGGATGCCCCTTGGCCGGAATCCTTTTCGTATAAACACGATTTAAATTTTTAGGCGAATTATATTTGTTATTTATACATTTATCAGATGGGACCTAAAATATTACTTGGCTTTGCTTTATCTGTTTTCAGCTTTCAGCTTCAAGCTCAGGAAAATGCGACTGCTGATATTAGCAGCAACTCCAAATTGACAATCAGCCGCTTTATTTATGGGCAATTTGCCGAACACCTGGGACATGGCATTTATGGCGGCTTTTGGGTCGACAAGAATTTACCGGTAGCAAAACAGGACCGTATCAGGCTGGACGTGGTTAACGCCCTGAAAAAGATAAAAATACCCGACCTGCGCTGGCCTGGCGGCTGCTTTGCCGATGAATATCATTGGCGCGATGGTATAGGGCCGAGAGCCCAGCGTCCCAAAATGGTTAACACCAACTGGGGTAACGTAACCGACGATAATAGCTTCGGTACAAATGAATTTTTGGAGCTTTGCCACCTGATCGGATGCGAACCGTACATAGCCGGCAATGTTGGCAGCGGAACGGTTGAAGAAATGTCGAAATGGATCGAATACCTGAACCTGGATGGCGAAAGCGACATGGCCAAACTGCGCGCACAGAATGGGCATCCCGCGCCTTATAAGGTCACGTTTTGGGGTGTAGGCAACGAAAGCTGGGGTTGCGGCGGCGATATGACGCCTGAGTTTTATGCCGATCAATACAAGAGATATGCTGCGTTCGCTAAGAACTATCCCGGCGCAAGGCTGAAAAAGATTGCCAGCGGCCCAAACGCCGACGATTACAACTGGACCGATGTGCTAATGAAGAAAGCGGGCTGGGATATGTGGGGCCTTTCATTGCATTATTATACGATACCAACCGGCAACTGGGGCCATAAGGGTTCGGCGACCAACTTTGACGAGAAGGAATATTTCAACACGATGGTTAATACGCTGAAGATGGAGGAGCTCATCGATAAGCATTCGGCCATTATGGACAAATACGACCCGGATAAGAAAGTGGCGCTGGTCGTTGACGAATGGGGCGTTTGGACCGACGTTGAGCCGGGCACTAATCCCGGTTTCCTTTACCAGCAAAACAGCTTACGGGACGCGCTGATAGCCGCCACCAACCTCAACATCTTTAATAACCACTGCGACCGGGTTAAGATGGCCAACCTGGCGCAGACCGTCAATGTGCTGCAATCGCTTATCCTCACCAATAAGGACAAGATGCTGCTGACACCCACCTATCATGTGTTCGACCTGTACAAAGTTCACCAGGACGCGAAGTTTTTGCCCGTGAAGCTGAATACGGCGGACTATGAAATGGATGGGAAAAAGATACCTGCGGTGAACATGTCGGCCTCGCAAGACGCATCCGGTAAGATCCATGTCTCGCTCGTTAACCTTGACCCGCACCACGATATCACCGTGTCGGCAGCGCTGAACGGACTGCAATGGAGCAAGGTAACGGGCCTGGTCCTCACCTCGGCAAACCTAACCGATATTAATACCTTTCAACAGCCCAATAAACTGCGCCCTGAAGATTTTACCGGCGCAAAAAAAGATGGAGACAAACTTGTAGTCGATCTGCCCGCCAAATCTGTTGTAACATTGGAGCTATATTGAACCGCAAAAATTATTTCGATTAGGAAAATAGTTTATATTCGAAAATCCTTGCTTGAAATTTAAAGGATAAAATCTATAATTGTCAAACCAACATATAAATCTGACTGCATGCATACATTATCCAACGGCGACTATATAGTATTTGTGATATACTTTATTATAGTTGCCTCCTACGGTTACTGGGTATACCGGCGTAAGCATAACCTGGATGTTAGTTCCGAAGGCTACTTTTTAGCACAAGGTACGCTTACCTGGTGGGCCATCGGCGCCTCGCTGATCGCCTCGAATATTTCCGCGGAACAAATGGTAGGCATGAGCGGGTCAGGATTTTCAATGGGGCTGGCCATATCCTGCTACGAATGGATGGCAGCGGCAACATTGGTTCTGGTAGCCATATTTTTTATCCCGGTATATCTAAAAAACAAGATATTCACGATGCCGCAGTTTCTTAACGAGCGGTATAACAGCAAGGTAGCCATGATCATGGCTGTTTTCTGGCTATTGCTGTATATCATCGTAAATCTTACGTCTATACTTTACCTCGGCGCTATCGCCGTGCATGGCATTTCGGGAATCAGTATGACGGCTTGCGTGATATTCCTGGCAGTTTTTGCGGTAATTATCACGCTCGGCGGTATGAAGGTAATCGGGTATACGGATGTTATACAGGTGTTTTTCCTGATACTGGGGGGCCTGGTAACTACTTACATTGCCGTTAACGAGGTGGCTAAACATTTTGGGCACCCGGGTTTCCTGAACGGCTTAAGCCTGATGAAATCTCACGCCGAAGGACATTTTCAAATGATATTTCACAGGGACAATGAGCATTACGCCGACCTGCCCGGCTTAAGCGTACTGATCGGCGGCTTGTGGATCACCAATCTTAACTATTGGGGGTGTAACCAGTACATTACGCAGCGGGCGTTGGGCGCCGACCTGAAAACGGCGCGCAGCGGCATTTTATTCGCGGCTTTTTTGAAATTGTTGATGCCTGTAATAGTAGTACTGCCCGGCATAGCCGCATTTATTTTGTACAAGGAAAATATATTTCACGGCCAGATGATGGTAAACGGCGAATTGAACCCGGATAATGCGTATCCCTCTTTGCTCAACCTTTTACCCCCATGGTTTAAAGGACTGTCGTTTGCCGCGCTGACTGCAGCGGTGGTTGCGTCGCTTGCCGGTAAGGTAAATAGCATCGCCACCATTTTTACGTTGGACATCTATAAAAAAGCGTTCAAAAAGGACGCCACTGACAAACAGCTCGTAGTTACCGGTAAGATTTCCGTGGTAATTGCTATGATACTGGGTTGCGTGATAGCGCCATTTATGGGTATCGATAAAAAAGGCGGGTTCCAGTTCATCCAGGAATATACAGGTTTTGTATCGCCCGGTATTTTTGCGATGTTCCTGCTTGGGTTCTTCTGGAAAAAGACGACTTCCAACGCAGCCATGTTCGCCACGATAGGCGGTTTTGTTATGTCGGTAATATTGAAGGTATTGCCTAAGTTTATGAATTTGGCGTTCCTGAAAGGCGTCGGTTTTTCAACGCTTGTACTACAATCGGATGGAAAGACGAAATTATACGAAATACCCTTCCTCGACCGGATGGCCATTGTGTTTGTAATATGCATAATCGGGATGTATTTCATTTCAATGAAAGAAAATCCAAAGGGCGACAAATCGCATGCGCTTGAAGTCGACCGCAGTATGTTTAAGGTATCGAATGGTTTTCTTGTGGGCTCGTTGATTATAGGCGGTATACTGACAGCATTGTACACTATTTTCTGGTAGGGGATTTTACGTTGATTTAAGGCGTACAATTACGCAATATTCACAAAAATTTCGTTGCCGTTTAATCTATTTCATAACATTGTCCGGCATATTTAAATAAACCGGATAACGTATTAAAAAACATCAGATTATGGCATCTATACCAACGGAAGTCGACAAGATCATCAGCGGTATTACCGGCAGCCTTGTCAATGATTTCAGCGCAACATTAAACAGCCTGGGCATCACAGGGGAAAAGCTCAGCGAATTGGCCTCGCAGCTCGACGCTTTTGTAAACGAAAAACGGTCCGGCGCAAGCATCGGCGAAGACCAGATTACCGGCGGCCTTACCGTGCAGCAAGTGATCGATATTGTAAGCGGCGTGTTAGGCCGTTAAAGAAGGACGTAACGTCAAAAGCCCCGGGTTTTGCGACCCGGGGCTTACCCTTTCAATTATCAAATCAACTTATCTCTCCGGATCATTTGGCGACCCAGATTTTGGTGCTGGTAACATCGTTCCCGCCGGTTTCGGCCTTCCAGTTGACATTATTGTATAACTGTTCGTCACCCGGGTATTGATAGCGCTGCAAGCTGCCGTAATTTTGTGCATATCCGGCCGGGTTATTGGGGTCCGCAGGCGTTGCACCACCGGTTCTCCTCATCAGGGTCCAGGCTACCCAGGGTTGACGGAACAGGTCGATCCATTCCTGAGCATAGATCAGCTTAACAGCATTTGACGCGTCAAATGCAACTTTCGGGTTCGTCAATACGGCGCTTAAGTCCGTATTGCCCGGGGTTCCGGACGCGGGTTTGTTGACCGCCCAAATAGGATCGGTATAGGCCATCGTCATCCAGAAAGTGAGCGAAGATGTTATACCCGCCTCATACTCGGTTTGGGCCGTTGTCATATTCTGGGCAACGCCCGCAATGCCGCGGGCATACACTTCAGCCTTAAGAAAATGTACCTCGGCCGGGGTCATAAAAATTTCCGGAACAGTACCTGTGGAACCGGGAGCCACGCCGTCGCGCCCCCAATAATAATTGAAGTCCGAGTACAAATTGCCGGTTTTGTATGACGACCAGTCGTTATCCCTGCCTGTATTGTAGGGATCGCCGCCGTCAACTATAGCGGTAACCGGGTTTTGCGGGTAAGGTGCCCACGCGCCGTTTCCGTTCACTTCAAAAAATATCTTACAGCGCGGATCGAAGATGCCGCTGCCATCCGTATTATTGTTATTGCTCATCAGGTTCCACATTACCGAGCCCATCCGTATGCGGCATTCCTGGCGGAATGAGAATCCTCTGCCGGCTGCGTTATAGTCAAACCCTAAGCCCGGAATATTTGCCGGGCTCAGACCCACAACATCATCGATCGGGTCGGTCAGCAGCGGCTTATTCAATGCATCCGCGATGATCGGACCGGCATCCTGGTTGTCTTTGTCATACATCGTGAGCGCATAACGCAGGCGGAGCGAATTGGCAAATTTTACCCATTGCGGTATGTTATTCGCCAGCAGGAATTCGCTCGAGCCAAAAGAAAATTGGGAGGAACTGCTGCTGTTAAAGTTGTTGACAGCCCAGGTAAGATCTTTCAGGCAGGAAAGATAGATCGCCTGCTGTTTATCATAGGGCACATTAAGGTCGGTGGTAGACCCCGAAAGGCCTTTTCCGGCTTTGAAATAGGGGATGTCACCGTAGAAATTTGATAGTTCGATAGCCTGGTAAGCCCTCAACACTTTCAGCATGGCTTTAGCATTGGTATAGTTGGCCGAATCCGGATTTGCCGCTATCACGCTCAACATCTGGTTCTCGGCCGCAAGGTTCTGGTAAAAGCCGTTCCAGTTGGCGCCGCCGCCATAGCCATAGTCGGATGCGGCATACACCGCGCCCTGCTGGGTAATAGGGTACAACCATCTTGTACCCGCATTGTCTTCACCCTGAGCGGTGAGGTCAAGATTCGAGCCTATGCTTTGATACATTTGCGAAAAGGTAGCCGATGCGGAACCGTTCCAGGTAGCGTTTATTTTTTGAAAATCCTTGGTGCAGGACGCAGATATTCCAACCAGAAGCACTGCGATCATTATTCCTGCCCCGTGTCTTATATGATGATACTTCGACATAATGTTAATTTTTAAGAGTTTTTCAACAACCATTTTAAAATCCTGCCCTAACCGAAAATCCATACGAACGTACCCCTGGCAAACCTCCAAATTGAATACCCTGCACGTTGGAAGTGCCGACAATACTCTCGGGGTTGATGTGATCGGGCAGCGTGGTGAACAGGTAGAACAGGTCGCGGCCGACCAGTGAAACTGACAAACTTTGGAGCACTTTCGTCTTGGCTACCAGTTCCTTCGGTAAGGCATAGGTAACGGCCACCTCGCGCAATTTGCCCCACGAATCGTTAAATACAGAGTTGGTGCGCACGACGGGCACGTTATCCCACGACTGATAGTTGCCGGCATACTTCCACCATGAATTTACCACAGCCGTGTTTTGCTGGTACTGGCCGGTTGCGGGATTTAACGCAACGCCGGGCAAAATTACGCCGACGTTTGCTTTGGTTCCGTCGGGAAAAGTATAAGGTAACCCATGACCATCCCGCTCCCAGGCCGTTTCGGGGGCCATGCCCTGTCCCATAATGGTTGCATAGTCGCCCGACCATATCTGGCCGCCGATCTTAAAGTCGGTCAGCACGTACAGGCTGATGTTCTTATACCGGAAAGTTTGCGAAATACCGCCGGTAAGTTTCGGGGTGGCGTTGCCTATTTTAACAATATCGTCCGAAGTAGCGTACTGCGCGCCCAAAACGGGTCCGTTGCCAGTGTTCATGCCGTCGGCGTATACCAGGTTCACCACCTTCTGTCCGTTCTTATATTTATAATCGTAACCATAAATGTCGCCATAATTGTCGCCCGGATTGACCCTCATGGAAACGCCGTCTCCGCCAAACCACGAGCCGAGCGGCAGATAGTTGATACCCGGCGCAAGCGAAACCACCTTATTTTGGTTATGTGCGCCGTTTACCGTCACATCCCATCCGAAATCGTCGGTTTTGATGATCTTAGCATTTACCGAGAATTCAATGCCCCTGTTTCTCAAGGCCCCGGAGTTGATCAAAACGCTGTTAAGCCCCGAAGAATTGGCAACGGAAATGGTCAAGATCTGGTGATCCGAATAAGTATTGTAATAGGTAAAATTTACGTTCAGCCTGTCGTTAAAAAATCCCAGGTCGGGTCCGATCTCGAATGACTTAGAACGCTGAGGGCCTATGTTTGTGGGGTACGTAGTAGGCAGGGATAAGCCTGTTTGAAAGCCGGGTACGCCCACGCTATTATAAACCAGGCCATTTTGATAAGGCAGGTAAGCATTTGCGCTCGTCGCCTCGCTGACGCGCAGCTTTCCATAGCTTAGCCAATTTTTAACAGACCCCAGGTCGAAAGCGTCGGAAAACACAAAACTCAGGCTTGCCGAAGGGTAGAAATAGCTCCAGTTACTAGGGCGAAGCGTTGACGACCAATCGTTCGTTCCTGAAAGGTCCAGGAACAGGTAATTTTTGTATGAAAAGTTAGCAAGGCCATATACCGAGTTTATTTCCATTTCGTTCCGGTTCTCACTGGGGCGCGGATAATTTTGCGCCGGACCTGAATAATTGGTGAGGTTATAAATAAACGGATAGTTGAACGGCCCCGGATTACTTGCCGACAGATCGTACAAATTCGTATAATATTTCCTTGCGCCAACCGATAAGCTGGCATTAAAATCTCGTGCTATATGCTCTTTGTGGAAAACAAGCCTGCCATCCAGGTTCTCGGTAAACACATTTGCCACATCGTTGGAATACGATCCTAATAACCCCGCCGAATCATACGGTTTATCCTTAGTTTCGTACTGGGTGGTGTAGTAGTTAAGCCCGACATTTCCGGTCGCCCGTAACCACGAGGTAATTTCACCATTAACCGAGATCGATCCGATCAACTGGTTCTGTGCAAACGTGGTGACGTTGTTATACAGGTTCCACCAGTAATACTGTTGCCCGTATCCCCAGGGAGCGTTTGCCAGTATGGTGTTACGTGACCCGTCCGGATTGTAAGTAAGGCCCTTTTCGATGGGCTTGTAATCCGCCGGTATGTTATAAACGGTCATATAGCCGACGCCGATATTGCCGTTGCCGCTGCCCGGGCTGCCATTTTCGGCATAAAGATTCACGGGGTTATTTTTATAGAGATTGATATAGCTGGCGGTTGCGTCGACCTTTACTTTTTGGCTGACGTTGATGGACGACCCCAGGTTTAGGGTATTGGTAGTTGAATTGCTGTTGTAGGTTATAGCATCATTGGTCGTCCGTGTATAGGATGCACGCATCGTACCCAGGTCGCCTCCGCCTGAAACCGAAACGTTTTGGGTTTGCGTGTTACCCGTTTTATAGAAACTTTGGAAGATATTGGAATTCGGCGTGTAGGGCCTGGTCGTACCATCCCACCAGACGAGCGGCTGGCCCGACATTCTAGGTCCCCATGATGAGCCGTCGCCGGGGAAGCCGATATAATTGTAAAATGCTCCGCCGGCCGGACTGGTAACTCCCGGGCTTACATAAGCGCCGGGTATATTTCCCAGCGGACCATACGGGTCGCCCTCTATTTGTTCCTCCCGGTTTTGCCCG
>DASZVE010000090.1:0-163765 GCA_035547095.1 Mucilaginibacter sp.
ACTTCAGCGTTTACAAAAAAGACCCCGGCGAGAAAGCAGTGCTTGCCGCGACTACCAACATGATGCGCACGCAACTGGATAAAAAAGTGGATTCAGCGGCAAGAAAATACATCCAGAAAGCCAACACCGTCGGTCTGTGCATCGGCATATTGAAAGATGGCGTTGTTAGCACTTACAACTATGGCGAAACGGAGCGCGGCAACAATAAACTGCCCGATGCCAACACGCTTTTCGAAATCGGTTCGATAACCAAAACTTTTACGGCTACGCTGCTGGCTTACTATGCTGATCAGCATAAAGTGAAGCTAACCGATCCGATAGTTAAATATTTACCGGATTCTGTAGCCGCCAATAAACAACTGCAGGGGATAACACTGGAAATGCTGAGCAATCATACCTCGGGGCTGCCGAGGCTCCCCGATAACTATGTAAACCATGCCAGCGTACCGCAAGACCCCTATAAAGACTACAACAAGCAAAATTTGTTCGAATACCTTAAATCCTGCAAGCTGGTAACCAAGCCAGGTGAGCAGTACGCTTATTCGAACCTGGGTATGGGTATCCTGGGTATGATTCTATCACAACTAAGCGGCAAAACATTTGAGCAAATGGTTGAACAGGTTATTTGCCACCCGCTGGGCATGCAAAGTACCGTGCAAACCGTAACGCCTGCGCTTCAAAAACGTTTTGCGAAAGTGTATAACGAAGACGGACAGGAAACCCTGCCCTGGCATTTTAACGTGCTTGCTCCATGCGGGGCGTTACACTCGACGGTAAACAACATGCTTGCTTATGCCCGGGCAAATATGACGCCGGCCCCAACGGCTGTCTCAAAAGCATTGCAGCTTACCCACCAGGTGACCTATACCCAAAAGGACCTGAAACTCGGTCTTGGCTGGCATATCATCATAATTAACAACGTACAATATTATTTTCACGATGGGGGTACTTACGGCAGCAGCAGCTTCCTGGTATTCAACCCGCAAAAAAAACTGGCGGTCGTAATTCTGTCCAACTGCGGGGCAAGCGTTAACGGGTTAGGAGTGGATATCGTTAAAAGGATACAATAAGTAGTTTGCAGTTTTGATCTTGCCGAAAAATGCAAACCGACAACTGGGCTCACTACAGATTATTTATTGCTCACCCTTAAAGCTTGTCCGTCCCTTATTTCGTCGTTGGCATTTACAACCAACTTATCACCCGGCTTTAAATCGCCGTAAATTGCCGTGTTGCCGCCCGACTGAAACCCTTTCTTCACGTCGACCCATTGCGCTTTATTACCATTCACTTTTATTACAAAAACCCTTTCTGTGGAAGTAACCACAGCACTATTTGGCACTACAAAGGCGCTATCGCGTGAGGGTATCGGGAGGTCTACATCGGCATACATGCCGGGCAGAAGTTCTTTGTTTTTGTTGTAAACATCCATCTCCAGGCGCTCGGCGCGCAGCTTCTCGTCCAGCGCGCCCGCAAGCCTTTTTACCTGCGCCCTGAACTTGCGGTTTGGCAGTGCTTTAACCGAGAATGTCACTTCGTCCTTGTTGCTCAGGCCGCCGGTATACATTTCAGGCACGGATATCACCAGGCGCATCTTGCTCTGCTGCTGTATCACAAAGATCGGTTGGTCCGATCCTTTCCCTGCGGGTCCGACATATGCCCCCATATTTACATTGCGCGCGCTAACTACCCCATCAAAAGGCGCACGGATCTGCAAATAATCCAGGTTTGCTTGTATTGCCTTATAATCAGATTTCGCGGCATCAACGTTAGCAAGGTCCGAATTCTTTTTAGCCTCTGCCTGCTCAAGGTCGTTTTCCGACACCGTACCCGGCGTTTTGCTGGTGCTCAGCAACCTGTCGTACGTGGCTTTGCTGGCAAAATAAACAGCTTCCTGCTGTTTAATGCGCGATTCGGCGGCGGCGAGCTGCGAATTAAGCTCGGGCGCTTCAAGCGTAGCCAGCACGTCGCCGGCATGAACTTCGGAGCCTATATCTACGTACAATTTTTTAACATAACTGTTGATCTTGGCATAAACATCTACTTCCTGGAAAGGTATCAGTTCGCCCGGAACAGTAATAGTTGGATTAAGTTTGCCTTTTTCAATGGCCACTGCCGTAACGGCGGGCGTATCGATAGCACTTTCCTGCTTTTCAGTTTGCGCTATCTCCTGTCGCTGTTTTTTATCGGAACATGCGGTAAGCCCGATCAAAGCGACAAGCGTTAAGGCGGTTACGTATTTATTTTTAATGGTGTTCATGATGATGTGCTGGAACATAAAACTTACTCTCTTTATCTTCAGGGTCTAAGGAAACCGAATGAGTCGTGGTCTTTTCCTGTACCCAGGCAAATACCTGCGGCAGGATGATAAGTACCGCAAACGTCGAGGCCAGCAAACCGCCGATAACCGCACGGCCAAGAGGCGCGGTCTGGTCGCCGCCTTCACCCAGCCCCGACGCCATGGGGATCATACCCACTACCATCGCCAAACTGGTCATAAGTATCGGCCTAATACGCAGCGCTACTGCTTCACGCGCAGATTTTAACGCATCGCCGTTATGCTTGCGCAATTCTTCCGCGTTCGTCACCAATAGCACCGCATTGGATATGGATACGCCGACGGACATGATCATACCCATGTACGATTGCAGGTTAAGCGTCGCGCCGGTAAGCTTCACCAGCAGCAGCGATCCGGCCAACACAGCCGGCACGGCAAACAGAACTACGAGTGACAATTTGAACGACTGGAAGTTGGCCGTCAGCATCAGGTAGATAACCGCTACGGCAACAATGAGCCCGAACGTTAAACTGGTCAGCGTATCCGTCAGCGTGGTACTCATGCCGCGCTGCTCGATCGTCATCCCGCGCGGTGGCGCGCCCAAGTCCTTCAAGGCTTTGCTCACATCATGGGTTGCTGTTCCGAGGTCTTTGTTGTTCAGGTTAGCGGTCACCGTCAGCATGGGCAATGCGCCCAGGTTGTCATCCTCGCCATAAGTCGTATCCTGTTTAATGGTGGCGACATCGCCCAATACCGGGCGGGACTGGTTAGGGGTGATCGGGATTTCCTTGATCGAATTTATGCTCGCCATTTGGTATTCGGGAATTTCCACCTGCACATTATAGGCAAGATTTACCTTCTGATCCAGCCATACATTCTTTTCGGTATAACGTGAAGAGGAAGTGGATGCGATTAGCGAACGGGACACATCGCTCATATTAAGACCCAATTGCGCTACTCGTTCCCTGTCGATATTGATATCGATTGAAGGGTATCGAAATGATTGATCTATCTGCACATCGCGCAGGTAAGGTATCTGTTTTAGCCTGTTCACGATCTTCATCGCATAGATAACGTTTTCTGGCTTGTTCTTACCTATTACCGCAACCTCGATAGGCGTTGGCGACCCCTGGCTTAATATCTTGTCGGTAAGCTCGATCGGCTCAAACGAGAGCTGCACAGAAGGCCTTATCCGTTTCATGGCTGCCCGTAAACGTTCTTTCAATTCATCGAGGTCGACCTTATAACCTTCGCGCAGATTTACCTGTAACACCGCCTCCTGCGGGCCTGGCATAAACAGGTAAACCGGCGCTGTAGAGAACTGGCCGGGGTGCATACCCACCATAGCCGACGTAACGTCGATATTCTCTCTTCCGACTAACTTTTCTACTTCATGGATCGCATCTAACGTAATGAGCTCGGTGCGCTCGTAACGCGTACCGTCCGGCGCGCGTAAACGTACCTGGAATGCGCCGGAATTGACTTTCGGCAGAACATCCTGGCCAATAATGGTGAACATTAAAAATGCAAAGCCAAGGGCCGTTACCGCATAAAATAACACCCAAAACCTGCGTCTCGGCATCATTTGATCCATCAACTCCAAAAACCAAAGCCTGAACTTGTCAAAACGGGTAAGCTTGTGCGCCGCGCTGCCCTGGGTAGCGTTTTTAATGGCCAACTCTTTCTGCTCCCACGCAGCGCCTTCATCCTCCAAAGCAAAACCGTCGGCATGGCTCTTGTCTTCGTGCTCATTCTTCATGATCCAATTGGCCATTACCGGCACAAAAGTTTGCGCAAGCATATAGGAAGTGATCATCGAAAAACCTATGGCCAATGACAGCGGCAGGAATAAAGCGCCCGGAATACCCGACATTGTAAAAGCCGGAGCAAACACCGCGAGAATACAGAACAGGATAAGCAATTTAGGGAAAGCGATCTCTTTACAGGCATCCCAAATCGCCAATGCCTTCGGCTTGCCCATATCAAAATGCTGGTGAATATTTTCGATGGTTACCGTTGATTCATCGACCAAAATACCGATGGCCAGCGAAAGGCCGCTTAGCGTCATGATATTGATGGTTTGATGGAACAGCCATAGAAAAAGTATACCCGATATCACACAGGTAGGTATGGTCATGATCACAATCAGCGCCCCCCTCCTGTCGCCAAGGAACAGCAGTACCATAAGCCCTGTAAGTATGGCGCCGATAGCGCCTTCTTCGGCCAGGCTCTTTACCGCGTTGATCACATACACGGACTGGTCGAACACATACGATAGCTTAACATCCGGTGGCAGCACCGCCTGGAAGCGTGGAATAGCTTTTTTCAGATTTTGCACTACCTCCCAGGTGGATGCATCGGCCGATTTGGTGATTGGCAGGTAAACGGAGCGCTTCCCATTAACCAGCGCCGAACCGGTTGTGATATCTGCCGCATCCTCCACCGAGGCAACATCTTTTATGAACACGGTCTGGATGCCGTTCTTGATAAGCGGTATGTCGCCGAAATCGCTAACCTTTTTTAAAGTCGTGTTTGCAGGCGTAAGATAGTTATAGTCGCCGATACGAACGTTGCCCGCCGGCGTATTCTGGTTATTATCGCGAATAGCGGCTACGAGCTGGTCGGGTGTCACATTGTGCGCGCGCATCAATTCGGGATCCGCCTTGATCACTATTGTACGCACGTTACCGCCGAACGGCGCGGGGGCTACCAGGCCGGGTACCGATGTAAATTGCGAGCGTACATAAATGTTAGCCATGTCCATCAACTCGTTATTCGAACGGGTCGGGCTGGACAATACCAATTGCCCCACCGGAAGAGTCGACGCATCAAAGCGAAGAATAAACGGCGGCTGTGAGCCGGGCGGAAATATGGCCTGCGCCCGGTTTGTATAGCCTGTTACCTCGGCGGCCGCCTGCGCCATATTGGTTCCCTGGTAAAAGGTAAGCTTAATAAGCGTAAGACCCGAAATATTGCGCGTCTCGATACTTTTTACGCCTGAAACATACAGCAGGAGGTTCACATACTGCTTACCGAAATAGGCCTCCATCTGGTTTGGGGTATATCCTCCGTAAGGGTGCGATATGTAGATAACGGGCAGGTCGAGATCGGGAAAGATATCGATCTTGATACTGTTAACTGCCCATATACCGGAAAAAAATAGCCCCGCCACGATAACAAGTACGGTTATCGGCCTGCGCAGCGCCCCTTTAATTAGTCCCATTTATTCCTTATTAGAAATTATTTATGAAAATCCCGAAATCGCCGGTTGAGGCCGATTTATATAAAAGCGCCTGCCAAACGTTGTTATAAGCGATGTCTTTATCAACTTCGGCCCGGTTTAGCGTATATAGCGCCTGTGTCAGGTCGACGATATTGGCCAGGCCGTTCTTGTATAAAGTATATTTTTGAGTGTAAGCATCCGTAGCTGCTTTGATCTCTACCGGCACCTCATTATAGTTTTTCAGCGCCGTGGCAATCCGTGTCTCCGCCAGCGAAGCCTGGTCGTGCAGTTGCTGGCTTACCAGGTCGTATTCATCGCGGTATTGCTCGGAGGTGAATTTTTGAGCCTTTACCGAATTGCTCACCCTGAACAGGTTTGTAAAATTCCAGGTAACGCCTACGCCAAGCAGGTAATTGAAACGGGTCGGGTCGACACCGGCGCCATAGCTTGATGTATAAGCGCTTTGATCAAGTAAATATGAGGCGCCGAATCCGGACCCCCTGCCCTGGTAAACGCCAAAAAGGGTGAACGTAGGATAATTGAATGTCTGCAAATATTTGGCCTGCTCGTCACTCACCCCAATCCTATTGCGATAGAATTGAAGGAGCGGATGATCGTCGAGGCTGTGTGACGATTGCGGATCGGCATTTACCGGCGCTTTACTTACAAAAACGCTGTCGAGCACAAAAGTCTGATGAGGCAAGCCGAGGTATAAAGCAAGCTGATTGCTTTGATCCAGTACCGTTTGCTGTGCATTGGTCAGCGCTATCCGCGCGTTTGATACTTCGGCATTAGCCTGCGAAGAATCGACTCCCGCATTAAGCCCGTTCTTTACCCTCGCTACCACAACTTTTTGCAGATCCAGTGTGCGGGTAAGGTTATCCTGCTGTGCTTTGGCTAACTGCTGTGCCGCCAGCAGGTCGAGGTAAGCTGCCGCTACACGTACCTGGTGCTGGAATTTTTCCTGCGCCAGGTCGGTTTCATCGCGTGTGACTACCGACTTTTGCACCTTAACTTTCTCAACCGCACGACCAAACGCAAAGAAATCCCAATTGACATTGGCCAGGTATAGCGCGCCAAAACCGGCATTCCAGTTTTGGTTTGCCAGATTAGGTCCTGCCGAGGCTGCTCCCAAGCCTTTAAGACCATATGAAGGTCCGAACTGCCCGTTCACCGTACCATAATCCTGCTGCCCTGAAAAGCTAAGATCGGGCAAATATTCCGTTTTGGTTTCGGTCAAATAGGCCTTCGAAGCATTCAGCTGGTTCATTTTTGCTTTGATGGACGCATAATTATCGAGCGCCATCTTTTCTGCATCCTGCATGGTGAGTACCTTTTGCTGACCGGCAACCTTGAACGATGTAAGCACTCCAAGAACCAGCAAAAAATACTTACAAGCCTTATTGATCATATAAGTGTATTTTTGACACGGCAAAAGTAAAATTCTGCGTTATAACATTCACCCACGAAAAAGTATCAACCCTGTTACTTTTGCATTGTATTCAACAGTCGCAATATTGGGGCGCCATAATTTCAGTCACGTAAACCTTAATAAATCGCTATAAAATGCCCATTATACATCAAAAAGGCGCTTTTTAGCGTTAATATCCTTAAACTTGCAATTATGCTTCGCAAATTGGTTTGGCTGCCTGTTGTTTTACTTTTGGTTGACATAATAGCCGGGGCGCAACAAGTTAAAAAACCTTTCCCGCAACATACCCAATACCATAAAGGTACGATAAAACCCGATCAAATTTCACAGCGGTCTCTCGACGGCCTAACCCTTGCCTTTTACCGGCAATGGCAAAAGCGTTATATTAAATCGGGTTGCAAGCCCGGCGAATACTATGTTTGGTTTGAGCGGAAAGGAAAAAAGCAATCCGTATCCGAAGGACAGGGCTACGGGATGATCATAACCGCTTTAATGGCCGGCGCCGATCCATCTGCCAAAACAATATATGACGGCCTTTTTAATTTTTACCGCGATCACAGGAACAATCATCGTTACCTGATGGCCTGGGCCCAGGATAAAAAATGCAAAAGCATCGACCAAAGCTCGGCTACTGACGGGGACATGGATATCGCCTTTTCCCTGTTACTGGCTGATAAACAATGGGGCAGTAAGGGCGCCATCAATTACCTGGAGGAAGCACGCGACATGATCGGCGCGATCATGAAATATGAGATCAATCCTAAAACATATTCCATTATTCTGAGCGATGCGGTTGAGTACGACAGCAAGGACTATTTTGATACACGCACCTCGGATTTTATGCCCGACCATTTTAAAGCATTTGAAAAAGCCACGGGCGATAAAAGGTGGGCAAAGGTTGTCGACCGCGGATATGCCTTGTTTGGCTACATGGAGCATACCTATAGCCCAAATGCAGGGCTGGTCCCCGATTTTATTGTCCACATTAATACCAAGCCTCAGCCTGCGCCCCCGCATTTCCTCGAGTCGAAGTACGATGGCAAGTACAACTACAACGCCTGCCGCGTTCCCTGGCGCATTGCAACAGATTACTTAACAACGGGCGATAAACGGGCTAAAGCCATTAACGATAAGATAAATAGTTGGATACGCGAAACCACGAATGGCGTAGCGGATAACATTTCGGCAGGCTATACACTGGGGGGCAACGACATTAAAGGCCGGTACTTTGAGGCGCTGAGCTTTATCGGCCCATTTGCGGTTTCAGCTACGGTCGACCCCAAAAACCAAAAATGGCTGAACGCCGTTTGGAAATACCTAACCGGCTTTAAGCTGAAGGACTACGACTATTACGATAATAGTATCAAGCTGCTGAATATGATCGTGATGTCGGGGAATTATTGGGAGCCATGAAGTTTTTCGCGAACAAAGGATCCGGCCGTCCATTTTTAGCTGCTTTAAGCTGCCCTATGTTCCTGGTTCCTTTTGCTGTTTCCCTTTAAACTCCTCAGCTACGTAACTGTAATATGCGTTCGTTTTCAGAATGGCCCTTGAAATAGTTTATTTTTATTTCGTTTATTTTCCTGATTTGTACTTGTTTTGCGACGGGCAATTGAACAAAAATACTGGTGACTTTAAACCGTTTTGGGAAAGATCGTTCGATGCAAGCGCTGTTCTGCTTGTTGCTAATGATCTTTTTGCTTGTCAGGGTCGGTCCATCATATTATCTCGGTCAGGCAACAGTCATGCAGCGTCTTTGCCGACCAAAAAACGCCTCGATGCAAAACGTGCCAGTATCCCGAAACATAGCGGCGCCAAAAGCCGACAAGTTTATTGTCGAAGACATCGAGGTCGGATCAATTCCGGCCATTAAATTTACGGGCATCCCGTTTGTTTTTTTCTTTCTGCTAACCCCTCTGCATATCGGCGGTATTAAACGATTAACATTTCAGTCGATTTTTTTGAGCCCGTACACGGACATTAGCGCGTTATGCATTTTGCGGCTATGATCGTGTAGCTCTCCCCCATTTTATCGTTAAGACAATTAGATGATCACCAATGGCATTGCAATGCATTAGCCCCAATAATTTTATGAAAAATTTCAAATACCCCCTTTATATTATATTGGTTGCCCTGTTGACGGTGGCACTCCCGTCCTGTAAATCCAAAAAGAAACTATTGAAAGATGAGCAAGCTTCAACGCAGGAAACCGCCGGTACCAGCCCGGCCGGCGCAGCAGAAACGCCTGCCAGGCAGGACGAAAAACCTGATTTTAATTTCCATGCTATACAATTTGGCCTAAACTCGAAAGCACTAAGCCGGGCAGCCGTTCAATACCTTGACCATATCGCCGCCGAAATGCGAAAGAATCCCGAAACGACGTTCGTCGTAGATGGTTATGCGTCTGCTGAAGGCCCTGCAAAACACAACATGAAGTTGTCGCTCAACCGTGCAAATGCGGTTAAACGGTACATGGTTAGCCTCGGTATCGATGGTTCGCGTTTGGTTGTAAAGGGTTATGGAGAAACTAACCCGGTCGCCCCGAACAGCACAGAAAGCGGGAGAGAACGGAACCGTCGGGTCGAAGTAAAACTGGTTCACTAAGTTACCTTCAGCGGTTAGACAAGGTATGCAAATGCCTTGTCCGTTCAGACCAATAAAAAACGCCCCGGACCGGGGCGTTTTAATATTTTATTTATTGCGCGTGTATATTACGCGTCTGCACATCAATACACTTTTACTATAAACACATATTTCTGCAGCTTTTTCACCTGCTGCTGGCGGCTTAACCCGGCTAATGTGTTTTTGGTGTTCAATACCGGTTGTGCCAGTGAATCAGCCGACAGGCTGTCTATCGCGGCGAGCAGGTAATTTGATTTTAATGCGAAATGCACGCCTTCCATGTGGGTTTCTTTAGCCTTCACAATACCGATCACGCTGCCCCTGCTATCCAGTAAAGGAGCTCCGCTGGTACCGGGATTTACCGGCATGGACACCTGGTAATCAACAGTGTCACTGTTAAAGCCGTTGAGGGAGGTTACCCAGCCGGCGTTATAAACAGGCGAGTCCTGCGGGTAGCCCAGGGTGTACACGTTCTCCGCTAAGTCGCTCTCCGCCTTTTTAAACGTGTAAGGGATAGCGCCCAAGCCACCGAATGTAGTATCGTTTATCTTCAAAATAGCCACGTCATTTTTCGGATCGGTATACAGCACTTTGGTTTTAAATACCCTGCCGGCAGAATTTTGCACAAATACAGAATCGGCCCGGTCAACCACATGGAAGGCGGTCGCAATCAAGCCGTTGGATGTGATGGCAAAACCTGTACCGCGGGTTTTATCCTGCGGCAACACCCTGTTACCATTTTTTAACGCTTCCAGCTTACTATTCAACCTGTTGATGGCGCTGTTTTGATTTCTTACCTGCGAACTTAATTCCTGGTAAGTGGATTTATTGTCCATTTTACCGGTTACAAAAAGGATTGCCAGTATAGCAAATATAGCGATCGATGCCGCCACCGATATTTTCGAATGGTGGTGGCGCCATAGATATACGATGAACGAGGGGCGGATGGCCACTTGTTCTTCGATAGCATGAACGTCTATTTCGTCGTGTATCGCATTCAGCCTGTTCTCCAGTTCAACACGCTCACCATATTGCTTAAGCAGACCAACGAACTGCTGGTGTTCCAAAACCCGCTGGTCGACCTCAGCATTCTCCGTCCGAAGCTGCTCGAATGCACGGCGCTCGTCGGCGTCCATGTCGCCGGCTAAATAGCGCTCAATAGCTTCTAAAAGTTGCTCGTCTCTCATTTCTTTTCCCTATTTCTGCTGAAAAAACAGTTTTTTCAGCCGCTGCAGGCATTTGTATTTTTGTGTTTTAGCGTTATCCGCATTAGTATAACCAAAACTTTCACAGATCTCCTGCATCGACCTGTTTTTGATGTAAAAATCCTCGATAATGGTCCGGCAGGGTTCACCCAGCATCCCAAGAGCGCTTTGCATTTTGCTGAACTGCATGGTCCGTTCGGCCTCGTCATCCACTTCCTCTTCCACGGGCAAATGTTCCTGGAAGTCGTGCAGATCGCCGCTGTAACGGTTCATCTGGTTCAGCCTTTTCAGCCACAGCCTGCGGCAAACTGAGTATAAAAAGGTTTTTAGTTTGCTGTTCAGTTCAAAATCGCCCTTCTTTATCTTATTGTAAAGAACAATGATCGCTTCCTGGTAAATATCCTTGGCGTCGTCCGGCGTTCCATTATTATTGATGATCAGCTGCATTACCATCGGAAAGTAGGCAACGTACAAGCGTTTGATCGCATTTTCCGAATTATTGAGGATACCAAAAACAATTTCGCTGTCGGTCGGCGCTGAAGCTTTAAATTCCTTATCCACTATTAATACGATTTAAGCGAAATTGTAACCCACTCAATGTAAAAAAATTAAACAAAAATCACGGGTATCAGGTTACCTACTTGATTCAAAGTTCAATTTTACACATTTAATTCATTTACTGCCATGAAAAACGTGAGCAAATTAGGCTTAGCTATCCTGTTAGCCTTATCCTTTGCAGCCTGCAAGGGCACAAAATCAACCAGCACCTCCGACACAACCAAAGTAACCGATTCGAGCAAAACCACGGTCGTCGATACGACTAAAAAAGACACCGCCAAAATGCCGATGGATACTTCGAAAAAGGATACTACCCATCACTAAACAATCCACTTAATTCCAGCAATTTGAGCAAGGTAACCCGGTTTGGGTTGCCTTTTTTAATATATTTTTTTGCCGGGTTACCTTTTGAAAAAGACGGGTATCAATGCAAAATTTAAAACGTAACCCATATGAAAAATTCATTTAAGATCAGCGCATTAGCCATTATGGTCAGCATTGCTGCGGCCGGATGCTTCGGATGTGGCGACCGCACCAAAACGGGCACCGAAAAGATCGACACAGGCAAAACAGCCGTCGACTCACCAAAGACAACTATTGACACGGCCAAAACCGATACGGCCAGGAAAGATACCAGCAAAAAGAAGTGATAATGGTTTTTGAATGGTGCTTTAAGGCAACCCAAAAGGCTGCCTTAAAGCGTTTTGTGAATTTGTTGAAATTATTGGGTTACCTTTTCCGATTTGCCGTATTAATCCGAAACATAAAACAAATCATTAAAATGAAAAATTCTATCAAAATCGCTGCTTTAGCTTTAGTTATCGGTGTTTCTTTCGCAGCTTGCAAAGGTTCTTCTTCTTCTAGCACTTCTGACACCACCAAAACTGCTGACACGACCAAGACTACTACTGTAGACACTACTAAGAAAGCTGACACCGCTAAGATGGCTGCTGACACTGCAAAAAAAGACACTACTAAAAAGAAATAATCTAACAGGGTAAACTATAACATTTTAGTTTTATCTGCTGATTTTTTAGTTTTTTGCTTTAAAAGAAAGGTAACCTGTAATTTTTTTTAAAATTAAGGGTTACCTTTTGTTTTTAATGGTATTAATAGGCAAAACTATTAATCACTTATTAAAAAACTAAAATGAAAAACGCGTTCAAAATCGGCGTATTAGCATTAGCGATCGCTGTATCTGCTGCTGCTTGTAAAGGCAAATCAGGCTCTTCGGCTGCTGACTCAGCTAAAATGGCCGATTCAGCTAAAATGGCTGACTCAGCTAAAATGGCTTCTGACACTTCTAAGAAGGACACCAGCAAAATGAAAATGGCTGACACTTCTAAGATGAAGAAAGATACTGCTAAAAAGAAGTAATATCTTTACAGCCTCGAACTAAACGCTCCCCCTCTCAATACAGGGGGAGCGTTTTTTGTTTGTGCCGAATCCATCATGTTCCGTACCTACGGCACGGGAAATGTGCTTTAAAAATCTTTCTACAAAGCGTTGACCCCTACGGGGTCATAGTTTGAATATATTGCGTTATCGTCGCAACCGCTTTGTAGTTTGTACAAAGCGTTGCCCTCCTACGGGACATAAAGCCGAATGTATTGCGCCATCGGCGCAACCACTTGGTAGATGTGAAAAAAAGGAATTGCATGCCGTAGGTATGCAACCTGACGATCATTTTATTTCCGGGTGAACAATGAGATCAGCCAGATAATAACGGCGATCACGATCACTACCACGATAATTCCTACAGCGACCCCGGCTTTAAATATACCGGTTATCACCGAGCACCCGCTCAGGGCAACCATTGCCAGCGCGAGCATTAATAAATTGAGTTTTTTCATTTTCAGGCAGATTAGCTTAAAATTCAGGTCAATTGTATTCTTCTACAAAAAACAGGGTGTAAAGTTTTAATTTAGGCGGCATGACATCGCCTTTGTTAACGATAATCGATGGAGTTCTTAATCTTGGGAATAATATTGTCCTCAGCAATCTTAATTTTCAATTCAATAAAGGTGAAAACTGGGCGCTGATCGGCGAAAGCGGCTCGGGTAAAAGTTCGTTACTGCAACTAATCGCCGGTAAGATGCATCTATCGGCAGGCAGCATACGCTACCATTTTCACGAGGAATTCCTGCAAAAACATCCGGCGGAATCACATTTGACTTTTCATAAGTTGGTGGCCCTGATCGAATCACGCCACCATTTCAGGAATTTGTCCAACACAGGCGACTTTTATTACCAGCAGCGCTACAACTCATCTGACTCTGAGGACGCGCTAACCGTTGAGGAATATCTCAGTTCAATAAAGCCTTACAACGATGATCTGCATTTTTGGACGTTCGAGAAAACGCTCCAAAAGCTGCATCTCGAAGCTTTAAGGGACAAACAGCTCATCAAACTTTCGAACGGCGAGACCAAACGGCTGCTTATCGCAGCCGCGCTAATGAAAAACCCGGTTTTGCTGTTGCTCGACAACCCACTGGCCGGCCTGGACGTGCAAACCAGGGCGGAATTTAATACCATCATTAAGGATATCACTGCATCGGGTATCACGGTCATCATGGCTACCTCGCCCTTTGAAATACCGGGTGCCGTTACCCACATGGCTGTTTTAAAAGATAGAACGATCGCCCGGCACATTCCGGCAAAAGATTTTGATCCGAAAGATTTTGCAGATGCCGGTCAGGATAAGATAGATAAGCTGGAGTTAAGCGAACTACTGAATGCAAAAGCTATCGAATCTTTCGAATGGATCGTCAAAATGGATAAAGTGAACATCCGTTATGGCGAAAAACAGGTTTTGAAGAATGTGAACTGGCAGATCGGGCAAGGCGAACGCTGGGCGCTGCTCGGTCCGAATGGCGCCGGGAAGTCTACCCTGTTAAGTTTGATCAACGGCGATAATCCGCAGGCTTATGCGAACGATATTATTCTGTTCGACCGCAAACGCGGCTCCGGCGAAAGCATTTGGGACATCAAAAGCAAAACCGGTTTCATCTCGCCCGAGCTGTACCAATATTTCCCAACAGACAATAGTTGTTTGCAGGTCATCGAATCGGGGTTTTACGATACGATGGGTTTGTTCCGGCCATCCGATCCAAAAAAGTCGGCCATAGCCCTGCGCTGGATGAATGCGTTGGAGATCGATAAATATGCACGGCAGTTGCTCAAGAATATCCCGGCAAGCGCGCAGCGCCTATGCCTGCTGGCGCGTGCGCTGATAAAAAACCCTGCCCTGCTCATTTTCGACGAACCCTGCCAGGGGCTGGATATGCACCAGCAGCAGCATTTTAAAAATATAGTGGATACGATTTGCAGCCTAAGCAATGTTACGTTGATCTATGTGACGCATTACCAGCACGAGATACCCGATAGTGTAACGAAGGTTTTGAGGCTGGAAAAAGGGGAAGTTGTCTGATCCTTGATTTGCAGGATTCAAAGATTTGCTTGATAATTATTTGAACTGGTTTCAAAGTCCCATTTATTTCTTTTCCGCCAGAAATAGATCATACCAACAAAGGGTATCAAGCAGGGCCAAAAGGATTTACACCATGATATTGCAGTAGCTGTAAAATCAACAGGAGGCTCAGGTAAATCTAACAATAACAATTTGGTATTCTTATCTGGTGGCAGCTTGACGTTTTTCGGTTCCCACAATAAATCTCCTGCTTCATTGTATCTAAATACAAATATCTTATCGCTGAATGGAATTACACTCAATGTCTTATAATGACGGCAAACATCCAATGCAGTAACTATATTCTGACATTTTGCCTTAGATGTAAGATAGACACAAATGCCGTTTTTCAATCCAAAACGAGTTGCTGTGAAAGGTACGGTTTGTTGCAATGTGTCTAATACAAGCTTGTCATCAGTCTCAGCACCTGTCAAATACAGCGTTTTATATTTTCTAAATTTTTCCAGATCAATCGTTTGATGATAACTATTGCTTAATCGTTCGACGGCTTGCTTATTATACCAGTTCACCGGCATCAGATACTTTGCATTATAAACAGCCACATAGTAATATGCGGCTATTGGCAATACTATGATGCTAATAAGCCCCGGAAAGTAAATCTTTGGCGATATGATAGGTTTAAGCGGTTTCATTATTCAATGTATAAAGAAAACCAATATTACTATAACACATTTCACTGTCAATTATTGCGTAAGCATTTCACGCAAGGCAAATTGTACGTACTTTTGCCCGTATGAATATCGCCGATCTGCTACAGCGCGCTTTGGATTTTGATTCCTTGTCAATAGACGAAGGCGTGTATCTGTATAACCATGCTCCCACGGCCGACCTTGCGTTTGTGGCTAACGAGCTTCGTAAAAAGCAGGTTCCGCATGGTAAAGTTACCTGGCAGATCGACCGGAATGTAAATACCACCAACGTTTGCATAGCCAATTGCAAGTTCTGTAACTTTTTCCGCAGGCCGGGTCACGAGGACAGCTATATTACCGATATCGAAACCTATAAGCAGAAGATAGAGGAAACATTTCGATACGGCGGCGACCAACTGCTTTTGCAGGGCGGGCATCACCCCGACCTGGGCTTGAAATTTTATACCGACCTGTTCCGGCAACTTAAAGAATTATATCCAACCTTAAAACTGCATTCTTTAGGGCCGCCCGAAGTAGCGCACGTTTCCAAGCTGGAAAACATGGCGCATATTGATGTGCTGCGTGAACTGAAAGCCGCCGGCCTGGATTCGCTGCCGGGCGCCGGCGCCGAGATACTGAACGACCGAGTACGCAGGCTGATCTCCAAAGGCAAATGCGGCGGTAAGGAATGGCTGGACATTATGCGTGCGGCGCATAAGCTCAATTTGCCCACATCGGCCACGATGATGTTCGGGCATGTGGAAACCATCGAGGAACGCTTTGAGCATTTGGTTTGGATACGCGAAGTTCAGTCTGAAAAGCCTGAAGGCGCTTATGGCTTTATCGCCTTTATCCCCTGGCCATTCCAGGACGATGGCACACTGCTCCGAAAAGTGCGCGGCATTACTAACAACGTTTCGGGCGACGAATATATCCGCATGATCGCCTTAAGCCGGATTATGCTGCCCAATATCAAAAACATCCAGGCCTCGTGGCTCACTGTCGGCAAACAGGTAGCGCAGGTATGCCTCCACGCCGGCGCTAACGATTTCGGCTCGATCATGATCGAAGAGAACGTGGTATCCGCTGCCGGCGCCCCACACCGTTTTACGGCCAAAGGCATTCAAACAGCTATCATCGAAGCCGGCTTCCAGCCGCAATTGCGCAACCAAAAATACGAGTGGCGTGACATTCCGGTGGAGATAGAAGAGCAGGTTATTAATTATTAGTAAAAACCGGATTGGGGGAAAAAGTAAGGCCGGTTACTCTCGCAGTTTCCGGCCTCTACATCTACCTATGAAAAACAGCCCTTTTGGGGGTCGCAGATATATATCCAAATCTTGTGCCATGTGCCAAAACCGGCCTTTTAACGGTAAAACTTCTTAACTTTTATTACATTTATTAATTATACGTGGAAAATTTTTCCGCCGGTTGTTGCTTTTTTTCCCAGCGTTTTCCTCAGATGTTAATATTTTCCACAACTTGGGGACATGCCACAGAACCCTTTTACATCGCTCAAATTTTAAACAACAGGCATAATACCAACATATCTTTTGCATATTTGGAAAAGTGAAGAATGGAAAACCCTGAGCTGCATATCGAAGCGCTGATCTTCTCGTCGGAACAAAGCATCCGCGCCGAAGAGATCATGTATTGCCTGCAGGCCGTGTTCGGGCGCGACTTTACAAAGGAAGAAATCGGCCAGCACTTGCAGTCCATCAAAATGAAATACCAGCACCCCGATTTCGCAATCGAGCTGGTACATTCAGGCGGCGGCTACCAGTTTCTCACTAAAAAAGACTATCACGCTGTTATCAACCTTTTGCAGGTGCAGCGTTCCAAAAAGAAACTGAGCGCGGCGGCGCTGGAGACATTGGCCATTATCGCTTATAAGCAAAAAGTTACTAAGCTGGAGATCGAACAGATACGCGGCGTCAATAGCGAATACTCTATCCAGAAGCTTTTGGAAAAAGAGCTGATCACCATTGCTGGCAAGTCGGACACCGTCGGCAGGCCTATCTTATACAGTCCCAGTCAGCAATTCATGGACTATTTCGGGATTAACGACCTGGGCGAACTGCCGCAGATAAAAGAGTTCGCAGACAATTCAGCATCCATCGGCGAACAGGCCGAATAATTTTTTTTATGTATTTCCTTTGAAGGCGATTTTAACTATTTTTGAGATAGCAAATCGCGGGTAAAAACGTTTATTTGCAGCTAATTGATTTGAGCTTATATGATTAAGACTTGTTAAAAAATTTCATCGCGATGGAAACGCCAAAAAAAACAGTTAAGAAAGATACCGATGCCAGGGGAACAGGCGCAAAAAAGCCAGATGAAAAACCCGCCGATTTATCCGCAAAAAGACGTATTATAGACGACGATGACGATGAAGACTTTGACATACCGCTGGACGATCTGGGTCGGTATGAAGGTTTTGAAGGGTATGAGGAAGACGACGATTATTAGCATTGACGCTGAACACTATCCACTTAAAATATTTACAGCATTCAGGTTTACGCCTGGATGCTTTTTTTTACGGGCTGTTTTATGAAGATCACTGAGGTTACCGATAAAAAGACACAGAAGGCGTTCCTGGATGTTGCACGGGTGATATACAAAAACGACCCAAATTGGATCTGTCCGCTGGACAAGGACATCGAAGCGGTTTTTGATCCCCGGAAGAACAATTTTCATAGCCACGGCAAATGCATACGCTGGATACTGAAGGACGACAATGGCAACCTTATCGGGCGTATAGCGGCCTTTATAAATTATCAAAAAGCGTATAACTATGAGCAGCCTACCGGCGGCATGGGCTTTTTTGAGTCTATAAACGATGAAAAGGCGGCTTTTTTATTGTTCGATACGGCTAAGGAATGGCTCAAAGCCAATGGCATGCAAGCGATGGACGGCCCCATAAATTTTGGCGAGAACGATAACTTCTGGGGGCTGCTGGCCGAAGGGTTTACACCTCCTTCGTACGGCATGAACTATAATCCGCCGTATTACAAAAAGTTCTTTGAAGACTACGGCTTCAAAACTCAGTACGAACAGATAACCAACCACGTCGACGCGCATAAGCCTTTTCCTGAAAGGTTTACAAAAATTGCCGAATGGGTGGCCCAGAAACCAGGCTACGAGTTTAAACATCTCGATTCCAAAAAGATCGGCGAGTTTGCGGCCGATTTTATGGAGATATACAATGATGCCTGGAAGGGCTTTGAAAATTTTGTGCCGATAGTCCATGCTACCATTATGGAGAGCTTCACGAAGATGAAAGCCATTATGGATGAAAAGCTGATCTGGTTTGCTTATGTGAACGGCGAACCGGCGGCTTTTGTGGTGATACTGCCCGATGCCAACCAGATGATCAAAACACTGAACGGCAAGCTAAACCTGGTCGGCAAACTAAAATTCGTCTACCATCGATGGAAGGGCGTGAACCGAATGCGGGCCATAGTTATGGGTACTAAACAAAAATTCCAGAAGCATGGCCTGGAATCCGCCTTATTTATCAAATTGAAAGAATATATCTTGCCTTTAAAGCAATATGATGAATTAGAGCTGTCGTGGGTGGGCGATTTTAATGATAAAATGATCGCCCTCCATCACAACATGGGTGGTGTATTCGGCAAAAAACACCTAACCATGAGGTGTATGTTCGATTGACTTGAAGTATAAGAACGTTTGATCAGGCAATAACTTTTGCATGACGCAGCTCTTCAAATAGCTCAATTACCTTCTTTTGCAGGTCGATCACTTCGGTCTCGCGATCCATCAGCTTCCTGTTAACGATCTCGAGTTCGTTGATGAACTTTTGATCCTGCTCAGCATCGCTGAATGTAAGTAACTGCACGACAGTCATATCGAACAGTGTGGCTATTTGTTCCAGCCGGGACAAATTAATATCCGTTATGCCGGTTTCAATTTTTGAAAATGCCGGGATCGAGATATCCAGTTTCTTTGCTACATCTTCCTGGCTCCATCCTTTTTGATGGCGAAGCAGCCTGATTTTTTTTCCTAATGCTTTCATTTTAATTTTTTCAGGATAAGGTTTCCCCGTAGTTAATAAAATTACGAAAAATATTAATATCAAAGTTATTATTAATAAATTTTTATAATATTTTTAATGAGAGGCCCGGCAGGTCGATTCCACCAAAATTTCCTGAACTCATCATCAGCAGATTAGTGTCCTTCATCTCAACCTGCTGAAGATGATTTTCCAGCAATTCAGGGTCGTTATAAAACTGCAGGTCCAGCCGCGAAAAGGCGTTTCTGACGGTTTCCGCCGGGTATGGCGTCATTTTTTTCTGCTCAAAAGTTTTTTGATCGATAAAAACGATAGCCTCATCAGCCTCATCCATTGTGCCGGAGTACTGCTCAAGAAAATCCTTATTCAGACTGCTGAACGTGTGCAATTCGATGCATGCGATCAGTCTTTTCCCTGGGAATTGTGCTTTCACCGCATGAATTGTGGCTTTAAGTTTGGACGGAGAATGCGCAAAATCTTTAAAAAAGTTTGAAGTTTCGTTCTTCCCTATCAATTCCAGTCGCCGCGCGGCGCCCTTAAAAGTGCTGATGTTCCTGTAAAAATCTTCCGGCCTTATACCCAGGTTTTCACAAACTAATCGCGCAGCCTCCAGGTTCAGCAGGTTGTGCTCACCGAACACCTGCAAAGGATATTCTTTACCGCCTGCTATAATATTTGTAATACCGTTTTTAATATTATGATCGGGCAAATGATACGGTATCTTTTCTGTTGGCGAAGTATTAGCGCCCACAAGGTTTTTCAATACGGCATCAGTCTCGCAATAAACCAGCTTACCTCCAGGCTCGATGGTATCGATGAATTTGCTGAATTGTTCGGCGTAAATTTCAAAGGTGGGAAATACATTGATATGGTCCCAGGCAATGCCGCTAATCACCGCCAGGTTAGCATGGTATAAGTGGAACTTTGGCCGCCGGTCTATAGCCGATGACAGGTACTCATCCCCCTCAATAACGATCAGCGGAGCGTCTTCACTCAATTTTACCATGGTGTCAAATCCCTCCAACTGCGCACCCACCAAATAGTCGAAATCCCGTCCGGCGCCCCTTAGCACGTGCAATATCATCGAGGTGATGGTTGTTTTACCGTGACTGCCGCCGATAACTACCCGCAATTTATTTTTCGAGTATTCATAAATATATTCGGGGTATGAGTATATTTTAATACCCAGTTCCTGCGCTTTCAGCAACTCCGGATTTTCGGCACGGGCGTGCATGCCGAGTATAACAGCATCGATATCCTTAGTGATCTTTTCCGGGTACCAGCCCTCCTGTTCGGGCAGCAGTCCGTATTTGGCCAGGTGGGAAACCGCCGGCTCGAATAATACATCGTCCGAGCCGGTTACCTTATATCCCTTTTTATGTAGCGCAATGGCCAGGTTGTGCATGGCGCTTCCGCCTATAGCTATAAAATGTACCCTCATCTGTTTTCGCACAAAGAAACATAAAATCCGGCTGCGTTAAAAAGTTTGTTATTTTAATAGTAAAACCGGAACCTCCGAATGAATGGTCAGCCCGGCCGACACGCTGTTATGCAGCAGCGACTGAAAAAAACTGTACTTATGCGGCAGGGCGATAACGATCTGGGCATGATGGTCTTTCGCAAAATCCAGTATACCATTAATCACATCTCCTGACTCATTATAAAAGTATTTGGGACGATATTCTTTCAGCATTTTATGCAGCGCCGACTCTTCAGCCAATTGCTGCAAGTCGGCATTGCGGTGTTTTGCTTGCTTATCGATGTTAACTACGAGCAACTCCACATCATGCCTGGCAAGCAGGCGCTGCAAAGGTTCCAATGGAAAGGTTTCGGTCACTTTCAGAAAATCGCAAGCCATTACTACGCGCTTTACCGGTTCGTAACAGCACCGGGGAGGCACAACTATTACGGGCACCGGGCTTAATTTCGAAATATTGATCGCATTAACACCCACATGGCTGTTACTGTCCGAATCCATGCCGTTGCTGCCTAAAATAATCAGCGTGGCGTTTTCATCACTTATCATCTCCATTAACGACCGTGTAAGCGCCGAGCGGCTTATTTTTACGTCGATCTCTACTCCTTTGCGAACAGTCTTAAACAAACGACTACGAAGTTCTTCCAATTCTTTTAGCTTGTTTTCAGTTTCGTCCTCGATCTCTTCCTGCGAAATGACCACCATGTCGGGCGTAGGTAAAACGCTCTGGTAAACAGATACATAATAGGAGTGCAATAATATGATCCTGGTGACATCCGTTTGTTTGCTCAAAAGCCCGGCGTACTCGGCAGCGTTGATGGAAGTGGCCGAAAAATCGACCGGTACTATATAGGTTTTCATACAAGCAATAATTTAGGTCTTTTACGTTTTACTTTTTTAGCCGAAAGCAAATTATATTCAAATTTACACAGTACCGGATAGACAATTACCGGATAAAACCAATATTATAGCGGTATATTCCTTTGATCCGATTTATCGCATTGTCTGAAAACTGTCAAATGGTAAAATGGACTATTTCCAGTGACGCCGGGCATTAATTAGAACACCAATTTTCAATACTTTTGTTTTGCAAACTCAATAAGCATAATCATTATGGAAAACAACACGCTTCACTACGCCACAGAACATCACCCGGGAACACCCGGAAAATGCCCGTTCGTAAACGGAGTTCTAAAGCAAAGCGCAGGCGGCGGTACGCGAAATCGCGACTGGTGGCCTAACCAATTGAATCTCAATATTCTCAGGCAAAATTCTTCTTTAACCGATCCGATGGATAAGGATTTTAATTACGCGGAGGAATTCAAGTCACTCGACCTTGCCCGGGTTAAAGAAGATATTATTAATGTGCTTACCACGTCGCAGGACTGGTGGCCCGCTGATTATGGGCATTACGGCCCTTTTATGATCAGGATGGCTTGGCACAGCGCGGGTACCTATCGCATTTCAGACGGCCGCGGAGGCGCTGGCATGGGCATGCAGCGGTTCGCCCCTCTGAATAGCTGGCCCGATAATGCCAACCTTGATAAGGCGCGCCTGCTGCTTTGGCCGGTGAAAAAGAAATACGGGAAGAAACTTTCCTGGGCCGATCTAATGGTATTGGCTGGTAACTGCGCACTTGAATCGATGGGCTTTAAGACCTTCGGTTTCGGTGGCGGCCGTAAAGATGTCTGGGAGCCCGCCGAGGACGTATATTGGGGAAACGAAAGAGAATGGCTCGGCGATAAGCGATATGAAGGCAAACGTGAGTTGGAAAACCCGTTGGCCGCAGTGCAGATGGGTTTGATTTATGTAAATCCTGAAGGTCCTAACGGTGTGCCCGACCCACTGGCAGCCGCACACGACATTCGCGAAACCTTCGGCCGGATGGCGATGAACGACGAGGAAACAGTTGCCCTGATCGCTGGCGGCCATACTTTTGGCAAGACCCATGGCGCGGCTGAAGCCGGTAAATATGTCGGCAAGGAACCGGCCGGAGCAACTATTGAAGACCAAGGCCTCGGTTGGAAAAACAGCTTTGGAAGCGGCAATGCCGGCGATACCATCACCAGCGGCCTGGAAGGCGCATGGACCACTTCACCAACAAAGTGGAGCAATAACTTTTTCGAAAACCTGTTCGGCTACGAATGGGAATTGACCAAAAGCCCTGCCGGCGCGTTTCAGTGGAAGCCTCAAAATAATGGCGGCTATGGTTTAGTGCCCGACGCGCACGATCCGGAAAAGCATCATGCGCCAACCATGCTCACCACCGACCTGGCACTGAGGATGGATCCTATTTATGGACCTATTTCGAGGCATTTTTATGAGAACCCCGATGCATTTGCCGATGCTTTTGCACGCGCCTGGTTTAAGTTAACGCACCGCGATATGGGCCCGCGCGCACGCTACCTGGGTTCGGAAGTACCAGCGGAAGTGCTGATCTGGCAGGATCCTATTCCGGCTGTTGACCATCCATCGATCGATGAGCAGGATGTTGCAACGCTAAAAGGCAAAATTCTCGCATCTGGATTGTCGGTTTCTCAATTGGTATCAACCGCATGGGCTTCTGCATCAACGTTCCGTGGTTCGGATAAACGCGGAGGCGCCAACGGTGCTCGTATTCGCCTGGCTCCTCAAAAGGATTGGGAAGTAAATAATCCCGCCGAACTTTCAAAAGTGCTTGAAAAATTGGAAGGCATCCAAAAAGAATTCAACGAAGCAAATACCGGCGGCAAACAGGTATCGCTCGCCGACCTGATAGTCCTTGCGGGAAGTGCTGCCGTTGAACAGGCAGCCAGGAACGCCGGTTATAATATTTCGGTGCCGTTCATGCCTGGCCGTAACGACGCGTCGCAGGAGCAGACTGACGTTGAATCGTTCGACGTACTTGAACCGGTTGCTGATGGTTTCCGCAATTACTCGCAAGCTAAATATGCTGCTAAAGCGGAAGAATTATTGGTGGACAAGGCTCAACTACTCACGCTTACCGCCCCCGAAATGACGGTGCTGGTTGGCGGCATGCGCGTGCTGAACGCTAACTTCGATCATTCGCAAAATGGCGTGTTTACTCATAATTTTGAGGCGCTTACCAACGACTTCTTCGTTAACCTGCTTGACATGGGCGTCCGGTGGAGTGCTACTTCGGATGCCAAAGATCACTTTGAAGGCCGAGACCGCAATACCGATGAACTGAAATGGACCGGAACACGGGTCGACCTGATATTCGGTTCAAACTCCGAACTCCGCGCTTTGGCTGAAGTTTATGCCTGCGAAGATGCGAAGGAAAAGTTCGTAAAAGACTTTGTTTCGGCATGGGTAAAGGTGATGAATCTTGATCGTTTCGACGTGAATTAATATTTGCCCTTTACAAAAAAGGGCGAGCGGCTCCGTTTGGGGCCGCTTTTTTTTATAATCTGCCTGTCATGATTTCTAAAAGAATTTTGCGATTTAAAAACTCTTCCTACCTTTACTGTAATAATTGTTATTACAGATGAATGGGCGGTATCCTATAGCATTGCATATCCTGACGCTTTTGAACAAAACCAAAAGCGAGCTGCTGTCGTCCGACTATATCGCCGGCAGCATCAACATTAACCCGGCACTGGTTCGCAAGGAGATCAGCAACCTGCGCAATCATGGTTTTATTGCCAGCAAGGAGGGAAAGGGCGGCGGATACAGCATAGCTAAACCAGGCAGGCAAATTACACTGGCGGATATCTATAATGCGGTAAAGGAGCCGCACATTTTGGGCGTGGCCAAAAACACCCCCAATCCGGATTGCCCCATAGGTAAGCAGATCAATAAAAATATCGAGGAATTATACATCGATTTGGACACCTCTTTTATTGCAAAGCTGGGCACGATGACACTGGAAGATTTCAGCAACAAATTCGTATAAATTTTTTTAAACAATACTGTAATAAAATTAGTTACAATTTAATAACAAACTCATGAAAATAGCATTAATTGGCGCCACAGGATTTGTCGGCACAGCGGTTTTAAACGAAGCCCTTCACCGCGGGCATAAGGTAACGGCTATAGCACGCAACAAAGAAAAGCTTGGCCATGGAAACGAGAATCTGACCGTAAAACAGGCAGACGCTTATAACAGTGCCGACCTGGCTGCTGCCATTGCAGGTAATGATGCTGTAATAAGCACTTTCAACTCGGGTTGGGGAAATCCCAACATTTATGAAGATTTTATCCGCGGTTCTGAATCGATACAGGAAGCAGCCAAAAAAACCGGCATTAAAAGGCTGCTGGTAGTTGGCGGGGCCGGAAGCCTGGAAATAAAGCCCGGCGTACAATTAGTAGATACCCCGGAATTCCCCGCTGAATGGAAAAGGGGTGCGCAAGCGGCAAGGGACTATCTTAATATTATCAAAAAAGAAAACGATCTGGACTGGACATTCCTGAGCCCGGCTATCATCATTCAGCATAATAGTAACAGCCGCCCTTTTCGTTTGGGAACCGATCAGCCTGTTTTCGACGCCGATGGCAAATCTGAAATATCTGTGGCTGATCTTGCAAAAGCTTTGGTCGACGAATTAGAAAATGGCCGGTTTATCAAAAAGCGATTTACGTTGGGATATTAAACTCTTGAGATGAGCATTGGATCGTGTGGTTCCTTCCCTCGGGGAAGGTGAAGGAAGGGGTTGACCATATGGGTTGGTTAACCCCTTCCAGTTACTACACATCCGCCCACACCTCTCCAATGGGCGGGAATGATCGTCTTGAGGTTTATTTAATAAATTGCGCGGCCACCCAATCTTTAGCTTTTTTGTGGGTTACATATTTTAACCCATAGCTTGCTGCTTCCTGTTTGATGATTTCGAGGTCGGGTGTTTCATAAAAGCCGCTCAGAAACAAGGCTCCCCCCGGTTTTAATACCCACGCATAACGGTCCATCTGGTCGAGCAGGATATTACGGTTAATGTTTGCCACTATCACGTCAAATTGATCATAGGGAATAGCCTCTTTTGAACCGCAAAACACCCTGATATGGCCGCAATTATTCAATTGTGAATTTTCGGTTGTGCTATCATAGCAGCCAAGATCGTTATCCACCGCTGCGACATCCGCTGCACCCAGTTTCTCGGCCAGGATAGCTAAAATGCCCGTGCCACAGCCCATGTCGAGTACTTTTTTACCGGTAAAGTCCATGTCCAGCATCAGATCCATCATCATAGATGTGGTTTCGTGGTGACCGGTACCAAATGCCATTTTCGGGTCGATGACGATCTCAACAGAAAACTCTGGCCGCGGCTGATGGAATGTCGCACGGACAAAAATTTTGTCCCTGATCTGTATCGGTTCAAAACTGCTTTCCCATATCTCGTTCCAGTTTTGCTGGGGAACAAGGTTGATCGCATAATTGAAGTCAAATTGCGGCCGGTACGCAGCAATACGCTCATCTAACAATTGCTTGTCAAAGTCTTTTTCTGACACATATGCCTTGAAGCCAAAATCAGCCTCCTGGAAAGTATCAAAACCAATATCCGCCAGTTCATTGATCAGCAGGTCCTGCTGGTAGTTCTCGGCGTTAATCAAAGTAAAGTGCAACTCGTAATAATTCATGATGGGGGATTAGATTCGGCTTCCTGGTCTGTTTCGGCAGGTTTTACCTTAAACAGCAATAATACCAATATGTTTATGACCCAATAACCCAACTGGACGGCCAGCAAAAACAGGCATGTTTTGATTAAGTGACCGGGGCCTGTTTGATGGTCCCATATCAGGTAGCTGATACCAGCTGCAAATACAAGGCAAATAAAAAACAATATAAAAAAACTGAGCACTTTAGCCCGTGCTGTTTTGTGTATTACCTTTTGCCATATCGGAACAACGATGATGGCCTGGGTTAATACGGCAACAACAAATAATAAGGGCAGAGCATAACGGTAATAAGCCATAAAGCCCTGCACTGTCCCCTCGCCTATTTCGTCGATCCTGAGCGAGAAATAAAACGAACTGTACCTTATTGCAAGAAAATAAGCCAGGAAACCAATGAAAGGGGGTAATAATACTTTCAAAAGCTTTTTCATGCTTATTCCTTGCCTTTCCGATCGCTAATTGAAGGTCTTTACAATATCCACAAAATCGCGTGACTTCAGGGAGGCACCGCCGATCAGGCCGCCATCGATATCCGCTTGTGCGAACAGATCACCGGCATTTTTGGGATTGCAACTGCCGCCGTATAAAATGCTCGTGTTGTCGGCAACTTCCTGGCCATATTGCGCGGCTATCTCTTTACGGATGAAGACATGTATTTCCTGCGCTTGCGCTGATGTAGCCGTTACTCCTGTACCGATGGCCCAAACGGGTTCGTAAGCGATCACTACCTGCCCAAATTGCGCGGCGTCAAGGTGAAAAAGCCCTTCCGAAAGCTGTGTACCGATAATGCTAAAGTGTCTTTCTGCTTCGCGCTCATGTAATGTCTCACCGATACAAAAAATGGGTTTAAGCGAGTTCTTCAGCGCAGTATTTACCTTTTTAGCCAGCAGTTCGTTTGTCTCGCCAAAATACTGGCGGCGTTCCGAATGACCAAGGATCACATATTCAGCACCGGTTGAATGGATCATTTTAGCGGATATTTCTCCTGTATATGCGCCGGATTCGGCCTGGTGGGCGTTCTGTGCGCCGATGGAAACTTTGGTATTGCCTCTAGCCATTTGCGCCAGGCTATGCAGGTGAATAAACGGGCTGCAAACCACTACATGCTGTTTGCCGGTCACTTCATCGTGTACCATATTTACGACTTCCGAAAAAAGTGATAAACCTTCTTCGTAATCCATATTCATTTTCCAGTTTCCGGCGACAATTTTTTTTCTCATGTTCTAAATTTTAATCCATGGACCATAGTTGATAGTCCATACTTGTTATTGTGTTAGTTTTTATAGTATCCCTAAATTAAGCCATGGTCTATGGACTCAAAAGTTTCTAAATCGTTCCGTTTGTTCAAATACCGCTTTTAATATATCCTGCTCGGCCTGATCAAATTTCCGGTGATCGCGCCGCGCGAAAACTTTTTCGGTCGTTTCAAACATTTTTTTCAGTGTATAAATTTCGTAACCCTGCGGGCCGCCCCACGAAAAGTCGGGTATAAAATTACGCGGGAACCCGGCGCCAAATATGTTCGCTCCTACCCCTGCCACCGTACCGGTATTGAACATGGTATTGATGGCGCATTTGGCATGGTCGGCCATAATAAGACCGCAGAATTGCAAGCCCGTTTTGCGGAAACGTTCAGTTGTATAATCCCACAACTTTACTTCAGCATAGTTGTTCTTCAGGTTCGAATTATTACTATCGGCGCCTATGTTGCACCACTCGCCCACCACGGCATTTCCAAGGTACCCTTCGTGCCCTTTGTTTGAATAGCCCCAGATCACCGCGTTATTGATCTCGCCACCAACCCGGCAGTAAGGCCCAACGGTAGTGGCGCCGTATATTTTAGTGCCCATCTTAACCTGTGAATTGCTAAGCAGTGCAAAACCCCCGCGGATATGCGTTCCCTCCCAAACTTCGGTTTTAGCAGCCAGGTAAATGGGGCCGTTAATCGTACTGAAAGTCGAGCAATCGGCAATCGCACCCTCTTCAGCGAAAAAATTATCGCCGATGATCACATTCGTACTATTAAGCGGCGCGCTGGTTCGCCCTTTGGTGATCAGCTTAAAATCTTTGCGTAGCTCCGTATCATTTTGCCTGAATATGTCTTCGGGATGCGTGATCATTACGGGCGCCCCCTCGTAAGTTATGTTGCCGAAATCAGCGCCCGGGTCAAAGGCGTTCGCATCACCCGCCGAAAGTTTTACGGCGAGCAGCTTGTTATTGCAATACAATCCCTCGCCCCCATGTAGTTTAGCTATTGCTTCTATCAATTGCTCATCCGGGCAAACCGCGCCATTGATGAACAGGTTTCTTTGCTCAATTTGGATAGGAAATTTAGCAGACAGGTAAGCCTGGGTATGATATGAAAAATCAAGATCAAGATGTTTGCCCCATTTCTCAGCGATAGTTAAAATACCTACGCGGAGGTCGCCAACAGGGCGCGTAAAAGTCAGAGGTAGCAGCGTTTGATGAGCCTTATCGTCAAAAAGGATAATTGCCATGGCGCAAAAATAAAAAAAGTCCCCCGATGTACCGGGAGACCTTTCAATAATTTATAAACAGCACTAAGGTTACTTTTTAGCGTAACGGGTGCGGAATTTGTCGATACGTCCGGCAGTGTCTACCAGCTTCATTTTACCGGTATAGAACGGATGCGAAGTATGCGAAATTTCGAGCTTTACCAGCGGGTATTCATTGCCGTCTTCCCATTTTACGGTCTCGCGGGTGTCAATGCACGACTTGGTCAGGAAAGCGTAGTCGTTCGACATATCTTTGAAAACAACCAGTCTATAATTTTTGGGATGCAGATCTTTCTTCATTACGTAATTCTCCTAAAAGAGGCGCAAATATACTGTTATAATTCAAAAGTGAAAAGTAAAAAGTAAAAAAGGTCTCAATGCTTATTGAATGCCGGCAATATATAAGTTTTAATCAGTTCATCCGACGGTGATTGCGTGTTATAATTGCCGCCAGTAGTTACGACTACCATATTCAGATCACGAAAAACATATATTTTTTGCCCGCCGTTGCCCTGCGCGGCAAAGCTATGGTAGCGTACGTTACCGGCATCGAGATATTTGAGCCACCACAGATAACCGTAGTTGACATTTTCAACTACTGAATGTTTCGACGTCGATTCGGCAACCCACTCTGCGGGGACGATCTGTTTTCCCTTCCATACGCCGTTATTCAAAAACATCAAGCCAAATTTGGCCATATCCCTCGGCGTCAACAGCACCTGGCAAAAGTTGTCGACATTTGAACGGTCGGGTTTGAAATTCCATTTAAAATCGGTGATGCCCATCGGCCCAAATAAATTTTTGGCTGCAAAATCATGTAATGGCATTTTTGCATGCTTCTCTATGATATATCCCACCGCGATCGGGTTGCCGGAATTATACCGGCCTCTGGTACCCGGCGTGTCCAGCATAGGCAGGTCAAAAGTGTACTTTACCCAGTCGTTTGAAAAACCCATATCGTTTTCATTACCGATCGACTTATCCCATGATTCATCATAATTTACGCCGCTTTGGTTATCCAGCAGATCTTGCAGGGTGATACGCTCCTTTAGCGGCGAAGGATTGGCAAAATGATATTGCGGGAGTAAGTCAGCCAATGTTTCATGCACACTTTTGATAATACCACGGTGAATGGCTATTCCGGCCAGGGCGGATACCACGCTTTTAGTTGCCGAACGCATGTCCTGGAGGCTGTCGCGGGTGTATTCGTAAAAATATTCCTCAAAAACCAACTTGTTGTTTTTAATGATCAGGACGCTGTGCACATTCGGATAGTCTCCCGCGACGATCTTATGCATCATTGTCGCCAGAAGCTTGGGGTCCAAACCCGTTCCTTTCAAGTCAGCAGTAACCAGGCCGTCGTTAAGCTGTGTAGGTATTGTGTATTTGTAAACAAAATTTTCAGGATTGAGAACCATACGTGGATGCCACATCTGCGCCGGAAAATGAACGGCCCGGTTGATTAGTTTAAAGGTATCCTTGTCTGTGACATATCCATCCACCGCACCCGACCGGTCACGCAGAAATATTACGGAATCGTTGGCGTTATTTAAAAAGACATCTTTTTGTTTGGGCCTTAAGGCATACCTGGCTTTATTAATAATGGCATAAAGTATGGTATCGTTCGGCGGTGCGGCGATCTCTAAAGTACTGTGGTTTATATATTGGTAAAGTCCTTCGTAAGCTTTACGCTCTGAGTAACTCCCTTGGTGACGCTGTTGCGCCGAGGCTGACATTGTTAACTGAGATAACAGGAATGCATTAGATATTAACGCGGCAAGCAACAATTTTCGAACTATCATGGCTATAAGTTTACAGAGGCGATATCCAAAAATATCTCAAATTTTTCAAAAATTCCTATAACCTTTCCTGCTTCAGGTGCGTACAAGTACGTGGTTAATAAATAAGAGATTAATATTTTTAATTGGTTTGAAGAATGGTTAGATCCCCGGTAGTGAATGGCCGGGGATCTTTTTTTATTTATAACCCCAAACTTTATTCTCCACCCTTATCCTCACCGTCAGCATAAACACATTTAAAATCGAGAAAATTATCGCCGTATAATACAGGTGAAATACCAGCGGAATGATGGCTATTTCGCCTACTACATCCACATAATTCGGATGCTTAATAAAACGGTAGGGCCCTCTTTTAACTGGCTCACTTCCGGGGATACGGTATACCCGGGTGTTCCAATACTTGCCTAGCGAAGCTAATATCCACCACTTGAATAAAAGCAATGCGATCAGAAGGGCAAGAAAGGCATAGTTGATTTGATTACTTTGACCCGAAAAGTAATACTCAGCTACCATCGAGATAATAAAACTGGTGTGCAGGGCTATCACAAAAGGATAATGTCCCCGACCATATTCGATAGCTCCGTTAGACAGTAACCATTTCTCATTCCGGCTCGAAATGTAGAGCTCCGTCAGCCGCAGTGTAATAAGTAATATGATAAACAGAATAAAATCCATGCTTTTTACGGTTCGGGCATATGTATCTTTCGGACTTTCGAACTTATGCCGACTTCCGGACTCAATTTCTCATCTCTAACAAAACCATCTCGCTCGAAAAGCCAGGCCCCATTGCCATCATCAGGCCGTAGCCATCTTCGAAGCCTTCGTTCATGAATTTTTCGAGCACATATAACACCGTTACGCTGGACATATTACCATAGTTATTCATCACCAGGCACGACTTCTTCAAAAAATCGCCCTCAACCTGCAGGGCATTTGCATATGCATCTAACACCTTTTTACCACCGGGATGAAAAATAAAATTGCGTATATCTTTAAGTTGCAATCCCTGCTTGCAGAGGAACTCGTCGATATCGCCGCGCACATTCTCGTTAATAAATTCAGGTATGTCCTTAGAAAAAAGAACCTTAAATCCATTATTGGTAAAGTCCCAACCCATTACCTCCAGCGAATCGTAGTATAATTTACTGCTTGCCGCTTTATACTTTACACGACTGTCAATATGATGGTTATCACCCATTACAAGGCAAGCGGCGATACCATCCGAGAACAAGCTCGATCCAACAAAATTGCTGGTGCTGTAATCATCACGCAAAACCGTTAACGAACACAACTCGACCGCGACCAAAAGCACGACCGCATCGGGATTTGCGGTAGCTATTCCATTCGCTTTAGCCATCCCGGATACCCCTCCGGCGCAGCCCAGCCCGAAAATCGGCATACGGTTGATATGCGGATCAAGCCGCATATGGTTGATGATCAGCGCGTCCATACTTGGCGTGGCCAGACCTGTGGTTGATACGAAAACGATATCTGTAATATCATACTTGCTGATACCCGCCCGCTGAATGCATTCTTCAACAGCCTCGACCGACCATTTCAGCGATGCTTCAAGATAGGTGTTGTTACGGTCCTCAAATGTTGAATGGCCGATATAATAATCCAGGGGCTTGCAAAAGTTGCGCGTTTTTATCTGGGTATTATCGAAAACATCCATCAGGCGCTCCATGTGCGGCGAACGGGAGGTGAACGCGACCCGTGCTACTTCCTTCACCTCCTGCTGATCGGTTTTATATGGCAGGTCTATTTTAGATACTGCTGTTATATATGGCATATATTATTAACGGCTTTCAGCGTATAATATTAAGCATTTCAGCACGATTTTAGTTTCAAAATTCGACAACAGCTATAGGGTTTACGATCTTGTCCAAAGGCCGGTTGCCTTTGGGAAATAAAAAGGCCCCTTACGGGGCCTTTTCGTGAGATTGATAGATTTAGTTGATTTATATTTGGTTAGTTAGACCCTTATGTAAATTTTTCTCCTGTCCAGTATGTAGCCAACCAGCCAGCAAAGCAGCATGAAGCTTATTGCGAATAAGAGCGAGCCCCATTTGCCTGGCGCTATATCCTGGAAAAATGATTTCCACAATTCCGGCACGCCTCTTCCGGCAATGACAATCCACCCGAGTATGGTTAAAAGCACTTCGGATACGATGTAAACGAACAATGGATTTTTGCCCACCACCGTAAAGAAATTTGTCCAGTTGCCCTTATTCCATTTCAATATTTCCACAATGTAGATCAGGAACGCGATTAGCAACAGGTCGATACCGGTCGTAACCATTACGAATGAACTTGTCCACAATTTTTTGTTGAGCGGAAAGAAAGAATCCCAGCATATAGCAATGAACACGAATACAGCGCCAAAGATCATTAAGCGGGCAACAGTCTCGTAAGTTTTTCCTGTTTTCTGTATAAATGCACCTGCGTAGTAACCAATCACCACATTTACGATTGCGGTCATGGTGCTAAGCAGGCCTTCCGGATCAAACGCGACGCCCTCGCCATGATACAGGTGACTATCGCCAAATATGGCCTTATCGAGGTAAGTTCCCGCGTTGGTCAGCATGCCCAGCGGGTCACTATGATCGCCAAACACGAGCAGAATGATCCAATAACCTATTAAAAGTAATATAGATACAACAATAACAGTCGTTTTTGACAGGTAATGTACCATCAGCGAAGCAAAGCAATAGCACAATGCGATACGTTGCAGAACGCCCATTATGCGGGTGTCGCTGATCGGGCTTAATGACCAATGTCCGTTGTGAACTTCGAAGAATGGGAACCAGTACATCAGGTATCCTATCAGGAAGATTAGCAAAGTTCGCTTGAATATTTTTCCCAGTACAGCGGCATTACTCATCTGCGCGAATTTCTTCATGGTAAAGCTCATCGCGTTACCTACAGCAAACAGGAATGAAGGGAAGACAAGATCGGTTGGCGTGAATCCGTTCCAGTGCGCATGGTTGAGCGGCCAGAATGAAGGACCGCCGGGATTATTAACGATGATCATGAAACAGATCGTCATTCCGCGAAACACGTCCAGGGATAAAAATCGTGGTGAAGCTTCGGCCATAAATTAGGTTAGTTTAATCGGCCTACAATGTATAAATACTCTTTTAAAATTAAAAGAGAAAAATTAAATAGTTTATAAACTTTTTAAAAATAGTAAAGAAGTTTTCTTGGTCGGCAGGAAGCCAAACTGCTTTACGAAAAGGTCAATCGTTATAACCGGCAAGTTCGGGCTCATTATATTTCCGGATAAAGTTTACCATTCTGAATATATTTTCGTCCTCCAGCTGTTTAGCGCCGTTCCATTCCCATTCGAATAATTCACCGTCAAACCGGATCTCGCCCGACCCGCTGTTCGCTTCGCTAAGCAGGTAACGACCGGTGGCAAACAGATCACGGCCGTTAATTTCTTCATACACGGGTTCAATGATAATAATACGCTCGCCGTTTTCGGTTTCTAAATGATAGTGAACAGGGTTAACCATAAACCGTGACTATTAGATATTTAAGACAGTCCATGACCATTTTTGTTTCACGCGTAAATAAGGTCAGTGTTTATTTTTTAATAACTATCGGGATGAGTATTAACGCATTCCGGCCTGACCGGAACAAACCTCTTTCAACGTCAGAGCATTTTCAATTAAACATAACGTTTTACGCATACATTTACAAATTATTAACTCAAATCTTTATTAACATTCTATAGCCGTCCGGCACGTCGTTTTGCCGGGCTATTTCAGTACCCTATGAATTTCGGCAAAAGAAAATCAGTTCCGTGTACTTTAGTTAATCATTATGAATTGCTTTTTAACAGCATATTATAATACCAACATTCAATGTGGGAATCGCAGGGGCCATTAAAAAAGAGATGCGGCAAAGTGGTATATTTTTTGACATATGTTGACAAGAAAATTTGCCGAATGCTTTCTACTAACTTCTACGTTCTTCAAACAGAAACAGGGGACACGATCCGCGACGTAAAATCTATGTTGCGCATCAACATCCATAAGCTGGATCGTACCACCTTCCAGCCAAACTCTTCCGAACTTCAATTCTACAGCTTATGCCCCGATGGCTACCTGGCCTTTGAGACAGAGAATATTAAGGATTATTTGCGCCCGCTTATTGCTCCGGCTTTGTTGTGGTATGCCGAACACATTGGTTATCCAAATATGGATATTAGCAGCCTCGATCCCCGCCCTACACTAAAAACGGTCGGATCATAGCATTAGCAAATATTTCTCAAATTGTGGAATAAAATCATCAAACAATAGGCAGCCGCTGGCTTTTTGGTAATCAGATTTTATGAATGAATAAATGATGTACCCATTTTTTACACATTCCATATCGTATCGCCAGTCGCCGATGATCCAACTAAAAAAAAGGCCCCCTGCCCTAGTAGGCCTGAATTTTATATTTCGCTCCAGATTAAGGTCCTCGATATAATTTAAAACCTTTTCAGCGTTGTCCTGGGCAATAGTGCTGGGCTGAAGATTGTAAAGGCCGGCATTGTTTACCACAGTTGCGATTTGAGGATGCATCTTATTAAAAGCTTTAACAATTGCTTTATACGACAACCCCGGCTTTAGGTTCGCTATATCGAATGGTATATCATTTGCACGATGATTAAATACCTCAATAACTACCATAACTTAAAACCTATAAAAAAGCATTACAATGTGTAAGGTCGTATTAATTGACGATAACCCCATTGATCATTACATTATGCGCACCATGCTTTACAATAACCAGGCATGTAAGCAGGCTACCTATACCTTTGACGGCAGTATGATCATTGAATTTATCGAGGAAAACCGGTCGAGGACCAATGCATTGCCCGACGTTATATTCCTCGACCTGACCATGCCCGATTTCAGCGGCTGGGAGTTCCTGGAGAAGTTCGAGAAACTCATGAACGGTATCGGGAAACATATTGAATTGTATGTAATGACATCGTCCGTCAGGGAGTCTGACAGGGAACGTTCATGCAAATATCATTGCGTAAGCTCATTTATCAGTAAGCCGCTGTCAAAGCAGGCGCTGAACGATATATGCCGGCACGCGGTTGCCTGACCGCGCTCCGCTGAGCATGTGATTATAGTTTTGTAATATTCTGAGAAAAAACGCCCCGGTAAACCGGGGCGTTTTATTCTTAAAGTCTTTTATTGCTTAGTGCCATTAAAAGCCGATTGTATATCCTTTAAAGAAACACCCAAAGTTTTCTCGGCTAGCTTATCGAGGCTGCTCATATTACCTGTAAAATGGAAAATAGCATGCCGGTGCGACAGTGTTTCCCCGGGCTTCAAAAACGCCGCGGGCGATACGCTTTCGATCTCATAAAACGGTCCCATTTGCGTGCCGTCGGCCAGGGGGCCGTCGTTGTACGCGTTAACTGCATCGCCGACTAACGGGTCCCGGTCTGTACGCCATTCCTGGTTTAGGTAAGTCGCCTTACTATCAAACTCAAAAGTTGCAATTGTAAGTATATGGTTTATCGCATCATAACTACCTGCAACACCTTTTGTCCGCAAGGCGGGCATTCCTAATTTTCCCCTCGACTTGCCGTCGGCTTTAAAAAACAAATGGCCGTTTTTCATCGTAACCCTATCGGGCGGAATTTGACCGAAATAGTCGGTCGTAGCTATTTTTCCGGCTGTGTTTTCGTTGTAAGGTATTACGATAACGACTCCGGGCGACGGCGTAAACATATCCAGGTTCCACAAACACGGCGCTCCGGTTTGTGGCGTCCATGTGTTTGGGCCGGTGTTTGTTAAGGAATTATCTGTTCTGATACCAACAGCTTTTACCGTACTATCCAGCTTAATACCTAAAGATTTTTGAATTGAATCGTTATCTAGTAAACTGATACTGCGATCGATCTTTAATTTAAGGTTGGTTCCCGCATAATTCTGCAGACTCATGTCTTTTGCCAGGGTTACCTGTTTGTCACTTTTACTGACTAGATTCCATGGTTCGTGGTCAAATGCGGCCGGCGTATGCCAGTTAGCAAATTCCATCTTTGTACCCGGCTTGAAAAACAGGGCATATTTACTTCCTTCGGGGCCGAGCCACAGCCTGTCCTCGCCACCATAGGCGTTCATGTGGGAATCCACTTTGCCGTCAAATGCTTTATAATTAACCCAGCCGAAGCTTTTGCCGCTGTCGCCCGCTGCGGTTGAGGTAAAGACCTTGCCTTGGTATTTGGGCGAAACGATCACCTTTGATTGTCCGTCCTTACCCTGTAATACCACCAGGCTGTCTTTGTCGTTCAAAAAGGCGAGGTCGTAACCGAACGTACCCTTTTTGAAAGGCTCGTTCAAATTTTCTTTCTTTTTCTTGTCCATATGACACCCCACTGCTACCACCGCCGCAAGAATCGCCAGGTACCCATACTTGATTTTCATCGCAAACGCCTCAATTTTTAGTTTACTTCCAATTGGTCTTTAGCGGGCAGCTTAGGAAACGGGGTATGCGGCTCGCTCTGGTACCAATAAACTACGGAGGCAATATCGTCCTGCAAGGGCATGTAGCGACCGTCGGCATGCCAACCCAGGTCCTGGATGGTAACTTTAAGATCTTTGTCGAACCTTATCGGGTCCATAATGTGCCAGCGGTACAGTCCAAACCGCTGTGCTATATTGTAATGGCCATCGCCTCTGATTACCTGCGGCAACCCGGTGTATGGACCACTAAATTCCGTATACTGACTTTCCATCTGGCCCGTAGCCTTATTTAAAGTTTCCGAATCAAAGTCATAAGCACCGTTGAAGTAATCTTCGGTGCCTGTGCCATTTATCGTTGGGTATTCTGTATCGCCATCCATAAAGAATTTGATCTCGCCTTCGCCCCACCAACCGTTCTTATTGGAACCGTAAGCCATGTAAGTACCTACATACTGGCCTTTGCCCCTTATGCTATCCACCAACACATAGTCTTTTTTATACGGCAGCGGATTAACTCTTCTAAACTGCGCATGAAAATATCCGGCATCTTTGGGCACATCCGTAAGTGTATAATCAACCTGGTAATACAGCACCATGTCCTTATTGTCAAGATTCTCCATTGTTATCCTGCATTTCTTGCGAAATGGCATCGGCCAATAACAATTTAACCCACTCCCCGGATTCACAACCACAGCGAGAGATGTTACCGGGGCGTATTTTCCCCATCCCATGCAAAAGAAATCGCCTACCGGAACCTCAACGGAAGGCTCGGTTTCATCATCCCAGTAAAAACGGATGATAGAGTATCTCCAATTACCGGTTGGAGTCATCCAGATATGCTGGATAGCGCCAGGCCCGTCGATCTCCGCAATCGTGAATGTCGTATGCTTTTTGATAACCACGCTCGGGCTTACTTTCCATTTTTGTCCCAAATCGCGCGAAGGGCCCGCCCCGGTGCCGGTGGTCGCCATGCCGCCTTTGCCTTTTTCACCATTAAAATTCTCAGGGCTTATCGACCGGGTTTTGGCATCCGAAAGGCGATAAATGTCGCCCATATTCATATTAAGCCCGTCGAATTTTTGCTGTGCCTGCACTGTCAGGCCCAGAATAACCAGCCATACGATAATCAGATTGTGCTTTTTCATGCTTTCACGATCTATTTTTCAGATTTATAACTTACATAGTTTATCATGCTGCCTATATGATCGATATCAATAACGATCTCGTCGCCTGCGTGCAATGTAAAATCATTAGGTGGTACGAGGCAAGTGCCGGTCATCAGGAAACTCCCGGCCGGAAAATCGCATTCCCGGTATAGGTAACCGGCAAGTTCGGTAAATGAACGCTTTAACCTGGCTACCGCCGTTTCGTCGTTGTAAACATCCACGCCGGCCCGCCTGATTTTCATTTTTATCGCAGTATCCGGTGGCAGCGGCTGTTCAGGCACATACAGGCATGGCCCAAGAGCTGCGCTTTTTTCGTATATTTTCGCCTGGGGCAGATACAGCGCATTCTCGCCCTCAATGCTCCTCGAACTCATATCATTGCCAATAGTATATCCCTGGATATTGCCTTTTGAATTAATAAACAACGTCAGTTCAGGTTCAGGCACGTTCCATGATGAGTCGCGCCTGATATAAACGTACTGGCGATGCCCTGCAACGCGATGCGGCAAGGCCTTAAAAAACAGCTCCGGCCGCTCGGCCGCATAAACCTTGTCGTAAAGATCGGCAGCGCCCGAGTCCGCCGATTCCTCCATGCGCGCCTCCCTGCTTCGCAAGTAAGTGACCCCCGCCGCCCAAACCTCCTGTGCGCCGATGGGCACACGCAAATCGTTACTGATCAGGTTTGAAAACGTGTTATCTTCGATAACGGTTAGCCCCGGCAGCAAGTCCAACATGTAATCATAAAGGTTATCCTGGTCAATAAGGCTGTCCCAATCGTGCTGAAGTTTGTAGTTTACACCCCGGTGCTGTACCACAGCACCGTCCGATATTTTGAAGATTTTCATTGCAGATTATAATTGCAGCGGCCTAATAGCGGCAAATTAGCGGGCACAATATAACAAATATATTTTCGGTAAAACCAAGGCCGTTAAAACAAGAAATCGCCGGAGGTAATCCCCCGGCGATTTCTTGTCATTACAATTGAATTCTTTTTACCGCTGATGGTTTGATGGATTCATTTCTCTAACATGTCTTTCAAACGCTTCTAAATCAGCCTTTACTTTTTCCTTCCAAAGATATTCTTCTTTTGCATTGGAAAATACTTCCGGAAAATCAGCCGGCATCTTGCTCAACTTATCCAGCAATTGCGCTCTTTGTTCCTGTTTCTGCATGTTATATAGCGTATTCTTCTGCATGCCTGTATTAATGCCGTTAATAGTGTTTTTGACAGTGTCGGTTTTTAACCTATTGACATGACTAACCGGCTGGGCTGCTTTTGCAACTATGGTGCTAGCAATTAGACCCATTGTAAACAGGAAGCTGTATTTTAAGATGATCTTTTTCATTTCGTTTAGTTCTTTTCTGCAACAACGCCACACTTTCTAAAAGGTTTATAAATTATCATACGAGTACATGCGTATTACTCAATAGGAAATTATTTATAATCCAGGCAAAAACCAAGATAAATACCCATATTATTGCCATTTACTGTCAACCGGGTTTGCATGGCCGATTTTTAAGGCCGCAATTCCTGGTCGGTTACAGTTATAAACGCAATATGAACTTTAATAGTTACAATAATTTGAGCGATTATGTGACCTTCTTCACCGGCATGATAGCCTGCGGCATTTGCATCCTGAACGTACCGCATAGCTAAGCATACAAGCCGTATCGCAAACAAAAACGCCCCGGGGCAGAAAACCCCGGGGCGTAAGCCTGGTAATTGTGAATAACGATTAAAGTTGTGAGTTCTTGATTATTTCATAGTGATCAGCGTGTTTGGCAATACCGACGGGCTAATATTCGCTCCCAATATATTAGTAGTCCACCCTGTAGGCGTTGGCAGACCTGCCTGCATCGAGGCATCTTTTTCAACAACAGTTGTGCCTTTAGGGTAGTACGCCAGATCTGAAGCTCTGCCGCACATCCATTTTATTTGGTTACCGGTCATAGTAATATGGTGGCATGGCAAACCCGAGTAATTGCCGAAACCTAATCCAACATGAGATATTGACGTTGCGGTGCTACAAATAATGTTATTACTCATTGTGATATAAGTCCCACCTGCAACCTGCATACCATCCGTTCCGGTATTTACTAAAATATTGTTTTCAACCAGCTCGTAGCTGCCGCCCTGATCGCCTACAGTTATCCCCGAACCAGTAGTACTCGGTCCTCCGCCTCTCAACAAGTTTCCCCATACTAATATTTGGTCGTTCGGCAAGCCATTACATTTATACAAATTAATACCATCTTCCGGATTACTCTGGCCGGCAATGTTTTCACCTTTGTTATCAAGTATCCGGTTACCACCACCGCTTACATTATTGAATTGAACATAAGCACCACGCGGATAAGGACCCATCATATTAAGGAACTGATTTTTACTAACCACTATACCGCCGGGGCAGGCCTGAGCGTATACTCCCGTGGCAACTTTCGTAATAAAGCAATAATCAATTGTAACATTGGTACAGCTGGCTAATTGAATGCCGACCGAGTTAACTGTAGTACCGTTGCAAAGTTTGCACTTGGTAATGTGAACGTTGGTGCAGTTGGTGAGACTGATACAAGGCCCTGTGCCACCGCTAATAGAGTCACCCGAAATGGTTACGTTACTTTGATTTTTTAATACAATAGGCGCCGAAGCTTTGTAGGGCTGCGCAATTACGTTTAAGCTTGCCGATATAATAATCAGCGCGCATAATACTGAAGTTAAGGTTGTAATAGTTTTCATCTTCTACTGGTTTTTTGGGTTTATTACTATTTGTTTAGCTAATGGGTATAAGAAGGTAATTATTAATTTTTGTGATAAAATATTTCAGCGATTGAAAATATTATCCATAGATTAAACTTAATATAACAATGGTTAAAATACTGTGATACAGGTAATTATAGAAATTAAATATACAGTTATCTTCCGATATTTCATAATTATTTGACGAGTTTTTTCACCATTTTTCAGCAGGTTCGTTTCACGGTAAGCCCTCACCAGAAATTGCAGTAAATTTTTTAGGCAGAAGCCTGCGCTAAAGTTTGAGCATTAGGACCTGTTAAAAGAGAGGCTAATTCCAGGGCGGGAATTGGAATAATAATTGCCGGCTATGAAAGACTGTTAATACAACGCAAGGCGCTATAGATACCTAAGTCAAAAACCAATTAATCAACTTGTTATATACTGTTCAAAAAATTGATATTTTTATAATGGAATTAAACTTTGCCAAAAATATCGCATCTATAACTTAAAATCTAAAACCATGAAACGACCATATCTTATCCTAATTCCTGTTTTTTTTATACTTTACTCATGCCACCACGATGTTGTGCAGTTGGTAAACGGGCCGAAATTCTCTGTTAATAAGGGTAAAAAGGAAACCATTGATTTTTCTGATCCCGCCAGTGCGGGCGCCCCATCGGCAGGAGTAACCGCCGCGCTGAACGGCCGGGCGTTTGGCGCACCTCTCAGTGCTGCGGGATTCAGCAGAAAACTTGAACCGGAACCTACCACTGAAGATCTGCCCCGGTCGTACAAAACGAGGAAATTTTTAACCAATGCATCAGATCTGGCGTACGACCTGTTTGTAATCCCCGGCAACATAGTAAAATTTAATCCCACCGACACGTCCTACGAGTTCAAAACGCTTAAAGCTATCATAAAAGGCAATAAGGAACCGGTGGCTACTACCGTCAACGATGGAATTTTATACAGTGCAAAGATCAATTCGACTACGAGTTTTAACGGCTCCTACCTGATCGGCGGGTTGAGCTGCAGCAAAGACGAGATCATGGAACTAAATATCCAGGATGCTGCAAAATCAAGCGTTCCGGACAGTCTTATCGATGTCGATCAGATCAAACATATTGCTGAAAGTTTGCCTGCCGACCAGCGAAAAAACTATTTCTATATTAAATCAGTTACACTGACCTTGATCGACAACCGGAAATACGCCGAAGGCAAGTTCGATGCCAGCATTAATTCATGTTTTGTTACTGCCGGCGGCAAGACTTACACGAGCAATGAAAAATTTCAGCGTGAAAAAACGATCTCAGTATTCCTTGTTTCGCTGGATAACCTGATCAGCGCACCCAATTAACCAGAGTAAATACTATTCTGGCATACTCCATTGCGGCTAAAATCCCCTCCGGAAGTTCCTTGGTTTTTCACGCTGCGGTTTGCCGTGCTAAAATATGATCTTAATCATAATTGCCTGTATATATGAATATTAAATAAAAAAGCTATAGCTTATATGACTGCTTTTGTTTAAATTTACGCCGCACAACCAAACTTCGCACTGATAAAAATGAAAACTCTAACCTTAACACGCCCTGCCGGGACGCTATGGTTTGCATTTTTATTTCCGATCGTATTGCTTATATTTTCATGTTCAAAAGGATCGGCGGTGCATCCGTCTTCCAGTTCAAATCCCGACACGGCAACAGGGCAGCCAGGCAATACCGGGAATACCAGCGGCGGCGGTTCCATACCTGTCGGCGCCGATACACTGAATACAAGCATTATACCCGGTGCAGGCCCAAGGGCCGGGATAATGTATACCGCCTCGGCTGCCATTACGCTTTCGGGCGTGCATGACAAGGTCATAAGCGGAATCGTAACCACCAGCATCACACTTAATAACTGTTACAATATAACGATAAGAAACTGCAAGATTGGCCCCAACAGCGCCATTGGCATACAAACTGACCAGTGCAAAAACGTCGTTGTGGACAGCTGCTACATATACCATGTATCAACAGGTATTTATGCGTTAAACAGTCAAACAATAAGTGTTACCAATTGCCAGGCCCTTAACATGCAGGGACCGTTTCCTAAAGGCGCGTTCGTACAATTCGACAACGTGACGGGCGGAGGTAACCGCGTAAGCTACAACAAATTCCAAAACGTATTCGGCCAAAGCAATCCGGAGGATGCCATAAGTATGTACAAAAGCAGCGGGCTAGATAGCGACCCGATACGGATATACGGCAACTGGATAAGGGGCGGAGGCCCCAGCCTGACGGGCGGAGGCATAATGCTTGGCGATAAGGGTGGCTCGAACATCATCGCAGAAGGTAATTTATTGGTCGACCCGGGGCAATACGGTATGGCTGTTTCCGGGGGTACCCATATTTACATTGTTAATAACAGCATCTATGCTAAAGCTCAGCCATTCACCAACGTGGGGCTGTATTACTGGAATCAGTCGGGGTTGCCAAGCTCCGGTATCACTATCGGGGGCAATAAGGTGAACTTTACGAGCGGAAAATACGGTGTAAACAACACTTACCTGGCCCCTGGCGAAGTTATACCGAGCGGATGGATCACTAATATTCTGAATGCCAATATAGATGAATCATTGCTGCCGGCTAATCTTATAACCCAATAAAGAATAAATTTCCCGTCACAAAAATTTCCTGTATCAATGGCTGTTAAAAGTCAGTTACAGATGCCTCAACTTTAACTTAGCTCTTATAATCAGTAACAATATTGTTAAAATATGCAAATAATATATGCCTAATGCAATTGTTACTATAAGATTCGTTACGAAATCGACAGCTTTGCTAAACTATTTATTAACTTCTTTTTAGTGTTTAGCACAATGCCAGGATATTTGCCCCTATGAGATCATCTGACTTAGAGACATCTGCCCTTAAATTTTGTACCCTTATGCCCGTTTATAACCTAAAAAGGACTATTATACAGACGCTGCTTGTTTGTTGCGGTATGTTAAGCATTTACACAGCAGAAGCGCAAAATGCCGATACGACCAAACAAGGTGCATCCTTTAATCTAAGGCAATGCATTGATTATGCGATGCAGCACCAGCCCGCATTGCTCAATTCGCAATTGAACCAAACGATCACAAAAACGAATAATTCCATTGCGCTCGCAGGGTTGCTCCCGCAGGTGAACGCCTCGGGAAACGCCATACATTATATACAGCAATCCGGCAATTCGGCATTTGTGCAGCCCAACACGAATAATGGTAACGGAACCGGCGTGGCAACCAAAACAGGACAAAATTCTTATACTTTCTTGCCAACGCTTTCGGCCAGCCAGCAAATACTCAATCCATCGCTGTTGTACGCCGCAAAAAGCGCTCCCTTATATGTAAAACAGTCGCAGCAAGCTACTGACAGCACCAAGATCAACATTGTCTCCACTGTCAGTAAAACCTTTTATAATCTGTTGCTTACACTTGAGCAGATCAATGTTTTAAAGGAGGATACGGCCCGCCTCGATAAAAATGTACAGGATACCTACCACCAATATAAAGGCGGTATCGTAGACGAAACTGACTACGAAGAGGCGACCATTACACTCAACAACTCGCTCGCACAGCTCAAACAAGCTAACGAGAATGTAGTGCCACAGTACGCTGCGTTGAAACAGGTGATGGGCTTCCCGGCTAATCAGCAATTCAATGTGAGCTTTGACACAACGGAAATGATACGCAACATGGGCATTGATACCTTGCAGCAATTGCAGTATGAAAAACGGGTCGAGTTCCAGGAGTTGAATACAGAAAAAACGCTGCAGCATCAAACTACAGAATATTACCATTATTCGTTTATTCCGACTGTTTCTGCATTTTTCAATTACAACTACAGTATGGGCGACAGTCACTTGTCGGGAATTTTCAATAACGGCTATCCAACCTCGCTCGTCGGGCTCTCGTTCAGCATGCCGATATTCACAGGTTTTTCGAGGCTGAACAACATCCGCAAATCAAAGCTGGAAGAGGAAGTTTTGTCCAATTACGAGACCAATCTTAAGTCGCAGATATATACGGAATACACCACCGCACTTGCCAACTATAAAAGCAATTTATACAACCTGCGTGAGCTGCAAAAAAACGTTGTAATGGCCAAAAGAGTGTATTTTGTAGTGACGCTGCAATACAAACAGGGCGTAGTCGCTTATCTGAATGTGATCACTGCCGAATCGAACCTGATAACGTCCGAGATAAACTATATTAATGCGCTGTTCCAGTTGTTATCAAGCAAGATCGACCTTGAAAAATCAATGGGAATTATTAATTACTGATGTACACAAAATCAACCAGGCTGATGTCCAAAAATAAAATATGCGTTAGCGCAATTTTTCTAAGCTGTATTGCACTGGCGGCATGCCAAAAGAACAAGCCACCGCAAAATCCCGAGGTACCTGTGAACCTGTACACGGTAAAGGCCCGCCCCGTCCTGTACTTTGATAAATATCCCTCAACAACGCAGGCGTTGAGCCAGGTGAATCTTTTACCACAGGTGACGGGCGCGATAACAGGTATATTTTTTAAAGAGGGCACACACGTTTCCAAGGGCCAGAAGCTTTATGAGATAGACAAACGCATTTACGAGGCCGCCTATGACCAGGCGGTGGCCAACCTCCAGGTGCAGCAAGGCAATCTCGTTCAGGCCCAGCAGGATGCCGATCGCTATGTTTACCTGAATAAATATAATGCCGTTGCCAAACAGCAGTATGACCATGCCATGATCGCTTTGGATAACGCGAAAAACACCGTAAAAGCGGCCGAACAACAGGTAAAGTCTGCTAAAACCAATTTGGCTTACGCTACTGTCTACGCACCGTTCGATGGTACAATAGGTTTTAGTATGGTAAAGATGGGCGATGTTGTGAATCCGGGTTCTACTATTTTAAATACAGTTTCAACCGACGACCCTATGGCTGTCGATTTCCTGATCAACGAAAAGCAATTGATGCATTTCGAAAAGCTGCAGGGCCCGGCCGCCTCTAAAAAAGTCGATTCATTATTTACTATTTTACTGCCTGATAATACGTTATACCCCGGATTGGGCTACATACAGGTTATAGACCGTGCGGTCGACCCACAAACAGGTTCTATCCGCATTCGGCTGGTGTTCCCGAACCCCAAAAAAGAACTTAGAGCAGGCATGAGTTGTGTTGTCAGGGTGCATAACCAGGACAGCGGGCCACAGATAGTGGTTCCCAACAAAGCCGTGGTGGAGCAAATGGGCGAATATTTTGTGTTTGTGGCTAAAGATACCGTGATCCATACGCACATGGATACGGTAAACCGTGTGAACGGCCCAAAACCAACAATGGTAGCCGCACAGAAAAAAGTACAGCCCGGACAAACCATCGGCCCTAACATTGTCATCAAAAGCGGCATCAAGGAAGGCGACCGCGTGGTTGTAGACGGCCTGCAGTCGCTGCATGACGGTTCGCCGATAACCACGGCCAATAAGGTCGCGCCTGGCGGACGAAGGGGGCAATAACAAGTCTGGCGCCTTGAGCCCGAAGTCTTAAGCCGGCAAACCGGCGAGGAGAACTTTGGACTTTAGACTTAGAACGTTAGACTCAAGACTTAAAAAAAATGATCGCTAATACCTTTATAAAACGACCCGTTACTGCCATAGTGATCTCGATCGTGCTGGTGATCACGGGTACAGTGTCCATTTTGCTGCTGCCCATAGACCAGTATCCCGATATTACCCCGCCCGTAGTGCAGGTTAACGGACAGTTCATTGGAGCCGATGCCCAAACGGTCGAGCAAACCATGGCAACGCCCATTGAGGAACAGGTAAATGGTTCGCCCGGCATGGAATATATGCAGAGCAACAGTACCAACAACGGTTCCATGCAGCTCAACGTCACTTTTAAAATCGGCACTAACATAGACGTAGCCGCACTCGACGTGCAAAATCGCGTAAGTATCGCCACACCGCTCTTACCGGCTGCGGCCAGCAGGTTGGGCCTTACCGTTCGCGCCGTTAACCCCAGCATGTTGATGATGGTGGCGATATATTCGCCTCACGATACCCACAACATCACTTTTCTTGATAACTATACCAATATTTTTATCCAGGACGCCTTATTGCGGGTACCCGGAGTGGGCACAATAAGCCGGTTTACCGACGACTTTAGTATGCGTATCTGGATGAACCCGCAAAAAATGGCGGCTTACAGCCTTGAACCGCAGGACATTATTAATGCGCTTAACGCCCAAAACGTACAGGTAGCCGCAGGTACGGCTGGTGTGCCGCCCCAGGCGCCGACGCAAACTTATGAATTGGGCATTTTGGTAAACGGCCGTTTAAGTACAGTTCCGGAGTTTCAGAACATCATTGTAAAAAATAATCCGCAAAAGGGCGAACTGGTTTACTTAAAGGATGTTGCGCGCGTAGAACTGGGTAAATTTACTTTTTCAAGCAACTCATTTGTTGACGGGCACCGTGCTTCTTACCTGCAGATATACCAGGCACCGGGCAGTAACGCCCTCGAAACTGCTAACGGCGTGTACGCCGCCCTGGCCAAGCTCAAACAAACTTTTCCAACCGATGTAGCCTACAGCGTTCCGTTTGAATCTGTAACCGTTGTAAAGGTTTCAATGGCCGACGTAGTCAGAACGTTGTTAATGACCCTCGGCCTTGTGGCTATCGTGGTGTTCCTGTTTCTTCAAACATTCAGGTCGACCCTGATTCCAATTCTCGCCATACCGGTATCCATTTTTGGTACATTCTGCTTTTTTATTCCGCTTGGCTTTACCATAAACACCTTAACCATGTTTGGTTTTGTGCTGGCTATCGGTATTGTTGTGGACGACGCCATCATCGTAGTCGAGGCTGTACAGCATTATATCGACCATGAAAAGATGACGCCTAAAGAAGCTACCTACCAGGCTATGAAAGATATTTCGGCCCCGGTCGTGGCTATCGCGCTGATCCTGGCCGCCGTATTTGTACCGGTTGGCTTTATTCCCGGAATTGTGGGCAGGTTGTACCAGCAATTTGCCATTACCATTGCCATCTCGGTAATTATATCGGCCTTTATCGCCCTCTCGTTAACACCGGCCCTTTGTACATTACTGCTAAAACCAACCGATGAAAGCAAAAAAAATAAAGGCCTTACCAAATGGTTTACCAGGTTCAATAACTGGTTCGACAGGGTAACCGCAAAATACACAGCGGGAGTGCATCGAAGCATCAAAGGCACCAGATACATTGTCATCCTGTTGATCTGTGTCTGCGTCGGAGCATACTTTATGTTCGAAAATAAGCCGACCGGGTTCATTCCATCTGAAGACGATGGGAATCTTTATGTTACTTTCCAGTTACCGCCCGCTTCGTCGACCGCGCAATCTGTTGATGTGATGAGCCGTCTGATGAAAGTTGTGTCGACTACGCCTGGCGTCGGACATTATGCCGCGCTGTCGGGCCTTAACGTGGTGACCAATGCAAAAAATTCCAATAACGGTACCATCTACGTACAACTGAAACCCTGGGACGAGCGTTCGGGCAGTAACGAACAGGTACCGGGCATCATCAAAGTGCTGCAAAAACGTATTACCGACGCCGGTGTTACCAATGCATCCGTTGAGGTAATTCAGCCCTCGCCGCTCCCCGGGGTAGGTTCGACCATAGGTTTCAGCATGCAGATAGAACAGCGAAGCACCAATGATAACCTGCAGGCCTTTGAGCGGGTAGTGAACCGTTTTATCGATTCGGCTAACAAAAACCCGGCAATCACAAAGGCTTTTACCTTTTACGCCGCTCATACACCCGACATGAGCCTTACCGTAGACCGTGAAAAATGCCAGAAGCTTGGGGTCAGCATATCGGATGTTTTTACCACAATCGAGGCGTTTACGGGCAGTTTGTATATTAACGATTTTACCACGTATAACCGCACGTTCCACGTGGTGGTACAGGCTGATACCGCTTACAGGGCGATGGTAAGCGATATGGAAAAGTACTATGTGCGAAACTCCAGCAACCAGATGGTGCCTTTGGGTACGCTCATCAGTTTTAAACCCGTCGAAGCCGCTCCGCTGATCTCCCATTTTAATATTTTTCGGTCTGCGGAAATAGACGGGTCGTCGCCGCCAGGTGTAAGTTCCACCGATGCAATTGCCGCATTACAGGCATTGGCCGCCAAACAACTTCCGCAAGGCTATACTTATGAATTTTCGGGTTTAAGCCACGAGGAATTGAAAGCCGGGTCAGTGACCATGTACATATTCGCATTCTCACTCACTTTCGTTTTCCTGTTCCTGGCCGGACTTTATGAAAGCTGGTCGGTTCCATTTTCGGTGCTGCTGGCAGTGCCTATCGGGGCTTTTGGCGCCATTTTAGCGTTGGCGCTGGTGCCTTCCCTTACCGACAACGTTTATGCGCAGATCGGCTTGATCACGCTGATTGGCCTGGCGGCAAAGAACGCGATCCTGATCGTGGAATTTGCCAAGGTTCGCGTAGATCGCGGCGAAGACCTGCTCGATTCAACGCTTGAAGCCGTACGCCTTCGTTTACGGCCGATCATCATGACGTCGATGGCCTTCATACTCGGTGTGCTGCCCTTGGTTTTTGCAACCGGTGCGGGCGCAGTGGCCCGGCGCACAATCGGCCTGACCGTATTGGGCGGTATGACGGCAGCCTCCACCATAGCCATTTTCGTAGTACCCGTATTATTTGTGCTGATTACACGCTGGGCCTACGGAAAGGAAAAATTGGATTACCTGAAAGCACATCATGAAGACCTGATGGAAAAAGCCAGAAAAGTTGAAGCACAGAATATCGACCCGGAACTGGAGTTTGAATTACGGAAATCACGTGACTTGCACAATACGAGTGAATCATGATTGCCAATACATTTATAAAACGGCCCGTAACCGCAATCGTCATCGCGCTTGTTTTGATGATATCGGGGGTGATATGTATTTTCAACCTGGCAGTTGACCAATATCCCAATATTACACCCCCAAGCGTTCGCGTAAACGCCAACTATACCGGGGCTGATGCGCAAACGGTAGAACAGACGACCACTATTCCTATCGAGGAGCAGGTAAACGGCACCCCCGGTATGGAATACATGCAAAGCTCCAGCAGTAACAGCGGCAGCATGAGTGTAAGAGTAACATTTGATGTGGGTACCAATCCGCAGATAGCGGCGCTTAACGTGCAGAACCGGGTGGGAATAGCCGCGCCGCTTTTGCCGTCGGTTGTAAGTAAACTAGGTGCAAATGTACGCGCGAGCAACCCGGACCAGTTGCTGCTGGTGGCCGTTTACTCGCCAAAAAAGACGCACGATATCACATTCCTTGACAATTACACCAATACTTATATTGAAGACGCGATGCTGCGTGTGCCGGGTGTGGGTGACGTAAACGGATTCACTGACCAATTCGCCATGCGGATATGGCTTGATCCGGATAAAATGGCATCGTATAACTTAATGCCGTCCGACGTTACTGCAGCGCTTAGCGGGCAAAACGTATATGTTGCCGCCGGGGCGGTCGGTTCACCGCCTCAAAACCCTAAACAGGTTTATGAAACCGGCATTATTGTAAATAGCATGCTCAGCAAACCTGAGCAATACGAAAACCTGATCGTTAAAAACGTCCCCGGAACGGATAAGATGATCTATGTGAAAGATATAGGTCGGGTTGAGCTCGGCAAATTCACTTATTCGGGCGGCTCCTATGTTGATGGCAATCGCTGTTCGCTGCTGATGATCTATCAATCGCCGGGAAGTAATGCACTGCAAACCGCAGATAATGTTTATGCAAAGCTTGCCGAGCTAAAAAAAACATTCCCGCCGGATGTTGACTATATCGTTCCATTTGAATCGATCACTATTATTCGGGTGTCCATGGAAGAGGTCATCGGCACGCTGATAAAGGCGTTGCTGTTGGTTGCTTTTGTTGTATTCCTTTTCCTGCAAAACTGGCGTTCCACTATCATACCGATACTGGCTATCCCGGTGTCCATTTTGTCAACGTTCTGTTTCTTCATCCCCTTAGGGTTCACCATCAATACACTCACCATGTTTGGTTTCGTGCTGACTATCGGGATCGTGGTCGACGACGCCATCATCGTTGTAGAGGCCGTGCAGCATTATATCGATGAGAAGCACATGTCGCCCAAAGAAGCGACTTACCAGGCGATGAAAGAAATTTCGGCTCCGGTAATTGCCATAGCACTTATTTTGGCTTCCGTGTTCGTTCCGGTTGGGTTTATTCCTGGCATCGTCGGACGGCTTTACCAGCAATTTGCCATCACCATAGCCATATCGGTAATTTTTTCTGCCTTTACAGCATTATCGCTGACCCCAGCCCTCTGCACGCTCCTATTGAAGCCCTCGCACCACAGTCCGAATAAGTTTTTTGCATGGGTTGACCGTGTTTTCTTTGACCGGTTTAACCGCGTATTCGATAAAATCAATTACAAATACGCCAATGGTGTTGCGCGAAGCATAAAAAATGCAAAATATATCGTAATTCTCTTGGTTTGTATTTGCGCAGGCGCCTGGCTGCTGTTCAAAAGCAAGCCATCCGGGTTTGTTCCGGCCGAGGATGGCGGCCGTTTATTTGTGACCTATCAATTGGCCGATGCCCGCTCTACCACCGCCTCCCACGAGGTGCTCGAAAAATTAATGAAGATCGTCGGCTCGACCCCAGGCATAATGCATTTTGTCGGTGCATCCGGCTTTAATATTCTCGGCGGTGGTGGTAATAACAGCGGCACTATGTTTTGTATGCTGGCCCCCTGGGATAAACGGACCACTCCCCAAACCAAAGTGCAGGGCATTATGGACGCTATCAAAAAACGGGTTGCCAAAGCGGGTATAAAAGATGCCACTGTGGTAGCTATACAGCCGCCACCGATACGGGGCATAGGGCTGGCTGCCGGCTTTTCAATGCAAATCGAGCAGGGCAATTCAACGGATGATATTCATGCTTTTGAGAAAAATGTCCAAAAATTTGTCGCCATCGCCAAAAAAACGCCTGCTACCTCGACAGCGTTCTGTTCGTTTACCGCGCACACGCCAAGCTATACCGTAACAGTCGACCGTGAAAAATGCGAAAAACTGGGCGTAAAAATATCCGATGTATTTTCCACCATGCAGGCGTTCATGGGTAGTTTATTTGTAAATAATTTTACTTTATACAACCGTACCTATCACGCCGTCATAGAAGCCGATACTGCCTATAGGGCGCTGATTACCAATTTAAACAAATATTACGTGCGCAACCAGGCGGGTAACATGCTGCCGCTAAGCACCCTGATAACTTACAAAGCGGATGCAACAGCAACGTCCATATCGCACTTTAACATATTCCGGTCGGCCGAAGTGGATGGCTCTATTCCGCCGGGATACAGCAGCGGCCAGTCGCTGGATGCGCTTAAAGAAATTGCCGCCAAGGCGCTGCCGCGCGGTTATACCTATGAGTTTTCGGGCCTCAGCTACGAAGAGATAAAGGCAGGCAGCATTACAGTTTATATCTTTTTGTTCTCCATCATTTTTGTTTTCCTTTTCCTGGCTGCGTTATACGAAAGCTGGTCGGTACCTTTTTCGGTCCTGCTGGCTGTGCCCATCAGCGCCTTCGGGGCGATAGTCGCGTTATGGATGGCCCCAACGATTACCAACAATGTATATGCCCAGATCGGCCTTATTACGCTGATCGGCCTGTCGGCTAAAAACGCTATCCTGATTGTCGAATTCGCCAAGTTACGCGTCGACCGCGGCGAACCGTTACTACAATCGACCCTTGAAGCTGTTCGCCTGCGCTTCAGGCCGATCATTATGACATCTATGTCTTTCATCTTCGGCGTATTGCCGCTGGTATTTGCCACCGGCGCAGGGGCCGAATCCAGGAACACCATCGGCATTGCGGTATTGGGCGGAATGATCGCGTCATCAAGTATTTCCATTTTCATCGTACCGGTATTATTTGTATTGTTTACACGCGTTTCATATGGCAAAAAACAACTGAAGTGGCTCCAGGACCACCACGAGGAATTAATGGAAAAGGCTAAAAGAGTTGAAGAAGCCAATATCGATCCCGAACTGGAATACGATATAGCGCAGGCGCGCCACGAGCATGAAACATCACGGGCGGAGGCAAAGAAAAACAAGCCGTATAATTAAAGCGCTCTGAAAAACCATTACGAAGATAACCGCTACGACATTGCTGATGGTAACGAGCTTTTTAAGCCTAAAAGCTCATTACCTGGATTGTCCACAAACGGCCAACTTGTAATAAAAACAGGCACGGTTGTCTTGAACGAATTACGACCATTGCCGCGTAATTCTTCCATCAGATTTTATTGGGTTCATTTAAGGAGCAGACCAAAGGTGGCTGTTCTTTTTTATTTATAAAAATTTCAGGCATACTCTTGGTCCGTAAGAGAAGTGGTTCAACTTATAAGGAGATCAGAAAAACTGTTTATCAGTCCTCGTACAGTAGGTACACATATTTCAAATATTTACAAAAATTGCATGTAACCTCCAAGGCGCAGGCCATTAATCTTGCATATAAAAGTCAATGTTTTGTATAATGCTGCCCTATTAGCATTCGGGAGCTTTTGATTTCGTGGTTAGGGTTTTCGCTATCTGCGTAACCAGTTGTCGAAAACATGCATGCAGATACGTTATATCCGGACCATTGTGATCCCATCAGGATTCGAACCTGAGACCGACAGATTAGAAATCTGTTGCTCTATCCAGCTGAGCTATGGGACCTGAATTTTCGTTGCAAATATGCATAAATCTCCGCAAAATTCTATTCCTAAAATGCTAACATATCGACAGTTCTAATAAACTTTTACGCCATTTCCAAACCAGCCTGCATAGAGATATCCACGATTTATTTCTAAGACTTTAAAAATATCAACATTTATGTAATAAACATAAAATACTATTTATCAATAACTTATAACATATACTATAGGGCGTTTTCGACAGCTATGTGGTTAACTTATACGATAATGTTAATTAATCCACGCAACCACAGATTAACCAATGCGTAAAAGACGGCCAATTAAATTTTTGAGAAAGAGATTAAGTGATGGATTTTGAAAGATTGACTATGAGAGCGATTAAGTGTGTCCCGGTTTTATTAATTATTGTTTCCCTTTTCCTGTTTTCCTCGTGTAAAAAAGATGTGATTCCCGATCCTGTATCCGAAACCGGACCGGCCGCACATGTCAGCACAGGTAATTTTCATTCAAGTACGCTTGCAACTGTAACAACATCGGCTTACAAATATTCAGCGCCGATCGTACTGAGGAATCAAAGCAACCTGACGATTTCCGGCGATTCGATCAACGGAGGCTCGGTTCCTTGTATAAGCCTCACCAACTGCCATAACATTCATATTACAAATTGCCGTTTGCAAAATGGAACCACGATAAACTCCACCGGCGTGAACATTGCAAATTGTACCGGCATTACCGTAGACAATTGTATGATCAGCAAGGTTTCGACCGGCGTCTATGCCCAGGCAAGCCAAACGATCAATGTTAACACCAACCAGTTCCTTAACATGATGGGGCCTTATCCCCGCGGAGCTTATGTGCAGTTCAACAACGTTAGCGGCAGCGGCAACAGGATACAAAACAACAAAGGTGAAAATGTTGCCGGTCAGAGCAATCCCGAGGACGGCATAAGCCTGTACAAATGTAATGGCCTGCCGGCTGATCCTATCCTGGTATCGGGCAACATGCTGCGTGGCGGCGGCCCCAGCACCACGGGCGCAGGCATAACCGTGGGCGACCAGGGCGGCAGCTACCAAACCGTAACCAATAACATCGTGGCAAACACCGGCACGGATGGTATGCAGGTGGCTGGCGGAACCTACATCAATATGAGTAATAATACCATCTATGGTGCCGCTACCTCGATATCCCACGTTGGATTAGGATTCGGCAATTATTCCGGTTTGCCCTGCAACAACATCACCATAGGCGGCAATAAAATAAAATGGATGTGCGGCAAGGCTTCAGACCTGGCTTATTATCCTAAAGGCACAACCAGCGTTGAAAAAGACGAATCATATCAAACAAGTCTTACCAAGCCTGCCGGCTGGGAAACCAATATCCTTGGCGCACCGCTCAACGCCAGCGTTCTGCCCGCAACACTGATTGAATCTGTTAGTTCCTTAAATACAAGCGGAACGACGGCATCGGCTACAACGACGACAACTCCTGCTCCAGGTTCGACTAATACGACCGGGTCAAATACAAGCTCTGGTGTTACGAAGGCTACCGGAAGCAACGTTGCTACTGCTCCAACTACGGTCACAACCAATCCGGCAACAGGCACCGGCAGCAAATCGGCAACTACCCCTTCAGGAAGCACTGCCAGTCCTGCAACAACTACTCCGGCCACTACTACAAAAGTGGTATCTGCTTATAAATATTCAGCGCCAATCGTGCTGAGGAATCAGAGCAACCTGACGATTTCCGGCGATTCGATCAACGGAGGCTCGGTTCCTTGTATAAGCCTCACCAACTGCCATAACATTCATATTACAAATTGCCGTTTGCAAAATGGAACCACGATAAACTCCACCGGGGTGAACATTGCAAATTGTACCGGCATTACCGTAGACAATTGTATGATCAGCAAGGTTTCGACCGGTGTGTATGCCCAGGACAGCCAAACGATCAATGTTAACACTAACCAGTTCCTTAATATGATGGGGCCTTATCCCCGCGGAGCTTATGTGCAGTTCAATAATGTTAGCGGCAGCGGCAACAGGATACAGAACAACAAAGCTGAAAACGTGGCCGGTCAGAGCAACCCGGAGGATGGCATAAGCCTGTACAAATGTAATGGCCTGCCGGCTGATCCTATCCTGGTAACGGGCAACATGCTCCGCGGCGGCGGTCCGAGCACCACAGGCGCAGGTATAACCGTGGGCGACCAGGGCGGCAGCTACCAAACCGTAACCAATAACATCGTGGTAAACACCGGCACGGATGGTATGCAGGTGGCCGGCGGAACTTACATCAATATGAGCAATAATACTATTTATGGTACCGCTACCTCTATATCTCACGTTGGATTAGGATTCGGCAATTACTCCGGTTTGCCCTGCAACAACATCACTATGGGTGGCAATAAAATAAAATGGATGTGCGGCAAGGCTTCAGACCTGGCTTACTATCCTAAAGGAACAACCAGCGTTGAAAAAGACGAATCATATCAAACAAGTCTTACCAAGCCTGCCGGCTGGGGCACCAATGTCCTTGGCGCACCGCTTAACGCCAGCGTTCTGCCGGTAACCTTGATAAAGCTTTAAACCATTTAAACCCATTGCAAAAAGCCGGGCCTTTATGCCCGGCTTTTTGCATAAAACGTTGCTTTATGAACATTTATTAACAACTTTTCAACAAAATAAATTATTGATTTACAATAAGTTAACATTCAATAATCTCGGTAACTAACTGTATGCCAAGCCAATAAGGGAAAATGGGAAATATGGTTATCCACACGCTGTCATCAACCTGCACCGATACCTTATTTTAGGTATGTAACCCGAACCAAACTCTACCGTAAAACACGGCAATCAAACCATTTGAGGATACCGTGATGATTGAAAAATACCTAATTAAAAAAACAGCTCAATTCCTAATTTCTTTATCTGTTATTGTTATATTGTTCTTAGCTTCCTGTCAAAAAGGCGAAGAAGTAATGCCGGCCGCATCGCCGGTCGCTACCGAAACAACTGCGACGAAAGACACGACTAACATCACTGCAGTTCCTGGTAAAGGAACTCCTGCAACAGCCGACACCGGCAAAACTTCCGGGCAAACGACCGGATCAACCGTTGCACCAGCTACCCCGGCTGCATCGGGCGGCATAACAGGCAATGCGTCAAACGCAACAACATCGAAGAGCACGACAACAACGCCGGCTGCTTCGGGCTCAACAGCTACAACCGGGTCAAAAACGACTACCACAGGTTCAAGCGGAACAACGGCATCGGCTACAACGACGACAACTCCTGCTCCAGGTTCGACTAATACAACCGGGTCAAATACAAGCTCTGGTGTTACGAAGGCTACCGGAAGCAACGTTGCTACTGCTCCAACTACGGTCACAACCAATCCGGCAACAGGCACCGGCAGCAAATCGGCAACTACCCCTTCAGGAAGCACTGCCAGTCCCGCACCAACTACTCCGGCCACTACTACAAAAGTGGTATCGGCTTACAAATATTCGGCGCCGATCGTGCTGAGGAATCAAAGCAACCTCACTATTTCGGGCGATTCGATCAACGGAGGATCGGTTCCTTGTATAAGCCTAAGCAACTGCCATAATATTCATATTACAAATTGCCGTTTGCAAAATGGAACCACGATAAACTCCACCGGTGTAAACATTGCAAATTGTACCGGCATTACCGTAGACAATTGTATGATCAGCAAGGTTTCGACCGGCGTGTATGCCCAGGACAGCCAAACAATCAATGTTAACACCAACCAGTTCCTTAATATGATGGGGCCATACCCCCGCGGAGCTTATGTGCAGTTCAACAACGTTAGCGGCAGCGGCAACAGGATACAAAACAACAAAGGTGAAAACGTTGCCGGTCAGAGCAACCCCGAGGATGGCATAAGCCTGTACAAATGTAATGGCCTTCCGGCTGATCCTATCCTGGTATCGGGCAACATGCTGCGCGGCGGCGGCCCCAGCACCACAGGCGCAGGCATAACCGTGGGCGACCAGGGTGGCAGCTACCAAACCGTAACCAATAACATCGTGGTTAACACCGGTACAGATGGTATGCAGGTGGCCGGAGGAACCTACATCAATATGAGTAATAATACCATCTATGGTACCGCTACCTCTATATCTCACGTTGGATTAGGGTTCGGAAATTACTCCGGTTTGCCCTGCAACAACATCACCATGGGCGGCAACAAAATAAAATGGATGTGCGGTAAGGCTTCTGACCTGGCTTACTATCCTAAAGGTACAACCAGCGTTGAAAAAGACGAATCATATCAAACAAGTCTTACCAAGCCTGCCGGCTGGGGCACCAATATCCTTGGCGCACCCCTCAACGCCAGCGTTCTGCCCGCAACCTTGATAAAGCTTTAAACCATCTAACCCCACGATTGCAAAAAGCCGGACCTTGTGCCCGGCTTTTTACGTATATAAGTGATTTATAATACATGTTGAGCATTATAATTGACGCTATTATTAGTTAAAATATGGTCTAAAGAAATAAAAACGTAGATTATATACCTTCGAAGCAATTTTTTATATTTATAAATTGCAAAGTGTTTTTTTTACAATTAGTAAAATCATACTTTTAACCAATTTTTTAGATAAACTTAATTTATGATCATTATTGCTGACGGTGGCTCGACCAAAACCAATTGGTGCCTGGTTACCGAAGAAGGTAAAAAGGTTTACTTTAACACTGAAGGATATAACCCTTATTTCTCGAGCACTGCCTATATCGTACATTCACTGATGGAGACACTTCCGACCGACCTGGAAAAAAGTGAAATAACGGAGGTGAATTATTACGGCGCGGGCTGCTCGACCGACGACATGCGGAATATTGTGGCCGAGGCTATGAAGGCAGTATTTACAAATGCAAAGGTTTATGTCGGGCACGATCTGCTGGCCGCGGCACGAGCATTACTTGGTACAAGCGAAGGATTTGCAGCAATTTTAGGAACAGGTACGAATACATGTTTATATAATGGCCGCGAAGTAACGCATAACATAGACTCGGGCGCTTATATCCTTGGCGACGAAGGCAGCGGATGTTATATCGGTAAAAAATTACTGGTCGATTATCTGCGCGGATATATGCCAGAGCCTGTCCGTAAGCTGTTTTGGGAAACCTATAAGCTCACCCCGGACGATGTAAACGAACAGGTGTATACGCAACCGCGCGCCAACCGTTTCTGCGCCAGCTTCAGCAAATTTGTATACGATAACCCCGTACATATCGAGTATTCACGGAATATTGTGCGTACCTCGTTCGAGGATTTTTTCCGCAACCTTGTCACTCACTACCCTAATTATCAAAAATATACGTTTAATTGCATCGGCTCGGTAGGTTATAATTTCAGGAACGTACTGGAAGAAGTAGTTACCGAGAATGGCATGGTAGTCGGCAACATTATACGCTCGCCAATAGACAACCTGGTGAAATACCACCTGGAATTGGCTCCTTCTCAGTTATAAGTCTTAAGTCCTGGGTCTTAAGTCACTTATTCGGCTTTAGACTCAGGACTATAAACTCCAGGCTAAACCACTTTCACCTTATTTTCAAGGCTCAGTTCGTTCTGAAATATTTTGGCGTATTTTCTACGGTCAAACTTATAAAGCTTGGCTGCCCTGTACGACACTCCTTTTTGCTTTTCATCGAGCTCTTTCAGAAAGCCGTAACTCAGCATCTTTTTCCTGAAATTACGTTTATCCAGTTTCTTATTCATTACAGCCTCATAAAGCTGCTGTAACTGGGTCAGCGTAAATTTTTCGGGAAGCAACTCGAACGCGATCGGCTGATAGTTAAGCCTGCGCCTAAGCTTGTTAAAGCCGGTTTTGAATATCTCGCTATGGTCAAAAGCCAGCTTTGGCAGCTCGTTTACCGGATGCCAGAACGCTTTTTTAGCATACTGCGTTACCGGGCGTAGTTCTTTCTGTCCATTAATGCGAATAAGCGCATAATACGCCACGGTTATAACGCGACCCTGAGGGTGACGGTTGACCTCGCCAAAAGTATGAAACTGTTGCATGTGCAGGTCGCGCAGGCCGGTAAGTTCATATAAAATACGCTCGGCAGCGTCGTCAATGCTTTCATCCTGCTCAACAATATAGCCGGGCAGCGCGAGCCAGTCTTTGTAAGGCTCCTCGTTTCTCTCGATCAATAAAACCTTTAATTCACCAGCCTCAAAACCAAAAATTACGCAGTCTATCGAGAATACTGAATTAAATGTAGGTAACTTTACGTCCAAATGTTATGAATATTAAGGTTTATAATTTAGCTTATAATCTCAAGCCCTAAAATAAAAAAATTAAAATAAAATTCAATGGTGTAATTTACACACACTATATTCGTACCCAAAAAATATTTGCCGCACAAAAATGCATAAAATTTCAAAACTTGGTGTATTAACTTCGGGGGGTGACGCCCCTGGCATGAACCCCTGTATCAGGGCCGTAGTGCGCACCGGGATATATTACGGCCTGCCTGTAGTAGGCATACGCAAGGGCTACCAGGGCCTTATCGAGAACGACATGTACGACATGAACCCGCGTTCGGTAAGCAACATCCTCAACCTTGGCGGTACTATCCTTAAAACGGCCCGCTGCCTTCCTTTCCGTACCGACGAAGGTATGGAACTGGCTTACAAGCACCTGAAAGAACACGGTATTGACGGCCTGGTGGTGATAGGCGGCGACGGAACGTTCACTGGCGCCCTCCGCTTTTCAAAAAAATATCCCGACATCCATGTAATGGGCGTTCCTGGAACAATCGACAACGACCTTTATGGCTCGACCTATACACTTGGCTTCGATACGGCTACCAATACCGTTGTGGAAGCGATAGACAAGATCCGTGATACGGCCGACGCGCATGACCGGCTCTTTTTTATCGAAGTGATGGGCCGTGACAGCGGCGCTATTGCATTACGAGCCGGCGTTTGCTGTGGTGCAGAGGCAATTTTACTGCCCGAAAAAGCAACTGCAATCGATGAGTTGATCGACAACCTGAAAGCAGGTCAGCACAAGAAGAAGTCGTCGAGCATTGTGATCGTTGCCGAAGGCGATAAAAATGGCGGCGTATATGACATTGCCCGCCGTGTGCAGAACGAGATCAAATTTTACGATATTAAGGTAACCATACTCGGCCACCTGCAACGCGGGGGCAGTCCGTCGGCATTTGACCGCGTGCTGGGAAGCAGGCTCGGCTATGCGGCCGTCAGAGCGCTGCTTAAGGGCCATTCGCAGGAAATGGTGGGCTTACAGGCTAACCATATAAAGATAACCAGCCTCGAGGAGGCGCTTAATCAACACCAGTTTAAATTGGAAGAAGATCTGATGGAGATGTCAGATATTCTGTCTATCTGATAATGATCGCAGTTGTATATAGTGGTTCAAATTATGCCGACTGGCGACTCGCCGACAGGGGCCGGACGATAGCCTCGTTCAAAACGGCCGGCATCAACCCCTATTTCAACGACGAAAAGCAGATTATCCAAATACTGAGCAAAAATATTAACCTGATTCACCACGCCGAAGAAATAAAACGTATCTATTTTTTTGGCGCGGGGTCGTTTTCAAGCGAATTAAAACAAACTGTTCAAAATGCCTTGTCGACTTTTTTTAAGTACGGCAGGGTAACTGTCGACCATGATATCGATGCAGCGGCCATCGCAACCTTCAGAAATCGCCCCGGCATCATCTGCATTTGCGGCAGTGGGTCTAATGCCGCCTGGTACGACGGCCGAAAGGTAAGACCGAACAATTACGGCCTGGGTTTTGTGCTGGCTGACGAAGGTTCGGGCAACTGGCTCGGCCGTCAGTTGCTCAAAGGATTCATGAACGAAACCCTGCCTCCCAACATCCGCAAGAAGTTTGAACATAGATACGATTTTGACAGGCGTACGCTGCTGGAGAAAGTTTACCGCCAAAAACAGCCCGCTGTTTTTTTAAGTTCGTTCGCCGAATTCTACCTTGACAATAAGGAAGATAATTATCTTCGCGGGGTCATAATTGCCGGTTTCAACAAGCTAATTGATACATATTTGCTACCTTTACAAAAACAGCATCCGGGCGCTATCGTCAACTTCACAGGCACAGTCGCCGCCAATTTCCAGGACTTCCTGCATGAAGCTGCTTCGGGCAAGATCACCATCGGAAGCGTTATCAAAGAACCTATAAACAATCTGTTAACATATTACTCAAGTAAAAATTAGAAAATTATGAAAATAGGAATAAACGGTTTCGGCCGTATCGGACGCCTTGCTTTCAGGGCCGCAATTGAAAGGCCTGACATTGAAGTTGTAGGCATTAACGACCTGGTTGAGCCTGATTACATGGCTTACATGTTAAAGTACGACTCGACCCATGGCAAGTTCAAAGGCACTGTTACCGTTGAAGGCGGACATTTGGTTGTAAACGGTAAAACTATTCGCGTAACCGCCGAAAAAGACCCGGCTAACCTGAAATGGAACGAGGTCGGCGCAGAGATCATCATTGAATCGACCGGCTTGTTCCTCACACAGGAAACAGCACAAAAACATATCGATGCAGGCGCTAAGAAAGTAGTAATGAGCGCGCCCGCAAAAGACGACACCCCTACCTTCGTAATGGGCGTTAACAATAAAAAACTGACCGCTTCACATACCATCGTATCCAATGCGTCGTGCACGACCAACTGTTTGGCTCCTATCGCCAAAGTGCTGAATGATAAATTCGGTATACTCGAAGGTTTGATGAGTACTATCCATGCGGTTACCGCGACACAAAAAACGGTTGACGGCCCATCGCATAAGGATTGGAGAGGCGGCCGCGGCGCGTACCAGAATATTATCCCTTCATCAACCGGCGCTGCCAAAGCTGTCGGCCTGGTTTTGCCGGAATTGAAAGGCAAACTGACCGGTATGTCGTTCCGTGTTCCGGTTCCCGACGTATCGGTTGTCGACTTAACCGTACGCTTAAGCAAACCGACTACTTACGAAGAGATCAAAAAAGCCATGAAAGATGCCTCTGAAGGCGAGTTGAAAGGCATTTTAGGTTACACGGAAGACGAAGTGGTATCGGAAGACTTTAAAGGCGATGCACGTACTTCGATATTCGACGCTAAAGCTGGTATAGCCTTGAGCGAGACCTTTGTAAAAGTGGTATCCTGGTATGACAATGAGTGGGGCTATTCCAACAAACTGATCGACCTGGTACAAGAGATCGGCAAATTGTAAACTTCTTATTAAGCATATGTAAAGCCTTCCGTCGCCGGGAGGCTTTTTTGTTTTTCTCAAAACCACCTCGTTCAAAACGGGTTAACAGTTTATAAAACTTATTTCATATGACATCTACCGCAAAAGAGACTGTACTGCTGTTCCTCAACGCGATGAATGCCGAGGATTTTGAACTAGCGAGAAAATATGTTGCCGATGATATGAAATTCATCGGCGTGATGGGCACCCGCGACAATGCCGCCTCCTATTTCGCTGATATGGAAAAGATGAGATTCAAATACGAGATCAAAAAAGTGCTGGCCGACAACCATGATGTGAGCGTATTTTATGATATTAACATGTCGGGGCAAACCATTTTCACCAGCGGCTGGTACCATGTGAATGATGGCAAGATTGAATGGTTTAAAGTTTTGTTTGATCCGCGGCCACTATTAGAGCAAGCACCTAAAAAGGAACCAGTCGCTGTATCAAAAAGCTGATATGCGGGCAATTGTCACCCACACCCTTAATAAATTTGGTCACCCCGTCCATAAACACCCGCTGGTCGTCCCACATCGCGAGGTGGCTGCCGTTGGGACAATACAGATATTGGCCATTTTTCACCTGCTTGCTCTGCCACTCCATGTATTTCGGGTCCATGGTATCATATTTCGCACCGACCATTAAAGTAGGAACCGTAATCTCTTTCAGCCTGTTGCTGATGTCCCAGTGCAGCAGCCGGCCGCCGGTTTTAAATTCACTCGGACCCTGCATCATTACGTAAATATCGTTATTCACGTGTTTGAGGGCGCGCATCACCGGATCGGGCCATTCGGGCAAGCGGCATAGGTGCTTGCAGTAGTATTCCTTCCAAACCAGACCCTGGTAGGTAGGATCGTTATACATACCTTTAGCTTCGTAATTCTCCAAGCTGTCTACCAGCGATTTGCGCATCTGGCTCCTCAATACACCATTATACTTTTCATAGGCAGGTATGCTGGCCATCATGTTGCAAACCACCAGCCCTTTCAGGTTCTTTTGGTATTTCAGCGCGTACTCCATCGCCAGGATGCCGCCCCATGAGTTGCCCAGCAGGTAAAAGTTGCTGCTGTCTAAATTCAACGCTTTCCGAACCTGCTCCACTTCGTCAACAAAACGCGGCGTAGTCCATAAACTGCTGTCTTTGGGCTGATCGCTGTAAAAGGAACCCAACTGGTCGTATTCGATCATCTCGAAACCTTCGCGCGGGAAAAAGCTTTCGAAGCACTCCATATACTCGTGCGTCATAGCCGGACCGCCGTGCAGCAGCAAGACTTTAATGCGCGGGTTGTTACCAAAGCGTTTGGTCCAAACGCGGAACTTGCCAACAGGAGTTTGAATACTGACGAGCTTGATGCCGGCGACCTGCGTGCCGGAGTCGACAGGTGCAAAATATTCGGATACGGCAGTGTTTCTGCCGCCTTTTTCCCGGCAAGCAGATAAGCCAACAATGGCTAAGAGTGAAAGGAAAAGGAGCTTTTTCATCGCCAGGTTGAATTGAGATTTATTATAAAGCTAATAAAATCAATTCATTACATCAAAGCAATTTACCTTCTATCAGCATGGCTTTTTCTATCGACGCATTTTTCAGATCCATGTATTTCAGTCGTTCCGGGTCTTTGGCATATCCTTCAAAATCCTCGCGTGAGGGAAACGAAACCAAATGCAGCTCATAGGGCTCACCCATGGCTGTTTCGATAATACAATCGTCCGTGGGGCGGACACGGTAAAGCAGAATACCGTTATGCCTTTCCAACAAAGGCAGCACATGCGATTCGAACAGGTTAAACTGGTCCTCCTGCCCTTCTTTAATAAAGATTACCTGTGTATAATAAAGCATGGTTTAACCTGGTCACATCATGTCATGATCCTTTTTTTCGTGATAAACCTTAAAGGCGAGGTAATAGAAGGCGCCTGCCACAATACCATCGGCGACAATCCTGATAAGGCCCCGGTTAGCAAATACCTGGTAGATCATCAGCAACAGTGCAATGGTGCCGCCGGCCAGGTATAAATAGAAAAATCTGTTACCTTTCATCGCTTAGCTGTTTAGCCCGGGTTATTTATTGTGTTTAAAAACAATGGCGGCTAATGGCGGCAAGGTAACATTGATCGAGTCCGGCCTCCCATGCCAGCTTATCTTCTCCGATTTTACAGCCTTGGGGTTACCCAAACCGCTGCCCCAATATTTTTCATCGTCCGAATTGAATACTTCCTTCCAGCTGCCTCCCTCAGGCACACCTACCCGGTAATGGTGATGCGGATTTGGCGTCATGTTCAGGACGATGACCAGGTCATTCTTCGGATCGTGCCCCTTGCGTGTATAAACCAATACGGAGTCAGATGAATTACCGCCGTCGATCCATTCAAAACCGCTGCCTTCGAAGGCCTTTTCATACAGCGCCGGCTCGGTTTTATATAGCTTGTTCAATGCCTTTACTATTTCCTGGACACCCTTGTGATTCGGGTATTCCAGCACATACCAATCCAGCGATTTGCTGTAGTCCCACTCAGTACCTTGCGCTATTTCGTCGCCCATGAACAGCAATTTCGTTCCGGGATGGGTGAACATGTAGCTGTAAACAAGACGAAGGTTAGCAAATTGCTGCCACTCGTCACCCGGCATTTTGCGCAGCATCGAGCCTTTACCATAAACCACCTCATCGTGCGAGAAAGGCAGCATAAAGTTCTCGGTAAAAGCATAAATGAGGCTAAAGGTGATCTGGTTGTGATGGTATTTCCTGAAAATCGGATCGGTCGAAAAATATTTGATCGTGTCGTGCATCCAGCCCATCATCCATTTCATACCAAAACCCAGTCCGCCGGTATAAACCGGGCGGCTCACACCCGTAAACGACGTTGATTCTTCGGCTATTGTCTGCGTATCCGGGAAATTGCTGTAAACGGCCTCGTTAAATTCTTTCAGGAAAGAAATAGCCTCCAGGTTCTCGTTACCGCCGTACCGGTTAGGTTCCCATTCGCCATGGTTGCGCGAGTAATCAAGATAAAGCATAGATGCCACGGCATCAACCCGCAGGCCGTCGGCATGATAACGATCGAGCCAGAACAGCGCGTTGCTGATCAGGAAGGCGCGAACCTCGTTACGGCCATAATTGAAAATGTATGACTTCCAGTCGGGGTGAAAACCCTTGCGAACATCTTCATGCTCATATAAATGCGTTCCGTCGAACCGGTAAAGCGAATGGGCGTCGCCAGGGAAGTGCGAAGGCACCCAATCCAGTATCACTCCTATCCCTTCCTGGTGAAAGTGTTCGATCAGCTTCATCAATTGTTTTGGCGTGCCATAACGGCTCGAAGCAGCGTAGTAACCACTTACCTGGTAGCCCCAGCTCGGATAATAAGGATGCTCCGCTATCGGCATGAACTCGACATGCGTAAATCCCATCTCCTTTACATACGGCACCAGCTTATCAGCTAATTGCTCATAGGTATAGAACGCATCCGGGCTTTCGGGGTTGCGCGCCCACGAACCGATGTGCACCTCGTACACCGAAAAGGGTTTGTTCAAAGCGTTATGTTCATGGCGTTCCTTCATCCATTGCGTGTCCTTCCACTCGTAGTACGTGTCGGCTACGATTGAAGCCGTGCGTGGCGGTTCCTCCCATCGCAAGGCGAACGGGTCGCTTTTTTCAAGTTCCTCGCCTGAATACGATTTAATGAAATATTTATAAACTTCACCGTCGCCGACATTAGGAATAAAACCTTCCCAGATACCCGATGAATCCCAGCGCGAGTTTAGCGCGTGCGCACCGCGGTCCCAATAATTAAAGTTGCCTATAACAGATACATACTGTGCATTTGGCGCCCAAACGGAAAAATAAGTACCGATAACGCCATTGTGTTCAACCACGTGCGACCCCATCTTATCATAAAGCCGGTAATGCTTGCCTGAACGGAACAGCCCGATGTCGAAATCTGAAAAACGGCTGTATGACTCCACTTTATTGTTGACGTTGTTTACGGGCATACCTTTGGGGGTTGACGCTTTTTTCTCCTTTGCCGCCGGAACATCCTTTGAAGGTGCTGCTTTTTTTCCAGGCTTCGCCGCAGTGGTAGCGGGATTAGTTTTTTTAGCTTCCGGTTTTAATGCCGGTGCTTCATTCCCGGTCTCAGTTTTCTTTTTAGCCATATCCTTGTGCCTGCCGGCCTTTAGTTAAATTTTTCTATTTCGAACAATACATGCTGTATACCCTTCAATGGTATCCGTATCCAGTCGGGCCGGCCGTTCAGTTCATATCCCAATTCATAAACAGCTTTTTCCAGTAAATGTAATTGTAAAAGAAAATTCAGTTCGGTACGTGTACCAAAAACTGCCGATATATCGCCCATGGTGTGCATATAAGCATCAACATAGGCATCGGTGATCAGTTTGTACCAGCGGTCGGCCGCTTTTTGCAATCGGAGCGGATCGACGGCCCTGGTCTCGCTGCTAAAATACAATTTGGCGCAAACCGCATAGTGGAACGAACGGATCATTCCAGCAACGTCTTTGAGCGGCGAATGTTTGATCTTGCGGTCGGCAATAGTGCTTTCCGGCTCGCCCTCAAAGTCAATGACCAGGTAATCCGTTCCTGTAAATAACACTTGTCCCAAATGGTAATCGCCGTGAATTCGGATGCGCAGGGACTGCATGTCGTTATCTGCTATCTTTGCGAAGAAATGTCTGATGATGGCTTCGCTATTAATGAATTCGTCGGCCAGCGATTTTGCGTTTTTGTCCAGTCGCGCATAGTTTTCCTTTAATAGGTCAATGCGTTTCGCAAGCAGGTTATTTAGGTGCTCCTGCAGCCATTTCACATAGGCGGGATTAAATTTTTCGGGTTTGAAGGCTGGGTCCTTTTTACCCGACAGCAATGCCAGGTGCATTTCGGCTGTACGCTTACCCAGAAGTTCGACCTTTTCGAAAACGTCGTCGCGGATGCCAAATATTTTATCGACGAACATGAACAAAAAGTCGTTCAGGTCGTCGCCCGTCGATACCCAGCTATCCGATTTGCTTGATACCTTTTGCATCATAAGGCCAAGCGTAACAGGCGGTGTTTCGGGACGCTCAAATAACAGGCTGCCGCAAAAAGCCGGTATGTTTTTGAAGCCGCCCGTTTCGGTCAGGAATTGCAGCATCTCAACCTCTGGATTGATCTCGCGGAACAGCTTGCGGTAAAATTTGAAGAAATACTTATTTCCGTAAACCATGGACGAATTACTCTGCTCCAGGTCGGGCACCACGCACAGGTAGCCCATATCTTCATCGGTCGCCGCCAGGCCTTTACCGCGATGGTAGCTCAAATGACCGCGATCCTGCTCAATAACGGCATTTTCCCAGATATTTTTGAATAGTTCGGTCTGAAAACGAAAATCATATATCGCGTCGATCAGCCAGCCGGGTTTGCCGCCGGCTATCGTTTTTACAATAAATGCCTTAGGATTAATCTGCCCGATCAGGTCGTAATCGTCCGGCAGGAATGACACCGGCATAGCATATTTTTCTTCGTCGCCATAAGTATAACCCACATGAACAATAACCAGGTAAGCCGTACCGCCATCGATAGGCATATGCAATAACTGCTGGATTTTCAGGAATTTGATCATGCGCGCCTTGCCGGCAAACCAGCGGCATTTACGCATGTACGCGTACAAGATGTCCTTCTCAAGCCAACCGAGCGCTTTTTTGTCAAGGGCAAATTGCGTCCATGGCTTGCTCAGTGTTAGTGAACTGTTTTTCTCTATGACGTCGATATTACCCATTCGCATCCTTTAAACCTCTATTCTGAATAAATGTACTGGCAGATCCCGAGGCTCCAACTGAACGTAATTCCATTCCTGGTTCCAGGTATAAGTATTGCCGGTTAAAATATCGTAAACATTAAAATCCTGCCCCGGCTCAACACCAAGCTCCCATAACGGTGTCTGCACATGCGCAAACTGCTTTCCATACGGATCAAGTTTGACAATACACAAGATATGGTTATTATCCTTCTTTTTATAATAAGCCAGCAGGTTATCATTGTGAGTTTCGCAGAACTGGATGTTATTAGTGATCTGCAATGCCGGATTTACTTTACGAGCGGCGTTCACCTTAGTAATTACGTCCGTCAGCCGGTTTCTTTTGCTCCAGTCCCAGTGCCTGACTTCGTATTTTTCGGAGTTTAGGTATTCTTCTTTGCCGGGGAATGGCTCGTGGTACATCATCTCGTAAACCGGTCCGAAAATACCGTAATTGGACGAGAGCGTCGCCGCCATAAAATACCGCGCAATGAATTTATTCTCGTTACCGTCCTGTAATATGTAGGGATTGATGTCGTGCGTGTTCGGCCAGAAATTGGGACGGTAATAGTCCTTCATTTCGCTCTGCGTTAGCTCATTCATGTACTCTATGAGTTCATGCTTGGTATTGCGCCAGGTGTAATAGGTATAGGATTGCGTATAACCCAACTTAGCCAGCTCCTTCATTACCTTGGCCTTAGTAAAGGCTTCTGACAGGAAAATAGTGCCCGGATATTTCTTTTGCACCTCGGCGATACACCATTCCCAAAATCCAAACGACTTGGTGTGAGGGTTGTCGACCCTGAATATCCTGATTCCCTGTTCACACCAATAGTCAAGAATACTCCTCAATTCCTTCCACAGGTTTTGCCAGTCGTCATTTTCAAAATTAATGGGCAGGATGTCCTGGTATTTTTTAGGCGGATTTTCGGCATACTGCACTGTGCCGTCGGGGCGCCATTTGAACCATTTCGGATGTTCTTTTACATAAGGGTGGTCGGGCGAGCATTGGATGGCAAAGTCCATGGCAATCTCCAAATCGTGTTTGGCTGCTTCGGCTATCAGATGCTTAAAATCTTCCAGCGTACCCAGGTCTTTTAAAATAGCTTTGTGGCCTCCATCTTTCGAGCCGATGGCATAGGGCACCCCATCATCGCCAGGCTGCGCGTTTACCGTATTATTTTTCCCTTTTCTGAAAGTTTGACCTATCGGGTGTATAGGTGGGAAATAAAGTACATCAAAGCCCATTTCGGCAATACGCGGCAGCAAGGCTTCGCAATCCTTAAATGTGCCGTGCTTTCCTTCAACCGGCGACGCCGACCTTGGAAAAAAGCAATACCAACTGCTGAAACCCGCTTTTTCACGGTCGACGTACACCTTTAGCTCGCGCAGGTATGTCGCGGCATTGGTTATGTCGGGATAAAGCTCGATAAAATGATGCATCTCCTTGCTTAGCACAAGATTTACCGCGGCGTCGTATTTGGACTCATCCCTTAAAATACCAACAACCCTTTTGATTTCCTTCTGATCGGCCTTGCTCGCCTGCGGCAACATCGCCTCGAGAAAATTGGCGCCGATCAGCAATTCGACAGCCATGTGCTGGGCGTCCTGGTACTTTTTAAAAAAACCCTCCTGCCAGGTATCGGCATGATCCACCCAACCCAGTACCGTGTAGTGGTAGAATCCTGTTTTGGGTAATTCAAAAGTGGCGTACCAGCGGTCATTGAAAAGAGGCTGCATAGGTACATACTGCCACTTCTTTTCGCTTTCGTGCCGGTACAGCACCCTGCCGCGCACATGATCGTGGCCATCGGCAAAAATATCCGCCTCAACCCTTACGGTTTCGCCGGCTACCCTTTTAATATAAAATCTGCCTGCGTCAATTTCAGGCGAGACATGTTCAACAATAACGCGTTGCAGGCCGTTTCCAGTCATAGGCTCGGGAGGTAAATTGGTTTGCAGTTGATGATGGATATAAATTTATCGCGTTTTTGAATATTATACGATAACATCCGTATTAAACGCCTACCCGCTTTATTCATACTCCAATAATAAAGAAAACTAACGACTAAATATAACTACCGGTTTAGGCTTTGGATGTTTTGATTTGAAACGGGGAATGATTGATCTATCTCGCACGGTGGTATATTTTTTATTAAAACCTCATTCCAACTCAACCGTTGTCTTTAAATACGACTAAAAAACTCAAACCATGAAAAAACTCATGCACATTATCCTGCCCGCCATCTTGATATTCTTTAGTATCGCTGCGTGCAGGGGACCTAAAACTAACCTGGGCTCCGACAGTTCCAGAGACCACATAAGCTCCGATACTACCGGTAATGGCAATAGCCTGCTAAGCGATACCGCGCACAAGGATACGGCGGGCCATAAAGATACTGCCAGTCATAAATAACGATGATTTTATAGCTTAAAGTTGCCCAACAGGAACGTTATCTGTGGTTAGTCCATAGGCCGCCTTGGCCGTTTCTTCTTAAAAGGATCCGGCGTTCTGTCAACCTTTACGTAATTGGTTTTGGGAGAGAATTGTTGCCGCGGCGACCAGGGCCTTGCAGCCGGCTTTGGCTTTTCCTCACTGATCTTTATCGAGAGATTGCGGTCCCCCATCTGGAGTCCATTCAAGTTAGCGATCACATTCTCGGCAGCTTCCAGGTCTGCCATTTCCAGGAACGCATAACCTTTGCATACCCGTGTCTTTTTGTCTTTAACGATCTTGATGGTATTTACTTGTCCAAACGGCATGATCAGCTTTACCAATTCAATCTCTTCCATGTCAAGCGGAAATCCGCCGACAAATAATGTTACCATATTAATGATCGATTTTGTACAAACATAGTCATTCCTTTTCGTCCGGGAAGTGATATATTGTCACAAATTACCGGTAAGTTACCTTAAAACGCATCACGCGCCGCCTGTCGAACATAATATCCAGGTAATCGAGGCTATTGTCTTTAACAACGTAGGCAAATTCGTAGACATCGCCGCTTTGCCTGTATTTAATATACTGCTGTTTTTTCATGGCAAAGCTATCCGGCACCTTCACCATTTTACGTTTGGTGACATACTCCCAGGTCCAAATGTCCGGATTCTGGAAAGTATTCGTATTGATCTGCAGGTCTTGTACCTGCCCCGAATAAGCTATTTTAAACCGAAGCGTATCGCCGCGTTTGGTATGAATTACGCCAGAAGCCGGTGCGATAAGCCTGAGGTCGCTGATCATGCCGGGATCATAATACGGGTTAGACAAAAAATTGTCTTTCGTATAGTTTTTGATCAATACCCATTTCGGATCCTCCGGAAAGTGATTACGCGCGAATTCTTCGGGCGGGGTAAACCAATAATAATCGTTGAAATTTTTATTGAATTTTTTCAATTTCCCTTCATCGTCCTTACTGCATCCGCCAGCGCCCCACGTCGCGTCTACTAAAAAATAATTGCCGTTTATCCGAACGGCATTCCAGGCATGATCGAGATTGCCCGGCGTGCCTACCTCGTAATATTCCGTTCGCACATAACCCGGTATGATCTCACATTCGATCCCGGCGATCCCGCACATCTTTTTGAAGAGCATCGCATAGCCCTGGCAGACGCCTTTCCGCTGGTCGAGCACGTTATTAATGTACATGTTCTCCCATACACGCCGGCGGATATCGCACTCGGTGCTGTCGTCGCCGCATTTGTAGGATTTAGGCTCACGGCCCTCGTAACCGTATTTGTTATAATATTTGCAGTCGTACGCGATGTTGTCGGTTATCCATCTGAAGATGGCCCTTGTTTTGAGTATCGGATCTGCAAAAGAACCCGTTAGCTGTCTTGTAAGGCCACTAATATCATTGTTATATTTTACGGTCAGCGCCAGGCTGTCAGCCTGTCTAAAGTCCATTACTGGCCTTTGCTGCGCGAAAAGACCGGAGCGAAGCGAGAGAAACAATACAAAAAATAAGGCGTTGGGTCTATTCATGAATTGTGATAAAGATCCGGACAACCAGTTTTTACAGACGCGGATACACATATGCCGCGGTATTTTCGATCATTCTACAGGCCGGGCCTGGGGAACTCCGGTTACGATCAACTCGCGCAGGCTGTTATTGATATAACCACTCCATGCATTGGAGCAGTCATTAAAACATTGAAATTGCGGAACCAGCCCCTGGTGTGTAAAACGCACCTGCGTTTTGCCGTCCTTTTCGGCGATGTCAAAAACTATTTTAGTGCCGGTCCACTCATTCTGGTTGCCGACAAAGTTCAAGCGGCTCTCCGTGGTCAGCCAAACTACCTTCTTTCCGGGTACAAGTTCAGTTAGCTTATGTTTGCTGTAATGAAATGTTTTATAGCGATATATAAACTCGTCACCCAGCTTGTCGGTATCGCCTTCAATTTGGCCCGACCACCATGCCCGGACGTTATTGATAGCATCGTAAGCCTCCAACGGGGTTTGATCCACCAGGAAAGCGGTCGTAAAATCCGGATTGTTCATAACGTTTTTTATGATCGTTCTATAATCAAAGTTAATGTCTTTATTACTAATTAATAGTTTTAAAACTACTATAAAAACCTGAACCGCCGAACACCTGCAGATATAGCATTCTCAGCCGTTCAGTTTCGGTTATATTTTATATTTTTAGAAGCCCCTATCGACAACTATGCTTAAAAGAACGGGCTACTCACTCCTTTTCCTGCTGATCTCGCTATGCGCCTTAGGGCAGGATGCTGCATTTTTTAAACCCAGTCAGCACCGGCGCGAGTTGAAAGCGGTAAAAATAACCGGCAGCATTAAGGTAGACGGCGTGCTCGATGAGCCATACTGGGCGCTTACCGCTGGCGCGTCCGATTTTATCCAGATAAATCCGGACCAGGGACAGCCTTCAAAATTTACCACCATTGTAAAAGTGCTGTATAACCAGCAATTCCTCTATTTTGGTATTATATGCAAGGATCCGTTAGGCAAGAAGGCTATTATGGCGACCGACTTCATGCGCGATTTTGATTATCTCCGGCACGACCTGGTCGACCTTTCCTTCGACACTTTTAACGACCAGCGGAATGCCATCGTTTTTGCTACCAATGCATATGGCGTTCAGCGCGACTTGCTCGCGTTCGATGATCTTTACTATGACATCGATTGGAACGGCCGGTGGAATGTGCGCACCACGCGCGGCGATTCGGGCTGGGTGGCCGAGATCGCCATTCCATGGAAAACGCTCCGCTACCCTAAGAGCAAGGATACCGTTCAAAGCTGGGGCTTTAATATGTACCGTAACCGCCGCTACAGCAACGAGATCAGCGCTTTTTCGCCCTTTCCACGCATATTTTCGGCACAGCACATGGATTATGCCGGTGTACTCACTAACTTACAGCCTCCGCCCCCGTCGCCCAACATTACGGTCGACCCCTACATACTGGCATCCGATAACCATTATACTAATTTTGGCACTACGCAACCACCGCACAACGCCAGCATTAAATACGGCGGTGACTTGAAATGGGCCATTACACCAAATGCTGTGCTCGACCTGACGGCCAATACCGATTTCGCGCAGGCCGATGTGGACCAGCAAGTAAATAACACTACACGGTTCAATGTTTTCTTTCCTGAAAAACGACAATTCTTCCTGGAAAACGCCTCGCTATTCGGCGTCCAGGTAACCATGAATGGCGACCAGGCCGGCGGTTCGATGCATTACCAGCCTTTCAATAGCCGGACGATAGGTTTGGACACCAGCGGAAACCCCATTCCCATAGTCGGCGGCGGACGGTTTGTTTACCGTTCATCGGCTATGAACTATGGGGCTATGGCTATCCGGCAGCAGGGCTATAACGGCGGGCCGGCCACGAATTTTTTTGTTGGTAGGTTCTCGCAGAATTTCGGCAGCCAGGACCGTATCGGCGGGCTCGTAACGCTAAAGGAGCAGCCCGGCGCGGCAAATGTCGAATCAACGCTCGATGGCTTTTTTCGTTTAAATGAATCCAACTCAATAAACGCCATTTTTACGCAGACGACCACGACCAACACCGGTGCCCGGGGCTTTGGAGGTATCGTACAGTATTTCAATAATACCAACAACCACGAAATATGGTGGACGGAATCGCTTATTACCAAAGATTTCGACCCGCAAATGGGTTTTATCTCGCGCAGCGATGTGATAGCCACTACTCCTGGAATCAATTACTTCTACCGGGGCAAATTGTTGCCATTTAAAAGTTTTTTACTGGCGTATTCACCGGGCATTTTGCCGGAGATCTATTACACCGCGTCCACAGGCAGATTTTCGGAGGCCGATCTGCCCTTTTACCCCATTTGGTTAAATTTTAGGGACGGAGGTTACCTGGGTTACGGCTTTTCGGCGGTATGGCAGCACCTGGCTACTACTTTTTCGCCGCTGAACGTAGATATCGCACCCGGCGACTATCATTATTTCAACCAGCAGATCTATTTTTCGACCGACCCTTCGAAAATGCTGAACACACTGATCTCTTTTACCGAGGGCAGCTACTTTAACGGCCGGCTCATCAGCGGTGATTATAAATTGCAGTTTGCGCCTATCCCCTACATATCGCTGTTGGGCGAATTCAATCGCAATCACTTCGAAAACGTCGGTTTGAATCATACGACCACCACCGTCAATTTGTATATCCTCCAGGGCCGTTTTGCCGTTAACCCGCGACTGCAGTTTACAGGCATTTACCAGAAAAACTCGCTGAACAATTCCGATGCGTACAACCTGCGTTTTTCTTGGGAGTTTTCGCCGCTCAGCTATATTTACTTTATCTATAACCGGGGCGTGAACAGCGAACTGGCAACCCCGCCGGCCATAGCGCAAACAGAGGATCATATCATCTTTAAGATGAGTTATTTGCAGCAATTTTGATCAAGGTTTGTAAATCTCTGCCGCGTTGCAGAGCGCCAGAACGATGCAGCCGGCAGCAGGAGGCGGTATAACCCTTAATCCGTTTGTTAAGTTATTGCGCAACCCACTCGTCCACTGTCACCACATCGGCTTGGTTAATGAAAACCTTGGTGGTCAGTACACGATGCACTTCCTCACCCCTGTCGGCGCAACAGTCGGATAACACAGTCAGGCGGTAATCCTTATCAGCGGCCTCGCGTACCGTGGACAGTACCACCCCGCTGGTGGCAATGCCGGTTAATACCAGGTGTTTAATCTCCTTTGCACGCAGTACTACTTCCAGGTCGCTGCCGGTAAAAGCACTTACCCGGCGCTTTATTACGGTGATCTCATCGCCCTGCGGCGCCACGCCGGGATGTATCGTAATGAAATCGGCCATATTCACATTAGCAAACCGTTCTTTGGCTGCCATAAAGCCTTTATTGTTCATACTGATCTCAGGCATCTTATCGCGAAAACCGACGACAACATAAATAACCGGAATGCTGTTACTGCGCGCATGGTTAATGGCTTTGGCAACTTTGTCGACAATTGTAGTATCGGGTACCATGCCGACCATAACCGATTGCATGTCCATCACTAAAAGGGCGGTATTTTGGCTATTCATAATGATGTTTTTTAGGTATTTGTCGGCGACAAAAATGCGGATAAATGACTAACTAATGCAAAAAATATTACTTTTGCGCTAACCGCATGGACAAACTAAGCTACCAATATCTTGATCACGATTTTGATCCCGAACACTCCGGGGACTACACTTTGCTGATGCAGGCGGACGAGGTTCAATTTACCGTAGCGGTTACCGATCAACATAAACTATTATTGTTGTCGAACCCAATCAGTACCGGCACATTATCCGGTTCGGGCGACGGTAGCGAGTTACTTTTCAGAGATTACGGACAACGTATAGCCGGGTTGTCGTTCACCGGGTTTACTATTATACCCTTGAGCCTGTTCAACCCCGAAAAGACAGCCGATTTTGCGCGGTTCCTGGACGTAAAGCCCACCGACAAAGTTTTCTCACAGCCCCTGGACGATGCCAACCAGGTGATCTTCAAGGCCGACGAAAAATTGGTTTCAGCCATAGCCGGCAAGTTCAGCATAAGGAATGTCGTTTTTGCAGCCAGGGGCTGGATAGCGGCCATTGCCGAGACTAATCCATTACACACGAGCCTGTATTTGAACCTTATGAGCAACAAGGTTGACGTACTGAATTTCAATGACGGCAAGCTGCGTTTTTATAACCGGTTCGGGTTTGGCAATTCCGACGAACTGGCTTATTTCATCTCCCTTGCCGCCCAGGAATTACAACTTCAGCCCCAGGAAATGTCGTTGTCCATTAGCGGCAATGTGACATCGGACGATCACAATATCAGCCGCCTTTCCGATTTTTTTGGGAAGGTTGAAATCAACGATCTGCATGTCACGAGCCTGCCGGAACAGGTCGACGCGAATTCCGTATTATCGCTCACCGCACTGGCCCTATGCGCATCATCGGTGGCACACTAAGGGGGCTAAGGCTCAATCCGCCTAAAAATCTCCCGGTACGCCCAACGACCGACCTGGCCAAAGAGGCCCTGTTCAACATACTGCAAAATCAAATTGAGTTTGAAGGTTTAAAAGTGCTCGAACTGTTTTGCGGAACGGGCAATATTTCCCTGGAATTTGCTTCGCAGGAGGCAGCGCAGGTAATTTCAGTTGACCGAAGCGTTCACTGCGTAAACTATGTTAAGGATGTCGCGCGGCAGCACCATCTTGACCGGATCAAAACCTACAAAGCCGATGTCTTCAAATTCCTGGAAATGGAGACTGAAAAATTCGACCTTATTTTTGCTGATCCGCCTTACGACCTTAACCGCATTCCCGAAATACCAAAGATCGTTTTTGAAAAGGGCCTGCTAAACCCCGGCGGTTTGCTAATAGTGGAACACCAATCAATGCAGAATTTAAGCAATCACCCGGCTTTTGTGGAACAGCGGAAATACGGGCATTCGTCGTTTTCGTTTTTCAGATAGATGGTACGACAATCCGCATAAGTCCGAAAGTCTGCAAGACGCTAAACTTCGATTATTTCTATAGCTTTCTTCCTAAAATATTCCAACTCTGTGGAGCGCGAATTGGTGATAATTGCGCTGATCATCTCCAACTTCCCAAACTTGAGATAAGTTTCCCTTCCGATCTTGCTTTCATCGCAAAGCAGGTATGTTTTTGAGCTATGAGCCGCAAAGGCCTGGGTAATATCCGCTTCCAATTCGCTATTGGCAAACAAGCCGTTGCGTGAAATGCCGTCGACCCCTAAAAAGGCTTTGGTCGCCTTATAATGCGAGATATGTTCATCCGCCATGCGGCCATGCACGGCCTGGCGATCGGCGTTGAACTCCCCGCCGATAATGTTTAACGACACCAGGCTATTTTGCAATTCATAAACAACCGGCAGCGAATTGGTGATCACTTTGATCTTTTTGTTTTTAATGAACTGGCACAAACGGTAAACCGTGCTGCCGCAATCCATGAAAATGATGTCACCATCGGCGATCCGACCCGCGGCTGCACGGCATATTTTGTCCTTTGCTTCGACATTTTTGGCTGCTTTATTTACAAACTCATGGGGCACTTCCAGCGGGTTCACCTTCATGGCGCCGCCATGGGTGCGATAAAGCAGGCCATCGGCCGCAAGGCGGTTAAGATCCCGCCGGATGGTGATCTCCGAAATATTAAACTCGACCGCCGCGTGCTTAACATCAATATCGCCGTGGGCATCAAGTTTTTCCAATATCAGTCGCTTTCTTTTTTGAAAGTTCATTTCAAATACTTTAATTTGTTCAAAATTAATCAAATTCAATCAAAAACAATCACATTGAAAGATCTGAGCATCTTAAAGGACGAAATTTTGTCGGATAACTGGTATATCCTGCGGAAAATAACCTACCAATACACTGATGTCGGAGGAGAGCCGACTATCCAAAGCCGCGAGGCGTATGACCGGGGCAACGGCGCTACAATTTTGCTGTACAACAAAGACAATCAATCGATTATACTCACGCGCCAGTTTCGCATGCCGACCTTTGTCAACGGCAACCCGGACGGGTATCTTATTGAAACTTGCGCCGGCCTGCTGGACGAGGATAATCCGGAAGATTGCATCAGGCGCGAGACAGAAGAAGAAACAGGTTATAAAATATCGCATGTACAAAAGGTGTTCGAGGCTTACATGTCGCCGGGATCGGTTACCGAATTGTTGTACTTTTTTGTGGCAGAATATTCCAAAGAAATGAAGATCAGCGATGGCGGCGGCGTGGAAGAAGAAAATGAAAACATTGAAGTGATGGAGATCCCATTTTTGCAGGCATTGGAATTGGTTAAAAGCGGTGAGATCAGGGACGGGAAAACCATCATCCTTTTGCAGTACGCACAACTCAACCAGCTATTATGACCTTGCAAACACCAATGACCATTTTAATAGCCGGGCCATACCGTTCAGGCACGAATGACGACCCGGTTTTAATGCAGCAGAACCTCGACCGCCTGAATGCGGTGGCGCTGCAGATATTCAGGGCCGGTCACACTCCGTTAATCGGCGAATGGCTGGCCTTACCACTGCTGCAAGCGGCGGGCTCCAAATCACCAGGCGATGAAACCTACCAGGAAATATCCTACCCGGTAGCCCACCGGATCATTGCCAAATGCGACGCTATATTACGAATACCGGGCGAGTCGAAAGGCGCCGACCAGGACATTGAAGTGGCCCGCCGGCTGGGGATCAGGGTTTATTATGGCCTCGAAGAAATATTACGCAATTAGTCCCGATTTTTTCCGATGATGATTACCTTTGGTGCTATAAGCTTTAGAACACCATGAAAGTAGCCCTATTCCCGGGTTCATTTGATCCTTTAACCAAAGCCCATGTCGACATTATCAAACGTTCGGTGGATCTTTTCGACAAGTTCTACATAGGCATAGGCGATAACAGCTCGAAAAAAGGTTTGCTGAGCGTCGAAAAACGGGAGCAGATGGTCAGGGCTGTGTTTGGCAGCGACCCCAGGATACATATCGTTGCCTATGAAGGGCTTACCGTAGAGTTTTGCCGAAGCATCGGCGCGGCCTATATGATAAGAGGTATACGTACCGTGTCTGACTTTGAATATGAAAAGGCCATTGCACAAATGAACCATGCGCTTGCGCCCGAGATTGAAAGCATCTTTATAGTAAGCAAGCCGGGCTATTCGTCCATAAGCTCAACTATCGTACGCGAGATCATGCGGCATCATGGCGATGTGAGCCAGTTTATACCTAAAGAGGCGCTGCCGTTTCTGTAATAAAATCCAGTTTCAGCATCACGTCCATAATAGACGGGAAGGTATTTCGAATGATCGTCCCCGTTTCCTCGCGTTTGAACCAGCGAACCTGGGTGATACCCTCCTCTTTTTGCGGCTTCAGTTTTCCGGATCCAGTATATCCCATCTGGTACCAATATGTTCGTTTAAGCACCACCTCGCCTTTTACGGTATAGGTATGATAAGTTTTACATATCCTTTTTCCCACGCTGCTCACTTTTATGCCGCACTCCTCTTCCACCTCACGCACGGCCCCACCCCTTTTGGTCTCGTTCTTTTCCAATTTGCCTTTAGGCAGGTCCCACTTACCGTTTCGGTAAATGAACAGATATCTCCCCTTTGCGTTTTCTACCATACCTCCGGCAGCTTCAATCAGCGCAATGCTTTTGACCACTTTTTTCAGGTAATCTTTCGCACTCGCGCAAAGCACGAAATAAAGCCTGCCGCCGGGCTTGCCATTGTGCTCGTTATAAAATGTCCTAAGGTCAAACGTTTGAGCATCAATTCTTTGGTATCGTTGTACTTGCCGGGGTACGGTTTGCGTTATCAGGATAACTTTTTCGTTAATATAAATTCTGTACTTTTGAGCCATGTTCAATAAAAGTGAGATAGAGCAGCAGGTGGCCGAGTTCCTCCTGCAAATTAAAGCAATAAAACTACAACCTGACAAACCTTTTACCTGGGCTTCGGGCTGGAAGTCACCAATTTATTGCGATAACCGCATCACGCTGTCTCATCCAACTATTCGCACTTACATCCGTCAAAAATTAACCCAGCTTATCCAGGAAGAGTTTGGCTCGGTGGGTTGCGTTGCGGGCGTAGCGACAGCGGGTATCCCGCAGGGAGCGCTGGTGGCGCAGGAGTTGGGGTTGCCCTTTATCTATGTGCGCTCCAAACCGAAAGATCATGGCACAGGCAGCCTGATAGAAGGCGAAGTAATACCCGGCAAACGCGTTGTGGTGATAGAGGACCTGATCTCGACTGGTAAAAGCAGCCTGCAGGCTGTCGAGGCCCTGCGCGAAGCGGGTTATGATGTTGCCGGGCTGGCAGCTATATTCAGCTATGGTTTTGACGCAGCTGATGAAAACTTTAAAAAAGCCAAATGCAAGTTCTTTACCTTATCCAATTATACCGCATTGTTAAAATATGCCGAGCAACACAACTACATCTCGGCTGACAACATCGAATTACTAAGGCAATGGCGGAAATCGCCAGAGACATGGGCGCGTTAACCGGGCTTAATATTCCTTTTCGATGCTCAGATGCAGCAAGATCGCTGCAAACGCAATGATGAATAATATGGTGATTACCAGGGTCATCGTCAATAGTTTAAATTAATCAGGTACCTGTTATCCGTCAAAAGCTGTTCCAAAGCTATCTATTTGATTATTTGCCAAATAATCGATCGCGTTTCATGGTGTTTTAAGGCAGAATTGTGCAACTCTTTCCCCGGTTTTATCGATTTAGCGCTCGTTTAAACCGGCCCTATCGCTGCATTCTTCCAGTCAGACAAAATCCAATAAAAAATTCGCGGGTGAATAGCAGTCATCGTATATTTATCTGCCTGCCTTTTCATTGAAGATCAATTATAATCGTTAATAATAGTGCTGATATGAAAAAAAACTCCGGAAGAAGAGATTTTTTAAAAAATGTCACCCTGGGAGGCGCTGTGGCTTTGATGCCATCGCCGCTCGTTAAAATGGTTGACGAAGGAAAGACCACCGATGGTAAGAATGAAACAATACAACCCGCAAAACGCAATTATAACTCTGTTTACACGGGCGAATACCTCGACCGTATAGCATTTCCCATTGGGGGCATTGGGGCCGGCATGTTCTGCCTGGAAGGCACAGGCAGCATTGCGCAGGTTTCGGTTCGCAACCGGCCTGAAATGTTCAGTGATCCCGGGGTATTTGCAGCTATAGCGGTTAAGGGAATTGCCAATAGTGCAAAATTGCTTGAGGGCCCGGTTCCGAACTGGAAAAAATTCGGTCTGCACGATGCAGGCAATGGCCTTGCCGGCTCTACCACAGGTCTGCCCCATTTTCATTCTGCCAGTTTCAAGACCGGGTTTCCTTTTGCACACATTAAACTACAGGATAAAGATCTGCCGCTGGACGTAGAACTTAGCGGCTGGAGCCCTTTTATTCCCACCGATGACGACAATTCGAGCCTGCCAGTGGGAGCCATAGAATATACTTTTACCAATACCGGCAAAACCGCAGTCGACGCTGTGTTCTCATTCAATGCCAAAAATTTCCTCCAGGTGGATAATGGCACCAACGCAATCCGCGAAACAAAAAATGGCTTTATCCTGTATGAAGCAGGCTCTAAGGAAAGACCATTCCCGTCGGAATTTGCGGTATTTACGGACGACGATAAAACCACAGTTGATTATTGCTGGTTCAGGGGTGGCTGGTGGGATCCCGTGACCATGGCCTGGAATGCGGTAAAAAATGCAGAGGTGTTGCAAAATCCGGCTGTCCCCAGGGATTCACCGGGTGCAAGCATCTATGTTCCCTTTAACCTCGGGCCCGGCAAAAAGAAAACTGTCCGGCTTATGATGTGCTGGTATACGCCGGATTCCGAATTGACTTTTGGCCAGATGGGCCGCAGAAAAGATTGTGACCCTTCGAGCGGATGCTGCAACACTCCTGCCGACCTGCAGTTGGATAAATACGATAAACACTTTGACGGAAAATACTATAAACCCTGGTATAGCAGCCGGTTTGATAGCCTAAATACCGTTATAAGCTACTGGAAGGATAATTACGAAGCGCTCAAAAAGAACAGTGCACTGTTTAGTAAAGCCTTTTACAATAGTACGCTTCCGCCTGAAGTGATCGAGGCGGTGGCATGCAATCTCTCGATATTGAAATCGCCGACGGTAATGCGCCAGTACGATGGCCGTTTGTGGAGCTTTGAAGGATGCGGCGACGACTCAGGCTGCTGCCACGGATCGTGCACGCATGTGTGGAACTATGCACAGGCCATATCCCATTTGTTTCCGGCTTTGGAGCGGAGTTTGCGCCACACGGAGTTCTGCGAAAGCCAGGACGAAAAAGGGCACCAGAATTTCAGGTCAAACCTACCTATAGGCCCTACAACACACGATTTTCATGCAGCAGCCGACGGCCAGTTGGGTGGCATTATGAAGGTTTACCGCGAATGGCGTATCCTGGGCGACGATAACTGGCTGAAAAAAATGTACCCGATGGTAAAGGCGAGCCTCGACTATTGCATTCGTACCTGGGACCCGCGCAGCAAGGGTGTGATCGAAGAGCCGCATCACAATACTTATGATATCGAATTCTGGGGGCCGGATGGCATGCATACCAGCTTTTATATCGGGTCCCTCACCGCGTTTATTGCCATTTCCGAACATTTAGGCAAGGACGCAAGTATTTACAAGGATCTGCAGTTGAAGGCAAAAAAAGCACTGGAAAGCTATTTGTATGACGGCGAATATTTTATACAAAAAATTACCGTTGACGGGCTCAACGCCCATAACCCGGCGACAGCCAAATCGTACGGGGGTGACTATTCCGACGAGGCAAAAAAGCTGCTCGAAAAGGAAGGCCCCAAATACCAGTACGGCAAAGGCTGTTTGTCCGACGGCATACTGGGTGCATGGATAGCACAAATGTGTATGGTACCTGACCCGATTGACAGCGCTTATATCAAAAGCCATTTACGCGCGGTATTCAAATACAATTTCAAGGCTGACCTGAGCGAACACGCCAATCCGCAGCGCCCTTCATACGCGCTGGGCAACGAGGCGGGGCTATTGTTATGTACCTGGCCGAAAGGGGGCAAATTGTCGCTGCCTTTTGTATACAGCGATGAAGTGTGGACCGGGATAGAGCACCAGGTAGCGTCGCACCTGATGCTTACCGGCAATGTCAACGAAGGACTTACCATATTACGCGCGTCGCGCGACCGTTATGACGGCCGCATCCGGAATCCCTTCAATGAATACGAATGCGGGCATTGGTATGCCAGGGCTATGTCGAGCTATGGTTATCTGCAGGCGCTTACCGGTGTACGTTATGACGCCGTTACCAAAAGCCTGCATATCGATTCAAAAATCGGCAACTTTACCAGCTTCTTGTCAACCGATACCGGTTTTGGGAATGTGAGCCTCAAAGACGGGCGCCCCTCGCTGTACGTAGTGTACGGAAAGATCGACGTAAAAAAAGCCTATATCTCAGGAAAGGAGGTCATGATATGAAAGTTGAAGACAATAAAATGGTGGCCCTCAGGTACTGCATCAAAACAGGCCGTGGAAGCGTGATGGCCGACATCATGAATGATCAGCCTTTCCGATACGTCTGCGGCAGCGGCGGCATTTTACCCGCGCTTGAACAGAATATCCGGGGCCTGGACCCCGGCGATCAAAAATCATTTATCTTGCTGAAAGCTGAGCAGCCCGGGCTGTTCGAGGATCTTGTCGTCGATGTAATCATCGATGAAGTGAGTGATGATATACCCGCACGCCCGGCGACGGTCGCAAATGCTGACTGCGACGGCGGCGACTGCTGCTGCTAATGCTTTTATTTGGGCCGCAACCTTAAAACTCTGCCCGAATAAGCGTACCTTTGCGCCAAAATTCAAGGTGCAGCATGATCACGGTATCCAATCTTTCCTTACGCTACGGCAAACGGACACTGTTCGAAGAGGTTAACTTAAAATTCACCCAGGGCAACTGCTACGGCATAATAGGTGCGAACGGCTCGGGTAAGTCTACTTTCCTGAAAATACTGTCGGGCGAGATCGATCCTACAACGGGGTCGGTGAGCTTTACTCCCGGCGAACGCATGGCCGTTTTGAAACAGAACCATTACGAGTTTGATGAGTTCACAGTTATCGAGACGGTAATGATGGGCCACAAGGAGCTGTACTCGGTAATGAAGGAAAAAGACGCCATTTATATGAAGGAGGACTTTACCGATGCCGATGGCGAACGGGCCGGGGAATTGGAAAATCTCTTTGCCGAAATGGATGGCTGGAACGCCGAAAGCAACGCGGCAACCATGCTGAGCAACCTGGGCATTAAGGAAGATCTGCACTATAAGCTACTGAAAGAACTTGACGGTAACCAAAAAGTACGCGTGCTGCTGGCACAGGCGCTTTTTGGCAACCCGGATATATTACTGCTCGACGAGCCCACCAACGACCTGGACATCCATACCATTGGCTGGCTGGAGGATTTCCTCGCGGGATACGAAGCCATCGTGCTGGTAGTATCGCACGACAGGCACTTCCTGGATACGGTTTGTACCCACGTAGTTGACATCGACTTTGGCAAGATGACCATCTATACCGGTAACTATAGCTTCTGGTACGAGTCGAGCCAGCTGGCGTTAAGGCAGCGTGCTGATCAGAATAAGAAAATGGAAGATAAGGTGAAGGAGTTGCAGGAGTTTATCCGCCGTTTCAGCGCCAACGCCTCCAAGTCGAAACAGGCGACCAGCCGTAAAAAGGCTCTGGAAAAGATCAACCTTGATGAGATCAGGCCGTCCAACCGTAAATACCCGGCTATCCTGTTCAATAATAACGGTCGCGATGCCGGCGACCAGGTATTGCAGATAGAAAAACTGGAAAAGAAATTAAATGGCGAAATACTGTTCAGCGATATCAGCCTGATGGTAAATAAAGGCGACAAGATCGCGGTATTGTCGCAGAACAGCCTGGCCACAACTGCTTTCTATAACATTTTGATGGGCCGCGACAAGGATTACAAAGGCAGCTTCAAATGGGGCGTAACGATCAATCCGGCCGATATGCCTATCGAAAATGCCGAATACTTTGCCGGCAAGGACGAGAACCTGATCGACTGGCTGCGCGAATATTCACCCGGTGAAAAGGATGACCAGTTTATCCGCGGTTTTCTTGGCCGTATGCTGTTTTCGGGCGAAGAGGTATTGAAAAAGGCAACTGTGCTTTCCGGCGGCGAAAAAATGCGCTGCATGTTCAGCCGGATAATGCTGCAGCAACCTAACGTTTTGCTGTTCGACGAGCCTACCAACCACCTCGACCTGGAATCGATCACTGCCCTGAACAACGGGATGAAAGATTTTCGCGGTATTATCCTGTTCACCTCGCGCGACCATGAACTAACCGAAACCGTAGCCAACCGCGTTATCGAGCTGACGCCAGGAGGCCTCATCGACAAGCTGATGAGCTATGACGAATACATCAACAGCGACGCGGTGCAGAAACAAAGGGATGAGATGTACGCGCTGGTTTAGTCGGGAAGTCAGGAGGACCGAAGTCCGAAAGAATGTTTTTCGCAAAAATTTAATCTTTCGGACGTATGCGGACTTTCCGACTTTCGGACTTCAAAAAAAATCCGTTTATTTGCAACCCTAAAACGACCCGACTCCGTAGCTCAGCTGGTAGAGCAAATGACTCTTAATCATTGGGTCGAGAGTTCGAATCTCTCCGGGGTCACATAGAAAAACAGCCTGATACACTTTAAAAGCCGCTTTTTAAAAAGAGCGGCTTTTTCGCTTCTACCAATTGTACATGCTTTTTTGCTAATTTTTGCATTTTTGATGTGGCATATTAAAAATAATAATCTATCTGGTTGATTAAGGCACACGCGGCACGCGTGCGCCAGCATCCGGCGGATATGATTATACTTATTATTTGGGTGACAACCTCGGCAACACCCGGGTAACATTTGACACCCAATCGGGCAGCGCAACCGTGCAGCAAACGGACGACTATTATCCGTTTGGGATGGATATAAATAGCGGCGTAGCTTATCCGAAAAACGATTATCTTTATAATAATAAGGAATTACAGGAGGAGCTTAACCAATACGATTACGGGGCGAGGTTTTATGATCCGGTAATTGCGAGGTGGAATACCATTGACCCGTTGGCTGAAAAGAATAGAAGGTGGACCTCTTACAATTATGTGATGAACAACCCTATAAGGCTAACTGATCCTGACGGCATGAGAGTTAGCGAAGGGGATCTTTTGCGGAGTATGGTGCAAGGTGCTGATGGGATGACTTCCGACCAGTTTTTGGCCAGCATAACAGGAACGGATACAAATGACTCTGACTCAGGAAATATAACGATAGCAACGCCTTCCGGCTCGACCACTTCGAACCAAACGGCGGCGAGTGATACGAGTAAGAATAAGAGTAGTGGTGGTGGATTTCGTTGGCCTGATTGGTTTAACAAATCAGTCCCTATTTTAGGCGAAGCTGGACAAAGTGGAAATGACCTTTCAGATGGGAACTATTTATCATCTTTATCTCATTTTGGAACCGCTTTGGCTGAATTATTTACCTTGGGTTACGCTTTCGAAGAAAAATCAGCAGCAAAAGCAGTTGTAGCTTCGACGGTTAGGAGTACCGGTGAAGAAGTTGTTACTGGAGTCTTGAATGTTGAAAGAAGAACATTGCAACATATGTTTACTAGACATGCTGTTGATTTTGGCGTTACTGAAAATTGGAGCATTTCTACTGCAAATAGATTTCAAGAGATATTGACTGAACAAGTTGAAAACACTACACCTATTAAAGGAACATATCGAGGAGTCCAAAATGTGCTTCACTATTTTAATAAAAGCACAGGATTGAACATAATGACAGATTTAAAGGGCAATTTGATAGGCGGTTGGAAATTGTCTGTAGACCAAATAAAATACCTATTAACAACAGGAAGTGTCAAGTAATTTAATAATAATATGCCAGAATTTTTTGATTTATCATTACTAGTAGAAAAGTCCAAAGAAAATAAACAGTCGCTGGATAAGCTGCTATACAAGTCCTTGGGGCTTAACGAAGGTGACAGTACAAATAATTTGCATGCATTTTTTAATAACCCGCAAATATTACTTTCTTTTTTTCAGCATGAAGATACGGATTACGATGAAATATTTGTTTCACTAGGGGACCAAACTTTTCATAGAACTGACTTTGAAAACGAGTTAAGGCCGTTAACGAACTTTGTGGAATATTGTTTTAACAATTGCGCAAGTATTAAGTTCGGTCTTTGCAGTTACGAATTGAACGCGTACGTGCTCAGGGATGTGAAATTCTTGTCAGAAATAAATCGCAGCATTTTAGAAAAATTCCCAATTGTCTTTGAGCGTTCATTAATGGGGCGTATTGAACTAACACTAAATCCTCTTGCACAACAGTTATGGTAGTGTTCCCAGCCTTGGCGCAAGAATGAAGTGAAAGGCGATGTGCGGAAGCTTCTTGTGCCTCAAGCTAAACTATAATTTAAAGAGCCCAGTGCACGAGCCAAGCTTTACTTTTTTATAAGCTATCCTGGTCTTAGCATGTTGGATAAGGACGTCGATGGAGTATAGGATGGGTTTTCCATCCCCTCCGCTGGTGCGCGCGTGCCGCGCGTTCCTCGATAAATAAGCTCAAACACGCAAGCTGGGCTTTTACTTTCTATAAGCTATCCTGGTTTTAACGTGCTCGATAAGACTGTCAATAGAGTATAGTATATGCTCTCGATTTTCCCCACTGCTGGTGCGCGCGTGCCGCGCGTTCCCTGGTAAATAAACTCAGACACGCAAGCCGGGCTTTTACTTTTTATAAGCTATCCTGGTCTTAGCGGGCTGGATGAGGCCATCTATGGAACATAGGATGTATTCTTTATCTTTTTTGGAACTGGAAAAATCAAAGATTTTACAGTTTATTTAATTCCTCCTCGCCTGTCTCCATTCAAGCCAACAATTTACCGACATAAATCAGTAAATTGCTACACCCGATTATGAAGCCTTATTACTACCTGGCGATTATCACCTTTTTATTAGCCTGTACGATAGCAAAGGCGCAGCAGGATGTAGATTTTCACTTAAGTAACCAATTTCTGACGGGAAAGCAGGTGTTAAAAGTTAAACGTGATTTTCATGACCCGTACCTATGGGTTTTGGCTAAGAACAATGAAGTTTACCGGATAAACAGTATTACGCTTGCGGTAGATGATTACACACCTCAATTTGCCGCTTACAACAATCTTCAATTTGTCGACATAGCCGGCCGCAGCCAGGATACCGTTTTTATTGCAACCAATTCCCCTAACGTCATCGAATATAAAAGCGGGGCGTTTAAATTGATCGGTCCTCCCGACGGGTTATCCGGAACTATCAATAACGTCGGCATGGACCACATCTATGAAAAAATAATTAAGAATTCTTCCGATCCGCTCGATGGCCTGGTACTGTTAATGATCGCCACTACGGCTAACACCTTTTACTACGATTGTAAAAATGAAAAGGTATTCGCTTCAGGACTGTCACCAGGCAATAATAACTTATATGAGCTTACTTATCGTTCGGAAGCCTACAACAATCCGAACTTTGAAAATGGTTATGATACAGCCAGGGAAGTTATATCCGACATACACATCCCCTTCACAGTCTACCAGGGTGGTCTTTGGGATAAAACCCCTGAGTTCGGATACCATGTTAATACGGCTTTTTACATCGATGAAGCAGATTTCCCCCTGCAGGGCCCCTTTGACATTGTTGATTATATGAACCAACTTTGGGGAACCGAAACCGGCCTGTTCCAAAATAACTGGAATCAATCATACTTGTTAACGTCGGCATATAAACATTATCTCAATGGGATAAAAGTGAACAAAATAACATCAATATTGGGCCTGTTGCCCTTTGACGGTGGCAGCGTTCAGGGTCTTCTCAGGGAAAATTTATTAATCGGAACCGACAGCGGCTTCTATTTCAGCAACTCAGGGTATAAAAAATATGTATTCGGGCCATTGAATGACTACAATACATTTACCCACGATGCAGAAATAGGTAAAAAAGTGATCAATGACATTTGTACCAACGCTACCTCCTATTTACCCGCAATATGCGAAAACAGCGTATGGGTAGCTGCTGAAGACGGCCTTTATCTGCTGACTCCCGATTACGGGAAATATATCAATAACCAGCAATACAAAGCGGCGAGCTTCCTGAATCTGTCGAATAGCATTACATCGCTGAAAATCTGTAGTGGAAGCACAGTAACGGCGACCGTAAGTACTGGCTATAATGGCAATTATATCCAATGGTACCACAACGGCCAGGAGCTGACCGGAAAGACAAGCGCTACTTTGACCGTGTCGCAAGCAGGAGAATATTATGCGGCGCTGTACGATCCTTGTTCCGGATTGCATATCGAAACCAATCATCTAACCGTCCAGGTCATATCCTCACCCGTTTTTACTTTCAATTACCCGGATAAGCTGCAATACTGCGACAGCACTTCCACAACTCTCAAGACCGATTATAACCCGGCTTATCATTACCGCTGGTATATGAATGGGGTGTTAAACGGTGATACATCGTATAATTACAGGGTCACGCAAAGCGGTAAATACAAAGTGGAAGTAAGCGCCTGTACCAACAGTTGGATACCTTCGCAAGAAATCGAGGTAGATTTGATCGATCTGCCTGTGCCGCAGGTGACATCCGATAAATCCAAATATTGCGCCGGCGATACGGCAAAACTCCATGTGAATATTCCAACAGACCCATCTTATACCGTCAACTGGTACAAGAGTGGCAGTCTTATTGCAGGTTCTCAAAACCAGACAGCGTTATCGGTAACAGATAACGGCACTTATTCGGTTATCCTCACTAGTACCATAGCCAATTGCAGCAAAACATCCAATACCACACAATTGAGCTTTACACCATCGCCGGCATTTACTTTCAATTACCCGGACAAGCTGGTTTATTGCGCGGGCACGCCGGTTACTTTGCAAGCTATAGGAAGCAATACCTACCATTACCGGTGGTATACCAATAACACGCTTAACGGCGATACCACCTCGACCGCCAATATCACACAAAGCGGCAAATATAAAATCGAGGTGAGCGCCTGTGAAGGCTCATGGATACCTTCAAAAGAAGTTCAGGTAGATATTATTAACTTGCCTGTACTAACAATACAAACCGACAAGCCCTCTTATTGTATTGGCGACAATGCTACACTCAGCATAGCTGCATCCACGAATCCTAATTACACCATTAATTGGTATAAGGAGAATGTTTTGCTTGTAGGCAGCACTAATCATACCTCTATTAAAATTGATACCAATGGCAATTATAGTGTTACCATTACCAGCAACGAGGTAAATACCGATGGCAGCATCTGTATCCAGGCATCCCAGGCAAAAAATATGGTGTTCAATCCGCCGCCAACGGTAAGCATACAAAAGATCGTTACGGGAACTTTATGCGACGGACAAACGGTGACTTTACAAGCGAGTTATGACAACGGCACAGTCAAATGGACTACCGGTGAAACAAGCAGCCAGATCATGGTAAACTCCTCGGGTACTTATACCGCTTCGGTGACGTCTGCAGCGGGTTGCATGGCCGATACCAGTGTTGACGTTAACTTTTTACCGAATCCCGTACTTAATCTGCCCAACGTTGGTGTATGCGTACCATCCGGCAAAACCGCGACTTTAACTGCTCCCGCTGGAATGGTTTCCTATGTATGGAACGGGCAGCCGGGCGACCAGGCCTTTATAGCAGACCACCCGCAAACCATTACGCTTACAGTGACCGACACGAACGGCTGCCAGGCGACCCAAGAAATACAAGTGACCGACGACTGTCCCAATATCAATATTCCCAACACCTTTACTCCTAACGGCGATGGCGTTAACGATATATGGGAAATAAAAGGTCTGGAATACGACGCCACCGCCCTCGTTAAAATATTTACCAGGAACGGCCAGCAGATTTACCAAAGCCGGGGCTATGCCATTCCCTGGGATGGCACTTACCAGGACAAAAAGCTGCCAACAGGAGTTTACTACTATGTCATCACTGCTAAAAATGGGTCGCAAACGTACAGCGGGTCGGTTACCATTCTTTACTGAAAGCTATTACTCATCTGGAATAGCGGCAAATACATGGAGATCAGGATCACGCCGACGATGAGGCCCAGGAAAATAATGATCAACGGTTCCATCGTGCTGCTGATCGTAGACGTTTTATACTCCACTTCGTCGATATACTGGTCCGATATTTTTGGCAAAGAAGTAGTCAAGCTGGTTAGTCTCCTCGCCGATACTGAATATGTCGGGCCAGCTCACGCACTAACGCTTCTTATGCCTTAATTTAGATGGTAGTCCTTTGGCTTTGGGCCAAATAGAAAAACAGTCTGATACACGTAAAAAGCTGCCTCTAAAGGTGGCTTCAGTTTAATCAACCTTGCGGTGAGGGTTGAATAGATGGCCCGGGCGTAGTGGGCGATGGTGGCGGGGCCGGCGAAGGTGGTATTTCCGCCGGCTCACGCTGAGGGTCTTCCTGCGGTATATCAGGTTTGCCAGGGTCGCCCGGCTTTTCGATCTCAGGTCGCTGCGGAGTTACCGGCATCTCTTCCTGCTCACCCGGAAATGTTTTCTTAGCCATAACAAGTCTTTTACTTTACAACAAGCGGCAATAATGGTTGTTTCAGTCAGTCCACTCCTACAGCTTCAGCAATTCCAGTACTTTATAAATCACAAACGCGGGCCAGAATATGGCTTTTACAAAGCCTAACACGCCCATCCAAAAACTTACGGCGTGGCCGATAAAATAGACCAATGCACCCAAAAAGCCCATTCCATAAAGGACCGATCCCTGGTTACCAACTTTTTTAACCTGATCTTTCATAGCAAACAAACTTTCGTTGTTTTAAATCGCTGATCTTATTTGGCGGCGGCGGAATCGGCGGCTTATCCAGAATGCCGTCTATAATTGCGCTGTACCGAGTCTATATGCATCTAAAATTTAAGACAGGAACTTTACGCCTTTTCAAACCGGCCGGTCGCTTTGCCAAGCTTGATCCGGTAAACGATCGGCTCGACTCGCGTGTCGATATCGGCCTCGTCCGCAGCGATGCCGTGCGAAGGGTGCTGTTGCGGCATAGAAACCAGGGGCATAAACCGATGAGTTAAAAGCTGGCGGGCCTGCTGCTTTTCGTCTTCATCGGTTATTTCTTCGAATGTTCCCATAACGATAACGCAGCGCCATTGAAAAATACTTTCAACGTCTTCTACTTCGAAACACACGCTCGGGTTTTTGCGCATCATGTCAATTTTTTTCCCGGGTCCTGAATGGGCGTATATCGCTCCGTTTTTGTAAACATAATTGAGAGGCACTACGTAGGTTTCGCCCTTAAAATGACAACCCAAACGGCCGGTTATCTGCTGTGTCAGCACCTCTTCTATTTCTCGTTCGTTCAGTTTTCCCAACATATCCTGTTTTTTTAAGTGTCTATACAAAGCTATCCCGGGCCCGCCCCGAGCCACATGACACGTATCATGAGCGAATGTGATCTAAGTCATATTCGCTGCAAATATGTTACCGCAAAAAAAACGGGAGTCGGCTTACCGCTCCCGTTTGGGTAGCTGAACTTCTTGTCCAGAAATTATGCTTACCTCTTTACGTCGGTTCCGGAATTGAATTCCATCTACCGGTTAATGCAAATGTATATTGGTTTAATAAGGCGACAAATGAGGCAGGTCACTTTTTGCAATGAGCATTATCATTCGGTTAGCGATCGGCGCTTGCAACCTTTATATTAATGAAAAAAGCAAACGGCAAGATAAAGAACTCTTTACCACCGCAACCGAATAAAATTAAATGGCGCGCAATTTGGGTATACCTATTAGTACTCGCCGTTGTGCTTGTTCCGCAATTGGGACGTAAGTCTCTCACCGAAATTACGTGGCAGCAATTTCAAAAAGACATATTGAGCCGAAAAGCGGTAGAGCGGCTCGAAGTGGTCAACGGCGAAACCGTTGAGGTTTTTTTAAAGCCGTCGTTTGCAAACGACAAGCAATTCAAAGAGGCCTTCAAATCAACATGGGGCAGCAACGACGGCCCGCACTACTTTTTTAGCATTGGCTCGTCGGATTCATTCGACAAGGAATTGGGCGATGCGGAAAAAAATACGCCATTGAACGAAAAAACACCGGTGAGCTACGTAAGAAGATCGAACTGGGTTATCAGTATTCTCAGTTGGATCGTACCCTTCGCGCTGCTGTTCCTGGCCTGGAATTATTTTATGAGAAGGGCCGCGGGCGGCGGGATGCTGGGCGGCGGCGGAGCCTCGATTTTTAACTTTGGCAAATCGACCGCAACCCTCATTGAAAAGAATAAAAGCGATGTTACTTTTAATGAAGTGGCCGGCCTGGAAGAAGCGCAGATCGAAGTACGCGAGATTGTCGACTTTTTAAAAAATCCCGACACTTTTACCAAACTGGGAGCCAAAATACCAAAAGGCGTTATCCTGGTCGGTCCGCCCGGAACCGGCAAAACTCTTTTAGCCAAAGCGGTGGCCGGCGAAGCAAGGGTACCTTTCTTTTCCATTTCAGGGTCTGAATTCGTTGAAATGTTTGTGGGTGTCGGTGCGTCGCGGGTGCGTGACTTGTTCAGGCAGGCTAAAGAGAAAGCCCCATGTATCATCTTTATTGACGAGATAGACGCTATCGGCAGATCAAGAGGTAAGGGTGCGTTTCTGTCGGGCGGCAACGACGAGCGTGAAAGTACGCTAAACCAATTGCTGACAGAGATGGACGGCTTCGGCACGAATAGCGGGGTTATCGTTCTTGCAGCGTCAAACCGGGCCGATATGCTTGATCCCGCTTTGCTGAGGCCGGGTCGTTTCGACAGGCACATTTACCTGGAGTTGCCTAATATAAATGAGCGGGAAGCGATATTTAAGGTGCACATGAGGCCGTTGGTTACGGATAATTCGATCGACACTCATTTACTTGCAGCGCAAACTCCGGGTTTCTCCGGCGCCGACATCGCAAACATCTGTAACGAAGCGGCGCTTTTTGCGGCGCGCAAGAAAGAAAGTAAAATAAACAGGCAGGATTTTATGGACGCGATCGATCGCGTTATTGCCGGCCTCGAAAAGAAAAGCAAAATCATTTTACCTGAAGAAAAAAAGCGGATAGCCATTCACGAAGCCGGTCATGCTGTAGTAAGCTGGCTGCTGAAAAACGTCGACCCGCTGGTGAAGGTGTCGATAATCCCAAGAGGAAAATCCCTGGGAGCAGCCTGGTACTTGCCGGAGGAAAAGCAACTGCGTACTGAACCTGCTTTCCGCGAGCACTTATGTGCAACGCTCGGCGGGCGGGCGGCCGAAGAGGTAACTTTTGGCGAAGTATCGTCGGGCGCGCTCGATGATCTTGAAAAGGCGACTAACGAAGCATACATGATGGTGGCTTATTTCGGCTTTGATAAAAAGCTGGGAAATACAAGCTATTACGACTCGACCGGTCAGCGCGATGTAAGCATTCAGAAGCCTTACAGTGAAGAAACAGGCCGGCTGATAGACGAAGAAGTGCGCAAACTGATTAATAGCGCTTACGTCCATGCTAAAGAAATATTGACGCAAAACAGTTCCTTACTGGAACGTCTGGCGAAAGCGCTTCAAACCAAAGAGGTGTTATATAAAGAAGACCTGGAGGACATATTGGGCAAAAGGCAAGAGAAAGAACGGCCGCTGCCGGCAGGAAAATATTCGGATTAACTTAAACACCTGTGGCATAATTAATAACGTGACCAATATCATGAATAAGGATGAGGTACGTCATGGGTTTGTTGCCCGGCCATTATGACATTTAGGTACAAATTTTAATCATTCCTGTTATGTCAACTTTAGTAAAAAAATCAAATGGATTTCCATCATTGCGGTCGATGATGGAAGATTTCTGGAACGGCGACAAGTTTTTCAATACGCCTTTCTTCAGCAGCGAACTGGTACCGTCGGTAAACGTAAGCGACAAGAAAAACCACTATGAACTGGAAGTGGCGGCCCCGGGTTACAAAAAAGACGATTTTAAGATCAGCATTGAAAACGGGCTGATCACTATCAGCGCCGAAACCAGCAGCGAAAAGAAAGAAGAAAAAGAAGATTACCTGCGCCAGGAGTTCTCGCGGTCCTCGTTCACACGCACCTTTAGCCTGCCTGAAGATGCGGAAGATGATAAGGTAAATGCGCACTATGAAAACGGCGTGCTTACCGTCGACCTGAAAAAGTCGGCCAAAGCGATTGCTGCCAAAAAAGAGATCAAAGTTGATTGACCAACCACCAGGCAATCCCATTGGTTCAGCCGATGGGATTGCCATTTAAAAAAAGCATTATGGAAACTGCATTTAGTTTATCTGCGCGTTCGCAGCAATTTTACGTGCTGTGCCGGCATTGGAAATCTGATCTTGAATTTTTCAGGATCGAAGCAGCATTTTTACATCGCCTGCTGGACGATTATTTCGTCCAGTTGTTAAGCCCTGAATTTTTCGATAACCTGAAGGAAACCAGCCAAAAGTTATTCAAACTTGAAAAAGATGAGAACAGCCTCCACCAGCAACTGACCGCTCACATGAAGGAATTAGAACTTGCTGCGGAGAATGTTGTGCAGGAAGATAACGAAAAATTGGCCAATGAGCAGGAAGAGCTTGAGGTAGTGCTTTTTAAGCTCATTAACGAATATAGGGAGGTGAAGAAAGAAATGTTTGCACTGGTCGAAAGCGCCCGGCATAAAAAGAAACTCATCACTACATGAGAGATAGGACCAAGTCAAAAAACCGGATCTGCCGGTTTTTTTGATCTAATGCTATTCAATAAAGAAAGCGTTGTTCCTGATCCGTTGATGAGCTTCGGGCATTTCATCTCCGTAACCTAATATTATGGCCATATGTACCTGCTCCGAAAGAGGTACCTGCAGCCGGGAGAATATCCTGGTTTGTTCGACATATTTAGCGAGGCCCACGGGGCAGCTGTCCAGCCCCAGCGCTTTTGCGGCCAGCATCATATTTTGGGCACACATACCGATGTCTATCGGTGCCCACTCGTTGTCTCTTGGAGCAGCAATAAATACAACCACCGGCGCACCGTGGAAAATAGGATCGGGCCGTTTAAACAGGTCGCCCTCTTTAAGCATATGGAAAACGTGAATGGCGGTTTTTAAAACATCAGTACCCGAATGGGTTTTCACAAACGTTCGGGCCGTTACCTTTGCTATTTCTTTTGAAAATGTTTTGATAGTTTCTTTTCCGGTAAGAATATAAAACTTCCAGGGTTGTCTGTTTATGGCCGAAGGCGCCATACGCCCCGCGTCGAGCACTTTTGTGATCAATTCATGATCGACCGGAATTTCCTTGTACTTTCTTACTGCCCGCCGCTCATATATTGTTTTTAGCGTTTCAGAATACGCTATTTCTTCACCAATTACCGCTGTTTCCATTTTTCTATTCTTTAAATTTTCCGTGTTTTAATCACAAAAGCGTCTCCCGTTATTGCTTTATCATTCTTTGGCCGGGGAAATTAATAAGGGTATCTTTTGCTCGTCCAGTAGTTCCCTGGTATCACTGTGCGTAAGCAGCCTGCCGAAAAATGAATGTTGATGGTGCAAAACGGCAAGTAGACCCGCGTGCCCCGCTTTAGCCATTTTTGCCAGCTCCTGCGCCAGGCCATGACCGGTATTGACCGCATACGAAATATGGCCGTTATGAATTTTCTTAAAATGATCCTCAAATGCCGCCCTGTCTCTCTGTTCTTTATACCCTTCCTCCCCTTCGCTCACGTGCACGACTTCAATTTTCAAATTGAGGCCCCGGGCGATCTTTGCCAGGTATGTAATAGCGCCGATATCCTGCAAATTATAGTCTGTGGCATAAACGGCCTTATTTATTCTTTTTAAATCAGTATGCGGAGGCACTACCAGTACGGGCAATTTGGCGCTGCGAATCACTTCATTTACGTGATTCTGCCAAAACACTTCGTCGTCATGACTTCCCATAACGATCAGGTCGATATTATTTTTTTCCGTTACATCGGCAATGCTAACGCCCAGTCCCATATCCTCAACCTGGGTGCTGATAACCGGCCGCCAGTCACCCGGCTCAAGTGTTTTAGCACCAAATTCCTCAAGCTGCCGTCTCAATTGGTAAAGCCGTTCCTGGCTTTCTTCCTCTTTTTCCTTAAACCAATCCGGATACCATTGGCCGCCGACATAGTTTTCCGTAACCGGGTAAAACACAAAAGTGTTTACCAGCAAGAGATTGGTATGCAGCTTTTGGCTAAGGATCAATGCAGCCTCGGCTGCAGCCCTGCCATTTTTCGAAAAGTCGGTCAGCATTAAAATATTTTTCATGACCTGGGTTTTTACGTTGGTTACAAAATGAACTAACTGGATTATTGCAGGATATATGTATCAAATTTCCTATTAACCGCTTTTCAAACAAATGATTGCGATCATTAAATTACATGACCCTTCGCTATTTTTTAGAGGCAGCGTCAGCTTTCTTTCGCTGCTGTTTTTCGAGCTTTTTAAAATAGCCCCTCAAGAGGAAATTATGTTTAAGAGCCTCCATATTTTGGTTAAATCCATCGGTCCCTTTCCTGATATTATCCATACTAACGCTCAGGTTTTTCGCCGTCAGCGAGTCGTTCAGCAAAAGCTTAACAACGCCCCTGCCCTTGTGCAGGTCGGCATTTATTTCACTCACCATTTTATTCAACTGGAACGTCACCTGGTTGGCATTGTCGCTTGCCTGCCTGATCTTGCTTACGGCGTCGTTCAAATTGTCTGCAAGCACGCTGTCTTTCAGTAGCAAGCCCGCATTACCCTTGCCTTGTTTTACGCGTACCACCAGGTCGTTTAGGCCTTCTGTCATTTCACGTGCATTCAGGCTGGTTCGTTCGATATTTTTCAACATCGACCTGATGCTTTGCTTCAGGCCCCCGTCATTGATCAGGCTCCAGACCGCGCTTTTATTAAGCTGTAAAATGCTGGCTTTAAGTGACTCTGATATATCGGCGATATTGTTATTGGTTTTCGAAAGCGTTTCCAGCATCTCATCGGTGTTGACCATCTTTTTTGTCGCTATCATATCACGGTCCTCAACCATCGCGCTTGTGCCCCTGCCTGGAACGATATTAATAACCTTATCTCCCATTAAGCCCTGTGTTCCGATAGAAGCATGAGCGTTTTTTCGGATATATGGTTTTATTTTATTGCTGATGCGCATAACCACTTCAATGGAAGTGTCGTTGAGGATTTCGATGTTTTTAACCGTACCGGCCTGTATTCCTGAAAACAGCACATTATCGCCTTCGATGAGACCGTTTACGTTTGAAAATCGCGCCCTGAGTTCGAAATTCGAACCAAAAAGACTGCGATTCTGCCCGATCATATAGAGCGCAAATATCAAAGCCAGCAATCCCGCCAGCACAAATGCGCCTAATTTGATATTGTTTTCTCCCTGGTTTGCCATTTTTTACTCAAAAAATTGTTTTACATTTTTATCTTCCGACTTCTTAAGATCATTAAAAGTTCCTTCCGTGTAACATTGGCCGTCGAGCAGCAATACGATCCTGTCGCCTGTAGTCCTCACGCAATTCATATCATGCGAGATAATAATAGATGAGGTTTTGTATTTATCATGCAGCTTCAGGATCAGGTTTTCAATTTCCCGGGCCGTTATCGGGTCGAGGCCCGAGGTCGGTTCGTCATATAAAATGATCTTTGGCCGTAATATCATGGTCCGCGCAAGGGCAATACGTTTGGCCATACCCCCCGATAATTCAGCGGGCATCATTTCAGCGGTGTGACCTAGGTTAACATTCTCGAGCGCTTCCATCACCATATCGTCGACTTCCCGTTGTGACAGCTCGAACCAATGGCGGCGCAATGGAAATTCCAGGTTTTCGCGCACCGTCATTGAATCGTATAGCGCATTACTCTGGAACAGGAACCCGATCTGCGTGCGCAGCATGTCCAATTCATGATGACTGAGTTGGCCAACATCATTCCCGAAAACAATGATCTTGCCGTCATCGGGCTTAAGCAAGCCTATAATACATTTGATCAGCACGGATTTTCCGGAGCCAGACCGGCCAAGTACCACGAGATTTTCCTCGCTATTCAGCTTCAGGCTAAAATTTTTTAAAACATGATTGCTCCCAAACGATTTGTAGAGTCCGTCGATAGCGATCATTATGTCGCTATCGATCCTTTTTGTCTCTGTCGTCTGTTCGTGTTGCATTACTCTTCAATTTAACCCTAAAATTGCGGTGACCTGGACTGCGAGCAGGTCGATGACGAAAATGAAGACCGATGCTATGACAACGGCCGTATTTGCCGAATTGCCAACCCCGCGCGTTCCGCGGCTCGAATTATAGCCTTTGTAGCAACCTACTATACTTACCGCGAAGCCGAAAAAGAATGTCTTGATAAAGGCAGGGAGTATATCACCAAACTGCAGGGTGTGGAATATTTGCACAAAGAATAACTTGAAGCTTGTTACCGCACTGATATTGACGCCTATATACGCACCGAAAAGCGAGATCGCGTCGGCCAGCAAAGTGAGAACAGGCAGCATCAATGTGCCGGCAGTTACCCTGGTTGCTACCAAATACTTATAGGGATTAGTGCCGCTTACCTCCATAGCATCGATCTGCTCGGTAACTTTCATCGAGCCCAGTTCAGCTCCTATACTGCTTCCTATTTTGCCCGCGAAGATCAGTGCGGTTATCACCGGCCCGATCTCCCTGACGATGGCTATCCCAACCATCACCGGCAACTGCGACTGAACACCATAATACACCAGCGATGGCCTGAGCTGCATGGTCAGTACTAAACCCATGATAAAGCCGGTAAGACCCACAAGTGGTAACGACCGGTAGCCGATAAAATAGCATTGTGCTAAAAGTTCCCTAACCTCGTATGGTGGTTTGAAGCCCAGCGAGAACAGCTGGCCGGCGAAACGCGTTATTTGGCCGGCCTGGTTCATAAAATTCTTTGTTTTTGCGATCAAATCCATTGAAATAGCAGCTACAAAACCCCAATTCAATTATAAATACCTGTCAATCAAATATTTGTCTAAAGTAACTTTCGGCCGCCGCCAAAAAAATGACCCCCAATGACCACAATAGTGATCTTAGTCATATATGACCCGTACGACCTGGAAGACGTTTTATGTGGCACCAGTATCGTTTCTGGCTCATTTATGATTTACCGGATGATCCTGACCAATGTCAGCTTTTGCCCTGACGGGCGTCATTTCCGGAAAGACGTAAAGTGCTGATTTTTACGATGTTCAAATATTCAGTTCCAATTAAATTTATTCGTCATGAAAACTAAAACATTCATTAAGATCGGGATCCTGCTCAGCTTTATGATCAGTTCCCGCACCGTTTTCGCACAAATTGATCTGCCTAATGTTATAATCAGGGCAACTTCGGCAGTTAACGTAAAAGTAGCCGATGCTTTTAAAGGGAAATTTCAAAATGCAGTTAACCCGAGATGGTACAAGATGGACAAGAATTACCTCATCAAATTCATGATGGTGGACCAGAAAAACTCAGTTCTTTATGATAAGGATGGGAACCTGATCTATCATGTGAGCTATGGTGAGGCAAAACACCTGCCTCAAAATTACCTCGATATGGTGAATACAGAATATCCTGGCTGCAAGGTCGTAACGGCGATCCACATTGAACAGAACAAAAGATCCCTTTGGCTTGTAAACGTTGAATACAAGAAGGACTACGTGCTGACCAAAATTGAAGACGACGAGTTACAAGAGGTTTCACGGGTTACCAATGCCACTGCCAAATAAATTAAAATGCAATTGTGAATGCGGCAATCGTTTAGAAAAACGGTTGCCGCGTTAATATTCAAAACCAAGGGGCTGGTCAAGGCCATAGTTTATGGACATCGTTACACATTTTGCATTGGGCGTTTGCACGGCAGAACCTTTCAGGGAAAAGAACCAGGGAAAAGGCATTCTTTTTTTGGGCGCCTTTGTTCAGTGCCTGCCCGATGCGGACACCATTGCTCAGCTGTTCCTGCCTGCCGACCGGGCGCTAATGATCCATCGCGGTATCACACATTCCTTGTTTTTTGCGGTGGCCGGAAGTTTGGTGCTCGCATTAATTGTTTCCTGGCTCCGTAAGCGCAGCGCCCGCCCGTTTCTTCCATTGTTTTTATTCATGTTGTTCCAATTAGCTCTGCACGACCTGCTGGATGTTTGCAATGCGTACGGCACCGGTCTGCTGGAACCGTTCAGCCACTCGCGATTTTCCATAGATTTACTTTTTGTTGCCGACCCCTTGTTCAGCCTGGGTTTAATAATTGCGGCGCTTGTTTTAATAATAAGCGGCAATTCATATTTCCACAGGTTAAGATGGGCATGGGCGGCGTTGCTTTTCTCATGCTGCTATATTGCTTACGCGGGTACTAATAAGGCTATCATCGATTACCGGGTATCAAGCACACTTGAATCGCGTCACATAGACGACAAAAAGTATTTTACCACGCCGGCGCCGTTGAACAGTATGCTATGGTATATCGTTATTGAAACAGACAGTGGTTATTACACAGGCTATAACTCGGTTTTTGACCGCAATACCAAGATGATTGAACTGGAAATGCATGAGAAGAATTACGCTTTGCTGAATTCTGTACGCGGCAAACACTCGGTCCGGAACTTGCGCAGTTTTGGAGATGGTTATTATACCATTTCTGGTTCGCCTTCCGATCCATACATCAATATCCTGAGGTTTGGACAGATCCAGGGGTGGAGCAAGAAAGATGCGCCCTTTGTTTTAAGCTGCCCGCTTGTCAGCAACAACTTTCATGTCGCATCTTTACAGAAAAACCGGCTGGCAGCCTGGAACGCAGATGCTGTGAAAGCTTATATAAAACGAATAGGAGGCAATCAATGATTAGGCGAAGCACCAGGTTTTATATCATTAACAGCATAACGATGTACAGGCTCGCGGCAGCACCGTTTCTTGTAGCGTTAGTGTTTTTCGGTCATTTAAATCTTTTTAAATGGTTACTGCTTATTAGTTTTCTGACAGATGCGATAGATGGTTTCCTGGCGAGGAAATACAAGATCACCAGTATTTTTGGCGCCCGCCTCGATTCGATAGCCGACGACACTACCATATTGGCGGCGATTATCGGAATGGTAGTGCTTCATGGCCTGTTCTTTTTATACGAGGTTATCCCTGTGGGCATTTTATTCGTATTTTATATTGCTGAAAATGTACTTGCTTTTCGGCGCTACAAGCGTACTACCAGTTTCCATACCTACCTGGCTAAGGCAGCTGCGGTATCACAAGGAGCTTTTCTTCTCGCGTTTTTCTTTTTACCGTACCCGGTTTACTGGCTGTTCTTCGTTATGGTCTCGTTAACGGCGCTCGATCTTTTGGAAGAGATCATACTTATACTGATGCTGCCCGATTACAGGACTAATGTAAAAGGACTATATTGGATATTGCACAGGAAAGGAAAGGGACAGGGTCAGGCGGGTTAGGCCGCCTGGGGGAAAGTCAAGACAAAACGGGTCCCCGCATTTATTTTACTCTTAAATTCAATATTACCGTTCATAAGTTTAACGTACCGTGCAACAATATTTAAACCGAGGCCTGTGCCCGGAATAGTTCCGGTGTTGTGCGCCCGAAAAAAGGCTTCGAACAAATGCTCTTGTTCACTGTCAGGTATGCCAATGCCATTATCCCTAACGATTATTTTGCATTCGCGATCGGTTATCTCTGTTTCTAATTCAATCACCGTTCGTTCACCCGAATATTTTATCGCGTTAGACACCAGGTTGATGATGCAATTCTTTAACAGGCCGCTGTCCAGGTGAACAGACTTTTGGTTGCCAACATGGCTACAGATAATACGCTGATCCTTTTTTGCCGCTAACTGCATATCTTCAGTAATTTCCTGAGCGAATTTTACAATATCAAAGTCTGTCATGGAAACTTTTACGTGGCCCCTTTCCAGTTTCTCCAACGAAAGAAAATCGTCCAATATACTTGTCAGGTTAAAAGTCGCCTTTTTGATCTTGCCAATATGCGGTATAATGCTCGGATCGTTACGCAGATTCGAATATTTATCGATAAGATTCGCAGACAGCAAAATTGTGGTAAGTGGTGTACGAAACTCATGCGATGCCATGGAAACAAACGTACTTTTAAGCTGGTTAAGCTCTTTTTCTTTTTCGAGTGATTCAGTCAAACTCTTCTTGGCGATCTGCAATTCTCTGACTACCTGCTGAAGCGATTTCGTACGCAGTTTTACGGTACGTTCAAGATCAGTCGCATAGTTACGCAAACGCTCCTCAAGAAGCTTTTGAGCAGTAATTACTCCCGAAAAAAGCACGATTCCGCCAACGGCGCCATTCGCGGCATACCACGGGCACAATTCCCACTGAACCCAATCTATGCTCCCATCTGCACGGGGAAATGGGTCATCACTGCATCGGGAGCATTCTCCGGCAAGGCATCGCTGATGCAGCTCGCGCCATCTTTCTGGAAGTTCAGGAAACACATCGTAGTGGCTCATGCCGATGATATTTCGGTCCGTAAGCTGGTAATCCTTCAAGAACCGTCCGCTTACGGCAATATATCGCATTCGCCGGTCGAACATGGCAATTGCGGCCGGCGTGTGCTCGATAAGAAAATGCAAATTTTGTTCGCTGGCTCGCAACTCATCTATGGCGCGCTCATGTTCCGTTATGTCGTTTACAAATGCAAGGGCAATCTTCCGTCCATTGTATTCATAGTGTGCAAGCCCGATCTCGGCCGGAAACAACTCGCCATCTTTTTTATAACCGTTTAATTTTAAACCGGCAGCCAACACCCGGTCGGAAGGGTTTTCAAAATAATTATGTAAATAAGCCCGATGTTTTTCCCTAAGGCCCGATGATAAAAGGATCTCGTGATTTTTACCGATAAGCTCGCCCGGACGATAACCAAATATTTTTTCCGCGCGTGGATTTGCAAATTCGATCAACCCTTTCTCACCAACGGCTAATATTCCGATAGGCGCATGTTTATACAGCGCTTCAAAACCTGCTTCGCTCTGTAATGAAATGATTGCTGAACGCATCTTACTTAAATCTTTGAAACTTGGCAAATCGTTCAGTTGTTCATCTCTGCCCGAACATGTCTGAAGCTATTCAACGCTAAAATAAGCTGCTGGCCATCGGCCCAAAATGATAACGGTCACCTTTAAGGCACATCAGGCCCCGGGAGAAAAATATTCGCTGGATGAATTTATTTTAAGGCGGGGAATGTTAACGTAAAACGCGTGCCTTTGCCAGCTTCACTTTTAAAAGCGATCTTACCTTTCATAAGCGAAGTATAGCGGGCTACGATATTCAGACCAAGGCCGGTTCCCGGGATACCGCCCGTATTGTTGGCCCTGAAAAACGCCTCAAAAAGATGTATTTGATCGTCGGCCGGAATTCCAATGCCGTGGTCGCTAACAGCTACCACATACTCGCTGGGAGTTACTTCGGTATCCAGTTCTATAATTGAATCCTCGGGTGAATACTTTATAGCGTTTGAGAGAAGGTTGATAACACAGTTGTGCAGTAAATTCCGGTCGAGTATAACCGAAGCCGTTATGCCGGTATGCTGGTAAACTATTTGTTGCCCCGGTTTGGCTACCATTTGCATCTCGTCCCTAATTTCTTCCGAAAATTTCATGAGGTCGAATTCCGACATATCCAGGTTAACTTTTCCTGCTTCGAGCTTTTCAAGCGACAAAAAGTCGTTAAGGATGTTAGTTAAGTTGCTGACTGCATTCTTTATTTTGTTTACATGCTTGTTTATATTGGCTATGTCCGATGTTTCAGCGTATTTTTCCACAAGCGAACTGGATAATTTAATGGTGCTCAATGGCGTTCGAAACTCGTGCGAAGCCATCGATACAAAACGGCTTTTCATCTGCCCCAGTTGTTTTTCATTGGCGAGCGCTTCATTCAAATTTTCCTGGGTTTCCTCCAGGGTTACAATGGTTTCCTCCAGCATCCGCGTTCTCTCTTGTACCTGTTCTTCAAGTTGGGAAGCATAATTTTTTAACTGATCGTCTGCGGATTTTTGCCTGGTAATGTCACGGGCGATCTTAGAGGCGCCGACAACCACGCCCTTTGAATTGCGGATTGGTGAAATAGTGAGCGAAATAGGCAACTGCGTACCATCGCTGCGCATCCTGAGAGTTTCAAAATGCTCCACCGTCTCACCGCGCCTGATTCTGTCCATAATAAACGTTTCCTCTTCGAATTTTTCATATGGAATGATCAGACTGACGTGCTTGCCCAACGCCTCGTGCTCGGGATAACCAAACATGGTTTCGGCGGCCTGGTTCCAGCTTAAAATTATGCCATCCAGCGATTTACTGATAATAGCGTCGTCGGACGACTCAATGATGGATACCAACATGGCCTGACGAACCTCGCTGGCCTTTTGCTCTGTTATATCCAGCAAAGTATTAATGGTACCTGTGAATTTCCCAATTTCGTCGAAGGTTGGTACCGACGATAGCAACACATTCCGCCTTTCGCCATCGGGCCGCTCTATAATATATTCTGCGTTGGGTATTACTTTTTTTTCCCTTACCACTATCGATACCGGGTATTCCTCGACAGGCAGCAGGCGATCGCCATCATCAAAAATTTTCCATGCGCCCGACCATTGCTCGATTCCAAGGTTAGGATTGCGACCCCATAATGCAATAGCCGACCCATTGCATGAAGTAAGAAAGCCTTTTTCGTCGCAGGTGTAAACGCCGATTGGCAGATGATCGTAAGGGCTTATGGATAGCGTAGTTACCATGGCTTCGTTTTTTTGATCATTCTGAGTCCTACGGCGTTAGGGCGACCGTATATATACGCGCGTAATTAACGTTTAGATTATTAAATATAGAGCAATTTTTTTCGTTTGTCAAGTTTGTTTTGAATTTCTTTTAAGTAAAACAGCGCATACAGAATGCTAAATATCAGCTGAATTGTTGATTTATGTCATGTTTTCTATCGCACAAAATGGGAAATTTTGATCCAAATATTAAGGATCATGAAAAAGATAATTTACGCGCTGCTTATTTTTTCCTTTTACAAAATTGATGCTCGTGCGCAGAATGTTGCGCTCGGCTTTCGCGGCGGTGTCAGCATACCCAACCTTACAGCAGGGAGCGGCAATCAAAACCCTTTAAATACCGGTTATAGCTCCAGGCTCGGGCCGGAGGCATCGGTTTTCGCTGACTTTAAATTCTCGGAACTATTTTCTTTACAGCCAATGATCGAATATTCGTCACAGGGCGGCAAGAAGAACGGTTTACAGGCATTTACCACGCCTGATGAACTGAAAGCTATGTTTCCTGAAGGACAGGCGCCTCCATATTTATATGCCAACTACAAAAGCGAGGCTAAAATGAACTATATCCTGCTGCCTGTGCTGGCAAAATTTAGCCGGCCGATAACCGGTTCGCGTTTTACTGTGTACGTTGACGCTGGGCCATTCGTCGGCTTATTGATTTCAGCCCACCAGGTAACAAGCGGTCAAAGCCAGTTCTATACCGATGCGGCAGGTACGCAACCACTGCCCGGCGGCCCACAATCATTTGATGCCAATACCAATGTTCGCAGTTCGCTGCATAAGTTCAATGCCGGTATCGAGGGTAACCTCGGATTGAGTTATAAGATCGCACGCAGCGTCATCTTCATCGAAGGCGGCGGCAACTACGGATTTCTGAATATCCAGAAGAATGCTGTTGACGGCAAAAACGAAACCGGCGCTGCGGTGGCAACCATCGGGTACAGTTACTGGTTTGGCAAATAGGATGAATCATGTTGCGGGCCGTGTTATGGATAATACCCGGACAAACGCGGCGGATAGTACTCTTTATCCTGCTGGCATGCCTTGCAATTGGTTTCCCTTTTGCGGCTAACGGACAGGATACGAATATTAAACATAAATCTCCAGACACCTTGTCCGGCGCGAAACCCCAAAAACGATTTGGCCGGGCAGCAATGGAATTAGGGTTAGGAGAAGTTGTGCCCTGGGTGATAGATGATTACGTCACCCGGCAGGATTGGGCCAATATTTCCTTTAAAACCATGGGAAATAATTTGCGGCCTTCAAGTTGGGCGTGGGACAATGATCAATTTCAGACTAACGAGATCGGGCATCCTTTTCATGGCAGCATATTTTACAACGCCTTCCGGTCAAATGGCTACAGTTTCTGGCAATCGGCACCGGCGGCGTTTGCGGGCAGCTATCTGTGGGAAACCTTTGGGGAAACCCAGGCGCCCTCCATCAACGATTTCATAACCACTGGTTTCGGAGGCGTAATGCTCGGTGAGGTTAGCCACCGCATGGCCAATAAACTCACCAATAACCGCACCCACGGATTTAAACGACAGGCAGGTGAAGTTTTTGCTTTACTAATCAATCCGTCAAATGGCCTTACAAGGTTGCTCGACGGCAAATTTGGAAAACCACCACAACGTTCTTCCCTTATCGATTCTACCAAAATGGAAGCCGAACTGGACCTGGGAGTGCGTAAATACAATGTAAATAATAAGGACGTCTTCCGCGATGGTCATTTTGGACCATATGGGCGCCTGCAACTGTCATATGGATCGCCCGATGAACACATGAAAGATCCATTCAGTAATATTTCTATCGTTATTGAGGCCGGAAAGGACGATAGTTCAAAACTCAATATGGTAAATGTTTATGGATCATTGACCGGCTGGAAGATATATGCACAAAACAACACGCACCTGGCAGTACTTTCAGCCGATTATGACTATATTAATAATGCCGCGTTTTTTTATAGCGCGGAAGGCGTACGGATGAATCTTTACTCGGAATTCCAACTCCCGGGTAAGTTTAAGATCAATACGTCTGTCGGGGCAGGCGCGCTTATCCTTGCCGCGATACCCGACCATTACACCTTCAACAGCCGGAATTACGATTACGGCCCGGGCCTTTCGTACTATGGCTCTGTTAAAATAAGCCTGACAAACAGGTTCTTTTACAACATTAGCTATCATGGCGGATGGATGGCAACGGTAAATGGCAACCCTTCAGATTATTTGCTGCACGTACTAACCAACAACCTCTGGCTTAACATAATAGACGGGTTCGCTATTACCGCACAGGAGGGTTATTTTAATCTCCATGGCACGTATCGCGATTTTCCCCCAGTTAACAAAACCTACCCATACCTAATGCTTGCAATCAGCTACAAACTCGAGTTATAAGATGTTCACTGTTCCATCGTTATTCATATGATGAACCTCACCTGAACAAGTGATAATCATCACGATGCGTATCAACCGGTACGGTAGCTTTGTATGTAAAAGATTTATGTCAGCTGCAACCACGGCGTTTGCCCCTGAAAATTGGGGAATAACGGGCCTTACTGCCACAGAGATCGCCCGATCCCGCGAAAAGTTCGGCGGCAATAAATTGGTCTATAAAAAACAGGCGGGTATTTGGAATATTATCAAAAGCCTGGCCGGTGAACCGATGGTTATCCTGCTTTTAATTGCCGCCGTCATTTATTTTATTAATGGTGAAACCGGGGATGCGATCTTTATGGCCGCGTCGATCATTTTAGTCTCCGCAATTTCGTTATACCAGGATAAGAAAAGCAGGAAAGCGCTTAAAAAGCTCGAAGAATTTAACCAGCCTTTATGCAAGGTCATACGCGATGGGTCAACACAACTGATAGGAACCGAAGAGTTGGTTATCGGCGATTGCTTCATTGCGGAAGAAGGCGTTATGATTCCAGCGGATGGGGAAATAATTCGCTGTAACGATTTTTTTGTCAATGAATCCGCGTTGACCGGCGAATCGTTGCCTGTTTATAAAAATGCCGGTAGCGGTGATAACAATATTTATCGTGGGACGATAGTGGTCAGCGGCCTGGCGATCGCCAAAGTAACGGCCGTCGGCAATAATACGCGCTGGGGCCGGATCGGCAAAAGCCTTGAGAATGTAAAGGAAGAAAAAACGCCTCTTGAATTACAAATAGGCGATTTTGTGAGGAAAATGGTTATTGCCGGCATCGTAGTATTCGCGCTGGTATGGATCTTCAATTTTTGGCATTCCCGTCACTTTGCAGATAGCCTGCTTAAGTCGCTCACGCTGGCCATGAGCATTTTACCTGAAGAAATCCCGGTTGCTTTTACCACTTTTATGGCCCTGGGCGCATGGAGGCTGATGAAAATAGGCGTGGTGGTCAAACAAATGAAAACCGTCGAGACGCTCGGTAGTGCAACGGTGATCTGCATCGATAAAACCGGCACAATAACCGAAAATCGAATGACGCTCGCAAAGGTTCTTGCATGGCCATCCGGGCTTATAAAAGACTTAAACGCGGATCTCTCCGCCGACGAGCAAGCGCTGATCAGAACGGCGATGTGGGCGAGCGAGCCCATTCCGTTCGATCCGATGGAAATCTCGTTGCACAAAGTTTACGAATCCATAACGCCGGCCGACGACAGACCGAAATACAAAATGTTTCATGAGTACCCGCTGGACGGAACGCCACCCATGATGACACATGTATTTGAGGATCGTAACCACGACCGGATTATAGCTGCAAAAGGAGCGCCCGAAGCGCTGCTAAACCTATCGGGCTTGAATCAGCGCGAAAAAGATGAGATTGATGAACATATTAGGGAACTGACGATCCGCGGTTACCGGGTATTGGGCGTCGCGGAATCGTCGTTCGGCGGAAACGATTTCCCTGCGCGTCAGCAACAGCTTCCCTTCCAGTTTAAGGGGCTTGTAGCGTTCTACGATCCGCCCAAGCAAAATATCACAAATGTGCTGCGGAATTTCTATACAGCAGGAATCGGAGTACGTATTATAACCGGTGACAATGCGCTTACCACAGAGGCTATCGCTAAAGAAATAGGATTTAAAGGCTACGAAACCCATGTAACCGGCGAAAAATTAATGAGTATGCCGGACGAGGAGCGCAACGCTACGGTAACTTCTTGCAAGATTTTCTCGAGGATGTTCCCCGATGCCAAGCTCAGCATAATAAATATCTTAAAATCAAACAACGAAGTAGTAGCGATGACAGGCGACGGCATTAACGACGGGCCGGCATTAAAAGCCGCCCACATCGGTATAGCCATGGGGAAAAAAGGCACTGAAATAGCCAAAGCAGCAGCATCACTGATTTTAGTGGAGGACGATCTGTCGAAGATGGTGGATGCAATTGCCATGGGCAGAAAGATATACGAAAACCTGAAAAAAGCTATCCAATACATTATTTCCATCCACATCCCGATACTTCTTATAGTCTTTATACCGCTGGTTTTGGGTTGGGAGTACCCCTATATTTTCAGCCCGGTACATGTTATTTTCATGGAGTTAATTATGGGGCCCACATGTTCCATCGTTTACGAGAACGAGCCGATGGAAAAAAACGCCATGCAAAAAGGTCCGCGACCATTTACAACAACATTTTTTAAATGGAAGGAGCTTACCACCAGTGTAATCCAGGGGCTGATGATAACAGTCGGCGCGCTGGCGGTTTACCGGTATGCGGTGGGTCGCGGTTTTGATGAAACGATCACACGCTCGATGGTATTTATAGCGCTCATTACAGCAAATATATTCCTGACACTGGTTAACAGGTCCTTCTATTATTCTATTGGTACCATGCTAAAAAACCGGAATTACATGATACCGCTTGTTATCGCGCTTACGGTAACCATCACCGTTTCATTGTTCGCTTTTAATAAGCTTTCTTTATTTTTCGGATTTCAGATCCCGGGCCTCCCAGGACTAGCACTGAGCATTGCGACAGGGATTTTGTCGGTTATTTGGTACGAGGTTGTGAAATGGATAAAAAGGAAGACCGGGCGTTTAACGCCGGCTGCCTAAAAGGAAACCTTCAACAATACCCTGTTTGTGCACTCATCACGGTAACAGTCAACGGTGGGCTACGAATAAAGGCGCTTTTAGCGCAGCCAACAAAAGGTCGGCCATGCTTGGCTTGAACCAACGTGAAACACCGGATCGTTGATATGCACCTAACACTATAAGTTCGTCCTGCTGCCTGTATTTGAGTTGTTCGATAATTTCCCTTTCAGGGTCGCCTTCTGCTACTGTATACACCACGTCGGTGAAGTGACGCTCCATCAACTCTTTCAAGCGCCGGCTTTCAGGCACGTGACGGTTGGATCCATAAGATTTCACCGTGATCACTTCAACCGGTAATTGCCTTAAGTTGGGAAACAGGTAACTGAATAATTTAATGGCGTATACCGACGACGGCGCGCCATCATAAAGCATGATAATTTTATTGATCGGTTTGAATTCGTCCGGCACAAGTATTACCGGGCATTCGGCGCCGGCCAGGAGGTCCCGGATAAACGATGCGGGAACATCCTGTTCGTATTGGGTAAACGTTTCGCCTTTATTGGCTATAAGCAGGTCGGCGTATGCGCTTTCTATTAATATCTCCTGGCTGGCCAGGCTATGATCATGGTGAATAACATGGTTGACGCCGGCAACATCGCAAACCTTGTCAAATTCCTTTGCAGAGTCGTGCCTGGTTTGCGCATCAGCCTCCTGCAGTTCCTTCCGCTGCGCCAGTAGCTTTTCATAACCGCCGCGCCCCGTCAGGGAATAGCTGTGGTAGGTAAAATCATCCAGGAATACGCCCACCAGGTACGCATCCGATGCGCCCGCCAGTTGAACAGCATATTTTGCGGTGCCAGATGAATACTTTAACCCGTCAAATACAGCGAGAAATTTTTTTGTGCTCATTGCCGCAGTTTTTGATTTTTTAGTTATTTAACCAGCCTACTTCAATAAAATGGTATCAGCGCTATATGCTTATATGCTTTTAACAGATCATCGTCAACGAATTCCACGTCGCCGCCGGATTGGAGCACTTTTTCAATGATCTTATCGACCGCGTCTCTTACATAAAAAGACTTTTGAACCTGGTTATTAAGTTGCTGACGGTAGTTTTTTTCGACTACCAATAACCTGGTATTCCCATCATTCACAGAGGCCCAAACGTCGCGTATACCGTAGATCAGTTTACCTTCGCCGTCAATATTTTGCAGCTTGTTCAGCAGCTCTCGTTGTTTTATATTGATCCAGTTGACCACATAGGGCTGCATCAGCTCTGCAACCTGAGCCTCCGTAGCGTCGATATAGTTACCGTGTATGAATTGTGCCAGGTGTCTCCCGTTTTTGGTTATTTGCCTGAAATGCCCAAGAACCCTTTCTGTGCCTGCAACAAATACAGGGAAAGAGTAACTCTTGAGCGCTATTGTGAGTCCCTGGTCGATATGATGAAGAAATTTGTCCAGCAATTCCTCCTTACGCTTATCCGGGTCTGAAAAATTACCAACCCGTTCAGCAATATCATTCCTGTAGGCAATTGCCTTGTCCGGCACATTGAACTGAACCGGTATGATCTTAAAGCTATTCCCGAGGAACATTTTAGAAGACGATGCGCTAAGAAGCAGGATCAGGTATTCGATATGCTTTTTACGGCTGTACACCAGGTCGCGTATACTGAAGCCGTTATCGATGATCAGGTGATCGTCGACAGGGGTATCGAGGTAAAATATATTTTCGGTTTGCGGCGACACGAACAAAGCTATGGCCCGTTTGCCGGTGTTGTAATTTATATTTTTTACCAGGTTCTGCAGTTTAAGAACAACTGACATAGCTTTGGTTTCCGGGTAGGTGGAAAGGAGTTCGCGTTTTACGCGCTCCACGGTGGTCTTCAGCCGGTGCGCCATTTCCTCCTTCGAGGCGATAACCGGCTCGAAACTCGTTACAATGGATACTGACGGCCGCTGCTTCGCGGCGCTTATTAATTTTCTTTCTTCTTCGGATACATTAATTGCTGATGCCATGGATGGTATTATTTGATGATCAAATCTATTTTTAATCATGAGCGGAAAGAATGACAGTCATCACTCGTTACCTTGACGCTGCTTATAAACGAAATCACTCCTAAACTGGCTGGTTGTTATGGAGACGGTCGTACTTCTTTCGGTTTTTGTCGAGGTAGTATATCACCTCTTCTTCGCTTACATCACTAAAGTTGCGATAATACGCCCCCACGCCGTAGAAATGCTGTTTTTCAATAATCGCCGATATCAATTCGTCGCAATGCCCAGCTAACAGATCATAGCCTGACGCAGTAGATACCGGCACGGCCACGATAATTTTCGCGGGGTCCTGCTGTTTAAGCGTGTTGATCGTCGCCAGCAGGGTGTTACCCGTCGCTATACCATCGTCAATAACGATTACCGTTTTACCTTTCAGTTGAGCGGGAACATGGCCAGCCATGTAGGTATTTTGCATCTGCTTTAAATATGCCCCTATCCGTGCCGTTTCTTCGCTGATATACGATTCGGGCACGCCGCTATGCGGCAACACAAAGCTGCCCCAGGTACTTACGGCGCCGATTGCATATTCTTTATGTCCCGGGTGGCCTATTTTTTTGGCGAATATCGGCTCAAGAGGCAACCCCAGTTCGTTTGCGACGATGTAACCTATGGGCACACCACCTTTCGGTATTGCCAATACTATACCATCGGTACCCTTATATTTCAAAAGTCGTTCAGCAAGCGCGTGGCCCGCGTCAATTCTGTCTTTGAACATTTGTGAGATGATTAGTTAATAGATACTTTTTAAACCACGATGCCGCCTCATCGGCAACCTGTTCGAGGGTACCCGGTTCTTCGAATAAATGAGTGGCTCCCTCTATGATCACGAGTTTCTTTTGGCTGCGGATCTGTTCATAAGCATATTGGTTCAGCTTTAACACATCACGATCAAGGCTGCCAACAATGAGCAATACCGGCGCTTTCACGCGTACCAATGCCTCACGGGCCATATCCGGTCGTCCGCCACGCGATACCACGGCCCTTATACCCGGCAACGCATCAGCGGCTTTTATAGCGGACGCGGCGCCTGTACTGGCTCCGAAAAAACCTATAAAATACTTGTTTTTACCGAGTGTTTTTTCAAGCCATTGCGCTGCCTGAACCAACCTCGCAGTCAGCAAGTCTATATTAAACCTGTTGGCATAGTGCTGATCCTCTTCTTCCGTAAGCAAATCGAACAGCAGGGTACCGATACCATGCCCATTGAGGTGTTCAGCGACCAACCGGTTTCGCTGACTTTTACGGCTGCTTCCGCTTCCATGAGAGAATATAACCAATGCATGGGCGCTTTCCGGAATAAACAAATCGCCTTTTAGCCACACATTACCAGCGGGAATCGAAACTTCTTCGTAACCTGACTTTTTCATATCGATTAAAGCTAAGTGAATTTCTTTACACGGCTAATGACGTAAATCATCCCTGCGCGTGATTATGATCATCACACAATTCTTTTTCATTTTGTTATTTCATTGATAAAAATGCGCTATGAAACCCTACGTCAATGATCAGATATTAATGGATGAAAACCGGGCGGTCGGCATTATAGAAAAGCGATTTCATCCGCTGACGGATTCAGGCAGCCTCCAGCCTTTACTGGACCGGATAGGCGACGCCCGCATTGTTATGCTTGGCGAAGCATCACACGGCACACACGAATTTTATAGCTGGCGGGCCACTATTTCAAAGAGGCTTCTCGCTGAGAAAGGCTTTAATTTTATAGCCGTAGAGGGCGACTGGCCCGACTGTTACCAGGTTAACCGTTATATTAAGAGTTATGCTGACGCCGGCAATAACGCGCTGAATGTGTTGCAGGCGTTTAAACGCTGGCCGACCTGGATGTGGGCCAACTGGGAAATGGTGGCTTTCAGTGAATGGCTGCGCGAACATAATCAGCACCTGCCAAACAATAAAAAAGCCGGTTTTTACGGCCTTGATGTTTACAGCCTGTGGGAATCGATGGAGGCGATACAGGAATATTTGAAGCGTGTGGACCCTTCATCGTTAAAAATAGTGCAGGAAGCGCTGAATTGCTTCGAGCCTTATAAAAAAGGGGAAGGCCAGGAATATGCCCGTGCCTGCATGTTCGTACCTGAATTATGCCAGCCCGAAGTTGTGAAGTTGCTAACCCAGATCAGGAATAGATTGCCACAGTACAACACCGATCATGAAAATGTATTCAGCGCCGAACAAAATGCGCTGATAGCGGTAAATGCGGAAAAATATTATAACGCCATGCTGTTAGGCGGTCCGCATACCTGGAACATACGTGACGAACACATGGCCGACACACTGGAAAGACTATTGAAATTTCATGGCAAGAATTCAAAAGCCATAATATGGGCACATAACACACACGTGGGAGATGCAAGGGCGACGGATATGGCCGCTGAAGGCATGTTTAATATCGGCGAGCTTGCCCGCGTAACGCACCATGAAAAAGGAGTCGTGCTCGTTGGCTTTGGCACGTACCAAGGGAGCGTAATTGCCGGGCGGCATTGGGGAGCCCGTTTGCAGCGGATCCAGGTTCCCGCTGCGCGAAAGGGCAGTTGGGAACACCTGCTTCATCAGGCAGCGAAAGGAAACCAGCTATTGATTACCGAAGACTTAATGGATGACCTTTTTTTGGAACGCCATATCGGTCATCGGGCTATCGGCGTAGTTTATAATCCTGAATATGAGAGCTACGGCAATTATGTACCGACCGTTATACCCTTGAGATATGACGCCTTTATTTTTATCGACCAAACGAAAGCCCTGCATCCGCTGCATGTGGTGCCTGAAGCCAGGGAAGTGCCTGAGACCTATCCTTTTGGGGTTTAAGGCGCGACAACCATATTTGGGTTGCGCCGATTTTTAACGCAATGCAAGACGGAAAATAATTACGCTCGCCTTTTCCAATGTTTTAGCATAGCCAGCCTTGAAGAATATGAAACAGGGCACAGCAAATAAATACCATGGTTTTAGTGACGTATGTCAGATTTACAGTTCAGTCAAATCATTTTTGCGCCTGTATGGAACGGGTACATTTATGAATCCAAACAAGGCGTGCTATGAAGACATCGAAGCCCGAATTTATTATCGCCATCGGAGGTTCAGCAGGTTATTTGTCTCCCCTATTTAAATTTTTTGACCAGACGCTTATTGACAAGGTAAGTTATATCATCCTTCGGCATATAAATCCCAACGCCCAGAGTCATTTGCAGCAAATTTTGCAACGGCATTCCAAACTTAAAGTAATAGAAGCAACCGATAACATGCCTGTTGAAAATAACAAAGTCTACGTACTACCGCCGGGATACTATTTGACGATAAAACATGGAATACTTCGTTTGCAGGAACGATCAGGTAAGGTAAACTGCGCAATCGATGTGTTTATGGAATCTCTCGCCGCTGATCTTAAGGGGCGCTCGATCGGCGTTATTTTATCGGGGCTCGGCAAAAATGGGCTGAAAGGCGCCGCCGATATAAAGGAGGCCGGAGGTATGGTACTGGTCCAGGACCCCTTCTCATGTGAATCCAGTACTTTACCGCTGAAAATAATTGAGTCCGGCAATTTCGACCATGTACTATTGCCCGAAGAGATGCCCCGTGTAATATTGGAATACGTCGCGAATCACCTGAGAAAAATCAGGAACGGAACGCCGGCTAATAGCAATTCAGCCTGATTGTGTATCTATATCACATCGTCAATTGATAACCGTCATTTTTCCGGCCGGTAAGCCGCAATATTTTTGAGGTATAAAAAGAAGATATTCAACATGCCCTGGACGAACAAGAATTACCCGGTATCAATGAAGAACCTGCCGGTCAGAACCCGCGAAAAAGCAATCGAAATAGCCAATGCTTTACTCGAAAGGAATGTAGATGAAGGCATAGCTATTGCTACGGGCATCAAGAATGCCAAAGAATGGATAAGGAGGCGCTATTATACCAAAGCGCTACTATGAAGGTATTCCCCCGTCCGGAAAGTCTTAACTGCAAGCCAGCAATTTGGACGATGTCACGATCTTAATCGTTATCGCCGGAATATTCATATTTAGGCACCGTAAACCTGAAACATGTCCCCTTCCCGGGTTCGCTGTCTATCGCGATGGAACCACCATGCTGGGCAACAAAATCCTTCACCAGCAACAGGCCGAGCCCCGAACCCTTTTCCTGGTTGGTGCCGGGGATCGATACATCGAAACTTCCCATAAGCTGGTCGCGGATTTCACGCGACATGCCTACCCCTGAATCCTGTATGCATACCTCGATCATCGAATTTACCGGCTGAGCGGATACACTCACTACGCCATTCCCATTCGGCGTAAACTTGATCGCATTAGTGACGATATTCTGCAGTATCGACCGAAGCATCAGCGAATCGGCATAGACATAAACATCGTGGGCAGTATTGTTTTCCAGTTTTACCGACTTCTGGATAGCGTTAACCCTCAGCAGCTCAAGCGACTCGGTTATTCTTGAATGTAACTGTATCCTTTCAGGACTGAATTTGGTTTTTTCACGCTGCTCCTTGGCCCAGTCCACCAGTTCATTTAATTGCTGTAATATTTTGTTCGAGGTACGGTGAATTATGCTGGCAAACATTTGCGTCTCTTTCAGGGATATTTCCCCAACTTTATCGTTCAGATTTTTGGACGCGAGCAGCAGCGAAGTAAGCGGGTTCCTTAGATCGTGTGAAATAACGGAGAGGAATTTATCTTTCGATAGGTTTAACTCCCTTAATTCGTCGTTCAGGTTTTCCAATTCCATCGTCCGCTCGCTCACACGCTGCTCCAGTTCCCGGTTCAGTTTCTTCAGGTCGTTGTTGATAGCCCTTACTTTCTCCTCCTGTATGCGCAATAACAGGTTTTTCCGCTGCATTTCAGCGAATACCCGCACTTTGGCGCGCAGAATTTCGGGGTTTATGGGCTTTAATATAAAATCAACCCCGCCAGATTCGTATCCCTTATATGCCGACTCATCTTCATAGTCCTGCGCTGTTATAAAAATTATAGGGATATGCTTAAGCTTATCACGTTGCTGGATAAGTTCAGCCGTTTCGTAGCCGTCCATTATCGGCATCCGCACGTCAAGTAGTATCAACGAGAAATCCTCATCCTTTAGCAACACCCTTAGCGCCTCGCGCCCGGATATCGCTTTGTAAATCTCGTACCCTTCCCTTTCGAGAATAGCCTCCATGGAAAGGAGGTTATTCTCGGTATCGTCAACTAATAATATTTTTATTTCACCACCTGAACTCATGCTCTCAAGTTATTGTTTATTTGATCAGCCAAACCCTCATTAAGGATAGCAACTGATCGGTCTTTACGGGCTTAGTAATATAGTCCGAGGCGCCCGAAGCAATACATTTTTGCCTGTCGCCTATCATGGCCTTGGCCGTCACTGCAATAATCGGCAATGTTTTATTACGCGGCTCCTTACGGATGATCTGGATCGTTTCATAACCGTCCATTTCGGGCATCATAATGTCCATCAGTACGATATCGATGTTTTTGTCCTTGTTCAATATTTCAAGTGCTTCGCGGCCGCTTTCCGCCGTGATCACCTCTATTTTTGAACGTTCAAAAACAGCAGTTAGTGCAAACAGGTTGCGAACGTCATCGTCTACAACCAAGACCTTTTTGCCGTCGAGCACATCGGTATTGGGCCTGACGCCATCGATCATCCTTAGCTTGGTATCGCTTACATACTTTTTATTAGTATGCAGCAATATCAGTATCTCCTCGAATAATTGCACCGGCGACGTTGGTGTTTTGGTGATGATCTTATGGTTCAGCCGCTTCAGCTGTATCAACTCTTCCTGGGTAAAGTCCCTCGCCGAGTGAAGGATAATGGTCGTTTGCTGCTGTTTCAGCAGGTTAATCTTGTTCAGCAGGTCAACACCATTAGCGTCGGGCAGCACAAAATCCAGTACGATGCAATCAAATGCATCCTTTTTCAATATGGTAAGGCCCTTTTTGGCCGTAGTGGCCGTAAACACGTCAATAGCTTCGTTGGCGATCAGGTCTGACAGTTTCTGTAATTCTTCCACGTTATCTTCAATGATCAGCACACGCTTCTTGGTATGCTCATGGAAACTTACGATACCCGTCATAAGGTCTGCCAGGTAAGTGTTCGACAGCGGTTTCAGGCTGAACGACTTAGCACCGAAGCGCATCGCCATTATCTTGTTATCCTCACCTGATATCACATGCACCGGTATATGCCTTAGGTTGACGTCGCTTTTCAGCAACTTCAGTATCTTCCAGCCGTTGGATTCAGGCATATTTACATCGAGGGTTATAGCGATAGGATTGTATTTGATGATACTGTCGAATATTTCGAGGTAACTCATGGCCACCACTACCTTTAGATTATGATCGTGGGCCTTGTCCATCAATATCTTCATAAATCTCACATCGTCTTCAATAACCAGCAGCACCTTATCCTCTGCTACGATGCTGTGGCGGTCGTCATCGATTACCTGCTCAGTTTCGACTAAGTTCGTACGAGCATGCTGGGTAACGGGGAAGTTTTCTTTAACCACAGCAGGCTGCCCGGTTTTCTCTTCCTTATACTTAAGCGGCAGGTAAAGCGTGAATGTGCTTCCTTTTCCGAGCTCGCTGGTTACCGTAATGGTACCACCCAGCAATTCGGCAAAACCCTTGCTTATCGAAAGGCCCAGGCCCGTGCCACCATATTTACGGCTCGTAGAACCTTCGGCCTGCTGGAATGCTTCAAAAATAATACCCTGCGTATTCTTCGAAATACCGATACCCGAATCCTCGATCGAAAACGCGATCACGGAATCCATATTGGTCAACGGATTCGCATCGTTTGGCCCCGGCCTGTATATACCCAGCTTCACGCGGCCCTTTTCGGTAAATTTGAAGGCGTTCGAAAGCAAATTCTTCAGGATCTGATTCAGACGCTGCATATCGGTTTCCATTACCTCAGGCAGCATATCCTGGATGTCTATTTCAAACTTCAGGTTCTTGGCTTCCGATATCGGCCTGAATGTTGACTCAGCGAACGACGCAATTTCCTTAAAGCTTACCGGCATTACGTCGGCTGCGATCACACCTGATTCGATCTTCGAAAGGTCGAGGATGTCGTTAATCAACTGTATCAGGTCATCACCGCAGGAATGGATAGTCTTGGCAAACATCTTTTGTTTCTCCGTCAGGTTACCTTCAGGGTTTTCGAAGAGCTGCTGTGCCAGTATCAACAAACTGTTCAGCGGTGTACGCAGCTCGTGCGACATATTGGCAAGGAATTCCGACTTGTACTTCGACGTAAGCGTCAACTGTTCGGCTTTCTCTTCGAGCGAGCGGCCCTTATCGTGCAGCTCGTCGTTGGCACGCCTCAACTCTTCCTGCTGCGCCGAAAGTTCCGACGCCAGCGATTGCGATTGCTTCAGCAGTTCCTCAGTACGGGTGTTAGTCTCGATGTTGTTTAACACGATACCGATACTTTCGGTCAACTGATCGAGGAAGTCAATGTGTGTATCGCTGAATTTCTCGAACGAAGCCAGCTCGATAACGGCTTTCACATTATTTTCAAACAACACCGGCAGGATCACCAGATCGAGCGGAGCGGCGCTGCCGATACCTGAACTGATCTGCAGGTACTCACTTGGTACATTGGTCAACCGGATGCGTTCTTTTTCGGTAGCGCACTGCCCAACCAAACCTTCGCTAAGCGCAATTTCCTGGCTGATGTTGTTCCGGTTCTTTTGCGCATAACCGGCAAACAGCTTCAACACACCTTCGTCTGCCGCGTCACGCTGTTCCAAAATGTAGAATGCACCGTAACGAGCGCTCACCAGTTCGGCCAATTCCGACAGTATCTTGTTGGCAACCGCGTTCCTGTCGCGCTGACCCTGCAGCATCTGCGCGAACTTCGCCAGGTTTGATTTCAGCCAGTCTTGCTCATGGTTACGGAGCGTGGTGTCTTTCAGGTTCGCGATCATCTGGTTGATCGTATCCTTCAGGGCTTCCAGCTCGCCTTTAGCGTCCACACGGATGGTACGGGTGAGGTCACCCTTGGTTACCGCGGAGGCAACTTCGGATATAGAACGCACCTGTACGGTCAGGTTCTGCGCCAACTGGTTTACGTTTTCGGTCAGGTCCTTCCAGGTACCGGATGCACCAGGTACACTGGCCTGCCCGCCCAAACGGCCCTGCACACCCACCTCACGTGCTACGGTGGTTACCTCATCGGCGAACACAGCCAGCGTATCGATCATCTCGTTGATGGTATCCGTCAACTGGGCCACCTCGCCGAGCGCATTGATCGAAAGCCGCTGTTTCAGGTTTCCTTTGGCAATACCCGTGGCCACTTTGGCGATACCGCGTATCTGGCCGGTAAGGTTGGATGCCATCTGGTTTACCGAGTCCGTTAAGTCCTTCCAGGTACCGGCAACACCTTTTACGTGCGCCTGGCCGCCCAGCTTACCTTCCGTACCTACCTCGCGCGCAACACGCGTTACTTCGGATGCGAACGAGTTTAGCTGGTCCACCATGGTATTGATCGTATTCTTCAGCTCGAGGATCTCGCCTTTTACGTCGATAATTACCGTCTTGGACAAGTCGCCGCTGGCTACCGCCTTGGTCACTTCGGCAATGTTACGCACCTGCGCCGTAAGGTTACTGGACATCTGGTTTACCGAGTCGGTCAAGTCCTTCCACGTTCCGGCAACACCCGGCACGAAGGCCTGGCCGCCAAGGTTACCGTCGGTACCCACCTCACGCGCAACACGCGTTACTTCGGATGCGAAACCGCGGAGCTGGTCAACCATCGTATTGATCGTTTCCTTCAGCTGAAGGATTTCGCCGCGTACGTCAACCGTGATCTTCTTAGACAAGTCGCCGTTAGCGATAGCGATCGAAACGTCGGCTATATTTCTTAATTGGGCCGTCAGGTTACCGGCCATTTTATTCACAGAGTCTGTCAAGTCTTTCCAGGTACCGTCCACACCAGGCACATTAGCCTGGCCGCCAAGCTGCCCTTCCGAACCCACTTCTCGGGCAACACGCGTTACTTCGGATGCGAAACCGCGAAGCTGATCCACCATCGTATTGATCGTATCCTTCAGTTCGAGCAGCTCGCCTTTGGCATTTACCGTGATCTTACGCGACAAGTCGCCTTTAGCAACGGCAGTGGTCACCTCGGCTATGTTACGCACCTGGGAGGTTAAGTTGTCGGCCATTTTATTTACCGAGTCCGTCAGGTCCTTCCAGGTACCTGCTACACCGGGCACGTTCGCCTGGCCGCCAAGCTGCCCTTCCGAACCTACTTCCCTCGCCACACGGGTCACTTCCGAACCAAACGAGTTCAACTGGTCCACCATGGTGTTGATCGTCACTTTCAGCTCGAGCATTTCGCCCTGTACGTCAACCGTGATCTTTTTGGACAAGTCGCCTTTTGCCACGGCGGTTGTTACCTCTGCTATATTACGCACCTGGCCCGTAAGGTTACCGGCCATCTGGTTTACCGAGTCTGTCAAGTCTTTCCAGGTACCGCCTACACCGGGCACGTTGGCCTGACCACCAAGCTGTCCTTCCGAACCCACTTCCCTCGCCACGCGTGTTACTTCCGACGAGAACGAGTTTAGCTGGTCAACCATGGTATTGATTGTATTCTTTAGCTCGAGGAGCTCGCCCTTGGCATCAACCGTGATCTTGCGCGAAAGGTCTCCTTTGGCCACCGCAGTCGTCACACCGGCTATATTACGCACCTGGTCGGTCAGGTTACTACCCATTTGGTTCACCGAGTCGGTCAGGTCCTTCCATACACCGCCGACACCTTTCACACGCGCCTGGCCGCCGAGCTTACCTTCGGTACCTACTTCCAGCGCCACGCGGGTTACTTCGGACGCGAACGAATTGAGCTGGTCAACCATGGTATTGATGGTCTTCTTCAGCTCAAGCATCTCGCCCTTCACGTCCACCGTAATTTTCTTTGACAAGTCGCCGTTGGCCACCGCCGTTGTTACACCGGCTATGTTTCGCACCTGCGACGTCAGGTTACCAGCCATGCGGTTTACCGAGTCGGTCAAGTCCTTCCAGGTACCTGCAACGCCCGGCACTTTCGCCTGGCCTCCAAGCTTACCCTCGGTACCAACTTCCAGCGCCACACGAGTCACTTCCGACGAGAAGGAGTTCAGCTGGTCCACCATGGTATTGATGGTGTTCTTAAGCTCCAGAATCTCCCCTTTAGCTTCCACGGTGATCTTCCGGGAAAGGTCGCCTTTCGCTACCGCTGTGGTTACTGCGGCCACGTTTCGCACCTGGTCGGTCAGGTTACCGGCCATCTGGTTTACCGAGTCGGTTAATTCCGCCCACACACCGGCAACACCCTTAATCTTGGCTTGCTCGCCGAGCTTGCCTTCCGACCCTACCTGTCGTGCGACCCGGGTTACCTCCATGGAGAATAGCCGTAGTTTGGAAAGCATCTGGTTGGATTCTTTAGCAATACGCAGGAACTCGCCCTTGAGCGGGTGCCCGCTGATCTCGAGCGGTATCTGCTTGGACAAATCTCCGTTAGCTACCGAGTTAATCATCCCGGCGATCTCAAGCGTTGGCGAGGTCAGATCGGATATCAGGTTATTGAGTGATGACACGCCGGCGGCCCAATCGCCCCTGGCATCTGCCAGTTCAATCCGCTTGGCTAAATCTCCTTTTTTACCGATGGTCTTTTCAGCCTGCGATATCTCGGCCACAAGCCGTTCGTTCATGTCGATGATGTCGTTAAGCACCTCGCATATGCGGCCGTTAATGCCTGCCTGCCTGACCGGCATACGTGTGTTTAACCTGCCGTTCTTCACAAGGGACAGCACCCGTAGCAACTCTTTCAGATCAAGCGGATCGCCATCTTGCCCCCTCGAAACCTCGGTTTCCTCCAAAAGTTCATCTAAGATCGTGTCTTTCATTGAGCTCAGTTTTTTCTTTGTTGATTATATCGTTTGCTGTGTTTTCAAGTGGTATATCCTGTGTTGCTGCAGGAAGTTTGACATAAAAGATACTTCCTTTGCCAAGTTCGCTTTCGGCCCAGATCTTTCCGTTATGTTTTTCTATGATCTGACCTGAAATATAAAGCCCTATTCCTAAACCAGACAAGTTCCGGTTAAATTCATCGACTCTATAAAAACGGGTAAATATTTCATCCAGCTTATTCGCCGGGATACCTACCCCAAAGTCTATGACGCGGATATAGACATAATTATTGCGGCACTCCAGCGAAACAATTATTTCATTTGAATCGGCGGAGTATTTTACCGCATTAGTAAGCAAGTTAATAAATACTTGTTCAATTCGCTGTGGATTACCATAAATAAAAGTTGGCTCCTCCGTGACAAAAACATTTATCCGGTGAGTTTGCTGCGAATATTGAACAAGCTCTACCGTTTCCCTTAACACCTTGCTGATATCAAATATTTCTTTGGGAAGATGAAGTTCTCCCGCGTCGATCTTTGACACGTCGAGCAGATTCGATACAAGTTGTGCTAAACGTTGTACCTGCTGGCGTGTTTTATGGATAAACTTCCGGGGGCTTTCCTCGCTGGTTACTTTATCCAGGATTTGCAGGTAACCCGCGATGCTGGTCAGCGGCGTCTTTAGCTCGTGACTGGCCATGCTCAGGAACTCACTTTTTTGCTCTTCGGCTTTTTTCCTGTCGCTGATATCACGCGCGATCTTCGAGGCGCCTATAATAACCCCATCTTTGTTTATTACCGGTGAAATGGAAATGGAAAGCGGTATTCCTGCCCCCGCTTTCGTCATACGGATCGTTTCAAAATGATCGACCTTTTTACCGCTCACGATCTCCCCGATGATGTACTCTTCTTCAGCCAGTCGCTCGGGCGGGATGATGAGTGAAATATGTTTGCCTATCGCCTCGCTTTCGCTATAGCCGAACATTCTTTCAGCGGCCTTATTCCAACTGGTGATTATCCCCTGCAAAGTTTTGCTAACAATTGCATCGTCCGATGTATCCACTATCGTCGCCAGCATGGCCTGTTTTTCCTCGCCCTGCACAGTTTCAGTAATGTCGACCAACGTATTAATCGCGCCAATAAGTACACCATCTTCGCTGAGGATCGGAACCGGATGCGATTGTACACGGCGCTTGCTCCCGTCAGGTCGTTGAATAATAACCTGCCCGCCTTTGACTGGTATTTTTTCCGCCAGGCAACGCGCCATCGGACAATTTTCAGGCATCAGGGCCTGCCCGTCAGCGTCGAACACTTTCCAGGCGCCGCCAAATTTTGACACACCCGGCTCAGGTTCCATACCCCATAACTCCAGCGCAGCTTTATTATACGATACAACGTACCCTTCCGTATCGCATTTGTATACGGGTATAGGCAATTGATCAAGCACAACACCAGCTTTTAACTCTGGGCTAATCAAATTAAACATCTGTTAGGAATCTCTAAAGGTTATCGGCAGAAGCTAAATGCACAACACTTCATAAGATCATTTGTTTTGGATTCTTTTAACTTTTTCCCCGTTGGTTTTTAAATGGAATACTTATCGATTTATTGTTTCGACTCACATGCGGAGTTTACAGTCTGAGCGGGGTGAGACCCTTTATTTTTTTAAGATCACAACTTCATCTGCCCGGCAGTTTTAGCAAGAATTGAATTTTATCGGACGCTGAATGACAGTCCGTTACTAAATCCCGAGAAATCGGGTTTAAGCTGCCTTGATACCACTTGCAGGCTGTCCTGGAAACGCCGGATCAACAGATAGTGGAACGCGGGTTTATAATTAGCAGCGAGATCCTGCGTCACTTCCTTCGCGTACAAAGGCTGGTGCAGGCCGCCCCCGCCGCCGATGACCAGAAAGCATTTATTTTGCATATAAAACCGTTCGAAATTATGTGAGTGGCCCGAAAGAAAAAGTACGCATTTCTTAGAATTGATAAACGCCGGTACAAAGTTTTGCCGCACGGCCATGGATGGCTTGACAATGCGGCTGTTGGTATATGGCGAATGATGACAGCCTACGATGGCAAATTTGACAGCCGGGTCATCGTCAAGTTTCCTGACAATCTCGTTGTACCAGTTATCCTGCGCGAGGATCTGGGCCGTTGTCATTTTCGTAAAATTGGAATTAACAAGTATTACGGCAACCGAATCGATGATCTCGGTATAACCGGCGGGATTATACATCGGGAACCTTTGCTTAAAATTAGCCGTACCCCGTTTGGCATTAAACATCACTTCGTGGTTGCCGAGGGTTGCGTAAACAGGAATCGAGTCTTTGGCGCATTGTTTTATATAACTATCAACGGCGGCCCATGCTTTATTTTGGTACCCTAATGAAACTACATCCCCCAGAATGAAAAAGCCTGACGGATGTTCCTTGTCTACATCCTCGAATATCATCTCCGTGGCTTTTTGGTTATGATTCGATTTAAGCCGTATCCTTTCCACCCACATGGGCGCCTGGGTGTCGCTGGTAAATGCAATAAGCGGGCGTTTGGGTTGTGAAAACGCGCTACATGTGATGAGGCTGCAAATTAAAATACCGATGAGCTTTGCCATACAACTGAAGAACGCGAATCCGGCGCATTCTGTTCGCAATCATCAAATAATTGCCCGGAATTTACTCTTCTTTCGGATGATAACGTTCTTTTACATATTTAAGCATATTCACCGCATCATCCCTTACATATTTATTATCGCGCAATAACTCCCTGGTATTGATCCTGATCAGCACCATTTGAGCGGCAAGCTGCGTCAGATCGGCCTGGGTCAGGTTACGCATCTGCGTGGTTAAGGCGGGTTTATCGCCAAAAGCGCTATCCATATTGGCCGGCGTAAAATGCTGCGCCATAAAAGGATCGAAGTAGTTGCGCTGGTATTGCAGGGTAATATCCTGTATAGTGCGTAACAGTTCAGCATGCCTTTCATAATTGGCGATAAAGCTGATGATCTTTGAGTTGGCGAATTGTTTCAGGTGCAGCTCGTTTTTGATAGCGCCAATGGCTCCCATCGACGGGTGAAATATCCACAAGCTGTGCGAATCGACAACCAGTTGCTGGAGTTTTTTCATGTCGATCTTATCCATTGGCTGCTGCAAAAGCCTGAATAAGCTATCATTGGTTTTACCGATTGCGGTTTCGCCTTTGTATACTGCATTTAACTGGGCTGTGTCTACTCTCAGGTCGCGCACTAATTGCCCCGTCAGCTCACGCGCGTGTTCGTTGTTGGTAATCACCTCCCTTACATTCTCGGCAAGAAAACCAAGCATCACCGCGATAAATATCATTAAACCTTCCAGCAGGTATTCTTTCCAGGGTCTTGGTTCGTTATGGTCTAAACGGGGATGGTGATGTACTTCCATTTTTTTCAGTTGGCAGTTTGGAGTTTACGGTTGGTCGTTTGTTCTTCAATCGTGAATCATTCCTATCAGATTGTCTGCAGACAGCAAACAGGCAACTGCAAACTGGCTCCAAAGCTAAGATTTTACAATTTATTTTGTTGAAGCCAATTGGTCCAGTTGCGCCATCTTATCATACATCACCCTAAAGGTGTTCCAGGGCGTGTCTTCGCCGGCCGAATTGGGCGCTTTGCCATAATAGCCATTTAAAAATTGGGGCGGAAGCGACCATATGGTTTCGGCTATGCCATAAAACCGGGGCCTCATCGTTTTACCTGTTGTCGCTCTGGAGCGGTAAAGATCCTCCACCTGCTCAACGGCTACTTTCGGCTGGTTCCAGGTGCAGGTAACTACACGCAAGCCTTTCATTGCAAAATAAACAGCCGTCTGATTGTCTTCATCGTACTGCCAGTCGCAGATCACCACATCGCGCGGTATCATGTCAACCGCACGGTAGGTGTCGTTATAGCTTGCCGCCCACTCACCTATGCCCGTGGCGCGCCCGTCGATCAGCCGGTCTCCCCATATCCAAAGCTCTTCGCCTTTTTCCGCCAAATGGTCGCGTACCAGTTGTACTTCATTGGCGAACAGCACAGCTTTGTCGCGCCCCGCGCAGCGGGGGCATTTGTCCTCGCCCAGGTAAAACACCTCGTCCATTCCTGCATGGAAAGCTTTGGCCTCGAATACATCCATGATCTCGTCCACCAGGTCAAATATCACTTTGTGCACTCCCGGGTGCAAAGGGCAATAGCTACGGCAATACAGGTTGTCGGCGTTGGGCCACTTGTAATCTTTAGCAGCAGGCATCGGCACCCAGGGGGTTTCATCAAATTCGGGATAAACCTGCAGCAATTTATTATTCTTTGCTGCCCACGACTGATGCCCCAAAAGGTTGATCTGGGGAATAATGGCGATCCCATTCTTTTTACAGGCTTCCAATATGTTCTTCGCATCATGTTTCGATAAGGCAGCCGAGTCGCGTAATTCAGGGTGACTTTTATACTCGTAATTGTAATCGACTCTTAATATGAGCGTATTTACACGCGGTGCAAGTTCCTCGTTGATGAATTTGACGAAATCATCCACCCCGTTGGGTTTGGGCGCGGCAATAACAAAACCGCGAACCATAAAGGCGCTGTCCGGTGTCTTTTGCGCGAACACATGGCATGAAATGCTGCTGAGAAGCAGTAGCAATACATAGGTGTACCTGTTCATAATTGTAATAATTGGCGTTTAACAGGTACAATTTAGGAAGTATTTGTAAGCTCTTCACCTTCAATCATGTAACAAATTGATAAGCACGAAGCGCCTGGCCCTGAATCAGGTCGTACCTAGATAAGATTCAACATTTTTTGGGTGGCTTTAATGGCCGAAACCGTCTGGTCGCTGTCGAGTCCGCGGGTTTTGAATTCCTTCCCGTCGCACTCCCATGTGATAATGGTTTCGCACAGGGCGTCAGTCTTACCGCCAGGCGGGATACGAACCGCGTAGTCGGTCAGCAATGGCAATGTTAGTTTCTTTTTCTGATAAGCAGACCGAAGCGCGTTCATGAATGCATCGTACTGGCCATCGCCCTGCGCATGTTCTTCGAACACTTCGCCGTTCACGTTGATCTTGATGGTGGCCGATGGCCGCAGGTTTTTGGAATGCGTGAGCACATAGTTCTCGATTTGTACCTTTTCCTCGATAGCATTACTATCCAATACATCGGATATGATGTAAGGCAGATCGGATTGGGTAACTACTTCTTTCCTGTCGCCAAGCTCGATGATCTTTTGGGTCACCTTTTTCAGGTCGGCGTCCGACAGGCGAATACCTAATTGAGCCAGGTTATTTTCAATATTGGCCTTGCCGCTGGTTTTGCCCAGTGCATACTTACGCTGACGACCGAAACGCTCGGGCATCAGGTCGTTAAAATACAAGTTGTTTTTTTTATCGCCATCGGCATGAATACCCGCGGTTTGGGTGAACACGTTCTCCCCTACTACAGGTTTATTGGCCGGTATCCGGAAACCTGAAAATGTTTCCACCAGTTTGCTTACCGAATACAGCGACTTTTCATCGACAGACGTTTTAACGTCTTTTACATAATCGTTCAAAACAGCTATGGTACTTGCCAGCGGCGCATTACCGGCACGTTCGCCCATACCGTTAATAGTCAGGTGGAGTCCTCTTACACCCGCCTTCACTGCTTCCAAAACGTTCGCCACGCTTAGGTCGTAATCGTTATGCGCATGGAAATCAAAGTGAATTTGCGGGTATTTTTGAATGATGGGCGTTAAATAATCCTTTACCTCCGATGGAACCAGCACACCCAGAGTGTCAGGCAATAATATTCTTTTAATTGGCTGAGTCGTCAGGAAATCCAGGTACTGGTAAACATATTCTTTCGAATGGCGCATACCATTGCTCCAGTCCTCCAGGTACACATTACACTCGATGCCGTGTTTGCGCGCATAGTCAATCACTGCAGCCACTTCTTTGAAGTGTTGTTCCGGCGTTTTCTTAAGCTGGTGGGTCAAATGATTCAGCGAGCCCTTGGTAAGCAGGTTCATCACCTTTGCTCCTGCCTTCAGCATCCAGTCGACCGAAACTTTACCGTCGACAAAGGTCAACACCTCTATCTTGTCAATAAAGCCATTCGCTTCAGCCCATTCAGTGATCTTTTTTACCGCCTGGAATTCGCCCTCAGACACTTTGGCCGACGCAATCTCAATCCGGTCAACCTTCACTTCGGTTAACAATAATTGAGCTATGGTCAGCTTCTCAGAAGCCGAGAAGGACACACCGCTGGTCTGTTCACCATCCCTCAGCGTAGTATCCATAATTTCGATGTGGCGTCGCGATCCGGTCATTTTAAAATTGATACTGCTAAATAATTTCTGTTAAAATTATTTGAACAATTGTTTAATAATTTTAGCAGGAATGCAATAATCGGAAAATCAACGCTAAATCGCTAATTTTTTGGAAAATAACCTGAATAACTATGGGTTTTATGGAACTACGCAATCAAGGTTGTAATATCTTCCCAGTACATCCAGTGCTGATTCAGGTTTCCGGCGCCATTAACAGCATAAACGCTCCTTGAATTATCATTTCCCGGGTCGACACATATCTTTTTCGCACCTTGCCTGACAAACCAGCCGGCAAGCATTTTTATCAATTCTGAAGCTATTCCTTTTCGTCGATATTCGGGATCGACATCTATCCATTGCAATTCGCCATCGCAGCCAAGGCGTTTAGTGAGATGCCCGGCTATCCAACCGACGATCCGGTCACCATCGGTTGCCACGTAAACCGTACGCTGGGCCAGCGCTTTTTGCGGATTGGTTATACCGTCCATATAGCCTTTAATGTATGGTGCCCAATCCTCAATTGTACCCCGTATGAAAGTGCGCAGTTTGGCAAGGGAAGAAATGTCGGCTTTGGTGGCTATACGATATTGAATCGACATTTGATTTGTTATATCAAAATTTCTGCCGTTTAGGATTTTGCCTGTTATCAATAAAAGCGATCAGTTCTATACTATTACTTTTGGGTTTGACGCGATAAACAAGCGATACTTGTTTAATAATAACGCCAATATGAGTATGCTTTAGTCGAGCTGATTTTCGAAACATCAGCGGTTGACTTTTAAGCGTATCCAAATATTCGTTTACGCGAGCTGTAAAATTTAATATTTCTCTTTCGGTCCAATGTTCTTCAAGATAAGTTATTCTTTTCTCGAAAGTTCGAACTGCCCTTTTTGTCCATATTATTTCAGGCCCCATTTCGAGAACAACTTTACAGCTTCGGCATGAGTGATCGTTTCGCCCCGATCTGCCTCAGCCAAACCTTCCAGGACATCCTTTTTTTGATCTTCGCTTAACTCATCAAACCAATCGATCTCCCTGTCAGACAAAAATGCTTTTACATCCATAATAAAGCCTTCGTCATTACTATTTAGAATAGTTTGCAAGATGTTTAGTTTTTCCGCCTGTAAGTCCATAACATTAAGTTTAATGCTAAAATAAGCATTATAAGTTAAGCTGAGATGTTAAATTACAAATCACATAAACTTCAGCGAATTCCCGGGCGAAATATGCGTGGCCTTAATATTGGGAAAATTCTTATTCAGCCACTTCAGCATAAACTGCGAGCCCCACTCTTCGCTTGCGATATGCCCCAATACCACCAGCGATAATTTATCGCCTTTGGCGTTGGCGTCGCGTACGTATTCGGCCGTTTCCCATTCGGAAAGCTCACCGCAGACCAACACATCGGGTTTTACTTTTTCTATGCCTTGTATCTGGCGCAGTCCGCCGGGAGCGCCGGGCATAAACAGCACCCGCTTGCAAATTTGCTCAGGATTACCGATGTAACGCACCATTTCGATATTGAGCCTTCTTTTAAGATAAGCTACTAACTCTTTCAGCGAGTTGCGGGGAATGGTAAGAATGTTGGGCGTATCCTTATCGGCGTACTGCGTCCATTGCAATTGCTCCAGCTGCGCTTTAGTGACGCCGTCGGGTTTGTGCCGGTGAATATAGTCGTGATTGCGCCAAACGGTAATGTTATGCTCCTTCAGCAGGTTGGCTTTATATTGGTAAACGTCATCGTTCTGCAGCCAATCGGTTTTATCCTCGTGATTATAGAAAGTCGGCTCGTGAGCAATGATAAAGTTAGCACCCAGACCGATTGCCTTACGGATCATCTCGATCGTAGCGAACATGGTTGTTAAAACGCCGGTTACGACCATATCCGGGCTGCCCGATTTCAAGGTATCAACTGTGTTGGGAATATTGCCGACACCTACTTCGGCGATAAATTTATTCATGATCTGCTTTACGGTTACAGGATCATCCGTTTTCCAAAAACTGGCTGCTTTCGCTGCAAGGGGCATCGATAATACCATACCCGCGCCCGCCGCTATACCCGCGTTCTGAATAAATTTCCGCCGTGTTAGCCCTTCGGATTGTTCGTTTTCATTTATCATGGTTTAATCTTTTTATCTTAGAAAATTAACTGATTGGCACTGCCTTCATCTAAAAACAAAACCGCGTTCGGATGTTTTCTTAGTACAGATGCCGGGCATTGCTCGCCGATGCGTTCGTAAAGCGTCTCATGCACGGCTCTTGCCTTATTTTTTCCGGGAACCATGCAATAAATGTATTTACCCGACATCAGCGCCGGAACGGTTAGTGTAATAGCATGCGTCGGCACCTCATCTAAGCTGTCAAAACAACCGTCATTCACCTGCTGCTGCCGGCAGGGCTGATCAAGATCGACTACCTTGACCATCAGCGGGTCATTAAAATCAGCCAAGTGCGGATCGTTGAAGGCGATATGCCCGTTCTCGCCTATACCCATGCAAACAATATCCGGCGGGAATTGCGCCAAAAGTTTTGCGTATCGCACGCATTCGAGCTCCGGAGCGGCTTTGCCGTTAATATAACTCACCGAATGGAAGGGTAAATGGCCAAATATCTTTTCTTTCAAAAACGAGCCGAACCACTGAGGCGCATTTTCAGGCAGACCGATATATTCATCCATGTGGAAAGCATTTACACGCGTCCAATCTATCGTTGTGTCTTCAACCAATGCAGCCAGGAATTCATTTTGCGACGGAGCGGCAGCGAAGATGATATTGATGAAGGGCTTTTGTGTGAGCAGGTCAACTATCTTGCGGGCAACAATTCCAGCTGCATTCACGCCCATATTTAACCGGGTATCATAAATTCTGGCGTCCAACCGGTCAACCTTAAATTCTTTCATAAACTATTTTACCGCCGATAATGGTCTTATCGATATTAATATCACCATCAAAGATTACGATATCGGCATCTTTTCCTTTTTCCAAAGTACCTTTCCTTTCATCTATTCTCATGATCCGGGCAGGAATAGCCGAAGCCATTTTCACAACCTCTGTCATTGGTACATCTGCAACATCGACCATCGTCTTTACCAATCGATCGAATGTAGCCACACTACCGGCAAAGGCTGTGCGGTCGGGCATTTTGGCTACTCCATCTTCTACGACCACTCTGATGCCATCCTTCAGGCTGCCTAAAATACTTTCACCCGGCGGCATGCCGGCAGCCCGCATGGCATCGGTAATGAGGGCGGTGTGATTTGAGCCCTTTATTTTATAGATCAGCTTAAGTAAAGGTTCTGGTAAATGCACACCGTCGGCAATGATCTCCACGAACATATCATCGATCAGGTAGGCGCTTTCGACCACCCCCGCATAGCGGAATGCATTGCGCCTTGTAACGCCCGACATGGCCGAATAAAAATGCGTAGCCAGCGTGTAGCCATTGTCAAAGGCTTTGATCACATCCTCATATATCGCATCTGTATGGGCAATGGCCGGCAATACACCATTTGCGACCATGTACTTCCCAAACTCAATGGCCCCGGGCAGTTCTGGTGCGGCGCTCCATCGCTTGATCTGTTTTGACGCAGAAAGTATTTCCCTATATTCTTCGGCGTCAGGATCGCGGATATAGCGCGGGTCCTGCGCGCCTCGCTGGCTCATGGCAAAGTACGGGCCTTCGATGTGGATACCGATGAATTGCGAACCGAATGTGTTTTGTTTATCGGCTTCCTCGTATATCCTGAGTGTCTCCAGCAGATCAGCTTTTTCGCAGCTCAGCGTGGTTGGCAGCATGGCCGTAGTGCCATGCCGGGCATGCAATTCCGCAATGCCTAAAAACGCCCCGATGGCATTATCCATAAAATCGTGGCCACCGCCGCCGTGTACATGGATATCGATAAAGCCGGGAGAAATGTATCTTCCTTTGGCATCTATCGCTTCGGCACCTGGCACATCGATGTTACCGGCGGAAATTTCGGTAATCTTTCCATCGCTGACGAATACGCTGCCTCCTTTCAGTATACCACCTGATGTTATGACCTGTCCGTTATAAATTTTGAGGTGCATGAGGCTACTTTCTCCGCGATAAACGCTGGTACAACAAACGGGCTTTGGCGTCACGCAGGTCGTTCTCCTGTGCCAGTTCAGCCGGGTATAAATAATCCTTATTCAATGCAATAAAGCTGGCATCCAATTCCCGGCTATTGCTTATTAGGCCCTTTAGTTCGTCGAGCACTCCGGGAATTTGGTCGGTTGAAAAATCCGCCGAGTTTACCCTGCTTTCTATTTCTTCATACGATAAATAATACGCCCGGATATTAGCCATAAGCTTGTAATGGTCAAATTCGGACTGGTTTATTGCAGGCTTGAGCGAGTCAAGTACGCCCTTTACATACAAGGCGCTGTCCCGTAATTGTTTTACAGACATTGGCCTGGGCGACATTACTTCGCCCTGCATTACCTCGTAAGGTGCGGCCTTCAGGGCGCTCCAAAACTTTTCCGATTGCCCCTGATCAAATCCATATTCTTTTTGGCAATAGTCCGCAATGAATTTATCAACGTCCAGCGGCTGATCAGCATGAATGGCTTCGGCGTAACCGGCCAGCAGCATATTAAACCCACTGATAGGATAATCGTGCCGGATAGCGTAAAGATCGAGGATATTTTCGCTCGTTTCCCAAATCGGCGAGTACGCGCCCGAGGTCGACCACGAGGTCATCACAATTCCTTTATAACCCAACTGGCGGCAGGCGGGAATAAAATTTTTAATATTATTGAAATGCTTTCCCCACTGTGTAAGGAAGTAATTGTCCGGATGCGAGCGCAGCGACGGCGCGCCCCATATCTCCAGCCCGCTTTGCATCAGCTTTTGATGATCGCCGAAATTATCCATGCTCCAGCCGTAATTCCAGTCGACCAAAATGGTTTCCTTCGGCAACAGTTTGATCGCCTCAGGATACTTCATGGCAATATCGGCCCACATGACCGGTACTTTGCCCATTTTGATCACGATATTGCACAGCATCCGGATGTAGTCGATATACAGCTTTGATTTGCCTTCCTCAGCTACCTTCTTCCGGCAGCGCTCATCGTGACCCAGCAAATAAGTCTCGTCGCCGCCGATATGGATATATTTCGACGTGTGCGTTGACTCCAATTCCTTATACAGATCGCTGAAAAGCATACTGTCCTGCCGAACCTGCAGCGGGCAAACCTGTGAATAATCTTTCTGGTCCTCACGCACATCCTTGTAGCGCTCGTTTCGCAATATATACTCCACATGCCCAAAACTTTGCTGCAGCGGTATCACATCGATACCCAATCCATTACAGTATTTGATAAAATCGACTATCTCAGCTTTGCTATAGGCAAAACGATTAGGAATAAGCGGGTGCTTCTCGAAGGGATAGGTCCCCTCCCATTCCATGATCAACGTATTAATACCGTAACCGCTCAATTTTTTGGCGAACTCCTTCAATTCGGGCATCGGCATTACCTGTATCCGCAGGTCGAGATGAAAACCACGGACCGGGAATGAACTTGTCGAATTCGCCTGCGCTGCCGAAAAACGCGGACCCAGGCAGATGAGTATAAAGAGCAACAGTGGTAAAGCTTTTTTCATGAGGTTACAATTGGCAAAATAGCGGATAGACCAAGATAGAAAATGAGCGGGAAAAATCCGGGATATTTCTTTTCCGCGGCGGAAAACCACGTGCAGCAATGTTTGTTTTTTCTGACGTGATAACTAATTTTGACCCGATTTCCCTCAGCCCTAAATTAAGCCCTCATGAAAAGACTGTTATTCTCCTTGCTGCTGCTTTCGTTCCTGCTTCCTTCTGTTTCCCGCGCACAGACCGTTAACACCAGTAACCTAAAGATCGATGTAGGCCCAACGCTGGCTTTGCCTATCCGGTATTTGAATTATGTCAGCCTGTTTGGCGTTGGCGCGTATGGTTCTGTCACAACGCCCGTTATAGAAAACCTCGATGTTGGCGGACGTGTAAGCGCGTCTTATTTCTTTGGCAAATCGCAATACGGGGTAAGCAACGCCGGCAGCCGCATTTTTGATGTGATGGCGACTGGCAGCTACCTTTTGCCGCAAAATATATTTGTGGGCGTCGACCTGGGAGTTGGCTTCGCCGCCGAGCCGGGTTTTAACAATACCGAACTGGCCGATTCCTTCAATGTAGGTTACCAGATGAATTACCAGAAACACGTGGTGCGTTTCGCGGTTTTTTTCGATCAAACTACTTACCAAAAGTGCGCCGGCGTACGGGCAACGGTGAGGCTTTAAATCCAAACCACCATGCACCTCAATTGTTGAACAGTTAAAATCCTCAGCATGAAAAAGCTATCGGAACAGGAAATACACTCGGCACTGCAGGATCTGAAAGGCTGGGAGTATAAGGACAATGCCATTTTAAAAAACTTTTCCCTGCCTACTTTCTTCGACGCCTTTGCGCTTTTATGCAAGGCTGCGTTTATAGCCGAGAAAATGAATCATCACCCCGATTGGTCGGGCGTATACAACAAGGTAACACTGAAACTAAATACGCATGATGCGGGCGGTGTAACGCAAAGTGACATCGATTTTGCGAAAGAAGTTGAAAAGTACCTCGGTTAGCCCGGAAGTCGGAAAGTCCGCATAGGTCCGAAAGAATATCGTGTGTTAAGCCTTATATTAGCCGAATTATAACCGGCTACAATGAAGTGCTCAAAATATTTCCTGCTGTGTTTATTGCTGTCATTTTTCGTCCAGGCCAATGCACAGCAAAAGCGCCAAACTTATTGCAACCCGCTTAATTTAGATTACGGCTATACGCCGTTTAAAAATTTCGCCAAATGGGGTAAGCACCGCGCTACGGCCGACCCGACGGTTACGTTGTACAAAGGCAAATATTACCTGTTTTCCACTAATCAGTGGGGCTACTGGTATAGCGACGATATGCTGCACTGGCACTTTAATTACCGTAGCTTCCTGCGGCCTTATAACGAAAACCCGGGAGACAATCTTTGCGCACCCGCGACCTTGGTTTTAGGCGATACGCTGTTGGTCATCGGTTCGACCTACAATAAAGATTTCACGCTTTGGATGAGCACCGATCCGGTGCATAATGTTTGGAAAGCGGCGAAGGATTATTTCCAGGTTGGCGCCTGGGACCCGGGAATGTTCCTGGACGACGATGGGCGGGTTTATATTTACCACGGCTCGAGCAACACGCTGCCGCTTTACGGGCAGGAGATCGACCGGAAAACTTTTGACCCCATCGGTCCGAAAGTGGAAACCGCAAGGCTTGACTGGCAGAAATACGGCTGGGAACGTTTTGGGGAAAATAATGACAATGTATTCCTTACCGGCTTTATGGAAGGATCATGGATGAATAAATACAACGGCAAATATTACCTGCAATTCGGCGGATCGGGAACGGAAGGCAAAGGCTACTGCGACGGCGTGCTGGTAGGCGACAAACCGCTGGGGCCATTTACGTATCAAAAACACAATCCATTTTCATATAAACCCGGCGGATTTGCCAAAGGGGCAGGTCACGGTGCTACCTGGAAAGATAAATATGGCAATTACTGGCACATATCAACCATTGTGGTCAATGTGAAGAACAACTTCGAGCGGCGGATCGGCTTTTGGCCGGCCGGGTTTGATGAGGACGGGGTACTGTATTGCAACACCGCATACGGTGATTACCCGCAGTATTTGCCTACCGGCAAGGAAGATCATATCAAAGGCAATTTTACGGGCTGGATGATACTGAATTACAATAAGCCCGTACAGGTATCGTCGACACTCGGCGGATATGAGCCGAACAACGCGGTCGATGAGGATATTAAAACATATTGGTGCGCCAAAACGGCTGAAAAGGGCGAATGGCTGATGTCCGATTTGGGCGAATTAAGCACCGTGAACGCATTACAGGTAAACTATGCCGACCAGGACGCTCAGTTTATGGGCAAATCAATGGGTGTTTATACGCAGTACATCATCTATTCATCAACGGATGGCAAAAACTGGAAAGTTTTGGTCGACAAGAGCAAAAACAAAACCGATGTACCGCACGACTATATCCAACTGGATAAGCCCATTAGAACGCGCTACCTGAAGATCGTTAATATCCACATGCCGACGGGCAAATTCGCCTTGTCCGGGTTTCGGGCTTTCGGCAAAGGCGCCGGCGCAAAACCTGACTCGGTGAAAGATCTCATTATACTTCGGGGCAGCAGCGAGCCTCACAACGCCTGGCTCCGCTGGCAACCGGTGGACAATGCAATCGGTTATACCATTTACACAGGAATCGCGCCTGGTAAGTTGTACAACAACATCATGGTTTACGGCAAAAACGAGTACTTCTTTAATGGGATGGACAAGGATTTGCCCTACTATTTCCAGATCGAGGCGTTCAATGAGAATGGGATATCGGCCCGAACCAAAGTAATTGAAGTAAAGCCATAGCTGCAGGGCCGCATGGTAGTGCAGGGTCTTGCCTATAGATGTTTTATGTTTATTCGAAACACGTCCTTCAGCGCCCTTTTGGCCGCATAATAACCACACATACCATGTACGCCGCCGCCGGGAGGGGTTGATGCGGAACAGATGTACAAGCCTTTTGCTGAAGTACGATAAGGCGACCAGCGCAGGGCCGGCCTGGTAAACAATTGCCCCAGGTCGATGGCGCCGCCGTTAATATCGCCGCCTACGTAGTTTGGGTTATACTCTTCAACCTGTATTGAGTTCATCGTATGTTTAGCCAGTATACGGTCTCTGAAGCCCGGCGCGAAACGTTCAACCTGGCTTTCGATAGCATCGGTCATGTCAACAGTCGAGCCATTTGGCGTATGGCAATAAGCCCAGGCGGTATGTTTGCCTTCAGGTGCGCGTGTTTTATCGAACAGGCTTTGCTGCGCGAACAGAACAAATGGTTTTTCAGCGATCTTACCATTCCAGGCTTGCTGCTCTGAAGCTGCGATTTCGCCCATCGTATTACCAATGTGCACCGTTCCGGCATGCCGGCATTCTTCGGCTCTGAACGGCACGGGTCCGTCAAGCGCCAAATCGACTTTAAAAACTCCCATACCGTAACGGTATTTTTCTAAAGAACGCTTGTAATCGACGGAAAAATGATGGCCGGCGATCTGTAAAAGCTGCCTCGGCCCGATATCGAACAAAATCGCGTGCGAGGACGGCAACTGGTTTAGCGACATCACATAAGTACTGGTCTCTATCTTCCCGCCCAGCGAAATGAAGTACGATGCTAATGCATTCGCTATACTTTGAGAACCGCCTTTAGCCATGGGCCAGCCCTTTAAGTGAGCGTTGGCCAACAGAACCAGCGGAATTGCGGCCGAACTTAATTTATTCAATGGCAGCATGGAGTGTGCGCCCATCCCGGCAAACAGGCCCCTCGCTTCTTCCGTTTTAAATCTTTTCGCCACAGCCAGCGCCGGTTTTAACGCAACCAGGCCGAATGTCGCCATGTCGAGCGGATGCTTTGGGAAATGTAAAGGGCCAAGCAGATCGGGTGCAAGACCTGGCCACGATCTAACAATAGGTTTAAGCAGACTTATGTATTCTTTCTCATCTTTCCCCAGCAAGTTAGCCGTTTCACCTAATGATTGCTTTAAAACGGCCGCCTTTCCGCTGTCGAAGGGATGGGCAGCAGCTATTTCGGGATTAATATATTGCAGGCCGTGGTCAGCAAGCGGTAAAGTTTCGAAAAAGGGAGAACCCGCCCCAAGCGGGTGGATGGCGGAGCAAATGTCGTGAGTGAAACCCGGCAGGGTTAGCCCGGCGGATCGCATGCCCCCGCCTACTGTATCTTTCCCTTCAACCACCAAAACCGAAAGCCCATTTTGCTGCAAAAGTATAGCCGCAGCCAGGCCGTTTGGCCCTGAACCGACAACTACCGCATCAAAATCCCGCCTTTCAAGCTTCATCATTCCGGCTATTTAACGATACCGTTAAAAGTCGGAATATTCTGTGGGATGCAAAAATGTTATATCCGCCTTCGATACGTTATGCGCGTACTCAGGTTTGGCTACCAGCGTTTTCCACTCAGGATCATTACTAAACGTTTCCCAATGCTTGTCGCGGTCGGCTTTGTTCTCAAAAGTAGTCATGTACATCAGGTTAGGCATGTGGCTGCCGGCCAACACCTCGGCATAAAATACAGCGTTAAAATTAAGGCGTTTGAACAACACCGTTTCGCCGCCGTCGTTGAACATTTTTACTTTGTTGATATTTAGTTTTTCCGATGGGCTTTCGTAGCTGCGCAATTCGTAAACGCGTTCGGATTTTGGCGCCGACAGATGCGGTTCAGTTGGCGACGGCCATTTAGGGAACGCCTTTAGGTCTATTACCTCGATCCTGGAATACAGCAAGTCATTATAGGCCGCATCGATAAAATCTTTTCCCGCTTCGAGGAATTGCCTGTCGCTCCAAACGCGTTCATGCGTGTTATTGCGTTCGTCCTCATTTTTAAACGGAATGAAAACGTAAATTTTCCGGTCGGCGGTATCCTGATCAACAGGCTTAAATACGCCGACCTTAGAAATATGCGCGCGGTGTAAAGCCGGCAGCAATGCATTTTTAAAGTAATTATCCAGCCTGTCTTCCTGCGCCTGCGTCTTGTAATGGTATATCCTGATGCGGTAATAATATTGCTGCGCGTCCGCATTTTGAAAAGACAACAGCAAAAAAAGGCTGCATAGCCCCAATAAATTGATTAGTCTTATTTTCATAGTTCAAATTTATTTAATACCCCATTTTGAGGCAAGCACTTTCATGAAGTACCCTCCTACAACGCTACGGGCCTGGAAACCAACCTGCTTGCCATTCGTCGTTTCATGCCAGTCGCTTAAAGGTACTCTTGTTGGCGTTTCGGTAGCGAATTTATAAACCGGGTCGGTTAAAGCCTTAAAGTTAGCCATATTGTTACTTAAGGTCGCCGTCCACATGATCCAGTCCGACTTGGTATATGTTTTCCTGCTGTCAAGCGGCAGCCCGAATTTGTTCTGTTTGGTCAAATAATACCTTATCTCCTTATCATAAACCGATTGGGGAAACAAATGCAAATTCAGTACTTTATCCCACACCAGGTTGTATTTCTGGCTCCAGGTATTCCTATCGCCGAATACCAGTGAATAATGATTGCCTGCATCGGCCCTTCTTATCCAGTTTTTGACCATAGCCAATGCAATATTCCGGTAGCTCGATGCCACCTGGGGTTGCTTCAATTGCTCTGCCAGCCTGGCGTAGCAGGCTATGCCGACAATGGCTTTAACAGACAAGTTGGCATTATGAGCCAGGTGACCTGCGAAGTCATCCGTACAAAGCTGGTTGGCCGGGTCGAACCCGGCTTTTACTAAGTAATTGGCCCATGTGGTCAATGTTTGCCAATGTTCTTTTGCGTAATCGGCGTTGCCTTCGGCGCGGGCTATGGCTGCGGTCAGGATCAGCATATTGCCCGATTCCTCCACCGGCATGTCCTCGCCGTAGGTTTGCCCGTTTGCAAGCGGGTAAGTCCCCAGGTCATGAGCGGCGAAGGGCTTTTTCCATTTGCCGCTCTCGCTGTAATAAAATATACCGTTCAGCATGCCTTCCATGAATTTTGGTGCATAAGCGAGATACAGCGGAGCTGAAGGATAAGTTACGTCGACGGTATTGATGGACCCATTGCTGAAATTTTCTTTAGACAGGAACAAGATGTCGCCGTGCGGGCTTTTTACCAATACATGGGCCGCGATACTTTGGCGGTAAGCGATCACACACAGTTTGGCATATTTTTCGCCGCCTGCTTTCAGTGCATCCTGGTACATCTGGTGATTGAATGCACCGCATTTTTTCATAACCGATAGATAATCGGACGACGCCTTTGCCAATTCTTTCTCCATAGTGCGGGTGCCATCGGCTTTCCACCACGGCTTTAAGGGCACATTAAAAAATTCGACGGAAAACAGCTCGTCATAACCCAATTCCATATATCTCTCAACGTAATTTTTACCTACTTCGCCGAATGGGATTATCGTATTCAGGAATAGTTCCTTCCCTTTAATGGTATCGGCGGTAACGGTAGCCTTTGCCAACAGCGGACTCACTTCGTCCCTACCGTTGGAGATGTACTGGATAACGCCGCCGGCTGTGGGCGCGGCCACGTACATATAGCCCCAGTCAATACGAAGGTCGTCGCCTTTTTTCTTCAGCACAGGCTGATCAATGGTTCCGGCTCTAAGTATGGACAATTTACCCGACGTATAAGCCTCGGCCGCGACGTCCTGCATGGGCTTGTTCACTGCTATATTAGTAGATGCGCCGAGCATCACCTTTATGTCATGCGCTTTGTTGTCATTCGACCTGACCCTGTAGGTAATATAGGATACCGGCGTTTCAAATATCGGCCTGTCAGTCAGCAATAAGGGCGAGGTAAATGTCAGTACCAGGTCGGCTTTGCCACAGCGGAACTTGTAGATAGTTTGGGTGGCATTCATTTCAATGCCGGTCTGTTTTGCTACCTTAATAATATTGTCAGGTTTATCCTTCACCTCGTCCAGCAAACCTGCATCGAGCCAGGCTGCGCCTGCAGTGTTGGCACAGTGAATGGCCAGCACATTAGTTCCTTTCCTTAGTAAGGTTTTTACCGCCTCTTTCAAAGGGATCAGCTCAAAATCACTGGTCCAGCCCACATTGGTAAATATCTCTGTACCATTTAAATAAACCTCCACGTTATCATCGTGGTAAAGCTTCAATATCAGCTTGTTTACATTCGGATTGTCGAGTGTGAACGTTCGTCTTACCCATATGTCTTTACTTGCCCAAACCGTTTTTGCCTGTGTTTTGTCGTCCGAAAAAGGCGCGCTACCGGTATCCCAGTTGTTATCATTAAACTGGATATTTTGCCAACCTGCCGAAGGTGTAGTTTTGGTATACCTGCATTGGTAAGGTTTTTCGTCCGAAGCTGCCAGTATTGTGCGATAACTTTTCGCCTCTTTACCCAAAAAACGATAATAATCTTTGTCGACTTTAATATAACCCAGCAATGATTGGTCTTTGCCGGTCCAGTGCTTTGTGGTTGAAGTGTTAAGCGTATCGCTGAATGACCAGATACTGAAATAGGTATTGCGATTGATCAAGGGATAAGCCGGCGCTTTTGAGGCCTGCGCATAAATAAGTTGAGAAATAAATAAAAGGCAGGTCGCTAAAAAAAGCTTCTTCATGAACGCAAATACGGGTTTAAGAGTAAGTCAGTCAAGGTTAACTGCGACAAATATAATTTAAAATGCTGTTTGCAAACACGCATTTTTCCTAAACTCGTCCGTAAAAAAAATGTCAAGCTGCTTTAGTACTGAAATTTGGATATTTTACCTGTAGTTATTGCAACTGCTTGCACCACTTTTGCAATACGGCGATCACATCAGCAAGCTTCATGGGCTTGCTTAAGTAATCGTTCATACCGGCTTTTAGGCATATCTCGCGGTCCTCGGGCATAGCATTGGCTGTCATAGCCACAATCACCGGCTGCTCGGTCATATGTGCGCGGATAAACCGGGTAGCTTCAAGACCATCCATTTCGGGCATCTGCACATCCATTAGTATCATGTCATAACGTTTTTTTGCCGCCATTTCGATAGCGTCGTGCCCGTTGCATGCCACATCCGGCCTGTAACCCATTTTTGAAAGAATATGCACCGTGAGCTTCTGATTGATGGGATTGTCCTCAGCTATTAGTATTTCCAGCGGATGGTGATGCGCGAAATCATTTGAGAACTCGGTTTTTACAGGCTGTGCTTCCTTTACTATCTTTCCGTCTTTCAACTGGTCGACGATGTGCTTGTAGAGCAAATGATGTTTGGCGGGCTTGTTCAATATCACATTGAACAAATGCGCTTCGGCCCTGCTTTGCTCGTTGCCGACAGAACTGAGCAAGATAATATGTATTCCGGGAAACTCGCTTCTTATGTTTTTTGCCAGCTGAACGCCATCCATACCCGGCATATTCATGTCCGATACTACGAGGGCAATATCTCTGTTTGCCGACAGTATTTGCAGGGCTTCATTGCCCGACCTGGCTACCAAAGGCACGAACTTCCACTGCCTTAGTTGACTAACCATAATATTGCAATTGGTAGCATTGTCGTCAACGACCAATATTTTTTTGTTTTCGATACCTGATACATTGATGTGCACATAAGTGCGCGCGGCTTTTGAGCTTAATTTGGATTTGATGTTAAAAAAGAACGTGGTACCTTTTCCCGGCTGGCTTTCCACACTGATCTTTCCACCCATCAGCTCGATCAGCTTGCTGCTAATCGCCAGGCCCAAACCCGTGCCGCCGTATTTCCTGGTTGTCCCCGAATCGACCTGCGAAAACGGCTTAAATAACCTGTCGATCTTATCCTTTGGTATGCCGATCCCTGTATCGCGCACGCTGAACAATAATTCAGGATTACCATTTGTGTGTTTGGTGGCCTGCACACTAATAAATATCTCACCCGAGCTTGTAAATTTCACGGCATTGCCCACCAGGTTGATCAGCACCTGTCTTAGCCTCATGCCATCGCCGATGATCTGTGCCGGCACATCGTGTTCTATTTCGTAAACCAGGTCCAGGTTAAGCCGCGACGCACTTTCAGCAAAAACATCCAACACGCCTTCTACACACTCCCGCAGGTCAAAATCCTGTTCGTCAAGCTCCATATTGCCCGATTCGATCTTCGAAAAATCAAGAATGTCATTAATGACCGTAAGTAATGCGTCGCCGCAATTTTTAATAGTTTCGGTATATTCTTCCTGTTCCTGCGTAAGCTTCGTGCCCGACAAAAGTGTTGCCATACCGATCACGCCGTTCATCGGCGTCCTTATCTCGTGACTCATCGTAGCCAGGAAAATGCTTTTCGCTTTATTAGCTCTTTCGGCCTCTTCACGTGCCTTTTCCGCTTCTTCGCGCGAGCGGCGTTCTTCGATCGTTTTTTTCTCCAGCAGTTCTGTGCGCTCTTCAACCATTTTCTCGAGCTCGATCTGGCGTAAACGGGCCGCACGCAGCCGGTAACGAAATATTCCATAAATGATGGCGGCAAAACCTAATACAGCCAATACCCGGAACCACCAGGTGGCCCAGTACGGCGGAATAATGGTAATCTCCAGCATATCCTTTGCAGGCGACCACAATCCTGCGTTATTCCTGTATTTAAGCTTAAATGTATAAACGCCCGGCGGCAGGTTGGTATAGGATGCCGAGTTGCGGCTGCCCGGCTCGATCCATTCGCGGTCAAAATTTTCCAGTTTATAGGCGTATTGCTTTTTATCAGCCGAACCAAAATCAAGCGCCGCATATTCAAGCGAGATGTCCGACTGCTTATAGGATAAAGTTATGGACCTGGTATCGGCTATATCTCGCTTCAACGGCGAAGGGTCATTTGCATTTTTTGCTATCAAAAGCGGCTTATTAAATACCGCGAATGAAGTTACTACAAGCGGCGAAAATGCTGGAGGGCTCAATATCCGGTCGGGATAAAAAGCATTAAAACCATTAATGCCGCCAAAATACATCCGGCCGTCACTGGCTTTAAGCGCCGAATGCGGCTTAAATTCGTCGCCCTGCACACCGTCCTCTGTTGTATAATTCCTGAATTTTTTTGTAAAAGGGTCGTATGCGGACAATCCGTTGTTAGTGCTTATCCAAAGTTTGCCGTAATCGTCTTCCTTTATGGAGTAGGTAATATCGCTTGCGAGGCCGTCTTTTCTGCCATACGCCGTAAAATGCTTTGTTACCGGATTGAACAGGTCGAGACCCGAAAGAGTACAAAGCCAGATGTTCCCCCTGCTATCCTCAAATATGTCCGTTACGCCATTATTGCTGATGCTGTTACTGGTTTCGGAATGTTTAAAATGCGTAAACGTTTTAGTCCTGCGATCCATCAGGTCCAGGCCCGCGTCCGAGGTGCCTATCCACAAATTACCCTGCTTGTCTTCAAGCATGGCATAGATATAATTGCTGGCTATGCTTCGCGGATTATTTAACTCCAGCTTGTAATCAGTAAGTTTTTTTGTAGTATGATCGTAAAGTTCAAGCCCGCCCCCAAAAACACTGATCCAGGTATTCTTATCACGTGTATGCAAAATGTCATACACATTGTTGCCTGCAAGGCTGTTGGGATTAGCCGGGTCATGATTCAAATAAGTATACTTGCCTGTTTGGGGGTCTATGATCGTGATCCCATTTCCCCAGGTACCCAGCCAAAGGTTGTTGTCAGCATCCTTGTTTACAATCAGCACATAATTACCCGAAATGCTTTTTTTCCCATCCTGGTGCAGATAATGCTTGAAAGTGCCGTCGCGCGGATCAAACTTATTCAGGCCACCCCCGTCGGTTCCAATCCAGATATCCTTATCGTTATCCTCAAACATGGTCAGCACAAAATCATTCGACAGGCTTGCGGGGAAAGAATTATGCCTGTACAGCGCAAAACTTTCCGTCGTCTTCTTAAAAAGATTTACCCCTCCACTGAACGCACCAAGCCACATATTGCCCGCCTTATCCCGGCAAATGGAATATATTGAGTTACCTAATAAACTGTTTGATTGTATTTCATCATGCCGGTAAACACTGAACTTACCCGTTTTTGTGTCCATGATGGACAGGCCGCCATTTTCGGTCCCTATCCACAGCTTTCCTTCGTCATCTTTATCTAAACTGTAAATCGTGTTACTCGATAGGCTGTTGGGATCCCGATCGTCATGCCTGAAGCGTTTAAACGACCCATCTCTTTTATCGAAAAGGAAAAGGCCATCTTCCTGCGTACCGAGCCATAGCTGGTTCCGATTATTTTCGATGATGCAGATTACGTTGTTACCGGCTATCCTGCTGCTCTCGGGATCCTTAAAAGGAAACTTCAGGAAACGATGATTTTTCCTATCGAACATTTCCAGGCCGGCTGACGCTGTGCCGATCCAGACCTTGCCCTCGCTATCCTGAAACACGGTGCGAACGGTGTTGTCGCCTATGCTATTAGCATTAGCGTCCGAATGCATATGATGGATAAAAACCTTTTTCTTAAAGTCAAAACGATCGAGACCCCCATTTTGTGTAGCGACCCAAAGACTGCCATCGGGATCAAAGGCGAGTCGCGCGAGAATATTGTTCGAGATTGAATTAGGGTTATGATCATCGTGCATGTACCGGGTAAAAGTTCCCCGCGCGCGGTCGTACCTATCCAGGCCATTTTGAGTAGCTACCCAGATATTGCCGAGCTTGTCCTCCGCAATATCCTGGATCATATTGTTACTTATACTGCTCGTGTTTTTCGGATCAGTCCTGTATGCAATAAATTTATACCCATCGTACCTGTTCAAACCATTGCGGGTACCGATCCACATAAAGCCGCGGCTGTCCTGGATGATGCAATTTACGTTAATCTGCGAAAGCCCTTCGCGTGTGCCAAAATGCTCAAAGTTAAGACTGCCATGCTGGGCAAGCCCCCAAAAGGGAATTGTTAAACAAATGCCGAACAACAGGCTTTTGACTAAGCCGAATATTTTGAAATTAACACACATAGCGCAAAACACAGATTATTATACGTGTTCCGTGCGGGTCAGTACACGGGATAGTACATATCGGTTATTTATACGAAAAGGCAGCGAACAGGTTAGCGGGCTGCAAACGGCTCAGAGGCAAAAAAAAGGCCATTACAATGTGGATAAAATAAAAATGGCCTTCCCGACACAGGAAGGCCATTTTTGCAAATAAAGTTGTTGAAAACTAAAGTTCTCGTACCCAGATATTTCTAAAACTTAGAGGCTTGCTTTTATCGCCATGGGCTTGCAATTTGATCGGCGAAGGACCGTGCGCCTTGTATTCGGGCTTACCGATATACAACGTCGGGCCTTTCAGTTCAAAATGATTTTCAACTAATACACCGTTAAAAAATACGGTAGCATAAGCGGGTGTTTTCAATGAACCGTCTTCGTTGAAAACCGGGGCCATCCATATCACGTCATAGGTCTGCCATTGGCCATCGGGTTTAGCGGGATTAGCAAGCGGTATAGCCTGCTTGTATAAGCTGCCTGCCATGCCGTTTACGTACGTTTTATTTTTGTATGAATCAAGCACCTGCAATTCATAACCGGCGTCGCCTTTGCCTATTGAAGCCAGGAAAACGCCGCTGTTGCCCCTGCCCTGTCCTTCGCCTTCCAGGTCGGAAGGTTCGCGCCATTCGATGTGCAACTGGTAATTGGTAAATTTGCGTTTGGTTTCGATATTGCCGTAGTTCTTGTTTACTGTCAGTATACCATCGTGCACATCCCATTTAGCGGGCGAGCCATCGTTGTTCTGTACCCACTCGTCCAGATTTTTGCCGTCGAATAAAATGACTGCGTCAGACGGTGCATCGCCGCAATGCTCTCCGGGCGTAACTACCTTCGGTATCGGGTCCCATACTTCAGTATCTTCAGGTTTTGGTTTGTCCTGTGCTTTGGCCATTAATAAGCTGCCAGCCATCAGCGCTGTTAAAATGATCCTGTATTTCATAATTGATCGGTTAATTGGTTAAAAAGTTATATATGCAGGGTGTTTTTCATATAGTTACAACTCTCTGTAATGCTTACGAAAGGGTCGATATTGGTAAAATTTTCCTGCTCCATAATAAAATGTTTCACGCCGGCTGCACGCGCTACCGGCACAATCGCCTTAAAGTCGATGCTGCCTTTGCCTACTTCGGTACAGATATCGGGATTCTTCCTATCCCGGTCTTTAACGTGAGCGAACATATACCTGCCGGCATGTTTTTTCAGTATTTTGATCGGATCCTGGCCGGCACGAACTACCCAGAAAATGTCCATTTCCATGTGAACAAGCTTAGGGTCTGTCTCTGCCAATATAGTATCATAAAAAGTCGCGCCACCGGCCAGCGGTTTCCATTCGAAGTTGTGGTTGTGATAACCGAGCTTAAGGCCGGATGCTTTACAAATCTCAGCTGCCTTATTCATTTTGGCAGCAACGGCTTTACACTCGTCAACTGTTTTAATAAACTCGCCGTTAACAGACGGAATTATCAAAAAAGATTGCCCGAGCGTATTGGCTACGTCAATGTATTTTTTAAGTTCGGTGGTATCGCCCTTATCAAAAAAAGAATCGATGCCGTAGTGGCCGCTTGGGGTTCTCAGGCCATTATCTTTCAGCAATTTGCCAAATTCTTTCGCCTGCAGGCCCCAATAGCCTGTTTTCATATCATAGCCAAAAGTTTCAACTTCCTTGTAACCGGCTTTGGCTACCTTAGGTATTACGGTTTTTACATGGTTGGGCAACTGGTCGCGCAACGTATAAAGCTGCAAGCCGACGTTGTGTGCTCCTTCAGCCTTCAATAATTCGGGCGCCAGCATTACGGCCGCTGTAGCTAGCCCTGCCTGGGCCAAAAAAGTTCTCCTGGTGGTCATTTTTTATTGGTTTTTGGCAATTTGAACATTTGAAAATTACAGGAACAAGCCATTTTCAAATTTTCAAATAGGTTAATTTTCAAATTTTATACGTCGCAAATCTGTATCGCTTGCCGCAGTGAGGCTATCTTATCCTTCCGTTTCGGCACAAACTCCTGTCCTACATAACCCTTAAATCCTGTGGCTACAATGGCCCGCATAACGGCCGGATAAAATAATTCCTGCGTATCGTCAATCTCGTGCCTGCCGGGTATTCCGCCGGTATGAAAATGCGCCAGGTATTGGTGGTAATCGGTAATGTTCCTGATGATATCGCCTTCCATAATCTGCATGTGATAGATGTCGAACAGCAGCTTAAAATTATCCGAGCTGATGCGTTTGCATAGCTCTGCCCCCCACTCCACACGATCGCATTGGTAATCCTTATGGTCTATTTTACTGTTCAGCAGTTCCATACACAGGATCACATTATTCTTTTCGGCAAGCGATACTATTTTCTTTATACCCGCTTCGCAGTTTTTCCAACCGGTCTCGTCATCTATCCCACGGCGCGCGCCGCTGAAACAGATCAGGTTTTTATAACCGTTCTTAGATACCAGCGGTATCATATCGGTGTAGTTTTTTACAAGCTGGCCATGAAATTTAGTGTCGTTGAAACCATCATACAGACCAAGCTCAGCGCCATTACACATCGACGAATACATGCCATGTTTTTGCAGCGTGGGCCAATCCTTTGGGCCGCAAAGATCGACCCCGGTAATACCGATGCCTTTGGAAACTTCGCAAAGCTGGTCGAGCGTAAGTTCGCTATAGCACCAGGGACTAACCGAATGATTAATGTTCCCTTTTAATGGCGCAAACTCTTCTGTTTCTCCAGATTTTGTAAATGACGACAGCATGCCTGATGCGGTGATGGCTGCAGTACCTGCAAGCATATTTTTGATGGCCGATCTGCGGTTTTGGTTGGTCATGGTTTTTACTTGAAAATTTGGAAATGCGACAACTTGAAAATAGCTGGGCGTCTTTTTAAAACAATTTTCAAATCTTCAAATCGACACATTATCAAATTAATTAAATCTCGACTTGTGGTGACGGTTCTTCAATGTCCAGGCCGGGTTGTGATTCTACACGTTTTTTATCGGTGAATAGTAGTCCGAATAATATTAACACGGCTACTGATATACTTCCTGGCACAAGCCAGATCGATCTCCAATCGTGCATAGTTGGCGATGTTTTCCAGTGATCTACAGTAAAGCCACCCAAATAATAACCGATCAACATCCCTAAACCGTAGGTCGCCAATGTAATAAATCCCTGCGCGGCGCTTTTGAAGCGTTCACCGGCGAAGCGGTCGGTATAGATCTGGCCCGTTACAAAGAAGAAATCATAACAAACTCCATGAACCACAATACCAGCTATAAGCATCCAGTAATTGTTCCCCGAATCGCCGTAAGCGAAAAACACATATCTAACCGCCCATGCAAGCATTCCTAAAATAAGCATCTTCTTGACACCAAGCCGTACAAAAAAGAAAGGCATGGCCGCCATAAAAAACAATTCGGAAAACTGTCCCCAGGACTGCTTGGCGGCAGCTTCCTTCATGCCAATTTCATTTAGAAACTGATTGGTCTTGTCGTAGTAAAATGCCAGAGGAATACAAATAGCGACTGAGGCTAAGAAGAATACCAAATATGACTTATTCTTGAGTAATCCGATAGAGTCTAAGCCAAGAATATCTCCAACTGACGTTTTTTGATCTTTTTTCGGAGGTGGTGTATTAGGGAGGGCAAAGCTTAGCAGTCCTAATATTAAAGATGCCACTGCAGCCATTTTGAACGTCAGTTCGAGGGAATTGTTATGCTCCCATTGCATCCACCCAATAACCACCCCAGCTATCATCCAACCACCAGTTCCAAAAACACGGATCCATGGAAACTCTTTACTGGGATCCGTCATTTGTTTGAACGATACCGAGTTCACCAAAGCCAGCGTGGGCATGTAGATGATCATATAAGATAATATACCTGGGTAAAACCTATCAAAATTGGCTGCAATTGAACAATAATATAATAAGGCAGCACCTGCAAGATGCAGCACACCCAATATTTTCTGTGCAGCAAAAAATCTGTCTGCAATCAATCCGATGATAAACGGTGCAAGGATAGCACCAAAAGATTGAGTTACATAGGCCCCGGAGCTTTGTATATCTGAAGCATGGAGTCGTCCGTGAGTCAGGTATGTGCCCATCGTTACAAACCATGCGCCCCAGATGAAAAACTCCAGGAACATCATGGTCGAAAGCTTAAACCTGATGAACGGCGTCATTGATTATTTGTTTATTTCTTTTTGATCGACAAAATATATTTCACCATGGCTCTGGCGTCATCCATCGACACAGTCGGATGCGGGGTCATTGGCGTGGTTCCCCAATTACCGCTTCCTCCTTTTATCACCTTGTTTGCGAGGGTATCCACGATGCCTGAAGGAGCTGACTTATACTTGGCAGCCACATCGGCATATGCCGGGCCAACAACTTTTTCCTGTTCTTTATGACAGGTCAGGCAGTCGTACTTGGCCAGCAGTTGTGCTCCGGGAGATGAAGCTGCGGTGCCCACGGTTTCGCTGCCGTTGTGACTGGCAGCGGTATCCTGTGCAGCATCTGAACTGGTTGCTACCGCTGTTTTATTGGCGGCATCCGTGCTGTCGGCCGAGCCGCTGCCCGATTTTTTTCCGCCGCAGGCGGCTAACGTTAAACTTATCCCGATGACGATAAATACTTTTTTCATGTAATGTTTAGTGTGTTGAGTTGATTGGATATATTGTTAGCTTTTGCGCGCAATTTAACAATCCGGTCAGATATATTATACAACCACCTGCTGCAATGGTTTGGTTTTATTTTTAGCCTTCATGTATACTACCAGCCCTGCAAAAGCGACGATCAGCACGATGGGTATAAATGATGTGATATATAAAACCTGGTGACCCGCAAAAGAGGTGTCTCCATTAGCTTGCTTTACCAGATTGTCATAATGTTTTCCCATATAGATCGTATAGATAGATACGGAAAACATACCGGCTCCCCCCATTAGATTCAGTCCCAAAGCGCCCGTTTTAGGAAGGTTTTGATTGACAAAACCCAGCATAGTAGGCCAGAAAAAGCAAACTCCGATACCGAACACGATAGCGTCGACAAAAGAATTACCTGTTGAAGAATATAACAGATAAAGACCTATTGCTGCTATGGTTGTCGACATAAGCAACACGGTTTGCGGCGCAAACTGTTTTAAAACCGGTTTGGCAAGCCCTCGCCCGATCACCATGATGCCGGATGTTGCGGTAACGATGAGTATCGGGTTCCCAATGTTTTTCAGCAACACCGGCACCCATTGTTCGGTATACAATTCTGTTACTGCGGTGCCGCACATGCAGATGAACATAAAGATAAACAATGGCGACGCTACAGCTTTATACATGCCCGCGGTAGTTACACCCGACGACACCCTTTCGGTTACGGGAAAATCCAGCTTTGAAAATAAATAACCGTAGATCAGGGTCGGTATAAGCATAATTGCGACCTGTATCTGCCAATTCAGATTAAGTTTATTGAATAGCAATACAATTATCGTTCCTATGAAAATGCCCCCGGGAAACCATAAGTGAAAATGATTGAGCTTTGTTGCTTTGCTTTCGGGATAAAGGGTGGTGACCAACGGATTACATGCAGCTTCTACTGTGCCATTTGCCAAGCCGATGAACAGCGTTGAAATATACAATGTCCAGAATCCCTGCGCAAAAATAGTGAGTACGATTCCCAGCAGGTGAAGCAAAAATGCTACGACTAACAATCTCTTCATTCCGATTGCATCGACAATTAATCCGCCGATTACAACTGCAATAGGAAAGCCCCAGAATGCGGTCGACGTAATTAATGCCAGTTGTGCCGTATCGAGATGAAAGTCAGTTCCTAATTGATTCAAAATTCCCGCACGAATACCGAACGAGAGCGATGTTACCAGCAGCGAAAGGCAACTTGCCCTGAATAGCTGTGTGCGATTGATTGTTGCCATGTATCTATTTTTAGGTTTAATTGGTCTGTTTTATCAGGCTTCTTCTCATTTAAGCCCTATCGTTTTCCGGTTAAAGGCCTCGTCGGAACCGGAAGCTGCAAAATCGTCGAACGCCTTGTCCGTTACCCTTATAATATGATTTTTAATGAATTCGGCGCCTTCTCTTGCACCGTCTTCCGAGTTCTTCAAAGCACACTCCCACTCCAGCACAGCCCAGCCCGGATAATCATAAGCGGTTAATTTACTAAAAATCGATTTAAAGTCGACTTGTCCGTCGCCTAATGAACGAAAACGGCCCGCCCTTTGCACCCAGCCCTGGTATCCGCCATAAACGCCCTGCTTTCCGGTAGGATTAAATTCGGCATCCTTAACATGGAACATTTTGATCCGTTCGTGGTAGTTGTCGATATATTCCAGGTAATTGAGGCATTGCAAAACGAAGTGCGAAGGGTCGTACAGCAGGCAAGCCCGCTTATGCTGGTTTACCTTGTCCAAGAACATTTCGTAGCTAATGCCGTCGTGCAGGTCCTCGCCGGGATGTATTTCGTAGCAAAGATCGACACCACATTCGTCGTAAACGTCCAGTATCGGCTTCCATCGTTTAGCCAACTCTGTAAAACCGGTTTCGACAATACCCGCCGGACGTTGCGGCCAGGGATAAACCATCGGCCATAGGAATGCACCGCTAAAAGTAACGCAGGCGTTTAGCCCTAAATTTTGCGAAGCTTTTGCCGCATATTCCAACTGCTGAACGGCCCATTTTTGACGCTCTGTCGGATTGTTTTTTACCTGTTGCGGTGCAAATGCATCAAAAAGCTCATCATAAGCCGGGTGAACGGCTACCAGTTGCCCCTGCAAGTGGGTCGACAACTCGGATATTTCGAGGCCGCAATCATTTACCTGGCCCTTCAGCTCATCTGCGTAGGTTTTACTTTCGGCCGCTTTTTGCAGGTCGATGAAGCGCGGATCGTTGGTAGGCAGTTGTACTGCTTTATAACCCAAATCTTTGGCCCATTTACATATGGATGTCAGATTATTGAACGGTTCCTTATCGCCAATGAATTGGGCGATGAATATGGCGGGTCCTTTGATGGTTCTCATAAAGCTAAGTCGGTATTAAATGTCATTGAGTCATTGGGTCATTAAGTCATTTGACCGCTGTACATTTTATTATCTTCACGTTTGCATGTCAGCACATCCGCACATCAATTTACCACATGGTCAAACCATTTCTTGTCCGATTGGGCTGACGCTACTACGTTATCGATAAAGGCCATCCCCCTGATGCCATCTTCAATACCGGGGAAATCCAGCCATTCGGCATGCGGCTCTTCCCCATTCAATTTGGCACTTAAAGCAAGCGCGAAATTGTGGTACAGGTTGCCGAACGCTTCAAGATAACCTTCGGGGTGACCGCCCGGCGTACGACAGTTGGAAGTGGCGTAGGACGATTCCCAAGCTTTGTAATTGTTGCCGGCGCGCAAAGTTTCGGCCGGTTTGTCCAACCAGCGTATAGTAAGCGTATTAGGTTCCTGCTGTGCCCATTCCAGGCCTCCGTTCTCGCCGTAGACACGTATTTTCAAAGCGTTTTCTTCACCGGCCGCAACCTGGGACGCAGTCAGCACGCCTGTAGCACCTTCTTCAAAACGAAGCAGTACGCCGCCGTCGTCATCCAGCAAACGCCCTGGAACCACCGTGTTCAGCGAAGCGCACATTTGGGTGATCTTTAATCCTGAAATGTATTCGGCCAGGTGAGCAGCGTGAGTGCCGATATCACCCATACAACCAGCTTTGCCCGAACGTTTGGGGTCCGTTCGCCAGGCGGCTTGTGCATTACCCTCGCGTTCTGATAATTTGCTCAGCCAGCCCTGGTGATATTCAACATATATCTTTCTTACTTGACCTAATTTGCCTGCCTTTATGAACTGTTTGGCTTCCTTTACCATCGGGTAACCCGAATAGGTGTGTGTAAGCAGCAGCATCAGACCGGTTTCGTCCAGTTTCTTTTTCAATTGCCTGGCTTCGTCAAGGGTAAAGGTAATCGGTTTCTCGATCACCACGTTGAACCCGTGCTCAAGGGCCATCATGGCCGGGGCGAAGTGAGCGAAATTAGGTGTAACTATCGTAACGAAATCCATGCGCTTATCGGCCGGCATCTTGCTTTCGGCATGGATCATTTCTTCATAATTTAAATAGGTTCTGTCCTCAGGCAGAAACAGCATTTTGCCGCTCTCCCTAGCCAGATCCTCGTGTATGCTCAGGGCACCGCAAACCAGTTCTGTCTGGCCGTCCATGTTGGCAGCTATGCGATGTATGGCGCCGATAAAAGCGTCCTTACCGCCGCCGACCATGCCCATGCGCAATTTTCTTTTGCTCATATTGATCAGTTAAGTAGTTGAATGAGTTAAAGTTGGATTAAGTTGAATAAATCAAAGGCTGGGGTAACCCAATCAATATCCCGACAGTTATCCGGGATAACTTATTCAACTTAATCAACTGAACAGATCAGGACAGCGCCCAGGCTTTGTCGCCTTTTTTGTAAGGGATGCAGCCATCATATCTCCCGGGAACCGGTACATAGCGCAAAGCTTTGGTACAACCTACCTCAGAAGTAAAATAGCCGAGCAAAGTCAGCTCCTTCATCATGCGGAAATAATGGTTAGGCTGTTTTGGCTTTTGTGTTTTGGCGTAATCCTTTGCTTCTTTGTCCAGATCGGTCAATAGGGCGGTTTTTTGCGTAGCGTCCAGGTCCATAAACCCTTTGCTGTACTTCTTCTGCGCCGCTTCGTCGATCTTACCGATACCCTTCAGAAACACGTCCTGATCAGGAGTCTCGTAACAATCCCTTACCATTACTGCCATAAACGGTCCAACCCCGGCTGCCTTTGCTCCCGGGCTGCTTGGCGTATCGGGCAAAATGGTATCGGCTACCTCGTTCAGGAACGCTTCATGATCCTGGTCAAATAATTCAGATACCGAGTTAGCCGAAGCATGAGGCTTGCAGCCTGAAAGTAAATATTCTGCGCCGATAAGCGTGCCCCCCATAATCAGGGCCACTCTTCCGATGGCTTCTCTTCTATTCATAATTTATTGATTTATCGAATTATTGGTTTTATTGTCCGGAAGTCCGCGTAAGTCGGAAAGTCCGGAAGAAATATACGACTAATTTATAATAAAATCCTGTTCTTTCGTACTTTCGGTCTTACTGACTTTCCGACTATCCTTTCAGCACAAATCCATCCCGGTATTTACGGTGTACATACTGGTTAACCGGATCGAAATTGGTCACCTTCAGGTTTTCGTTGTCCCACTCGAGCTTGATCTGGCCTCCGTTCAGGCTATGTCCGCGCACCGCCAGGTTAGCCATCAGTAACGCTTCCGTCAACGGACCCGCTTTATCAAAGGACGAGCTCAGTTCAGTTTTACCATAACCGGCGATACAACCTTCAACCCATTGTGCATAGTGCCCTTCGGCGCCCCCGGGTACACGAGCAAATTTCTCAGGCACTTTAACTTCATTGTCGCGCGACTTAGGCAGCAATGTAGCCGCATCCGAATAGGTGCTTGCGTACATTTTGCCTTTAGTGCCGATAAATAACGTCCCGTTGCCCGGTTCACCGCCGTACGGTTCATTCGGGCCAAGCTCTTCCGGCCTTTCGGGCTGAATACCGCCATCCATCCAGTGCAGGGTTACATCGCCCTGGGTTTTATCCGTTTTAGGGAAAGTCATGGTAATGTGGCTCGACGGCGGGCAGCTATCGGGGAAATGACCTTCTTTAAACTCATCCACGAATACTGTTCCCACGCTGGCCTGCACGTCTTTTACATACTGCAGACCGAGAGCCCGGAACGGGGCCTCAACCAGGTGACAACCCATATCGCCCAAAGCGCCGGTACCGTAATCCCACCAGCCGCGCCAGTTGAATGGCACCAGCTTATCGACATAATCCTTGTAAGGCGCTGTGCCCAGCCAAAGATCCCATGAAAGTTCTTTAGGAACATTCGGATCAGGTGCTGGCCATGGAATACCCTGCGGCCATACCGGGCGGTTAGTCCAGCAGTATATTGTATGAACATCACCGATCACCCCGGCATCATACCACTCAGCCATTTGACGGGTACCCGGGTTCGACGCGCCCTGATTACCCATCTGGGTTACCACTTTATATTTTTTGGCAGCTTCGGTAAGCAAACGAGCTTCCCAGATGTCGTGTGTTAAAGGTTTTTGAACATAAACGCCTTTGCCCAACTGCATCGCACTGTGTGCAATTATTGCATGGTTATGGTCGGGTGTTGATACCGATACCGCATCGAAATGCTTGTGTTCTTTATCAAACAATTCGCGCCAGTCTGAGTAAAATTTCGCTTTAGGGAAGTTTTTTACCGTTTTTGCGCAGCGGCGGGTGTCAACATCGCACAAATAAGCAATGTTTGCCTTACCGCTTTTGTTAAACATAAAAATATCGCTTTCGCCCTTTCCACCGGCACCTACGCTTGCAACATTGAGCATATCGCTTGGTGCGCGATAACCTTTGCCGCCCAATACAAATCGGGGCACAATCATAAATCCTGCAGCCGCAAGGGCGCTTTGCTTTATAAAATCCCGCCTGGAGGGATTTTGATTCGTGTCTTTAGGTTCTTCAGTCATTGGCTTCTGTATTTTAATTATTGAATTACTGATTTATTGTAGCATTGTTCGATTGTTATATTGTTAGCTTGATTTATCAGTTGCTCACTTAATCAACTCATTCCAACCTAATCAATTGAACTACACATTTCCCTTTTTCAATTCCTCAACCGCGTGGTTAGCTGCGCGGGCAGTTAATGCCATGTACGTCAAAGACGGGTTTTGGCAGGCTGTTGATGTCATGCAGGCGCCATCGGTTACGAATACATTCTTTGCATCCCAAACCTGGTTCCATTCGTTCAATACGGAAGTTTTCGGATCACGGCCCATGCGTGCTGTACCCATTTCGTGGATACCACGGCCCAATACAGGTTCACTGTTGAAGGTTTGAACATTCTTCACACCGGCGTTCTCCAGCATTTCCTTGGCGTCGTTCATCATGTCGATGCGCATCTTCATCTCATTATCCTTGCAAGTGGCGTCGATGGCCAGTACAGGCAGGCCCCAGTGGTCTTTCACGTTCTTATCAAGGTAGCAACGGTTTTCGTGATATGGCAACGTTTCGCCGAAACCACCGATACCCATTGTCCATTCGCCCGGTTCGCTTAGCGCATCTTTAAATGCTCCGCCTATTTGCATTTCCGGTATCGACCGTCCCCACTCTTCGCGGCCTGCGCCGCCCTGATACCCGAATCCACGTATATAATCGCGCTTTTCGTTATGCAGGTTGCGGTAACGAGGTATGTAAATACCATTGGCACGGCGGCCAAAATAATATTTGTCCTCATAGCCTTCGACTGTGCCTCCCGCTCCAACGCCTAAGTGGTGATCCATCAAATTATGTCCCAGTTCGCCGCTGCTTGAACCCAAACCGTCGGGCCAGATATCTGTAGCAGAATTCATCAGCACCCAGGCGCTATTCAGCGTCGAAGCGTTCAGGAAGATGATCTTGGCGTAGTATTCATAGGTCTTGTTGTTTTGTGCATCCAATACCTCAACACCTTTTGCCTTTTTCGTGTCCTTGTCGTACAAAATCTTAGTTACGATAGACCATGGCCTTACCGTCAGGTTACCTGTAGCCACAGCAGCAGGCAAAGTCGACGACTGTGTGCTGAAATAAGCTCCGAACGGACAACCCAGCCAGCATTTGTTGCGGTACTGGCAATTGGTGCGGCCCGGTAGCGGTTTGGTGATATTAGCCGTACGGCCGATGATCATGTGGCGATCGTGGTCCTTATAATAGGCATTCATACGCGCGGCCACGTCCTTTTCAACACAATTCATTTCCATGGGCGGCATAAAGTTGCCATCGGGTAAAATCTCTACGTGATCCCGGTTGCCCGATATGCCTGCAAACCCTTCTACATAAGTATACCAGGGCTCGAGGTCCTTGTAGCGTATCGGCCAATCGACGCCGATGCCCTGTTTGGCGTTTTCTTCAAAATTCACATCGTGCCAACGGTAGCTTTGACGGCCCCACATCAGCGACCTTCCGCCTACATGGTAACCACGAAACCAGTCGAATCTTTTGATTTCGACATAAGGGCTCTCTTTTTCGTTTACCCAATAGTCGAGATTTGTTTCATTTAACGGATAGTCTCTTTTCAGCACAGGGTAATCTTTTTCCATCTGTACTGTACGTCCTCCCCTGTGCGGAAATTCCCAGGGAGCCTTATTGGCATTTACATAGTCTTTAACGTGCACTATGTCCCGGCCACGCTCCAGCATGATCGTTTTCAACCCGTTTTTCGTTAGCTCTTTTGCAGCCCAGCCGCCAGAGATACCGGAGCCAATAACGATCGCATCGTATGTGTTTGTTGACATGTTATAATTGGTAATTTTTGATTTATCTTTCGGTTAGCCCGACTAATGTAAAAAAATAATTTCTCTCAGCTAATTACATTGTGTTTTTTTAACACAATAGTGCCTTTGCAGCGTTCAGAGTGTTTTTCCGGTGTGTTTTATATAAATATTTTTCGGACAAAAAATGATCTCAGACATTTCCTTTTTTCGCTTCGCTTACGGCATGATCTACTGCGCGGGCTGTAAAGGCCATATAGGTAAGCGATGGGTTCTGACATGACGTAGACGTCATGCATGCGCCGTCCGTTACAAATACGTTATTGCATGCGTGCAACTGGTTCCACTTATTCAGCATCGACGTCTTCGGATCGTTACCCATGCGCACACCGCCCATCTCGTGGATGTCCAGCCCCGGAGCCTGGTGATTTGTCTCCGCTTTAATATTTTTGAAGCCCGCACTGGTGAACATTTCGGTTAGCTGCTCGACGTAATCCTTCTGCATCTTCATATCGTTATCGTCGTAGTCGACTGATATCCTGAGCTGAGGCACACCCCATTGATCTTTCAGGTTCGGATCCAGCGCAACAAAATTAGTTGCCTTCGGAATGGTTTCGCCCATGAAGTGCGAGCCTATGTGCCAGGGACCGTATTCTTTTTTAGATAAGCCGGCTTTAAAGTCTTCTCCCACACCTTCCCATTTGTGATTGTAACCCCTGTATCCATATAATCCACTCGCGTAGCCGCGCAGAAAGTCGGTCTCCTGTTTAAATACGTTCCTGAAACGTGGAATATAGCCTCCGCCCGCGGGGTTACGGCCATCCGTCGCCCATTCTTCATAGCCTTCAACTTCAGCGCCGATGTGTGCCGAATAATTATGGAAAGCCACATATTTACCCAGCACGCCACTGTCGTTACCTAAACCATTCGGGAATCGTTTCGACTTCGAGTTGAGTAAAATAAGATTTGTGTTAATTGCGGCAGCATTAACAAATATGATCTTCGAGTAATACTCTTCTGTTTGCTTTGTATTGGTATCAACAATACGGACGCCGGTAGCTTTGCCTTTGTTATCATCGTAAATGATGGATTCCACTACCGAAAATGGCCTTAACGTCAGGTTACCTGACTTAAGCGCCCAGGGAATAGTTGATGCGTTGCTGCTGAAATATCCGCCGAACGGGCATCCGCGCTGGCAAAGCGTACGCTCCTGGCATTGCGCCCTGCCCTGATCCAGGTGGATCTGGTTAGGTTTGGACAGGTGCGCACACCGCGCGCTGATGACGTACCGGTTCTTATAATGCGCTTTTACATGCTTGCTGAAGTAATCTTCAACCGCATTTAGCGGAAAAGCGGGTAAGAATTCGCCGTCGGGCAGTTCGGCAAGGCCGTCCCTGTTACCCGATATGCCCGCAAATTTCTCGACATGGCTATACCAGGGTGCGATATCTTTGTAACGTATCGGCCAATCCACAGCAAAACCGTCGCGGGCAGGGCCCTCGAAATCGAAGTCGCTCCAGCGCTGTGTTTGCCTGGCCCACATCAGCGACTTGCCGCCTACCTGGTAGCCGCGAATCCAATCGAAAGGTTTTTCCTGCACATACGGATGGTCATGATCCTTTACAAAAAAATGCATGGCATCTTCCTTAAAGGCATAGCAGCGGTTTATAATCGGGTTAGCCTCCTGGATATCCATCGGCACTTCGCCCCGGTGCTTAAACTCCCAGGGATACAGATTTGTGGTCGGATAGTCCTTAATGTGCTTTACATCACGCCCGCGCTCAAGCATTAATACTTTGAGGCCTTTGTCTGTCAGTTCCTTGGCGGCCCAGCCTCCGCTGATGCCCGAACCGATCACAATCGCGTCAAAGGTGCGGTCCTTTGCGCTGTCAGTATTCAGATTAGCCATTTTTTACAGCCATATTATTTTTAACGGGGAACCAGGCGTTGTATCTGCCCGGGACAAGCTCGTACACAATTTCTTTGGTCATGAAATATTTCGATTCGGTATATCCGAACACAATCAATCCCTTAACCTTGCCAAAGAAACCGTTCAGCTCTTTTGAATAACCATTGTCTTTCTTTTCAAAAGTGTTCAGCAAATCTTCCTGCTGTTTTTTGTCCAGGTCGGCAAAGCTCTTACTATAAGTTTTTTTAGTGAGATCGTTGAACTCGTCCATGCCTTTAAAGAAGGCTTTCTGGTCGTCCTTTTTAGTGCAATCGTCCAGCATCAGCCATACAAACTTGTCCAAATTCAGATCTTTCGCGCCGGGGGTGGAAGTTTTGGGAATGATGGCTTCGGCTATATCGGCAACAAGAGATTCCTGGTCGTTAGTAACATCAAAGTGCGTAAAATGCGCTACTGGATTATGCTCCGTACACCGGGGCAGCAATGCTGCGCTGCCGATGACCAAAGCCAGATTTTTTAAAGACGTACGCCGGTTCATGCTATGGTTAGTTATATTGTCTTTAGGCTAATTGGAGGAAAAACCGCCGACAAGATAGTGTATAATTGACATTATTAAATTAAAAACGAAAAAATATATCCCATAGTCTGATAAAAACATCCTATG